>NZ_JBMEZK010000006.1:0-392815 GCF_048822715.1 Klebsiella sp. C239 | reverse complement strand
GTTGGATTCCAGCACGTTGGTGACGCCGACGTAGGCCTTCTTCAGGTTAACCTCGTCGCTCCAGTGGTCAAACATGACGTTGAGATCCCAGATAGCCCCCTGCGCGCTTTTGAAGGCTTTGCTGATCTGGAATTCGCCGCCGTTGCTTTCGTTGCCCAGACGACCGATCGCCGAGGCGCCGTTATAGGAGCCGTCGACGCCGACATATTTCTGGTCGCCGGTCTGGAAATGGGCGCCATAGCGGGCATAGCCGCTGAACTTGAGGCCGAACGGAATCGCCACATCCGGCGAGGCGGCGGTGGTCTGCGGGTTGGTAATGACGTCGACCTTTTTGTCGGCCGCGGCGTCAATTTTCGCCTGGCGGTCGGCCAGCGCTTTATCAACGGCTTTGGCGACAATGGCGTCGATCTGCTCCTGAGTAAATTCTTGCGCCATTACGGAAATTGGGCACAGCGCGGCGACAACCGCCATGGCTAAAGGCAGTTTTTTCACAGTATTCATGGTTATCTCGCTTTAATAATTAATATATTTCAGATAATAACCATCCCATTCTGGCTAAAATAAATAACCAAAATAAGCTGATTTGTTTTTTTAGGGTACAGCGACGCCGGAGAGTAATATTCTCGCTGACGTTATTCCATATTAATTAACGCTGGTACAGATGGATTAATTCTTCTGAGAACTCGCGGGCCAGCAGCGAATTCATCAGATGATCCTGGGCATGTACCATAATAAGCGTCATAGGCTGACGCGCTTCACCGGCATCCTGCTCGATGAGCTGGGTCTGCATCTGATGCGCCCGGCGGGCGTAACCGTCGGCCTCATTTAAGAGTAAACGCGCTTCGTCGATATTTCCGGTTCGGGCCGCATGCAGCGCTTCAAAACATAATGAGCGTGACTGTCCCGCATTGACGATAATTTCCATTACCGCATCTTCTAATTCAATCATGTGTATTCCTGAGGTCTTTATTATTTAATAATGCAGTGAAAGTCCTTTTTCTGCATTATGACGCTGTCATCATATTATCTCTCCGGGGCGGAGAGGAATTAGCTAACGGTTTCTGCCACCGGAACGCTATTTTTGGTTTTCTCAACTTCGGTTTTCATTAAGGAACGTTCATAGGCGCGCAGGAACGGCAGGTAAATCACCGCCGACATCACCATGCAGATAAGGCACATCACTACCGGGCTCAGCGTCCAGTTGGCCGCCCACGAGGCGCCAATCGGTGCCGGCGTGGTCCACGGAGTGAGAGACACCACCTGGCTCAGCCAGCCAAGACGCGTCGCGCCGTAAGCCAGCACCGCGTTGACCATCGGTACGCAGACGAAGGGGATAAACATCATCGGGTTCATGATGATCGGCGCCCCGAACAGGATCGGCTCGTTGATATTAAAGAAGCTCGGCACGATGCCCATCTTGCCGATGGTGCGCAGATGAGTGGCCCGGCTACGCAGCAGCAGGAAGGCCAGCGGCAGGGTCGAACCGACGCCGCCAATCAGCAGATAGTGATCCCAGAAACCCTGCAGATAGACGTGCGGCAGCACCGTGCCGGCCGCCAGCGCCGCCTGGTTTGCCGACAGGTTGGCCATCCAGAACGGGTTCATAATGCCGGTGACAATCAGCGAGCCGTGGATCCCGGCGAACCAGAAAATCTGGCACATCAGAACGGAGAGCAAAATCGCCGGCAGCGAGTCGGAGGCGGAAACCAGCGGCTCCAGCAGATGCATGATCGCCTGCGGCAGGATCATCCCGGTCTGCGCTTCGATAAACAGGTTCAGCGGATGCAAAGTACCAATCACCACCAGCACCGGGATCAGGATTTCAAATGAACGGGCGACGCCGGTCGGCACCTCTTTCGGCAGACGGATGGTGATGTTGTTTTGCTTCAGCCACGCGTAGACGCGGGTGGAGTAGATGGCGGTGATCAGGGCGGTAAAAATGCCCTGGCCGGACAGATACTGAGTGGAAATTTTACCATCGGCATAGGGCGCGGCGACCAGCAGGAAGGCCATAAACGCCAGCAGACCGGACATCACCGGATCGAGCTGAAACTGACGACCGAGGCTGGCGCCAATGCCGACCGAGATAAAGAAGGTCATTACGCCCATGCTGAGGTTAAACGGCAGCATCAGCTGTTCGCGGTAGTGCTGGGAGAAATCGAGCCAGCCGCGGGCAAAGCCGTTGGTGGTATCGGGTGAAAACGGCGGAAAGATAAATACCAGCATGAAAGAGCCGATGATCATAAACGGCAATGCGGCAGTGAAGCCATCGCGGATAGCGATAACATATTTCTGCTGCCCAAGGCGTCCTGCCAGCGGAGTAATAGATTGCTCGATCACGGCAATCATGGACTGATACAGAGAACTCATTTCAACACCTCTCAGTGCGCCGCTGGGATCAGCGACAGAGCATAATTCAGGACGTTGTCTCCCCGCTGCATGCCGTAGTCCATCGTATCGATGGGCTGAACCGGAATGTTGAGGGAAGCCGCTTTGTCAGACAGGGTTTTCAACATGTATTTCACCTGGGGGCCAAGCAACACCACCTGATACTGCGGAAACTGGATGTCAAATTCGGAAACGCCATAGGCGTCAATCTGCACCGGCAGATCACGTTCATTCGCCGCCTCCACCATCTTTCTGACCAGCAGACTGGTGGACATTCCGGCAGAACAGCACAGCATAATCTTGTACATCGACGACCATCCTCAAAATGTAAAAAGTTATTGCGTGGATGATTTGATATCAGACGGAAACCGGTTTCCATTCATAAAAAGCAGAACTGTGATAGTGGTCAAGATCTCCTGGTTATGGGGCGGATTTATTGGATTTGGCTCACATTATTCTGTCGATTTGGCGATGTTTTGCGCTGAAATGGAAAATCGGTTTCCAAACAAATGGCGAAATGGATATACTGCGCTGGTCATAATTGAAGCGATTCAGGTTTACGGGATTTTAGCGGGGCGCAGCGCCCGCGCAGGGGAAAATGATGTCGACAATCAATGATGTTTCACGACTTGCCGGGGTTTCCAAAGCCACGGTGTCGCGAGTGTTGAGCGGCTCACGTGGCGTGAAGGAGGCCAGTCGTCAGGCGGTGCTGCAGGCGGCGGAAACGCTCAATTACCGGCCAAACATGATAGCCCAGTCGTTGCTTAGCCAGTCCACCGGCTGCATCGGCGTCATCTGCGCCCAGGACAATATCAATCAAACCACCAGCTATCTCTACGCCCTGGAAAAACAGCTCAGCCAGCACCAGAAGCACCTGCTGCTGCGCTTCGCCAACACCAGCAGCGGCGTGATGAACTCGCTGGAGGAGTTGACCTGCGGGCTGTGCGATAACGTGCTGATCATCGGCGCGCGTTTTCCTCTGAATATTAACCGCCCGGACGTGGTGCTGGTGGACTGCCTCGACAGCGAGGGCGAAAACAGCATTCAGTTCGATCACGCCTTCGCCGCCGAAACCGCCTGTCACTATCTGATAAGCCAGGGCAGAAGGCAGATTGCGCTGATCCATCCCCAGAGCAGCGGCTTCGCCGATCAGGTGCTGCTGGGCTACAAGCACGCGCTGGAAAAAAACTTTTTGCCGTTTAATCGCAATCTGGTGTTTCTGGATAACACCTCGCCGTCGGTGGCGGTGCAGGAGCTGGTCAATAACGCCACGACGCTGAACTTTAACGCGCTGCTGGTGAGCGATGAACAGCAGGCGCAGCGCGTGGTGCCGCAGCTGCAGGCGTTTAACCGCGCCGTTCCGCAAAATGTGATGGTGTTTAGCCTCGCCGGATCGTTACAGCTGCCCGGTATCCCGACTATCCCGGCGATTGAATATTCCATGGACGCGATGGCGTCGCGGATCGTCAACTGGTTGACCGAGAAAACGGACAACCCGGGCGGCAGTCCGCTGCGCGGCGATTTAATTATTCCGAAGCACTGATCGTCGCTCTTGCCCTGACCCGCCGCCGTTGGCTGCGGGTTTTTTAATGGCTGTTTTTTGTCGTATCCCTCACATTATAAATAAAACTCATATCTGTCGCCGGGTTTTCGAACCGGACAGCCTGCGTGACCTGCCTTAAGTTGAGTACGAAAGTTCCACTCAAAAAACACTAACCAGAACATTCGTACCGCCTGCTTGAGGAAGTCACCCTATGAATCACATGAACGTTGTCGATGTGAAAGCGTGGATAGATGCCCGCCCGGTCTCGCGCTTTCAATGGAACGTGCTGCTGCTCTGTTTCATCATCATTATGCTGGATGGGTATGACGCCGCGGTGATGGGCTTTGTCGCCCCGGCGCTCATCGAGGACTGGGGCATCAGCCGGGCTGAAATGGGGCCGATTCTTGGGGCGGCCATGTTCGGCGTCGCCATTGGCGCGCTGGTGGCGGGCCCGCTTTCTGACCGCTACGGCCGAAAGCGCATTTTACTCTGGTCGGTGGCGTTGTTTGCGCTGTTCAGCCTGGCCGGCGCCGTGGCGCAAAGCCCATCGCAACTGGCGCTGATGCGTTTTCTTACTGGCCTTGGACTTGGCGCGGTGATGCCCAACTGCGTCACGCTGGTGGCGGAATATATGCCGGAGCGGCGTAAAGGGGTGATGATCACCCTGATGTACAGCGGTTTTAACGTGGGTTCCGGCCTCGGCGGCTTTATCGCCGCCGGATTGTTATCGCATTACAGCTGGCATTCGGCGCTGATTTTTGGCGGCGTGCTGCCGCTCGTGGTGCTTCCCTTTATGATCGTGATGTTACCTGAGTCGGCAATGAGCATGGTGGCGCGCCGATTACCTGGCGAGCAGATCGCCAGGGCGCTTAACCGGCTTGGGGGCCAGTTTACGGCTGAAACCGTTTTCCAGCTGAATGCGCCGCCCATCACGCGGAGCAGTAAAGTGGCGCAGCTGTTCCGGCATGGCTATGCCCGCGGCACGATAGCGCTGTGGCTGACCTATTTTATGGGCCTGTTCGTGATATATCTGCTGAACGGCTGGCTGCCAACCATTCTTCGCTCCGGCGGGTTGTCGCTGCAGCAGGCGGCGATGATGACCGGCTTGTTCCAGCTTGGTGGCCCGCTGGGCGGGATCCTTGTCGGTATGCTGATGGATCGTGCCTCGGCGAAAGCGGTGATTGCGGCAACCTATTTTCTCGGCTGCCTGTGCTTGATGTCCCAGGGGTTGATGGATTTCGGATCGGCGGCGCTATCGGTGCTGATTTTTATCAGCGGGATGTGCATTAACGGCGCGCAGAACGGTCTGCAGGCCTATTCGCCAGCCTATTATCAAACCGAAATCCGCGCCACCGGCGTCAGCTGGATGCATGGTATCGGCCGTACCGGCGCTATTCTCAGCTCCACGCTGGGCGGGATGCTGATGCTGGCCGTACCGGGACACTCCTCGATCTTTTTAGTGCTTGCGCTACCGGCCTGCCTGGCGGGGATCTGTATTTTGTTGCACCGTATGAATCACGCTAAGCCTCGACTCACAGAGGCAGAACTGGACGCTTTGTCATCCCCCCTGGAACACCGATAAGTGGAGTTATCAGATGGCTAACATTCTCGGCGGTATCGCCGTCTCTCATACCCCGACTATCGGCTTCGCGGTCGATCATCATAAACAGCAGGACCCGGCATGGTCGCCGATCTTCCAGAGCTTCGAACCGCTGCAGCGCTGGCTGGAGGAGAAAAAACCGGATGCGCTGGTGTACATTTTTAATGACCATGTGACCGCCTTTTTCTTCGATCACTATTCGACTTTTACGCTGGGAATCGACAATCAATATGACGTTGCCGACGAGGGCGGCGGACCGCGCTGCCTGCCCCCGGTACAGGGCAACGCGGCGCTCTCAAGGCACATAGGCGCCAGCCTGATGGCCGATGAGTTTGATATGTCGTTCTTTATGGATAAAAAGCTCGACCACGGCCTTTTCTCGCCGCTTTCGGCGCTGTTGCCCTGGGATGAAGAGCAGGGGTGGCCGACGGCGGTGATCCCGTTACAGATCGGCGTGCTGCAATTTCCGGTACCAAGCGCGCGTCGTTGTTACAAACTCGGTCAGGCGCTGCGGCGGGCGATTGAAAGTTTCCCGGAAGATATCAATGTGGCGATTGTCGCGACCGGCGGGCTCTCTCATCAGGTCCATGGCGAGCGCTGCGGATTTAATAATCCTGAGTGGGACGCCCAGTTTGTTGACATGCTGGTTAATGACCCGGAAAAGCTTACCGAAATGACCCTTGGCGAATATGCCGAACTGGGGGGAATGGAGGGGTCTGAGGTGATCATGTGGCTGGTGATGCGCGGCGCGCTATCAGCCAATGTCACCGAAACCTGGCGCGACTATTACCTGCCGTCGATGACCGGTATCGCTACGCTGATCCTTGAGAACAATGCGCGCATGCCCCCCGTCGATACCCTGACGCGCCATCGCCAGCATATGGCGCAGCAGTTGGCCGGGGTGGAGAAACTGCCGGGAACCTATCCTTTTACCCACGAGCGCAGCCTGAATGGCTTGCGGCTTAACCGTTTCCTGCATCGGCTGATTGAGCCTGCCTGGCGCGAACGTTTTCTGCAGTCGCCTCAGTCGCTTTATGCCGAAGCTGGACTGAGTGAGGAGGAAAAGCAGTTGCTCAACGCACGCGACTGGCGTGGATTGATTCAGTACGGCGCCAGTTTCTTCCTGCTGGAGAAAATGGGCGCGGTGGTCGGCGTATCCAACCTGCATATTTACGCCGCGATGCGCGGGCAGACGCTGGAGGCGTTTCAGCAAACGCGTAACCAACAGGTAACTTACTCAGTGGCGGGTAAACGTTAAACGGTCCCGCCCTGAACCTGCTGATAAATAAAACGCAACAGCGCCTGCGTCGCCGGGGAGGGCAGGCTGCCGGCGCGAAACGTCAGTCCGATACGCCGGGTGGTATCAGGCAGGGGGACCGGCAACACGCTGAGCAGCCCGTTGTCTGTCTCAAAACGCATCTGGCTGGCGGAAACCGCCGCCAGCATGTCTGAGTCCCTCAGCAACCCTCGCACCATCGCCGCATCCCCGGTCTCCACCGTCGGCTGAGGCAGCGGCAATCCTAAGGTGACAAACGCCCTATCCAGCAAATGGCGTGCCGGGGCGTTGGCGCGCGGTAGCACCCATTGCGCTGTCGCCAGCTGGCTACGCGGGTCTGGATGGCGTAGCAGTGGGTGGTTATTACGCAGTAAAATCAGCATATCCTCTTCGAATAACGCCTCGCTACAGAGGTCCGGTAGATCTTCATCCTGGCGCAGCGCACCGATAATAAAATCGATATTACCTGCCCGCATATCGGCGACCAGCGACTCATACGGGCTTTCATTGGTCATGAGAGTAATGCCCGGGTGCTGTGCCAGAAAGGCGGCGATGGCGGTGGGCAGTAGCCGGGTGCGACTCAGCGGCAGAGCGCCAATACGCACGGTGCCCTCCAGTACCCCACGACGGGCGGCGAGATCGCTCCAGATATTTTCCAGTTCGTTGAGCGCTCTGCTGACCGGCGGATAGAGCAGTTCTGCGGCAGGCGTGGGGCGTACCCCTTCTGGCGTTCGGCGAAACAGCGCCGAATCCGCCCCTTTTTCCAGGACTTTCAGCGCGGCGCTGACCGCCGGTTGGGTGATCCCCAACTGTTGCGCGACGGTTTGGGTATGGTTGACGTGATAGAGCTGAATAAAAATGGCTAACCGGCGGGTATTGAACAGCCAGCCGGCGTCCGCCAGGGGGCCGCTGGTGCGGGTATGGTGTTTCTGCAACAGCGCCGGAATGGCCTGCAGGTCGTCAATCGCCCGCCGGGCGCGCGGCAGGATGCACTTGCCATACTCGGTGGGCACCATGCCGCTGTAATGGCGTTCGAATAGCGTGACGTTCAACGCGGCTTCAAGATCGCGGATAGCCCGGGTTATCGCTGACTGCGTGCGGAATAAGTCATCGGCAGCACGCGAAACGCTTCCGCGCAGCGCGACCTGACAGAAAAAACGCAGCTGCATGATATTTATGATTTTATTGTGCATTCTCTTCAGCATTATTCGTCAGGCCTGATACAGTGAGTGAGTCGACAACATAAATAAAAATCATAGCCTTCGCAAGTTAACGAATTACCTCCCAACGGCGGGACATGACAAGCTGAAAAAAACAACAGAGGAAGCCATCATGTCTCATCCGGTTAGCGAAAAAAGTGCCCTTGTCGTCAGCGCCCACTCGGCCGATTTCGTTTGGCGCGCGGGTGGTGCGATAGCCCTGCATGCCCTGCAGGGCTATCAGGTCCATGTGGTCTGTTTGTCCTTTGGCGAGCGCGGCGAGTCCGCCAAACTATGGCGTAAAGGCAACATGACGGAGGAGGCGGTGAAGCAAGTCCGTCGCGAAGAGGCGCAGGCTGCTGCCGAGATCCTGGGCGCCAGCGTCGAATTCTTTGATATCGGCGACTATCCGCTGCGCGCCGATAAAGAGACGCTATTTCGTCTGGCGGATGTGTATCGCCGTATCCAGCCCCACTTTGTCCTGACGCACTCCCTGCACGATCCCTATAACTACGATCATCCGCTGGCCTCCCATCTGGCTCAGGAAGCACGGATTATCGCCCAGGCAGAGGGCTATCGCCCCGGTGAGAAAATTGTCTCTGCTCCCCCGGTTTACTGTTTCGAACCGCACCAGCCGGAGCAGTGCAATTGGAAACCCGATGTGTTACTGGACATCACCGCCGTCTGGGAGAAAAAGTATCAGGCCATTCAGTGCATGCAGGGTCAGGAGCATCTGTGGGAATACTACACCCGCGTGGCGCTGCAGCGCGGGGTACAGGCCAAGCGCAATATCGGCATCACGGCCGCGCGCGATATCGTTCACGGCGAAGCCTTCCAGAGCATCTTCCCCCGCGTAACGGAGAACCTGGCATGAACCTGTTAAATAAAAAAGGCCTTGTGATCCGCCATCTGCCGCGCCATGACGAGGCGGTTTTGCGCCGCTGTGAGGCGGCCGGGGTGGCGACGCTTCATGAGGCCTGGGATCGTCAGGGGCTGATGGGGCCGACAATCCGTCCGATTCAGCAGGGTGTCAGTCGGGCGGGCAACGCGGTAACCGTGCTGGTGACGCCAGGTGACAACTGGATGTTTCATGTCGCGGTCGAGCAGTGCCGCGCCGGCGATATTCTGGTGGTGGCCCCGACGTCGCCGTGCGGCGATGGCTTCTTCGGCGATCTGCTGGCGACGTCTCTACAATCGCGCGGCGTGGTCGGTCTGGTGGGCGATATCGGCATTCGCGATTCGCAGACGCTACGGGAGATGGGATTCGCCGTCTGGTCTCGTCAGGTGTATGCCCAGGGAACAGTGAAAGAGAGCCTCGGTTCGGTTAACGTGCCGGTGATTTGCGCAGGCCAGCTTGTGCAGCCGGGCGATGTCGTAGTGGCTGACGACGACGGAGTCGTGGTGCTGCCGCACGCTCAGGTTCGTGATGTGCTTGATAAAGCGGAAGCCCGCATGAGTAATGAACTTGCGAAGCGTGAGCGGATGCGCCATGGCGAGTTGGGACTCGATATTTACGCTATGCGCCCGCGTCTGGCGGAAAAGGGGCTGCGGTATTACGACAGTGCTGATGAGGTGGAGGAGTAAGATGGCGCAACGTGGGATCCCTTGTCTGTGGATGCGCGGCGGCACCTCGAAGGCGGCCTGTTTTCTTGCTGACGATTTGCCTGCCGATCCGGCGCAACGTGATGCGGTGCTGCTGGCGGTGATGGGCTCGCCAGATCCCCGGCAAATTGACGGGATCGGCGGCGCCGATCCGCTGACCAGTAAAGTGGCGATTATTCGCCGCTCTGCACGGCCTGACGCCGATGTGGACTATCTGTTTGCCCAGGTGAACGTGGCGGGGGCCACGGTGGATTACGGCCAAAATTGCGGGAATATTCTTGCCGCCGTTGGCCCTTTCGCCATCGAGCGTGGGCTCGTTCCCCACGATGCGCCGCTTACTCGGGTGCGTATTTATATGGAGAACACGGGGCAACTGGCGGTGGCAGAGATCCCCT
Source organism: Klebsiella sp. C239 (assembly GCF_048822715.1). Classification (NCBI taxonomy): domain Bacteria; kingdom Pseudomonadati; phylum Pseudomonadota; class Gammaproteobacteria; order Enterobacterales; family Enterobacteriaceae; genus Klebsiella; species Klebsiella sp. C239. Next base: position 382,812 of record NZ_JBMEZK010000006.1, on the reverse strand, counting down.
GCGATGCCGAGGGAGTCAACTACGTCGGCGAGAGTCGTATCGATGGTGTGCCGGGCAGCGCCAGTCCAATCCTGCTCCATTTTCTTGATGTGGCAGGCTCCAGCTGCGGGACACTGCTGCCGACCGGCAGGGTCCGCGACCGTTTTGATGGCGTCGAGGTGACCTGCATCGATAACGGGATGCCTGTGATCCTGCTGCGCGCTTGCGATCTGGGATGCACAGGCTATGAGACACGCGAACAACTGGATAATGATGACGCGCTTAAACGTCGCCTCGAGTCGATTCGTCTGCAGGCCGGGCCACTGATGCAGTTGGGTGACGTCAGCCAGCGTACGGTGCCAAAGATGACCCTGATCGCCGAGCCGCGACACGGCGGCGCCATCAGCAGCCGCACCTTTATCCCGCATCGCTGCCACGCGTCGATCGGCGTTTTTGGCGCGGTGAGTGTCGCCAGCGCCTGTCTGATCCCGGGCACTGTCGCGCAGGGCATGGCGCAGGTCGCGCCAGGCGAGACGCCGCTGCTCAGCGTTGAGCATCCGACAGGTGAATTTAGCGTGACGCTTCAGCTTGACGCTGATGGCGCCCTGGCAGGCTGCGGCCTGTTACGCACGGCGCGACTGCTGTTTGCTGGCGAAGTTTTTATTCCGGCCCGCGTCTGGCCGTGTGAGGAGTAATGATGACGACAATCGCGTTTATTGGTTTTGGCGAGGCGGGTGGCATTCTGGCGGCAGATCTGGCCCGTGAGCATGCGGTGACCATTTGGGATTGCAAGCTCAATGGCCCGGAGCGAGAGGCAATGGTCAGGAAAGCCAGTGAGTCGGGCGTTCAGGTGGGGAGTTCGCTGGCGCAGGCGCTGGAGAGCGCCACGCTGGTTTTTTCTACTGTGACCGCCGGTGAGGCGCTAAAGGTCGCGCAGCTGGCCGCCGCGCTGCTGCAGCCGGGGCAATATTTCCTCGATCTCAACTCCGTGGCGCCGGAGACGAAACGGCAGGCGGCTGGCCATTTTCTTCCCGGCGTTTACATTGATGTCGCGGTGATGGCGCCGGTGCCGCCGGCCCGATTGCAGACACCGTTATTGATCGGCGGGCCGCAGGCGGAGGCGATGGCGCCGCGTCTGCAGGGGCTGGGGCTGAACGCCCGCTATGGCGCCAGTACGGTGGGCCAGGTGTCGGCGATAAAAATGTGCCGCAGCGTGATGATCAAGGGTCTTGAAGCGCTCACCACTGAATGTCTGTTCGCGGCCCGTGAATATGGCGTCGAGGAGGAGGTGCTGAGCTCCTTGCATCATAGTTTCCCCTCTCTGGGCTGGACGGGGACGTTTCCCGACTATCTGATCAGCCGGGTGGCGGAACACGGAATTCGGCGCAGCGAAGAGATGGAAGAGGTGGTGAAAACCCTGCGTGACGTGGGTAGCAGCGGGGTCATGAGCAAGGCGATCGCGAGAAGCCAGCGCCAGCTTCCGCACCAGATGGCTGCCCGTAGCCTGAGCTACAGGCAGTTGACGCCGTTTGACTGGAGAACGCTGGTCGCCAGGCTGAAATAGTCGCTATTTGGCCGGACAGACGATTTTGTCGATCGCGGCCTGGTAGCTTTTCTGGTTATTGCGCTCTTTCGCCAGCGTTGCTTCGCGGACCGCGTTCTTGTTGCCGTCGGTCGCCAGCACGTTATTGGCAAAATCGTTGTCGCTGAGGTGGCTTGCTGGCGCGCATTTTTCCTTCACCGCTTTAAGCACCTGCTGCTTTTGCTGTTCGAACTGCAGGCTTTGCAGCGGTGATTCAGCCCACGCCGACGTGGCGCTCAGGGCGGTGACCAGGCATACCATCCAACATGCTTTCATCAGGCTTCTCCTTCCGTAATCGCTTCCGTCAACTATATGCGCAGGCGGGAAAACACGCAAATAGCGGTTAATTTAACTTGTTGAAAAGGCGTTTGTTATCATCGCCTCAGGCGGCTCTCACCCGCCGCCGCGAGTCGATGGCGATCAGCACCACCGAGGCCAGGATCAGCAGCGTGCCCAGCCAGTCCGGCAGCGTGAAGGTGATCCCCAGCAGCAGAAGCGACAGCAGGGCGCTGCTCAGCGGTTCGGCGCAGCTGAGGATCCCGGCTTTGGCGCCGCCAATCTTCTGCGCGCCGTTAAGATAAAGGCTGAAGGTCAGCGAAGTACCGATCACCACCAGGTAGAAAAAGGCTAACAGCAGGCTGCCGTTAACCACAAAATCGGTGCCCTGGCCGCCATAAAACGGCAGCAGCATCGCGCCGCCGAACAGCATGCTCCATCCCACGATCGGCAGCGTCCCGTAGCGGGCAATCAGCGTCGAGGGATAGGTGGTATAAAACGCGGCGGCAAACGCCGAGGCGATCCCCCAGAACAGCGCCGCCGGCGAAATCGACAGCGTCGTCGGGTTGCCGTGGGTCACCAGCAGAAAGGTGCCTGCCAGCGAGGTGCAGATAGCCCCCAGCACCAGCGGAGTGGGGCGCGCTTTACGGGCGAGGGCGAACCAGGCGACGATGATCGTCGGGGACAGGAACTGCAGCACCGTGGCCGTGGCGGCATTCGATTTTTCAATGGTCATCAGAAAGGTGAACTGCACGGTTAACGCGCCAAACAGCGAGAAAAACAGCAGGCTGACGGCGTCGCGGCGGTTTTGCAGCACGCGGAAAATGCGGTCGCCGTGAACAAAGCCGAGCATCAACAGGATCAGCCCGGCGAACAGCAGACGCGTCATGGTCAGAAACGGCGACGACATCTGGCTTTCCTGCATAATAAACTGCGCGCACACCCCGGAACTGCCCCACAGCACGGCGGCAATCAGTACGTTCAGCATCCCTTTTTTGCTGGAGCCCATCTTTTCCTCTGGCGAAATATGACAAAGGGGAATCATAGCATGCGCCCGCCCGGGGCGGCGGGGCAGGAAATGGTAGTCGGGCGCGGCGGTACAACTATTTTGCAGGCCCGGTAAGGCGAAGCCGCCGCCGGGCATTAACCGACAAACGCGCTCTAACTTAAATCGACATTTTTACTGCCGAACAGCCAGGTGAGCGCAAAGCCGCACAGGTAGGAGACCGCCAGTCCGCCGGCGTAGACCGCCATCCCGGCGTAAATCCCGCTGCCGGAGGTCATCAGCGGCAGCGCCACCAGCCCGGACGGACCAAACACCGTGTTCAGGCCGACCGGCAGCCCCAGCCAGGCGATCAGCCCGACGAAGAAGCCGCCGCAGGCGCCGCCGAGGCAGGCGGTGACAAACGGCTTCATCCGCGGCAGGGTGACGCCGTAGATTAGCGGCTCGCCAATCCCGAGGAAGCCCGGAATAATCGCCCCCTTAATCTGGGTTCGCAGCAGCGAATCGCGCTTCGCCCGCCAGAACAGCGCCAGCGCCGCCCCCACCTGCCCGGCCCCGGCCATCGCCAGGATTGGGAACAGCGAGTTAAAGCCCTGGGCATCCACCAGCGCAAAATAGACCGGGACAAACCCCTGATGGACGCCGAACATCACCGCCAGCAGGAACAGACCGGCCAGCACCGCCGAGCCAAACGGATTGCCGTTAAGATGCAGGAACAGCCACGACATGCCGGTAAACAACCAGCCGCCAATCGGCATGATCACCGTAAAGGTCACCGCGCCCATGATCAGCAGCGTCACCGCCGAGGTGAGGATCATATCGAGGTTGGCCGGCATGACCCGCCGCACCTGGCGTTCAACCCACGCCCCAAGGATGGCGGCGATCAATACGCCGATGATATTGCCGCGCGGATCGATACCGTGGCCGAAGAAGGTGGAGATCCCGGCATAGACGCCGCTGGTCGCCTCCGGGTTGTAGCCCAGCACGAACAGCGAGGCGATAATCGCGCCGTTCACGCCGGAGCCGCCGAACGCCTTCTGGGCGTTATAGCCAATCAGGATACTCAGGAAGGTGAACATCCCTTTGCTGAATACCTTCATATAGCCAATCAGCGCCACCAGGCTGGCGTTCGGATGGGCGTTCTCCAGCACGAAAACCTGTTCCGCCAGGGTGGCGAAGCCCAGCAGCAGCCCGACGGCGATAAAGCCAGGGATCAGCGGCGTAAAAATGGTGGCGAATTTGGCGAGAAACTTCTGCACCGCGCTGGTCTGCTTGCCCTTCAGCGCCTGTTTTTTCTCCGCCGCGACGTCGGCCAGCGTCGGCGCGGCGGGCGCCTCCTCCAGCAGGCCGTTCATCATCTCGGCGGCGGTTTGCGCCTTGCCGGGGCCGAGCACCACCTGGAACTGCTCGTCGCTGACGATCACCCCCATCACGCCGTCAATCTGGCGTATGGCGGCGGTGTCGGCCAGGCCTTCATCGCGCAGGGTCAAGCGCAGGCGCGTCATGCAGTTGCCTGCCTGCGCGACGTTAGCGGCGCCGCCTGCGTGGGCGAGGATCCGCGCTATCATCTCTTTCGTTATTTTTGCCATTGCCCGTTACCTGTCTGTCGGCGCTCAGGTGTTGCTGAGCGCCTTGCGGATATAGCCGTTGTTCTTCGCCAGCAGCGACTGCGCCGCTTCGGCGCTTAAGTCCGCCAGCACCATCACGATCGCCGTTTTACAGTGGCGGCCGCAGGCCTCCAGCGCCTTCTGGGCTGTGGGACGATCGCAGTCGGTCGCCTCCATCACGATGGAAACCTGGCGCTCAATCAGCTTGGCGTTGGTCGCTTCGACGTCGACCATCAGGTTGCTGTAGACCTTGCCGACGCGGATCATCGCCCCGGTGGAGATCATGTTCAGCACCAGCTTCTGCGCGGTACCGGCTTTCAGGCGGGTCGAGCCGGTCACTACCTCCGGGCCGACCACCGGGGTGATGGCGACGTCCGCCAGCTGAGCCATTTCGCCATGCGGGTTACAGCTGACGATGGCGACAAAGGCATTCTGACGATGGGCATACTCCATGGCGCCAATGACGTACGGCGTGCGTCCGCTGGCCGCCAGCCCCACCAGTACATCGCGGTTGCTGAAGTTCAGGTTCTGCAGATCCATCGCCCCCTGCGCTTTGTTGTCTTCCACGTTTTCCACGGCGCTGAGAATCGCTTTATGTCCGCCGGCGATGATCCCCACCACCTGCTCCGGGCGGGTGCCAAAAGTCGGCGGGCATTCGCTGGCATCGAGGATCCCCAGACGCCCTGAGGTGCCAGCGCCGATATAAATCAAGCGGCCACCGGCCTGCAGCGCCGTCGCGACCTTATCCACCACCTCGGCAATCTGCGGCAGATAGGGCGTAATCGCCTGGGCCACCTGCTGGTCTTCCTGGTTTATCACCGTCAGCATCTCGAGGGTGGAAAGGGTGTCAATGTTGGCGCTGTTGGCGTTGCGTCGCTCGGTCAGCAGTTTGCTCAGGTCAATACTCATAGGAACCTCGTTATTCTCAGTCGTGCGCAGTATAAGGAATTATTTATTCCTTGCCTGTGAAGAGTATCACGATTAGTTCGAGGAGAATAATATGAGAATGGTAGAGATGGCGGGAAATAGTGCGGTAATCAAGGTGGAATATTTTATTACCGCACCTGGCGTTTAGCGCGCGCCGCGCGGCTGGCTGAGGCCCATCAGCAGCGCCAGCAGGTAGCAGATCGCCATCGCGAGGCTCATCTTCAGCATCGTTTCGCCGCCGAGGCCCGCCAACGGCGCGGCGATGCCGCCGAAAACAAACATCAGGGTGCCCATCAGCGCGGACGCGGTCCCGGACTGGGCGGCGTCGACGGCGCTCATCGCTTCCGCGCCGGCGACGGTACTGATGCCGCTCATCAGCGACACGGTAAAAAACAGGCCGACCAGCGCCAGAACCGGCAGCTGCAGCCAGGCAAACAGCAGCATGATCGCCGCGCAGCCCACCGCCAGCGTCAGGCCGCCGCGCAGCAGGCCTTCGGCGCTGAAGCGGCGCGCCAGACGGGAAAAGATCATCGCCGCGATAATCAGCCCGATACCGTTCAGACCAAACAGCAGGCTGAACTGCATGGCGCTCATGCCGTATTCGCTCTGCATTACGAAGGAAGAGGAGCCGATGTAGGAGAACAGCCCGGCCATCATAAACGCCTGAATCAGGCAGAAGCGCAGAAAACGACGATTCTTCAGCACCGGCTGGCCGGGCCGCTGGCGGGCGGCATGGGTCGCCGCGGCCGGGCGCGTTTCCCGCAGGATAGTCAGGCTCATGACCAGCAGCGCGCCGCCAATGGCGGCCATCGTCCAGAAGAGAATTCGCCAGTCGAAGGCGGTGATCACGTAGCCGCCCAGCACCGGGGACAGGACCGGCGCAATGCCGTTCACCGTCATCAGCAGGGCGAAAAACTGGGTCAGCAGGGTGCCCTGGTATTTATCGCGGGCGATGGAGCGCGACAGCACCGAGCCGCCGGCGCCGGCGAAGCCCTGTAAAAAGCGCCAGACAATCAGCATGTTGATATCCCGGGTCAGGGCGCACATCGCCGAAGAGAAGATAAACAACAGCAGGGACAGCGCCAGCGGTTTCAGGCGGCCAATCCGGTCGCTCAGCGGGCCGAAAAACAGCTGACCCAGGCCGAGGCCAATCAGCGCGGCGGTCAGCGACAGCTGGGTCTGGGTGCTGGTGGCCTGCAGCTGCTGAGTGATCTCCGGCAGAGCCGGCAGATAAAAATCCGTGCACAGCGGCCCAATGCCCGACAGCAGGCCGAGGATCAGCGCCCAGGAGAGGGAAACACGTGGCATAACGATTCCTTACAGAAGCCGGGCGCGGTCGCCCGGCGGGTGAAATTAACTGGCGCCGCCGCCCAGCGACTGCCAGAGGGTGATCCGGTTATTGAGGTCGGTCTGCTGCAGGGACAGCAGCGTCGTCTTCGCCGACCACAGCGTGCGCTGGGCGGTGAGCACCGACAGATAATCGCCGACCCCAGCCTGATAGCTCTTCATGGCGATATCCAGCGAGGTCTGCTCGGCGGCGACATACTGTTGCTGGGCATCGAGCTCTTCATTTAGCGTTTCCCGGCGCGCCAGCGCATCGGCAACGTCCTTAAAGGCGCTCTGAATCGATTTCTCGTAGGTGGCGATCAGCCCCTTCTTCTCCGCTTCCGCATAGCGCAACTGCGCCAGGTTGCTGCCGCCGGTGAACAGCGGCAGGCTAATGGAGGGGGCGAACGACCACACCTGCATCCCGTGGCTGAACAGCGACGACAGCGAGTCGCTGCCGACGCCGGCGCTGGCGGTCAGGGAAATCGACGGGAAGAAGTTCGCCCGCGCCGCGCCGATATCGGCATTGGCGCTCTTCAGATTATGCTCCGCTTCCTGAATATCCGGCCGGCGCAGCAGCACCGACGATGACACCCCCGCCGGCACCAGGGCGATGCAGTTATCCCCGAGACTGTCGAGGGTGCCGGGCAGCAGGCTCTCCGGCACGGTTTCCCCCGCCAGCAGGTTAATAGCGTTTTTATCCTGCGCCACCAGCGTGCGGTAGCTGGCGACGCTGGCGCGCGCCTGCTGATAGACGCTTTCCGCCGAGCTTAAATCGCCGGCGGAGGCGGTGCCCACCGCCATCTGACGGGCGACGATGTTGCGCGAGTTTGCTGCGCTGTCCATGGTCTGCTGCGCCAGCGCCAGATTGCTGTTATCCGTCGCCAGGGTCACCCAGGCGGTGGTCAAATCGGCAATCATCGTCAGCCGGGTATTCTGCGCGGTGAATTCGCTGGCAAGCCAGGTTTCGCGCGCCGCGCGCGACAGGCTCTGGTTCTTGCCAAACAGATCCAGCTCGAAGCTGGAGACCGCCCCGTCGGCCTGCGAAGCGGAGCTCAGGCCGCTGGCCACCGTTTTGCTGCGCGTATGGCTCAGCTCGGCATCGACGGTGGGGAACAGCGACGCCCGCGTCTCGCCGTACTGGGCGCGCGCGGCCTCGATATCGGCCAGCGCCTTTTGCACATCGCGGTTGCTGTTCAGCGCGATACTGACCACTTTTTTCAGCCGCGCGTCATTGACCACTTTCTGCCAGTCGCCGACCACCGCCGTCGATTCGCCGTGCGCCCCGGGGAGGGTAGCCGGCACCGGCGCGGCCGGGCGATCATAATGCGGATCAAGCGAGACGCAGCCCGCGGTCAGGAGCGCGATAAACATAAAACTCAAACGAAACATACCTTACTCCTGAGAAGAACGTTGGCGGGTGAAGAAGCGTTTCACCAGCACGAAGAACAGCGGTACGAAGAACACCGCCAGCAGGGTGGCCGTCAGGGTGCCGCCGATGATGCCGGTGCCGATCGCCACGCGGCTGTTGGCCCCGGCGCCGGTGGCGATGGCCAGCGGCAGCACCCCGGCGATAAACGCCAGCGAGGTCATGACAATTGGGCGCAGACGGGTCTGCGCGGCGCGGATAGCCGCCCGGGAGAGCGAATAACCCTCATCCACTGCGGATTCAGCGAACTCCACGATCAGGATGGCGTTCTTCGACGACAGGCCGATGGTGGTCAGCAGCGCCACCTGGAAGTAGACGTCGTTGCTTAAGCCGCGCAGCGTCGCCGCCAGCGCCGCGCCGAGCAGGCCGAGCGGGATGACCATGATCACCGAGAACGGCACCGACCAGCTCTCATACAGCGCCGCCAGGCACAGGAACACCACCAGAATCGAGATGGCGTACAGGCTCATCGCCTGGCCGCTGGCCAGCTTTTCCTGCAGCGAAATGCCGCTCCACGCCCAGGTGGAGCCCGCCGGCAGGCTGTCGGCCAGCTTTTCCATCTTGTCCATCGCCGCGCCGGAGCTGAAGCCGGCGGCGTTTTCGCCCTGGATCTCAAAGGCGGCGGAGCCGTTGTAGCGCACCAGGCTTTCCGGACCGTATTGCCAGTGGGTGGTGGCGAAGGCGGAGAAGGGCGTCATGCTGTTATCGCTGCCGCGAACGAACCATTTGCCGAGGTCGGAGGGCACGGCGCGCGCGTCGCTCTCGCCCTGGATGTACACCTTCTTCACCCGGCCGCGGTCGATAAAGTCATTCACGTAGGTACCGCCCCAGGCGCTGGAGAGGGTATCGGTCACGTCGCTCAGCGACAGCCCCAGCGAGACCGCTTTGTTGTTATCGATATCCACCTGCAGCTGCGGCATCTGCGGCAGGTCGTTGGCGCGCACCGACTGCAGCTCGCCGCTCTGGTTGGCCGCGGCCAGCAGCTGACTGCGTAGCTTCATCAGGCTGTCGCGGTCGGTACCGCCGCTGGCCATCAGCTCGAAGGTGAAGCCGTTGCTCTGTCCGAGACCGTCCACCGACGGCGGGGTCATGGCGAACAGGGTGGCGTCGCGGATCGTCCCCAGCTCTTTATTGGCGCGCAGGGCGATGGCCTGGGCGGTATTGTCGTCGCCTTTGCGCTGCGACCAGTTGTTCAGCGACACGAAGGCCATCCCGGCGTTCTGACCGCTGCCGCTAAAGCTGAAGCCGTCGACGGTGAAAATGACGTTGGTATTGGCTTTCTCTTTGGTCAGGAACCAGTCGGTGACCTGGCGACGCACCTCGGCGGTACGCACCGCGGTGGCCCCGGCGGGCAGGGTGTACTGGACCATGATCTCGCCCTGGTCCTCCACCGGCAGAAAGCTGCCCGGCAGTTTCCACATCGCCAGCGCCATCGCCCCGCAAATCAGGACGTAAGCGCCCATCATCACCGCGCCACGGCGCAGGCCGCCGAGCACGCGGCGCTGGTAGCCCGCTTCCGTGCGCCCCCACAGACGGTTAAACGCGCCGAAGAACCCTTTAGTATGAGGCCTGGAGTGGCTGAGCAGCGCGCCGCACAGCGCCGGGGTGAGGGTCAGGGCCACCACCACCGACAGCATCATCGCCGAGATAATGGTCACCGAGAACTGGCGATAAATGACCCCGGTCGAGCCGCCGAAGAAGGCCATCGGCAGAAAGACCGCCGACAGCACCAGGGCGATCGCCACCAGCGCGCCGGAGATTTCGCCCATCGATTTTTCGGTGGCTTCCCGGGCGGGCAGCCCTTCGTCGCGCATAATGCGCTCGACGTTCTCCACCACCACAATGGCGTCGTCCACCAGCAGGCCGATCGCCAGCACCATGGCGAACAGCGTCAGGGTGTTAATCGAGTAGCCGAACAGCGCCAGCACGCCGAAGGTGCCGAGCAGCACCACCGGGACCGCTACCGCCGGGATCAGCGTGGCGCGGAAGTTCTGCAGGAACAGATACATCACGCAGACCACGAGGATAATCGCTTCGAAAAGGGTCTGAATCACGTCTTCGACCGAGATTTTGATGAACTCGGTGCTGTCCTTTGGATAGGCGATATCGTAGCCCTGCGGCATCTGACGCTGGAATTCGGCGATTTTGCTTTTCACCAGGGTCGCGGTGTCCAGCGCGTTGGCGCCGGGGGCCATCATCACCGCGATCCCGGCGGCCGGGTGGCCGTTGAGATTGGCGGTAGCGGTGTAATCCTCGCTGCCCATCTCCACCCGCGCGACATCGCTCAGGCGCACCACCGAGCCGTCGGCCTGGCTTTTCACGATGATCGCTTTGAACTGGTCAGGGGTTTGCAGCCGCGACTGCGCGCGCACGGTGGCGGTCAGCTGCTGGGCGCTGGACGATGGCAGGGCGCCGATTTTACCGGCGGAGACCTGCACGTTCTGGGCCTCAATCGCCGACTGGACGTCGGAAGGCATCAGCGAGTAGGAGGCGAGTTTAGTCGGGTCCATCCAGACGCGCATCGCGTATTCGGCGCCGAACACCTGCAGGCTGCCGACGCCCTCTACGCGCGCCAGCGGGTCCTGCAGGTTGCTGACCAGCCAGTCGGAGATATCGGAGCTGGTGGCGCGGTCGGTTTTGTCATACACCGCGAGGATCAGCAGGAAGCTGCTCTGCGATTTTTCCACCGTCACGCCGGACTGCTGGACTTCGCTCGGCAGCCGCGATTCCGCCTGCTGGACTTTGTTCTGCACCTGCACCTGGGCGGTGTCCGGGTCGGTCCCCTGCTCAAAGGTGACGGTGATGCTGACCGAGCCGTCGGAGCTGCTGGTGGAGCTGAAGTAGAGCAGATGGTCGAGGCCGGTAAGCTGCTGCTCGATCACCTGGGTGACGCTGTTCTCCAGGGTTTCGGCAGAGGCGCCGGTGTAGGTGGCGGAGATTTTCACCGCCGGCGGGGCGACGTCCGGGTACTGGCCTACCGGCAGAGTGCGGATCGCCAGCACGCCGGCGAGCATAATCAGAATGGCGATCACCCAGGCAAAGACCGGGCGACGCACGAAGAAACGGGAGAACATCAGGCGTTGCCTCCGTTATTGTTGACGGCAACGGCCTTCACCGTCTGGCCAGGGGCCACTTTACCCGTGCCTTCGACGATCAGCTTGTCGCCCGCTTTCAGGCCGCTCAGCACCAGCCATTTATCGCCGTAGGTGTCGCCGGTTTCCACGGCGCGCTGCGCAACTTTGTTGTCGGCATCGACCACCAGCGCCGTGGCGTCGCCTTTGGCATCGCGGGTAATCCCCTGCTGCGGGGCGAGGATCGCGTCGTTCATGATGCCTTCATCGATGCGCGCGCGGACAAACATCCCCGGCAGCAGGACGTGCTGCGGGTTGGGGAAGATGGCGCGCAGGGTTACCGAGCCGGTGGATTCATCGACGGCGACTTCGGTGAGCGCCAGACGCCCTTTTTCGCTGTAGGTGCTGCCATCTTCAAGGATTAACGTCACGCTGAGGGTATCGCTGTTGCTGGCCAGGCTTTGTTTGCGTAAACGCAGGAGATCGACGCTGGAGCGCGTCAGATCGACATACATGGTGTCGAGCCCGCGGATCGTCGCCAGCGCGGTATCCTGATCGGCGGAGACCAGCGCCCCCGGCGTGACCGACGAGATGCCGATGCGTCCGGCAATCGGCGCGGTGACAGTGGTCCAGTTCAGGTTGATGCGCGCGCTCTCCAGCGCCGCTTTCTTCGATGCCACGCTGGCCTTGTCCTGGGCGCAGGTGGAGGCGGCGTCGTCGGCATCCTGGCGGGAGACGCCGTTATCCCGGACCAGCGACGCGTAGCGCTGAGCCTTCTGGCAATCGGAGACCACCAGCGCCTGGGCCTGTTTCAGCGCCGCCGCCGCTTCATTCCAGGTCGCGCGATAGCTGGAGGGATCGATCTGGTAAAGGGCCTGCCCGGCCTTCACCATATCGCCTTCGGTAAACAGGCGCTTCTGGATGATGCCGCCCACCTGCGGGCGTACTTCGGCGCTGAGCGAGGCGGTGGTGCGGCCGGTGAGCTGGCTGACTACCGGAACCGGCTGGCTTTGCAGAGTGACCACGCCCACTTCCGGCGTGGGTTGCTGCGGGGCAGATGTCTGCGCATTATCGCATCCGCTGAGGAGAAATAATGCTGTCGCGATGGGAGCTATGATGTATTTCATTATATTTTCTCAAGATATAAGACGTCCGCCCCGTTTATTTAAAAACGAGGGAATAGGTTGGGCGCTGAGGCATTTTCGGCTAAGCGAAAATGACAAAAAAGGAACACAGATGTTCCTGAACGTGATTGTTATTGTGTCTCCGCTGAAGCCAACCTCTTCGGCCTTCAGGAGGTGAAAAGCGCATCTCCTCTGGTTTTGTGGTGAGAATGATCATTCTCATTTTTTCCCATTATACGATCCGCCGCGATAATGGAAAGGTTTTTTTGCTTACTTTTAGAACGCAAAAAATTAAGGCAAATAATCATGGAGAAAATAAGAATTTTTTGTGAAAGTGGAGAGGAAAAATAACCTTTCGGCACCGCGATACTGGAGATAGTTAATGGCGTTAATTATTACAAAAAGCATTAATCCCGACGACCAACAAGAATTGTTTGTCGGTCTGCGGCACTATAATCAGCAGTATCTTGATGCGGCGCAGTTTGGCGATCTGGGCGTTTACTCCCGCGATGCGCAAGGGGTGATGCAGGGCGGGCTGATTGCCAAACGCAAGGGTAACTGGCTGTGCATTGAGTATCTGTGGGTCAGCGAAGCGACGCGCGGTCGCGGACTGGGGAGCGAGCTGATGCAGGAGGCGGAGCGGCAGGCGCAGGCGCTGGGCTGCAGCCATCTGCTGGTGGATACCTTTAGCTTCCAGGCGCTGCCGTTTTATCAGAAATTAGGCTATCAGCTGCAGATGTCGCTGCCCGACTTCCCGCATGCGGGGATGCAGCGTCACTATTTGTCGAAGGCGCTGTAACGGTCCTGATATCGCCGGGCGGTCAGGTACCGTACCAGTGATTGTGCCGGATGGCGGCATAAATGCCTTATCCGGCCTACACAGTTCTCCCGTCGTTTCGCCCCACCCAGGACCGGCAAGCGCAGCGCCGCCGGGCAGGATATCAGGCACGGCACCAGTATTCTTGCCGGGTGGCGGCTGCGCCTTACCCGGCCTACGGTTCGTGCTGTGCCCGCCATGATGCCGAGCGGCCTGTTGTTGATATACCCACTTGCGCGACTGAAACTGCCGGTGCTGGCGGCCTCAAAATCGCTGAGATGTTCCCGGAAGGCCGGGGCAGCCCGCATGGATGCGGGCTGAGGGCCGTGTTTTGCATGGACGCTGCCTCGGCCCGACCCGAAGCCTGCAGGGATAAGTCGAAGGTACCGCGTAGCGGCGATTTTGCTGGCCGGAGCCCGGGGGTACAGGGGGCGGCGGCGACTGGCCGCCCCCTGTGCGCTCCCTGCGCCATAAGAGACATAGCGCAGAAGAAATATCGGGAGCGCAATCTGCCCGGACATAACACGGGAGTGGTAGCCCTGCTAAGCGTAGCGCGAGCAGGGAAATTTACGGTTGTGCCGTTATTTCTGTAGCCCTGCTAAGCGCAGTGCGAGCAGGGAAATTTACGGTTGTGCCGTTATTTCTGTAGCCCTGCTAAGCGCAGTGCGAGCAGGGAAATTTACGGTTGTGCCGTTATTTCTGTAGCCCTGCTAAGCGTAGCGCGAGCAGGGAAAATCCCGGATGGCGGCGCGTGGCGCCTTATCCGGGCTACAAAAGCGTCAAAACCACGCCTTAACCCCCGACGCCATGGCCCATTAACGCCAGCGCGTGGCTGACGATGGTCTGGCGGTCGACCGCCTGTAAACGCGGATCGCTGTGGATGCGCGAAAACGGCACCAGCACCAGGCTAATCACCGTGGTAAACAGCAGCTCCGGCGACAGCGCCGGGTTAATCTTGCCCTCCCGCTGCCAGCGGCGCACCGCCTCCAGCATCACCTGAAAACGCTCCTCGCCGAAGCGGGCGTCCATATGCTGACGCAGGATCGGCATCTCGCCGATGATCTCCTGCATCCACAGCGGCGCGAACCAGGCGTTTTTCTCCGCCATGTGCGCCAGCGTCTCGACCATCATCGTCAGCGCCAGCACCGGGTCCTGCGGATGGTCGACAAAGATGCGGCTGATGTGGTTGCGCAGCGGCATAAAGCGCTCTTCGATCAGCTGCGTCACCAGCGCATCCCGCGAACTGAAATAGTAATGCAGCATCGCCGGCGTCACCCCGGCCTCTTTGGCGATGGCATTCAACGACACGCGGGCCGCGCCGTCGCGGGCAAACAGCGTCAGGGCGATGTCCATCAGCTGTTCGCGGTTGGCGGTACCCGGTTTTTTACCGCGCGGCCGCCCCGGGCGGCGGGGGGTATCCTGATCCTTTTGTGCTGTCATGATATGGCGATCTCTTGACCCGACTCATTCTTTCACTAAATATTAATTATGCATTTAATTAATTTCAAGCGAGTGTTGTGATGACTTCTCAAGTCGCGAACCCACCGGTGCAGTCGATACGCCTGCTGTTTAGCGCCTTGCTGCTGGTGATGCTCCTCTCCGCGCTGGATCAGACCATTGTCTCCACCGCGCTGCCGACGATTGTCGGCGAACTGGGCGGGCTGGACAAGCTTTCCTGGGTGGTTACCGCCTATATCCTCAGCTCCACCATCGCGGTGCCGCTGTACGGTAAATTCGGCGATCTGTTCGGCCGCAAAATCGTGCTGCAGGTGGCGATTGGGCTGTTTCTTGTCGGCTCCGCCCTCTGCGGGCTGGCGCAGAACATGACCCAGCTGGTGCTGATGCGCGGCCTGCAGGGGCTCGGCGGCGGCGGCCTGATGGTCATCAGCATGGCGGCGGTGGCCGACGTCATCCCGCCCGCCAGCCGTGGCCGCTATCAGGGGCTGTTCGGCGGCGTTTTTGGCCTGGCGACGGTGATCGGCCCGCTGATCGGCGGCTTTTTGGTGCAGCACGCCTCCTGGCGCTGGATCTTCTACATCAACCTGCCGCTGGGCCTCTTCGCGCTGCTGGTGATCGGCGCGGTATTCCACAGCAGCAATAAACGCAGCCAGCATGAGATTGACTGGCTGGGGGCGATTTACCTCAGCATGGCGCTGCTGTGCATCATCCTGTTTACCTCGGAAGGGGGCAGCGTTCATGCGTGGAATGACCCGCAGCTGTGGTGCATTCTGGCCTTCGGCATCGTGGGGGTCATCGGTTTTATCTACGAAGAGCGAATGGCCGCCGAGCCGATTATTCCGCTGTCGCTGTTCCGCAACCGCAGCTTCCTGCTGTGCAGTCTGATCGGCTTCGTCATCGGCATGTCGCTGTTTGGATCAGTCACCTTCCTGCCGCTCTATCTGCAGGTGGTGAAGGAGGCGACCCCCACCGAGGCCGGGCTGCAGCTGATCCCCCTGATGGGCGGCCTGCTGCTGACCTCGATTATCAGCGGGCGGATTATCAGCCGTACCGGTAAATATCGCCTGTTTCCGATCCTCGGTACCCTGCTTGGCGTGACCGGCATGGTGCTGCTGACCCGGATCACCATTCACTCACCGCTGTGGCAGCTGTACCTGTTTACCGGCGTGCTGGGGGCCGGTCTGGGGCTGGTGATGCAGGTGCTGGTCCTGGCTGTTAAAGGAGGCGCCGCTGAAGACCGCGACGCACTAAGCGGCCCCGGCGATGCGCAGCAGCGCCTGACGCAGCGCCGGCGCGGCAAAATCGATAAATTTTCGCAGCTTAAGCGGCGCCAGGTCCCGGGCGGTATACAGCAAATGGACCGGCGCCGGCTCCGGCTCGACGCGCTCCAGCAGCAGACGGAGCTCACCCTGTCGCAGGCCGTCCAGCGCCTGATAGTGCAGTAAGCGAGCTACGCCCACCCCCAGCCGCGCGGCATCGGCAGCGCTCTCCGGCGTGGTGACCGATAACGCCGGCGGCAGGTTAATCAACTGGTCCTCGCGCTCAGCGGCGCGAAAGCGCCAGCCGCGATAGGGCATCGGCGATTCAATGCGGATGATCGGCAGCGCCGCCAGATCGCGCGGCCGCTGCGGCTCGCCGTATTTCGCCAGCAGCGCCGGATGGGCGCAGGCCACGATGCGCATCCTGCCGAGGCGGGTGGCCACCATGCTGCTGTCCGCCAGGTCGCCTATCCGCACCGCCAGATCGATATGGTCGCCCACCAGGTCGGCGTTACGATCGCTGAGCAGCAAACGGACGTGAATCTGCGGGTAACGGGCGATGAATTCAGCGATCACCGGGAGAACGTGCTGGCGCCCAAACATTGTCGGCGCAGAGATCACCAGCTCGCCTTTCGGTTCCTGATACTCGCCCGTCGCCTGGCGTTCGGCGTTTTCCACCTCCTCAAGGATCCGCCGCGCGGCAGCGACATAATCGACCCCGGCGTCGGTGAGCGTCAGTTTGCGGGTGGTCCGCGCCAGCAGGCGCACCCCCAGCGCGTTCTCCAGCTCGCCGATATGGCGGCTGACGGTGGTCAACGGCATATTCAGCGCCCGCGCCGCCGCCGACATACTCCCCAGCTCGGTCACTTTCACCAGCAGCGCCATCGCGCTTAATCGATCCATTATTCTCCCGATTTTTGGAAAGATGATTGCCACGAAACCAGTATTATCATTTTTCGCAGTACAGTCCATGATGGCGCCAGACAACAGGAGGCGCTATGGCAGCAACCTTTCTCGATATCGCCATCACCCCGGACGTGATGGATGTGCAGCATGAAATGGGCAGCGACCAGCTGTGGCAAACGCCGCACAGCCGCCGCCAGGCCGACCGCTTCGGCGACAGCGAAGCGGGGATGATCGCCACCCGCGACAGCTTTTATCTGGCGACGGTGTCGCAGAGCGGCTGGCCCTACATTCAGCATCGCGGCGGCCCGCCGGGGTTTCTGCATCTGCTGGACGATACCACCCTGGCGATGGCGGATTTCGGCGGCAACCGTCAGTACATCACCACCGGCAACCTGCGCGGCAGCGACCGGGCCTGCCTGTTTTTGATGGATTATCCGCGCCGTGCCAGGCTGAAAATCTACGCCACCGTCGAGGTCGTGGCGGCAGAGAACCACCCGCCGCTGCTGGCGCAGGTGGCGCCGGCCAACTATCGCGCCCGCATCGAGCGCCTGTTTCTTTTTCATCTGCAGGCGTTTGACTGGAACTGCCCGCAGCACATTACGCCGCGCTACAGCGCGCAGCAGGTGGCGGAGTACAGCCAGAACCTGCAGCAACGTATTCATGACCTGGAGCAGGAGAATCAGCGCCTGCAGCAGCAATTAGCCCGCAGAGGAGAGTCAGCATGACCGAACAACGTCCCCCGTTACCGCCGTTTACCCGCGACAGCGCTATCCAGAAGGTCCGCGCTGCGGAAGATGGCTGGAACAGCCGCGATGCCGAAAAGGTCGCTCTGGCCTACACCATGGACAGCGAATGGCGCAACCGCAGCGAGTTTGTCCACGGCAGGGGGCAAATTGTCGAATTCCTGCAGCGAAAATGGCGTAAGGAGCAGCAATATCGGCTGATTAAGGAGCTGTGGGCATGGCAGGAAAATCGCATCGCCGTGCGCTTCGCCTATGAGTGGTGCGACGACAGCGGCAACTGGTTTCGCTCGTACGGCAATGAAAACTGGGAGTTTGATCAGCACGGGCTGATGCAGACGCGCTACGCCTGCATCAACGACCTGCCGATCGCCGAAAGCGAGCGCCTGTTCCACTGGCCCCAGGGGCGTCGCCCGGACGATCATCCGGGGCTCAGCGACCTGGGGCTGTAAAACCGGCGCTGCGCGACGGATTAATCGGCTTTCGGGAAGTCGACCACCGTGTCGTTAACCCGGTTCACCATATTGGTGAACAGGATCGCGCTGATGGCGCTGATAATCTCAATCACCTGCTGGTCGCTAAAACCGGCGTTGCGCAGCGCGGCGACGTCGGCTTCCGGCAGCGTGCCGGTGGTGGTCACCAGCGTCTGCGCAAATTTCACCAGCGCATCAAGCTGTGCCTCTTCCGCATACTCCCCGCGGCGCAGGGCGTGGATCTGTTCGCTGCTGAAGCCGGCTTTTTTCGCCATCAGCGTATGTGCGGCCAGGCAGTAGTCACAGCCGGTGGCTTCGCTGACCGACAGGTTAATGGCTTCCAGCTGTTGGGCGCTGAGGCTGCCTTTATGTAGCATCGCATTGTGCGCCAGCGCCTGCTGCAGCGCGGCCGGCGAGTGGCCGCCGATGGCCAGGTAGGCATTCGGCACTTTGCCCATCGCTTTTTTGATCCCGGCGAAAATATCGGCGGCTTTGCCGGTGGCGTCTTGTTCACGGATATCAGCTAAACGGCTCATGGTTAACTCCTGTTGTTTTCGAGGGTGTGTGTTGGCATCGGGGTCATCTTAGGCGGTTGCCGCATGCTAGACTGGCGGTCTTCGTCTCACCTTTTTGTCTTATCGTCTCAGGAGAAGCATGGACAGTCTCAGTCATCTGCTGGCGCTGCTGGCGCCGCGCTGCGAAGTGAACCTGCACTGTCGCTTCGGCGGCCGCTGGCAGGCCGGGCACCAGCAAATGCGCAGCGGCGTGGTGCCATGGCACGTGGTGCTGCGCGGCGAGGGGCGGCTCAACGTCGGCGGCCAGACCCATCACCTGCGCGCGGGAGATGTGGTCCTCCTGCCGCACGGTTCGCCGCACCTGATGGAGAGCCTGGTGGAGTGGGGCCAGGTGCTGCCGGTGGCGCATCGCTTTAACGGCACGGTGACGGAAATGCGCGCCGGCCCGGCGGAGGGGGCGCTGGAGATGCTGTGCGGCGAATTCTATTTTGGTCCGCACGTCAGCTGGCTGTTCACTGAGGCGTCGACGCTGATCCATCTCCATACCGATGCGCGCGAAGACTGCCCGGAGCTGCAGCCGTTGCTTAACATACTGGTCCGCGAAAGTCTGGCGCAGCGTCCCGGCGGCAGCGCTATCGTGCGCAGCCTCGGCGATACGCTGCTGGTGCTGCTGCTGCGCATGCTGCTTGGCGAGCAGCAGCCGCCAGGCGGGCTGCTGCGTCTGATGAGCGATGAGCGCCTGATGCCGGCGGTGCTGGCGGTGATGGCGACCCCGGAGCAGCCGTGGACGCTGGAAACCATGGCCGCCCGCGCCTTTCTGTCGCGGGCCACCTTTGCCCGCCATTTTGCCCGCGTTTATCACCTGACGCCGCAGGCGTGGCTGTCGCAGCTGCGAATGGCGCTGGCCGCCCGGCTGCTGCGCCTGGAGCGTCAGACCAACCTCGAGGTCATTGCCGAACGCTGCGGCTTTCAGTCGCTGGCGTCCTTCTCGAAGCGCTTCAAAATGCGCTATGGCGTGACGCCGGGCGAGTGGCGACGGGGCTAGCGCTTCGCGCCTGGCGAAGATGATTTTATTTCCGGTTGCGCGGTTTGCTGTTTATTACCCCACCCGAAAGTCGCTATAGTTTTGCACGAAAAAAACAACGACAGTCAGGACGGACAGGGTGAAGAGGATGAGATTACGTTTACGTGCCGCCGCCGCGGTAATGCTGGCGGGTCTGGCGCTGGTCGGCTGCGACCAAAAGGGTAATGAAGCGAAGCACATTAAGGTCGGCGTGATTAACGGCGCTGAACAGGATGTGGCGGAAGTGGCGAAGAAAGTGGCCAAAGAGAAATATGGTCTGGAGGTTGAGCTGGTGGGGTTCAGCGGCTCGCTGTTGCCTAACGAATCGACCAACGCCGGGGATCTGGACGCCAACGTCTTCCAGCATCGGCCTTTCCTTGAGCAGGACAACAAAGCGCATAACTACCATCTGGTGGCGGTAGGCAATACCTTCGTCTTCCCGATGGCCGGCTATTCGCGCAAGATAAAGTCAGTCGCCGAACTGAAAGACGGCGCGACGATCGCTATCCCCAACGATCCGACCAACCTCGGGCGGGCGCTGCTGCTGCTGCAAAAAGAGAAGCTGATAACCCTCAAAGCCGGTACCGGCCTGCTGCCGACGGCGGTGGATATCACCGACAACCCGCATCATCTGAAAATTATGGAGCTGGAAGGGGCGCAACTGCCGCGCGTACTCGACGATCCTAAAGTCGACGTGGCCATCATCAGCACCACCTACCTGCAGCAAACCGGGCTGTCGCCGGTTCGCGATGGCATCTTTATCGAAGATAAAAACTCGCCCTACGTGAACATCATCGTGACCCGGGAAGACAATAAAGACGCGGAAAACGTGAAGGAGTTTATGCAGTCGTACCAGTCGCCGGAGGTGGCGAAGGCGGCAGAGACTATCTTCAACGGCGGCGCGGTGCCGGGCTGGTAAGCCAACTTACAGGGAGAGGCGCGTATGGTACGCCAACGGCAGGCTGATCTGCTGCTGATTGCCGCGACGGTGATTGCCGCCTGCGGCTGGATTTTTTCCCGCGAGGCGATCGCCGGCATGCCGGTATTCGCGTTCCTTGGGCTGCGCTTTTTCTTCGCCGCGCTGCTGCTGCTGCCGTTTTGCCGCGGGTTTCGCCCGCAAAAGCAGCACTGGCCAAAGCTCATCATCAGCGGGCTATGGTTTGCGCTCAACCTCTGCCTGTGGATCTACTCGGTCTCCACGACGGCATCGCTCGGCGAAGGGGCGTTTATCATGAGCCTGTCGATGATGTTCGTCCCGCTGACCGCGTGGGTGATGATGAAGGTGCGTCCGCCGCGGGCCTGGTGGGAGTGCCTGCCGATCGCGGTGGTGGGCCTGGGCCTGCTCAGCCTGCACATGCCGATAGTCTTCCATCCCAGCCAGGGCTGGTTTTTGCTGACGGCGCTGGTGCAGTCCATCTGGTTCTGTTACACCAGCCGCTGCGCGCGCGAAGTACCGCTGATCCCCCTGACCACCGTGCAGCTGGCGATCACTGGTATCGTCGGGTTGACCCTCTCCGCTGCCGTTGAACGCTGGGACCAGCCGATGACCCTGCCGACCTTCGGCTGGCTGGTGGCCAGCATTGTCATCGCCACCAGCCTGCGCTTCGGTCTGCAGATGAAGGGGCAGAAGTACGCGGCGGTGGCCAGCGCGGCGATCATCATGGTGCTCGAACCGCTGCTGACGGTCATTGCCGCCGCGCTGTGGTATGGCGAACAGCTGCCGCTGCAGAAGATTATCGGCGGCGTGCTGATCCTGGTTGCCCAGCTGTGGTTCCGCTGGCGGATGCTTAAGCCGTAGCCTGCCCGGTGCGCGGCTGCGCCATCAATTGCAGCAGCGGCACCAGCGACAGCCCGTCCGGCATTTCGCCGCGGGCGATCAGCTGGTTTATCTCCTCAAAGGTAAACCAGCCGGTTTCCATCACTTCATCCTGATCCGCATCCATCCCCACCCAGCGTAAACCGGTGGCCAGCCAGGTGATAAACAGCTGATCGCTGCTGCCGTAGGAGGGGTTGAAGCGAATGATCTCCTCGACGCGTTGCGCCTGCCAGCCGGTCTCTTCCCGCAGCTCGCGCAGCGCGGCGACCGCCGGATCTTCCCCTTCGTCAACGCCGCCTGACGGAATGGCCCACACCACCTTGTCGATCAGGTAGCGGTAGTGGCGAATCAGCAGCACTTTCTCATCCTGAATGGCCACAATCCCCACCGCCGGGCGCGGATAGTGAATGGCGTAAAAGTCGCGGCGCTCGCCGGGGGCGATATCAATACCCACCTTGCGCATGCTGAACCACGGCGTCTCGGCGATGACCTGCGGGTCGTGCATATCGGCGGCGGTCAGTTTTTTCTTCATCCTGCCACTCCTGTCAAAAATGGAGCCTTCAGAACAACATAGCCGGAGGCGGATAGCAATCGCCGCAGGTTGGCCCGATTTCATCGATCCTTGCCCAAATGCCCCTATTGCGCCAGGCTGGTACTCAGTACGATGTTCGTCAAATCACCCCCCTGAGGAACGCCAACATGAACATCACCCATATCCGTAACGCGACCCAGATTATTGAATACGCCGGGAAAAAGTTTCTGATCGATCCGATGCTGGCGGACAAGGGCGCCTGGCCGGGTTTTCCTGGCACCGCGCGCAGCGAGCTGCGCAACCCGCTGGTGGCGCTGCCTTTTTCCCGCGATAAAATCATCGACGTTGACGCGGTGATCGTCACCCATACCCATGACGATCACTGGGACGAGGCGGCGATCGCCGCGATCCCGAAAACCCTGCCGGTGTTCGTCCAGCACGAAGCCGACGGCGCGTTGCTGCGCAGCCAGGGTTTCCAGGATATCCGCCTGCTGACGGCAGACAGCGAATTTGCCGGCGTGCGCCTGCTGAAAACCACCTCCGGCCAGCACGGCAGCGATCGCACCTACGCGGTGCCGGCGATGGCCGAACGCCTGGGCGAGGCCTGCGGCGTGCTGTTTCGCCATCCGCAGGAGAAGACGCTATGGCTGGTGGGGGATACCATCTGGCGTGATGAAATTGCAGCCGACCTGCTGAAGCTGCGCCCGGACGTGGTGGTCCTCAACGCCGGCTACGCCCACGTCATCGGCTTTGGCCCGATTATCATGGGCAAAGAGGATCTCCTGAACGTACACTTCACCCTGCCGGAAGCGAAAATCATGGCGATTCACCTGGAAGCGGTCAACCACTGCCTGGTGAGCCGGGAAGAGATGCGCCAGTATGCGCTGGATAATCAGATAGCCGAGGTAGTGTGTATCCCGCAGGATGGGGAAACCGTGGTTTATTAACGTGCGCAAGGGGAAGGAACGATGAAACTCACCGACGTGGCGATTGTTGCCGTAGAGGGCTTTAGCCCGTTTCATTATGCCGTTCCCTGCATGCTGTTTGGCGATTCGGTCTCTGAAAGCAAACGCTTTAACCTGCACATTTGCGCCGAGCGGCCGGGGCTGCTGCGCGCCCGCGACGGCTTTGCGCTGTACGCCAGCGGCGATTACGCCGTGCTGGAACAGGCGGATATCGTGGTGGTGCCTTACTGGGGCGAGGTCGACCGCCGCCCGCCGCAGGCGCTGCTTGATAGCCTGGTGCGGGCCCGGAATAACGGCGCGGAAATCGTCGGTCTGTGCCTCGGCGCGTTCGTTCTGGGCTACGCCGGGCTGCTGGACGGGAAACGCGCGGCGACCCACTGGGAGTTTGAGCAGGATTTTCAGCGCCGGTTTCCGCAGGTGCGGCTGGATATCAACGCCCTGTACGTCGACGACCAGCGGATCATTACTTCGGCGGGCACCGCGGCGGCGCTGGACTGTTGCCTCTACATCATCCGCCAGCGTTTCGGCAGCCTCGCGGCCAACCAGATCGCCCGGCGGCTGATTGTTTCACCGCACCGCGAGGGCGGCCAGGCGCAGTTCATCGCCCAGCCGGTGCCGAAAAACACCCGCGATGCGCGAATCAACTGCCTGCTGGATTATCTGCAGCAGCATATTGCCGAGCCGCATAATCTCGATTCGCTGGCGCGGGTGGTGGCGATGAGCCGCCGCAGCCTGACCCGCCACTTCGCCCGGGCGACCGGGATGAGCATTACCGACTGGCTGACCGCCGAACGCCTGCGCCGCAGCCAGAGCCTGCTTGAGGCGGGCGATCTGCCGGTTGAGCAGGTGGCGGAGGCGGTGGGTTATCTCTCTGCCGTCACCTGGCGTCAGCAGTTTAAGGCGCGCTTTGGCGTCAGTCCGACCGAATGGCGGCGCACCTTTCGCCGCGGCGCTTAGCCGGCGAGGGTCGCGCTGTCGATCACGAAGCGGTATTTCACATCGCCCTTGACCATTCTTTCCCAGGCTTCGTTGATCTCATCCCCGCGGATCAGTTCGATATCGGCGACGATGCCGTGTTCAGCGCAGAAGTCGAGCATCTCCTGAGTTTCCGCGATCCCGCCAATCATCGACCCGGCAATCGACCGGCGGCGGATGATCAGATTGAACACTTCCGGCGACGGATGCGGCGTGGCCGGAGCGCCCACCAGCGTCATGGTGCCATCGCGCTTCAGCAGCGTGGTGAAGGCATCGAGATTATGCGGCGCCGCCACGGTGTTGAGGATGAAATCGAAGCTTTTGACGTGGGCCGCCATTTCGTCTTCGTTACGCGACACCACCACCTCATCGGCGCCCAGCGCTCTGGCCGCATTACGCTTGGATTCGGAGGTGGTAAAGGCCACCACGTGAGCCCCCATGGCGTGGGCCAACTTGATTCCCATATGCCCAAGGCCGCCGATGCCGACCACGCCGACTTTTTTACCCGGCCCGGCGTGCCAGTGGCGCAGCGGCGAGTACGTCGTGATCCCGGCGCACAGCAGCGGCGCGACGGCGGCCAGCTGCGCTTCGGGATGGGTTATCCGCAGCACGTAGTGTTCTTTAACCACGATCTGCTGTGAATAGCCGCCCAGAGTGTGGCCCGGCGCGTCCTGAGTCGGTCCGTTGTAGGTCAGCACCATATGGTCGCAGTAGTTCTCCAGCCCCTCAGCGCACTCCTCGCACTGTTGGCAGCTATCGACCATGCAGCCGACGCCCACCAGATCGCCGACGGCGTAGCGCGAGACAGCGTCGCCGACCGCGGTGACCCGGCCCACAATTTCATGCCCCGGCACGCAGGGATAGAGCGTTCCCGCCCATTCCGATCGCGCCTGGTGGAGATCGGAGTGGCAGACGCCGCAGTAGGCGATGGCGATCTGCACATCCTGCGGCCCCGGTTCGCGGCGGGTGATGGCCATTGATTCCAGCGGCTGGCTGGCGGAGTAGGTACCTATAGCGTTGATCAGCATAGCGAAACCTCTTGATCGAATAGAGCGGGAGATGGATGCGGGTCGTCAGTGGCATCGATAAGGGTAGCCTGGACTGGGAGAGATGCGAGGGGGAAAGCGGCATCAGACACGGCGTAAGCGAGCGAGTCGCCGGAGCCGCAATTTATAAGACAGGTTTATCATTTAAGCGGCTAAGCCGTATAAATATTTACGAAAATTATTGTTTTTTAGTGATGGAAAATCGAGGTAAACCGCTTATGCCGATAATAATGCTTACACTCTTTTTATTATGGAAACGACTTGGTTTTTATTCATGATTGCGCGTGTTGATACTATTACCGCTGAAAATCATGCCCTTCAACCTGACTTAATGACACAACACGATGTCGAAACCTGACGCCAACGGCCAGAATTCCCGGTCATTACCCTCTTTTTTTTATGGACGACGAACAAAACCGTTACCTGCGGTGGAATCCTTATTATCCGCGTTCCGGCCTGTCAGCACCCCTTTTGAACTGGCGCAGTCAAACTATTACCATTTTCCCTTGGCCCAAAGCGAATCCGGCTTCATTCTCCTCGAAGAAGGCGTGGCTTCAGTTTGCTTTGCGGAAAATCAACTGGTGATATCGACGGTCCTCGCCCCGGCTATATTGGGATTAATTGATAATTATGGCGTGTTTAACGGACTCCCGGATATACGCCACAGTTCTCTGTTTGCTGAGACGGATTTAAGCGGGCGCTGGATAGCGCATCAGGCTGCGGTCAATATCCTGAATGAGAAAAACCTGTGGCAGGAGATGGCCCATATCCTGACGCAGCGGTTGATGGTGTTGAGCATGCGCGAGCGGGAGCTGCTGGGGGTGGACTCTTACCAGATGGTGCGCATCCTGTTAATGGAGCTGGCGGTCTATTCGGAGACGTACCGTAGACAGATCAATGTATTAAGGTTTATCCAGCGGCGTACCAACCTGTCGCGTAGCCGCATTATGTCGATTCTGTCGGAGCTGCGCAAAGGCGGTTATATTATTATCCACCGCGGGGTGTTGATGACTATCGCCCAACCGCTTCCCGCCAATTTTTGAGCCTGGCAGGCGAAGGGCGTGATTTGTCGCCCCCCACCTGCTGGTCCGCTTAGGGCTCAATCGCCGTCAGGTAGTCCAGCCGCAGCGGCTCAGCCAGCAGACGCTCCATCTGCGTAACAAACGCCTGAAAATAGGGCATCTCTACATGCGCATCAAGGGCGTCCTGCCCACGCCACGCTTCGCGCATGTAGAAAGTGTCCGGCGCGTCGCGCAGCTGGAACAGCGCGTAGTCGAGATTGCCCGGCTCCTGTCTCGTCGGCAGGAGCAGCTTCTGCAGGGCCTGGCGCAGCGCGTCCGTTTGGCCTGGTTTCGCCTTGAGCACGGCGAGCAGGGTTATCATCTTAAAATCCCTCCAGCACAATCTTGCCCACCGCGCGTCCGGTTTCCAGCTGGCGATGCGCTTTCTGCAGATTGTCGGCAGTGATGGCGCCGTAGTGTTCGCCGAGGGTGGTTTTGATCGTGTGGTTGTCGATCAGGGCCGCCACGCGGGTCAGCAGCTGATGCTGGGCGATCATGTCATCCGTCTCAAACATTGAGCGGGTGAACATAAATTCCCAGTGCAGGGAGAGGCTTTTGGCTTTCAGCGGCACCACGTCCAGGGTCTCCGGATCATCAATCAGCGCCAGCTTGCCCTGCGGGGCGAGGGCGTCAATCAGCGCGTTGAAGTGCTGGTCGGTGTTGGTCAGGCTGGCGACATGGGTCACCGCGTTGATGCCGATACGCGCCAGCTCGTCGGCGAGCGGCTTGCTGTGATCGATAACATGGTGCGCGCCCGCCTCGCGGACCCACCGTTGACTCTCCGGACGCGAGGCGGTGCCGATCACCGTCATGGCGGTCAGTTTACTGGCCAGCTGGGTCAGGATCGAGCCCACGCCGCCCGCCGCGCCGACGATCAGCAGCGTGTCGCCCGCGTTGCCGCCTTCCGTGACGCCGAGACGGTGAAACAGCAGCTCCCAGGCGGTGATCGCCGTCAGCGGCAGCGCGGCGGCGGAGGCGTTATCGAGGGTGCGCGGTTTGTGCGCCACCAGGCGCTCATCCACCAGCTGATATTCACTGTTGCTGCCGGCCCGGCCCAGGGCGCCGGCGTACCAGACCTCATCGCCTGGCGCGAACAGCGTCACTTCCTCGCCGACGGACTGCACCACGCCAACGGCGTCCCAGCCCAGCACCCGCGGCGTGTCGCCCTGGAAGCCGGCGCGCACTTTGGTGTCTACCGGATTGACCGAGACCGCCTTCACGGCAACCAGCAGGTCACGCCCGTGGGCGGAGGGGACCGGCAGGTCGATCTCGGTTAAAAAAGGGATATTGTCGCCGTCAGCGGCGGCTTGAGTAATGGCGATAGCTTTCATAACTGCTCCGGTCTGTGAATCGGGTGAATAAAGCGATGACGCGATAGTAGACCGGTGCCGGGAGGGGAAAAACGGGTTAACGGCAATAACAGTTATATGCAGAAAGTGAAAATCAGCCCACCTGATAGAAATCGAGCATCACCCCATCCTGAGTACGCCCGCCAGCACAGATAAACAGCGAGGTGGTTAGCCAGCTGAGCGCGGGGGTATCCACCTCGAAGGTGGGGACGGTGCGAAAATAGATATCTTCCGGCGGAATAGTGCTAAAAAAGCGCATATCGTCGGCGAACAGTTGGTCATGATAGTGGGCCGGCACCCGGCGGATACCGTTGTTTTCCACGTACATCGTCCCTTCCTCCACCTGCAGGGCATAGCGGGCGGATAGCCTGCATGTGCCGTCGGGCCCGATAATCTGGCTATCGACGCCGCCGGGCAGCACGTGGCCGCGCAGTTGACCCGAGACGCTGCCGCCGAGAATCGGGATCAGCTGGCGCTTGCCGGTCTGCGGACTGCGGGAGACTATCACCGGTTTATCAACCTGGATGGTAATGGAAAAACAGTGTCTCAGTTCGGGGGTCATCATGGCTCTCCTGTTTCGGTTGGCAACGACACGCGGCCTTTGCGTCAGTGTAACGGGTTTGCAGGAGACAAAATAACGCAGGGTTTGGATGAAAATGATTGGCTGAGATGATGGGTTTTGCGACTCAGTTTGGTTGGGCGTGGCTGTGGGCGAGCAGAGGCAAACTGGCGGAAGATCACAGGAGTTGAACCTGCCCGGGACCGCTGGCGGCCCCAACTGGATTTGAAGTCCAGCCACCTCACCGGAGATGACGATCTTCCGCGCCTCGATTGCTACATGGAGGCGGGGCGCATTATAGCTACTTTCAGCCGTTTACCACATACCTGAACGCACTTTTTTACTGTTAAAACTGGACTTTGCAGAACAGTCTGAGACAAATCCGTTCAAAATCCATGAGTTACACTTTTTCATACTCTTTTCAGGCTAACGCGATCGCAAAATACATGAAACATATTCTGATAATGACCTAATTCATCTTCCTGCGGCAAAGGCTGATAAAAAATGTAACCGGTACCCATCCGTGGTGCCGCCAAGGGAATTGTGCCCATATGAAAGATCCTGTTTTGTCCGTCAAAGAGAAAAATGGCTACGGCATCATGGGCGACGGCGCCACCCTCCCCATTATTCTCGCCTTGTTCACCCTCATTTCGGCGGAGAGGGTTTTTTTATTCCATTTTTGTACAAAAAGTAACATTCATTTCAGTCTGGTGACTCAGGCCGCAGACGCTATTCCTGAACGGTGATAGCGTATGCTGCCGCTGAGAGGAGCCCGCCATGGACTTAGAAAATATCTTTCGTGACGTGAAGCTAAGCAAAACGGAAATGACCGTGCTGCGCTTTATCCAGAACGACCCGGAGCTGTGTATCCGCCAGGGGATCCGCGCCGTGGCGGAGCAGTGCTACAGTAACCCCTCCTCGCTGGTGCGGTTGGCGAAAAAGCTTAAGTTCAGCGGCTGGCTGGAGCTGGTCTATTTCATCAAGTTCAATATCACCATGCCGAAGCTCGATGTCACCAACGATATCGACTATATGAGCATTCAGCCGGCGGAGGCGCTGACGCCGCTGCTGGCAAGCCTCGCGCAGCAGCGCGTCCTGATCCACGGCAGCGGCTTTTCGCAGCTGATTGCCCAGTATATTTATAACAAGTTTCTCGTCACTGGGGTGAATGCCAGCCTGGCGCTGTGGCCGGATTACGAAATCCTTGAGCAGAAAAACGCCGCTCGCTTCGACTCCATCTGGATCATTTCTAAATCCGGGCGCAGCAGCTCGGCGCTCAACTGGGTGAAGGCCCTGGAGGGGAAAGAGATCAACCTGGTCTGCTTTACCGGTGATTATCAGAGCCCGCTGGCGCAGGCTGCGGATACGGCGTTTATCATTCACGATCCGCAGAAGTTCGACGATGATATTTACTGGAGCAACCCGTTTTTCGGCTACTGCATCCTAGGCTTTGAGCGGCTACTGAAGATGTGGTTTACCCGCGCACCTGGCAATAGCTAGCCCCGCTAAGCGCAGTGCCGCCGGGCAATATATCAGGCGCCGCGCCGCCATGTTGCCGGGTGGCGGCTGCGCCT
Organism: Klebsiella sp. C239; assembly: GCF_048822715.1. Taxonomy (NCBI): domain Bacteria; kingdom Pseudomonadati; phylum Pseudomonadota; class Gammaproteobacteria; order Enterobacterales; family Enterobacteriaceae; genus Klebsiella; species Klebsiella sp. C239. The sequence continues at coordinate 353,380 of NZ_JBMEZK010000006.1, read as the reverse complement.
TACCCGGCCTACGCCTCCAGGTCCGGTCAGTGATTTACCGCCAGGCGGCGAACTGCTTATCGTCGAGATAAGCTTCGACCAGGGTTTTCGCCAGCGACCAGGAACCGATCAGCGGGTGCGCCATCAGCGCCCGCACCGCCAGCGACTTATCCTGCTGCAGGATCGCCGCTACCGCCAGCCGCTCATACTCTTTCACGCAGGAAATCATATTCTTCTGCGCCGTCGGCACCTTCGTCGGCGTGACCGGCCTGAGGCCCTCCCGGCTCAGGTCGCAGCTGATCTCAATCACGTCGTCAGGGCGCAAAAAGTCGAGCGTGCCATTATTCTGGATCGACACCACGATCCGCTTGGTGGTGGTGCTGTTCACCGCTTCCAGAATATCCAGCGCCACCCCGGCATAGCCGCCGGTGTCCGGCTCTTCGATAAACTGCCGCAGCGTCAGCGGCTCGCGGGTATGAAATTTCTCCTGCCGGGATTCGTTCTGCATATAGCTGTTTTCCCGGCGCAGGTAGTGCTGCATCCAGATATTGAAGGCGGCTTCCGGCTGCGTTCTGGCATCCACGGTGCGCAGCGCCTGGCGCATCTCCTGATTGATACGGGCGATCTGCTCCCCGCGCGTTTCGCCTGCCCCCTGAATCGCCTTCAGCGCCTCGTCGCGATAGTAGTAATAATAGAGATATTCGTTGAGTAACTGGTTATCGCACAGCCGCACCAGCTCGGGTGAGAAGTACTGCATCGCGGTCTTCTGGTACAGCGCCGGGCTGGCGATCAGCCGCTCGGTCACCGCTTCCCCGCGCACGGTGAAGTGGGTAAACCAGGAGAAATGGTTCAGCCCATAGCATTCCACGCTCAGGTCGCGCTCCTCACAGCCGAGGATCGCCGGCAGTTCACGAATCAGCTCGGAAGGCGCATCGCAGATCCCATAGACCCGACGCTTAAAGCCGGACTTGACGATCGCTTCCGTCACCAGGCCTGACGGGTTGGTAAAGTTAAACAGAATGGCGTCTTCGGCGGCATGGGCTTCGATCAGCCGGCAATAGTCGAGGATCGCCGGGATCGAGCGCATAGCCATCGCGAAGCCGCCGGCGCCGGTGGTCTCCTGGCCGAGGGTGTTATGTTGCAGCGCAATGCGCTCGTCGCGAATGCGGCTTTCATCGCCGCCGACCCGCAGGGTGGTAATAATATAATTGGCGTTTTGCAGCGCCGCGACCGGGTCGGTGGTGGTCGTGAAATGAATATCCGGGCGAATGGTCGTAAATACATAGCGGGCAATTTCGCCGAATATCGCCAGATTATCCGCAGAGTTATCGAGAAAAACCACCTCCGTTAAACCAATGCGGTGAGCATTATATGCCAGAGATTTCGCTAAAAATGCAGAGCGAACGCCGCCCCCGCCTAATACGGTTAATTTCATACAAACTCCTCATTAATTTTCTGCTAACCAGTTATCAACCCGGGAACGTACCTGTCCCACTTTTACGCCATAAATAACCTGAACTTCATTACGATTGCGCACCACGCCGTTGGCGCCGGTATTTTTTAATTGCGCGTCATCAACTTGCGCCATATCGCGCACGGCTACGCGCAGACGAGTAAAACAATTATCGACGGAGAGAATATTCTCCTTGCCCCCGAGGCCGCAGATAATGTCATCGGTAACCGACTGCGGCTGCGCGACTTTCTGGCGGTACTCCGCTTTGCTGTAGAGCTTCACGCTCTCGTCATCTTCCCGGCCCGGCGTTTTCAGATTCAGCTTCACCACCAGGGTGCGGAAAATCACGTAGTAGACGGCGAACTGGCCGATCCCGATAAGGACATATCCCGGCCAGCGCGTTAAGGAGACCGGCAGCGGCAGGTTATAGATCAGAAATTCGATCAGGCCCGATGCGCCCCAGGGGCGTACGGTGAAGAGGTCGCAAATGGCCTGCGAGGCGGCGGTTAACGTCGCATGGATCACCCACAGCAGCGGCGAGACAAACAAAAAGGTGAACTCAATCGGCTCGGTGATGCCGGTCAGCATGGAGGTGATAATCGCCGGCAGCAGAATCGCCTTAGCCATTACTTTTTTCTCCGGCTTCGCGGTGTGGTAGAACGCCAGCGAGGCGCCGGCGAGGCCGAAGATGGTGGTCATCCCTTGCTGTGAGAAGCGTAGGGCCTCATTCATCACCGGGGTCAGATCCGGGTGGCGCATATAGGCGAGGAAAATGGCCTGGGTACCGGAGACCACCTGGCCGTCCACGTTCAGGGTGCCGCCAATCTGGGTGAGCTGGAAGGGGGACCAGACAAAATGGTGCAGGCCGGTCGGGATAAGAAATTTTTCAAAGAAACCATAGACGAAGACCCCGGCGACCCCGGCATTTTTCATAAAGCCGGTGAGGGCGGAGATGCCGTGGGTCATAAACGGCCAAATCCAGGTAAAGGCGATGGCGTAGAAGATAACCACCGGCGTCATCGCCACCAGCGTCAGCTTGGCGCCGCCGTACATCGACAGCGCGCCGGGCAGGTCAATGGTAGAGACTTTATTGTGCACCCACGCGATGGTGCAGCCGAGAATAATGCCAAGGAAAACGCCCATATCCACCACCACAAAGCCCAGCAGCTGGGTTTGCCCGGTGCCATAATATTCACCGTTAATTTTTTCGGCGAGTCCGTGGGTGTGTTCCAGCCAGGAGTGGTTGGCGCCAAGAAACATAATGAAGCACATCACCGCAACCAGCGCGACTTCGGTTTTTTTATCTTTTGCCAGACCATAGCTAATGCCGACGCAAAATAATAAGCCGAGGTTGCCAAATAAAGGCCAAAAGGTGTCGCCGAGCATCTGCCCAAGCTGGTGCAGGAAACTGGTTTCAGCAATTAATGTCGGATTAGTTAATACTGAACTGAGGGCCAGAATTAAGCCAATGACCGGCAAGAACAATACGGCGCCGATCATGGCCCGGGAGAATTTTTGCATATTCTCCAGAATACGCTGACGTATTTCAGGCATGATTGATCCTTTTATATTTTTGTAGGGACAGGGAGCGGTTTTTTATCGACTTCCAGTATTTTGGTTATAGCAACTCTGATATTTGAAGGGAACCAGTAGCGGTAAATAGGCACAGATAGGCGCTTATTGCACACAGGTTTCAGAATGCCTGCAGACCCTCTCCCTGACAGGGAGAGGGCGTAGCCAGAGCGGCGTTTTTGCAGAGAAGCCTTCCCTCTCCCGTGGGGGAGAGGATGATGGGATATCGCTATGGCGTGACGGGAGCGGGCGCTGGCGCGGCGGGGGCGGTATTGACCTCGCCGTTGCGCATCGTTTGCGCCACCTGCTGTTTCTCCATGTTCACGGCGCTAAGCTGTGCGTTGACCGTCGGCTTGAGCGGGGCATCGGCCTGCACGCTGCCGCTGGCGGTCAGCTGGAGATTGCCATCCCCGCTGATGGGGAGCGAAGGCCAGCCCCAGGCCTGCAGAATATTCAGCGGCACGCCGCGGCCGTTCAAGCTCAGATTGACCTGGCGCTGCGGCAGCTGGGATACCGCGGCGGTGGCCTGCAGGATACCGCGCTCGGTGAACGCGCTGAGCTCAGTGATATTGAGCGTCGACGCCGTGGCGCTCAGCTTGAGTGAAGGGCGGCGCACGTCAATTCGGTTAAAAGTCGCCGCCGCGGCGTTCAGCGTCGCGCTACCGTTCCACACCCCCCAGCTGCCGTTTTTCACCAGCTGAAGCTCGCCGCCATAGCCATCGAGAGCGGTAATTTGCCATGGGAAGGCAGGGTCCACATCGATGATCAGGTTGCGGCTGGCGCTGAATTTTTTCAGCGTCAGGCTTTGCAGCCAGGCCGGCAGCGGCGTCATCCACAGCGGCTTCCAGTTCGCCGGCAGCGTGTACTCCAGCCCGGCGAAGGCGGTGTCGTCGAGCACCAGCGCGTTACCGGCGCGCAGCCAGTTGCCGGAGGTTCGCACCATGCCGCCCTCCCAGCGCGAGGAGAACTGGCGCAGGGCAATACCCTGGGGTGAAAATTCGGCATTCACGATCGGGTCGAAAAAGTGCAGCGAGCCGTAGATAAATTCGCTGGCATTCATCGACAGCGTGCCGTCCTGGCTCTGCCAGCCGCCGTGACTGAGCGTCAGGTTGCGCAGGTTCAGGTCGAGGTCGGTTACCGCCCAGTCCGGCCCCTGCAGGCGGGCGTCGGTGATATCCAGGCGGCCAATCTGCAGAGAGGGGACCGTGGTTAACGGCGCGAAAAAGTCGGCCAGCGAGGCGGCGCTCTGCAGTCGGATCTCATTTAGCTGAAGGTTATCCACCAGCCAGCTGCCGTCGGCGCTGCGTTTCGCATTGCCGGTTAAGGTGCCGCGGGCGACATCGGCGCCGAGGGTGGAGAGGGTGACCTCGCCCTGATCAATCTTGCCCTGAATCAGGACGTTGCTGGCTTCGACGCCGTTGAGCGTCATTGAACCTGCGCTCATCTGGATCTGCGCCGTTTTCCCCAGCACATTGCCTGCCTCCGGCGCCCATGGGCTGACGCCGCCGGTGACGCGCTGCGCGCTGAGCGCCCAGCCGGTTTCCGGACTATTGAAAGCCATATTGCGCAACATCAGCCGGTCGGCAGCGAACGGCAGGTCGGCAGAGTGGGGGGACAGATTCAGGGTGCCGTCGTTAAGGACAATCTCATCCGCATGCAGCGGGTCGCTAAACTGGCGGGTGCTGAAACCAATATCGACCGTTTTCGCCACCAGGGTTGCCGGCTTGCCTTCCCGGCCAAAGGTGACGTTTTGCAACTGCACATGCAGAGGGGAGGAGAAATCATGATCCATCGCATCGAAGGAGACCTGCCAGCCGGTGCCATTGCTGAGCCAGGCGCTGGCCTGGCGGGCGCCCCAGTGGGTTTGCAGCAGGAACCACGCGCCAACCATGACGAGCAGCAGAGCGACTAGCAGCCAGAGAATCAGCTTTCCAAGAAATTTCATGGTCTTCCATTCTGTGAGATGCACATAACCGTGTTATGCCCGATTTAGGCGCACTTCTCAAGGCAGGCGTGGTTTATTTCCGTGACGGAGCAGGCGGTGGAGAACAACAGGGGGGCGTCCCGGCCGATGGCACGACCGGGGGCGCGTTAAATCAGGCTTTTTCCGGCGGGAAAATTAAATTCAGAACAATCGCCGTGATACCGCCGGCGGCGATGCCGGAGGAGAGCAGATTCTTCAGCCAGTCCGGCGCGAACTGCAGGATCAACGGCTGTTGCGACACGCCGAGGCCCACCGCCAGCGACAGGGCGATAATCAGGATCGCCCGGCGATTCAGCGGCTCGCGGGAGACGATGCGCACGCCGGACGCGGCGATGGTGCCGAACATCACCAGCGTGGCGCCGCCGAGCACCGGCTCAGGGATATGCTGTACGAAACCGCTCACCGCCGGGAACAGCCCGAGGACGATCAGCATCAGCGCTACCACAAAGCCGACGTAGCGGCTGGCGACGCCGGTCAGCTGGATCACGCCGTTGTTCTGGCCGAAGCAGGAGTTCGGGAAGGTGTTGAAGACCGCGGAAACAAAGGAGTTGAGGCCGTTAGCCAGCACGCCGCCTTTCAGGCGTTTCATATACAGCGGACCGGAGACCGGCTGCTCGGAGACATCGGAGGTGGCGGTGATATCGCCGATGGTTTCCAGGGAGGTGATCATAAACACCAGCATCAGCGGCAGCAGGAGGCTCCAGTCGATGCCGAGGCCATAGTACAGCGGCGTCGGAACGGTGATGAGGCTGCTGTTGGTCGGGGCGGTGTTGGCCGGCAGCATATCGAGGAACCACGCCGCCAGATAGCCCGCCGCCATGGCAATCACCAGCGAAGCGATGCGCAAATAGGGATTACGCTGGCGGTTGAGAATGATGATCAGCGCCAGCACGATGCCCGCCAGCAGCAGGTTCTTCGGCGCGCCGAAGGTGTGGTCGGCCATCGCCGCGTAGCCGCCGCCGATGGAGGTCAATCCGACCTGAATCAGCGACAGGCCGATAATCATCACCACCACGCCGGAGACCAGCGGGGTAATGATGCGGCGCGCCAGATGCAGGACGCGGGAGAGAACCATTTCCGTGCAGCTGGCCAGCATCAGGGTGCCGAACAGGGCGGCCATCATTGTCGGGACGTCGGCGCCGCCGGTTTTCAGCGCGGTGCCGCCCATGATGAGCGGGGCGACAAAGTTGAAGCTGGTGCCCTGGATGGAGAGCAGTCCGGAACCGACCGGGCCCCAGGCTTTGATCTGAATAATGGAGGCCACGCCCGAGGCGAACAGCGACATGCTGATGATATGTTGGGTATCTTGCGCCGGGAGACCGAGAGCCTGGCAGATTAACAGCGCCGGGGTGATCACCGCGACAAACATCGCCAGCAGGTGCTGGAAGGCGGCGAACAGGGTTTGCGGTAGCGGTGGGCGATCTTCGAGGCGGTAGATTAATTCGCTGGCTGGTTTATGCGCAACCGGTTGCGCATTTTCTGACTCTGCGGTGTTAACGGACATCACAAGCAATCCCAAGGTGGCAAAGCGGGAATTTTATCGGACTGTAGACCAAAAGCAAACGTTTGCCAGCGATTGCCCATAAAAATTTATGCCGTGAATATGCGCAACGAGATAATTAACATTTTGTATGCTAAATCGCATCATTCAGGATACAAAATATGTTTTCCTGTCATTTTTTCCGCCGTTCTGCGTAAAATCCCCCTCTGACTCCTCATGATGAGAAGCTAAAGACACCAGGAATATCGTCGCGTGTGAATGGATCATGCGCCATAAGGAGCTTTTTATGTTTCATCTCGATACCTTATCGACGCTCGTTGCCGCAACGCTTGTGCTGTTACTCGGCAGAAAACTCGTCCAAACCGTTCCCCTCCTCAAGCAATACACCATTCCTGAACCTGTTGCCGGCGGTCTGCTGGTGGCGCTGGCGCTGCTGGTGCTGAAAAAAAGTATGGATATCGAAATTGATTTCGATATGAGCCTCAAAGATCCGCTGATGCTGGCGTTCTTCGCCACCATCGGGCTAAACGCCAACCTCGCCAGCCTGCGGGCGGGCGGCAAGGTGCTGGGTACCTTCCTGATTGTGGTGGTTGGTCTGCTGCTGCTGCAGAACGCCCTCGGTATCGGCATGGCGAAGCTGCTGGGGCTGGATCCGCTGATGGGTCTGCTGGCCGGCACTATCACCCTTTCCGGCGGCCACGGCACCGGCGCGGCGTGGAGCAAGCTGTTCATTGAGCGCTATGGTTTTGCCAATGCCACGGAGGTGGCGATGGCCTGCGCGACCTTCGGCCTGGTGCTCGGCGGTCTGATCGGCGGCCCGGTGGCGCGTTACCTGGTGAAACACTCTTCCTCTCCTGACGGGACGCCGGACGATCAGGTGGCGCCGACCGCCTTTGAAAAGCCGGACGTGGGGCGGGTGATCACGTCGCTGGTGCTGATCGAGAGTATCGCCCTGATCGCCATCTGTCTGACGCTGGGCAAGGTGGTTGCGCAACTGCTGGCGGGCAGCGTCTTTGAGCTGCCGACCTTCGTCTGCGTGCTGTTTATCGGCGTGATCCTTAGCAACAGCCTGGCGCTGGCGGGGTTGTATCGGGTGTTCGATCGCGCGGTGTCGGTGCTGGGCAACGTCAGCCTGTCGCTGTTCCTCGCCATGGCGCTGATGAGCCTCAAACTGTGGGAGTTGGCCTCCCTGGCGCTGCCGATGATTATTATCCTGGCGGTCCAGGCGTTGGCGATGGCGCTGTATGCGGTGTTCGTCACCTACCGGATGATGGGCAAAAACTACGATGCCGCGGTGCTGGCGGCGGGCCACTGTGGGTTTGGTCTGGGGGCAACGCCGACGGCGATTGCCAATATGCAGGCGATTACCGACCGTTTTGGCCCGTCGCACATGGCCTTCCTGGTGGTGCCGATGGTGGGGGCGTTCTTTATCGATATCGTCAACGCGCTGGTGATTAAGCTGTTTCTGCTGCTGCCGGTGTTTGGCTGATAAAAACCCGGAGGCGGTGCGCTACCTGATTATGCGGTCTGCGGGCTGTGTAGCCCGGGTAAGGCGTTTACGCCGCAACCCGGGGATACCCCGGGATTTATGCGTTGGCGCGGCTTCTCCCCGGCTCGCGCTGCGCTTAGCCGGGCTACGGGGTGTGCGGCCTGCTGGTTGTATCCCGGCCAAGGCGTTTACGCCGCCAGCCGGGAATACCTCAACAACCTTACGCTTCGTCGTGCTCTTCCCACGCCAGGGCGCGTTTCACCGCTTTCTTCCAGCCGCTGTAGCGATAGTTGCGCTCGGTGGTTTCAATGCCCGGGCGGAATTCGCGCTCAATCACCGCTTTCTCCTGCAGCTCATCAAGGTTCTGCCAGAAGCCGACCGCCAGCCCGGCCAGATAGGCGGCGCCCAGGGCTGTGACTTCGCGCACTTCCGGACGCTCCACACGGGTGCCGAGGATATCGGACTGGAATTGCATCAGGAAGTTGTTGGCCACTGCGCCGCCGTCCACGCGCAGGGCGTGCAGACGGATACCGGAGTCAGCCTGCATTGCTTCCAGCACGTCGCGGGTCTGATAGGCGATGGACTCCAGCGTCGCACGGATAATGTGGTTCGAGTTCACGCCGCGGGTGAGGCCGAAAATCGCGCCGCGGGCATACGGGTCCCAGTAGGGCGCGCCAAGACCGGTGAACGCGGGCACGACATACACGCCGTTGGTGTCCTTCACTTTGGTGGCGAAGTACTCGGAGTCGAACGCATCGCTGATGAGCTTCATCTCGTCGCGCAGCCACTGGATGGAGGCGCCAGCCATAAACACCGCCCCTTCCAGAGCGTAGTTCACCTCGCCGCGCGGACCGCAGGCGATGGTGGTCAGCAAACCGTGAGTGGAGGTCACCGCTTTTTCGCCGGTGTTCATCAGCATAAAGCAGCCGGTGCCATAGGTATTTTTCGCCATCCCTTCCTTGACGCACAGCTGGCCGAACAGGGCCGCCTGCTGGTCACCGGCGATCCCGGCGATAGGAATACGGGTCCCGCCTTTACCACCGATGTTGGTCTGGCCGTACACTTCGGACGACTTGCGCACTTCCGGCAGCATGGCGCGCGGAATATCCAGCGCGTCGAGCATCTTGTCGTCCCAGTCCAGGTCGTGGATGTTGAACAGCATGGTGCGCGAGGCGTTGGTGTAGTCGGTGACGTGCACGCGACCCTGGGTCATCTTCCAGATAAGCCAGGTGTCCACGGTGCCAAACAGCAGCTCACCGCGCTTCGCACGCTCACGGGAACCTTCGACATGGTCGAGGATCCATTTCACCTTGGTGCCGGAGAAGTAGGGGTCCACCACCAGGCCAGTGGCCTTGCGGATATACTCCTCCATCCCGTCACGCTTGAGCTGCTCGCAGATCTCTGCGGTGCGGCGGCACTGCCAGACGATGGCGTTATAGATCGGTTTGCCGGTCTCACGCTCCCACACCACCACGGTCTCACGCTGGTTGGTGATACCGATGGCCGCGATCTGATCGGAGTTGATATCCGCTTTGGCCAGCGCTTCGACCAGCGTCGAGCTTTGGGACGCCCAGATTTCCATCGGGTCGTGTTCGACCCAGCCTGGCTTAGGATAAATTTGTTCGAATTCTCGCTGGGAGACGCTGACGATATTGGCATCATGATCCATCACAACGGCCCGGGAGCTGGTAGTGCCCTGGTCAAGCGCAACGATATATTTTTTGTCGGTCATAGTCGGTGTCCCGTAGTCAGATTACAGCGAAGCTTTATGTTGAGTGGTGGAAGAGGAGGGGCTCTGTTGCTCTTCGTCCACGCAGGTGTCGCAAGGCAGGTGGCGGCCAATCAGCTTACGATAGCTGAACGCGCCCAGCGCCGCGCCGACCACCGGTGCGCACAGCGGCACCAGGAAATAAGGTATATCTTTGCCGCCGGTGAAGGCGACATCACCCCAGCCGGCCAGCCAGGCGAAGGCTTTCGGGCCGATATCACGCGCCGGGTTCATGGCGAAGCCGGTCAGCGGGCCCATGGAGGCGCCAATCACCGCGATCAGCAGGCCGATCAGCAGCGGCGCCAGCGGGCCGCGCGGCACGCCGTTGCCATCGTCGGTCAGCGCCAGGATGACGCCCATCAGGATAGCGGTAATCACCATCTCTACCGCGAAGGCCTGCACAAAATTGATATGCGGGTTCGGGTAAGTGGAGAAGATGCCAGCCAGATCAAGGCTTTCCACGCTGCCGCGTACCATATGGTGGGTGGTTTCATAATCGAGGAAAAGATTGTAATAAAGCCCGTAAACTAATGCCGCAGCGCAAAAGGCGCCAGCGAATTGCGAAATAATAAAAGGAACCACTTTGCGGCCATCGAAGCAGGCGAACAGCCAGAGCGCGATGGTCACCGCAGGGTTAAGGTGCGCACCGGATACCCCGGCGGTCAGGTAGATCGCCATGGCGACGCCCAGACCCCAGATGATGCTGATTTCCCATTGTCCGAAGCTGGCTCCCGCGACCTTGAGCGCAGCCACGCACCCAACGCCGAAAAAGATCAACAACCCGGTACCGAGGAACTCTGCGATGCACTGGCCTTTTAAGGTTGATGTTTGGCTCATAATCGAATCCTGAAGCGTGGTGATGATTATTGTATGTAGGGTGGTCACAGACGACCATATTGCCATGTAGGCATAGTGTTAATTTATCGTTAACGAGCAAAAACGAGAAATATCGAACTTCAAATGTGTGTACCACGTCAAGAAAATGAGCGTTTTCGCGCCATTCGCGCGCATTGAGCGCGCTGCCGGAGCGTTTCACCTCGCATTTTGTTAACCATAAAATTAACAATGGCTCATGAAGTACGAGCGAACTGCGCTGAAAGTACCAGGTAAAGACTGAAAAGTGTTGCAAACCGCAATCTGCGCGGCTTGCCGCTGGACAGGGGAGGCGGGGATTCATACAATCGACGATAACACCGCTATGTGCGCTAATTTTCGTTAAGGCGGGACCGCGTATACGAAACACCAGTTTCTATCAACGCCTTGCAAGTTCAGGAGAGGTATGACGATGTCATTAGAAGTGTTTGAGAAATTAGAATCTAAGGTTCAGCAGGCGATTGATACCATCACTCTGTTGCAGATGGAAATCGAAGAGCTGAAAGAAAAGAACAACACCCTGGCGCAGGAAGTTCAGAGCGCACAGCATGGTCGTGAAGAGTTGGAGCGCGAAAACAGCCAGCTGAAAGAGCAGCAGCAGGGCTGGCAGGAGCGTCTGCAGGCGCTGCTGGGCCGCATGGAAGAAGTCTAATCGCTTCGCGCCCTCTCCCGCCAGGGAGGGGGTGATCCTTATCCCTCCCTTTATTCTCGCAAGTTATAGCCAATCTTTTTTTATTCTTTAATCATTGAATCGCTTTCTGGCACGCTTAGCCCATCACAACACGACATAAAGAGAGCGGTGCGATGAATAAGTGGGGCGTAGGGTTAACTCTGTTGCTGGCATCCGCCAGCGTTCTGGCAAAAGACATTCAGCTATTAAACGTATCTTATGATCCAACGCGCGAGCTGTACGAACAGTACAACAAAGCGTTCAGCGCGCACTGGAAGCAGGAGACCGGCGACAACGTGGTGATCCGCCAGTCGCACGGCGGCTCCGGCAAGCAGGCGACCTCGGTGATTAACGGTATTGAAGCGGATGTGGTTACGCTGGCGCTGGCCTACGACGTCGACGCGATCGCCGAGCGCGGCCGTATCGATAAAAACTGGCTGAAGCGCCTGCCGGATAACTCCGCGCCCTATACTTCCACCATCGTGTTCCTCGTCCGTAAGGGCAACCCGAAACAGATCCATGACTGGAACGACCTGATCAAACCGGGCGTGTCGGTCATTACCCCGAACCCGAAAAGCTCCGGCGGCGCTCGCTGGAACTACCTGGCGGCCTGGGGCTATGCCCTGCATCAGAACCATGGCGACCAGGCGAAAGCCCAGGAGTTCGTCAAGGCGCTGTATAAAAACGTGGAAGTGCTGGACTCCGGCGCGCGCGGTTCGACCAATACCTTCGTAGAACGCGGGATCGGCGATGTGCTGATCGCCTGGGAAAACGAAGCGCTGCTGGCGACCAACGAACTGGGCAAAGACAAGTTTGAAATCGTGACTCCGAGTGAGTCGATTCTGGCTGAGCCGACCGTTTCGGTGGTCGATAAAGTCGTGGATAAGAAAGGCACCCGCCAGGTGGCGGAAGCGTACCTGAAGTATCTCTACTCGCCGGAAGGCCAGGAGATTGCGGCGAAGAACTTCTACCGTCCGCGCGATCCGAACGTGGCGAAAAAATATGCTAATGAATTCCCGAAACTGAAGCTGTTCACCATCGATCAGGAGTTCGGCGGCTGGACGAAAGCGCAGAAAGCGCACTTCTCCAACGGCGGCACCTTCGACCAGATTAGCCAGCGTTAAACCTCTCCAGCCCCGCTCCGGCGGGGCTTGCTGCCATCGCCCTGCGGCGGCTGTGCTTGCGCGGGCCTTCAGGCCGCCAGCGTAGCCCGGGCAACGCGCCAGACGCCATCCGGAAAAGCGCCCCGCCCGTCATCTGTTTTCATTTAGTCATCAAATTACGTTACTCTTCCGCTTCAGGCTTAACAGGGAATGAAAATGAGAAGAGTAAGATACTTTTTGCTGGCGCTGCTGGTGGCGATCCTCGCGGCGCTGGCCGGCGGCTACTACTGGCTGCACTCTGGCAACCCGGACGCGTTGCGCAAGATTGTTCTGCAGCAGTGCGTTCCCCATCAGCAACAGCAGCAAAACCCGTCGCCGTGCGCCGAAGTGAACCTCAAGGGCGGCTATGTGCTGTTTAAAGACCGTAACGGCCCGCTGCAGTATTTGCTGATGCCGACCTACCGCATTAACGGCACCGAAAGCCCGCTGCTGTTGGATCCGCTGACGCCCAACTTCTTCTGGCAGGCCTGGCAGGGGCGTGAAATCATGAGCCAGCGCCACGGCGCGCCGGTTCCGGATAACGCGGTATCGCTGGCAATCAACTCGCGCAGCGGACGCACGCAAAACCATTTCCATATTCATATCTCTTGCCTGCGCCCCGATGTGCGCGCGCAGTTAGATAAGGATGCGGCGGCGATCAGCAGCCGCTGGCTGCCGCTACCGGGTGGGCTTGAGGGCCATGAATACCTGGCGCGCCGGGTGACGGAGGCGGAGCTGGCCCAGCGCAGCCCATTCCTGATGCTGGCGGAAGAGGTGCCGGAGGCGCGTCAGCATATGGGACGCTTCGCGCTGGCGATGGCCCAGCAGGGCGACGGCTCGCTGGTGCTGCTGGCGACGGAGCGTAACCTGCTGTCTCTGAACCGGGCCTCGGCGGAAGAGATTCAGGATCATCGCTGCGCCATCCTTAACGCAAACCACTAGTTCTGGCGTTTACCTGTCTTACCTGTCGTCGTATTCTTGCTGAAAAAAACGACAGGAGACAGGCATGTCGCTCTGGCTTACCCACCCGCTGTTCCTCCCTTCACTGATTGTCGGCGTCACCATTGTGCTCTGGGCGACGTCGCTGCTGCCGGAGTTTATCACCGCGCTGCTGTTTTTCGCTGCGGCGATGATGGCGAAAATCGCCCCGCCGGAGGTGATCTTTGGCGGTTTTGCCTCCTCGGCCTTCTGGCTGGTGTTCAGCGGCTTTGTGCTCGGCATCGCGATCCGTAAAACCGGGCTGGCGGACCGGGCGGCGCAGGCGTTGTCGGCGCGGCTAACCGACTCCTGGCCGCGGATGGTCGCCAGCGTGGTACTCCTCAGCTACGCCCTGGCGTTCGTGATGCCTTCCAACATGGGGCGCATCGCGCTGCTGATGCCGATCGTGGCGGCGATGGCCCGCCGGGCGGGCATTGCCGACGGTAGCCGCGGCTGGTTCGGCCTGGCGCTGGCGGTGGGATTCGGCACCTTTCAGCTGTCGGCGACCATTCTGCCCGCCAACGTGCCGAATCTGGTGATGAGCGGCGCGGCGGAAGGCTCGTACGGTATCCACCTGAATTATGTCCCCTATTTACTGCTGCATACGCCGGTGCTTGGCTGGCTGAAAGGGGCGGCGCTGGTGGCGCTAATCTGCTGGCTGTTTCCTGATAAGCCGCATCCGCCGCGCGACCTGGCGCCGCTGCCGGCGATGAGCCGCGACGAGAAGCGTCTGGCGTGGCTGCTGGCGGTGGTCCTCACGCTGTGGGTGACCGAGAGCTGGCACGGCGTCGGCCCGGCGTGGACCGGCCTGGCGGCGGCGGTGGTAACGCTGCTGCCGCGGGTGGGCTTTATCAGCGGCGAGGAGTTTGCCAGCGGCGTGAATATGCGCACCTGCATCTACGTCGCCGGGATTCTGGGGCTGGCGATCACCGTCACCCAAACCGGGATTGGCGGCGTGGTGGGCAATGCGCTGCTGGAAGTGATGCCCTTGGATAAAGACAATCCTTTCACCAGCTTTCTCGCTCTGACCGGGATAACCAGCGCGCTGAACTTTATTATGACCGCCAACGGCGTGCCGGCGCTCTACACCACCTTTGCCCAGAGCTTTGCCGACGCCACCGGCTTCCCGTTGCTGAGCATAATTATGATTCAGGTGCTGGGCTATTCCACGCCGCTGCTGCCGTATCAAGCGTCGCCGATCGTGGTCGCGATGGGGTTAGGCAAGGTCCCGGCGAGGGCGGGGATGCTGCTGTGTCTGGCGCTGGCGGCGGTGAGCTATTTGATTTTGCTGCCGCTGGACTACGCCTGGTATCAGCTGTTGGGGAAACTGTAGAGGCAAAAAAAGCCCGGCTTGCGCTGTGCGAAGCCGGGCTTCAGAGAGTTATCAGTCATCCCGGTCGCGTGTCGCCGCCGGGAAAAGCGGATTAGGCTTTTTTCGCCGCTTCTGCAGCTTTCACGATCACCGCGAAAGCGTCTGCTTTCAGGGAAGCGCCGCCAACCAGCGCGCCGTCGATGTCCGGCTGGGTGAACAGCTCTGCTGCGTTGCCAGCGTTAACGGAACCGCCGTACTGGATGATCACTTGCTCAGCGATTTTGGCGTCAGCTTTAGCAATGTGGTCACGGATGAATTTGTGCACCGCCTGAGCCTGAGCCGGGGTCGCGGATTTGCCGGTACCGATAGCCCATACGGGTTCGTAAGCGATAACCACGCCTTCGAAAGCGGCAGCGCCCTGCGTTTTCAGTACCGCGTCGATCTGACGCGCGCAAACTTCTTCCGTTTTGCCCGCTTCGTTTTCCGCTTCGGTTTCACCGATGCACAGTACCGGAGTCAGACCCTGCTCTTTCAGCACGGCGAATTTCTTCGCGATCAGCTCGTCGGATTCTTTGTGGTAGGTACGACGCTCGGAGTGGCCGATGATGATGTACTGCGCGCCGATATCTTTCAGCATTTCGGCGGAGGTTTCACCGGTGAAAGCGCCGGACAGGTTCACGTCAACGTTCTGCGCGCCCAGGTGGATGTGGCTGCCTTCTGCCGCACGCTTAGCCAGGTCCAGATACATTTCCGGCGGGGCGATGGCAACTGCGCAGCCGCTTACGCCAGCCAGCTCGGTACGCAGGTTCGCAACCAGTTCGTTTACCATGTGGCGGCTGCCGTTCAGTTTCCAGTTACCCATCACTAAAGGATGTCGCATTTTAATTCTCCACGCTACTTAAGCGAATTAAGGAATATAGCCGCCCCAGAGGGCAGCATGGTCTGTGAAACAGTATAGAGACTCGTCACTGGAAAGGCTTTGCTTTTTGTCATTTATTGTTACCTTCCAGCGTTTCAGATAGCGCCAGCTTAATCGGTTCAATAGCGAAGGTCAGACCCTTTTCGCCATGATCTGCCACCACATAGCGCACGGCGCCCTCGGTGTCGGCGAAGTAGCGTTTGCCTTTGCCGGCGGTCAGGAGTTTCTGCAGTTTTTGCTGGCTCTGCGCCGGGCTAAGGGTGGGCACGAAGGCGCGGATCATGGCGCTCATATACTCCAGCGCTTTGGCCTTCACCGCTTTTTGCTCCGGCCCCTGGATCGGTAGCCAGGTGATCTGCATGGATTTGATCTTCAGCGTGCCGCGCTCCAGCGCGGTGGAGGCATAGAGATTTTCGTTTATCTTGCTGGCGGCGCGGGTCAGGTTAGCCCGATCGCGGCTGGTTGATATGGAACGGAATTCATTCAGAGGCAGCTTCGGGTTATCGGCGTTAAATTTTTCCCGGAACTGGCTGATCGACAAGTCAAAGCTCGGCGCGCCGGCGAGCAGGTAGGGGGCAGCGGTCGTCGATTCGCTTTCTGCGGACAACGCGTGCGGGCCGACGGCAAGGCCCATCAGCCCACTGAAACACAAGATTGTCCACTTCTTCATGCCCGTCGTTCCTTTTTTTGCCTGCTGACGATTAAATCGGGAAGCGCGGCGCTTGTCAAAAAGTCACGACGCCAGGGTAAACTACGCAGACGATGATGATAAGGAAAAACGCATGACCCTACAGCAGTGGTTATTCTCAATTAAAGGGCGCATTGGCCGCCGCGATTTCTGGATCTGGATTGCCATCTGGCTGGTGACCATGAGCGCTCTGTTCACCCTGGCAGGCAGCAATCTGCTTAATCTGCAGACGGCGGCGTTTATTATCGTCTGCCTGCTGTGGCCGACGGCGGCGGTGGTGGTGAAGCGACTGCACGATCGCGGCAAATCCGGACTGTGGGCGCTGCTGATGATTTTGGCGTGGATGCTGC
Organism: Klebsiella sp. C239; assembly: GCF_048822715.1. Lineage (NCBI taxonomy): Bacteria > Pseudomonadati > Pseudomonadota > Gammaproteobacteria > Enterobacterales > Enterobacteriaceae > Klebsiella > Klebsiella sp. C239. The sequence goes on along the minus strand of NZ_JBMEZK010000006.1, from coordinate 336,702 downwards.
TGGCGGGGAACTGGGCGATGCTGCCGCAGGTCTGGCAGTGGGGCGTCGGGCGCTTTGTGCCGACGCTGATTATCGTCATGATGCTGATCGACCTGGGGGCGTTTGTCGGCACCCAGGGCGAGAATAAGTTCGGCAAGGAGACCCAGGACGTGCGCTGGAAAGCGGACGCCTGATTACCAGTAATGCTCCGCCGTCATGTGGCCCGGCCGGCGACGCAGATGTTTGGTCATCTGCCGGGTCTCTTTTAACAGCTGTTGGGTATCGCGCACCATCTGCGGGTTGCCGCACAGCATCACATGGCTGGTGTCGTTGGTCATCGGCAGGCCGACCGCCTCCTCCAGCGCCCCGGTTTCAATCAGGAACGGCACCCGGCCGGTCAGCGAGCCTGCCACGGTTTCGCGACTGACCACCGTCTGGATGCGTAATTTGCCGGCGTAGCGCTGCTCAAGCTCGCGCATCAGCGGCAGATAGCTCAGGTCCGCGGCGTAGCGCACGGCATGGACCAGCACCAGATGGTTAAAGCGCTCAAGATCTTTGCCTTCCTGGAGAATCGACAGGTAAGGCCCAAGCGCGGTGCCGGTCGCCAGCATCCACAGGGTATCGCAATTCGGTACTTCCTCGAGGACGAAGAAGCCAGCCGCTTCGCTCACCACCTGGACCTTATCGCCCGGCTTCAGCGCCGCCAGACGCGGGCTCAGTTTGCCTTCCGGGACGGTGACCAGATAGAACTCGAGATCGGGATTGCCGGGAGCGTTGACGTAGGAGTAGGCGCGCTGCACGCGTTCGCCGTCGATTTCCAGCCCGAGCTTGGTAAATTGCCCGGCGGTAAACGGCTGAACCGGCGCCCGCACGTATAAACTGAACAAGGCGTCCGTCCAGTACTCCACTTTTGTCACTTTGCCGCTAACCCAGTCCGCCATCGTCTTCTCCTGTTGCCAAGCGATGCTTTATCTTCGGCCCAGACGGGCAAGATTTCCACCCCACAGGCGCAAGAAAGCTCTATTGATCAAATATAAACGAAGAACAGGACAACCGCCCGCGGACGGTTGCCTGGAGGAGAGAAAGCGGTATTACAGGATGTGCTGCTGGACGTCCGGATCTTTACGGTCGAGGTAATGAATCGACTGGATCCGACGGATGGTGCGCGACTTGCCGCGGATCAGCAGCGTCTCGGTGGTGGCCATATTGCCCTTACGGGTGATGCCGTCCAGCAGATCGCCTTTGGTGATGCCGGTGGCGGAGAAGACGACGTTATCGCTGCGCGCCATTTCATCAAGGCGCAGCACTTTACCCGCTTCGATGCCCATGGTTTTGCAGCGCGCCAGCTCGTTTTCACCGATGCGACGATTCTCTTCACTGTCGCCCTTCACGTGGTGACGAGCCAGCAGGCGGCCCTGCATATCGCCGTCGAGCGCGCGGATCACCGCGGCGGAAACCACCCCTTCCGGCGCGCCGCCGATGCCGTACAGCACGTCAACTTCGCTATCCGGCATGCAGGTGAGAATGGAGGCCGCGACGTCGCCATCGGGAATGGCGAACACGCGCACGCCCAGCTGCTGCAGCTGAGCAATCACCGCGTCGTGGCGCGGTTTCGCCAGCACGGTGACGGTCAGCTCGCCCAGCGGCTTGTTCAGTGCGCGGGCGATATTGCGCAGGTTCTCTTCCAGCGGCAGACTGAGGTCGATAGCGCCTTTAGCGCCCGGGCCGACAATCAGCTTTTCCATATACATATCCGGCGCGTTGAGGAAGCAGCCTTTATCGCCGACCGCCATCACCGCCAGGGCGTTAGCCTGGCCCATCGCCGTCATCCGGGTGCCTTCGATGGGATCGACGGCGATATCCACCGCATCGCCCTTTCCAGTGCCCACTTTTTCGCCGATATAGAGCATCGGCGCTTCATCGATTTCGCCCTCGCCGATGACGATGGTGCCGTCGATATTGACGAGGTTAAGCATAATGCGCATGGCGTTCACCGCGGCGCCGTCGGCGGCGTTTTTATCGCCGCGGCCCAGCCATTTATAGCCCGCCAGCGCGGCGGCTTCGGTGACACGCGAAAATTCGATGGCCAGTTCTCGTTTCATAATCCACTCATTGTGTAGAAAAATTGCCCGCAGCGCGGCAAAAGCGCGCTACGCGTTGGAATAGCGTTCGGTTTCCGGCATCCAGCGCTCGATCAGCGCCTGGGCCTGCAGCGGATAGCGTTCATGAATGTGGCGCGCAATGCGCTGAACGTCGGGGATCATCGCCTGATCGCGCAGTAAATCCGCCACTTTAAACTCGGCGTTGCCGGTCTGGCGGGTGCCGAGCAGCTCGCCGGGACCGCGAATTTCAAGGTCTTTCTGGGCGATGACGAAACCGTCGTTGCTGTCGCGCAGCACCTGCAGACGCTTCTGCGCCGTTTTAGAGAGCGGCGATTTATAGAGTAGCACGCAGTGGGAAGCGACCGCGCCGCGCCCGACGCGCCCTCTGAGCTGGTGCAGCTGCGCCAGACCCAGACGTTCCGGGTTTTCGATAATCATCAGGCTCGAGTTCGGCACGTCGACACCGACTTCAATGACCGTCGTGGCTACCAGCAGGTGCATTTCGCCCTGCTTGAAAGCCTGCATCACCGCCTGCTTCTCCGCCGGTTTCATCCGCCCGTGTACCAGACCGATATTCAGCTCCGGCAGCGCCAGCTTGAGCTCCTCCCAGGTGGCTTCCGCCGCCTGGGCCTCCAGCAGATCGGACTCTTCGATGAGGGTACAGACCCAATAGGCCTGGCGGCCTTCGTGGGTGCAGGCGTTGCGCACGCGGTCGATAATATCGCTGCGCCGGGTGTCCGGGATAGCGACGGTGGTCACCGGGGTTCGGCCCGGCGGCAGCTCGTCGATAACCGAGGTATCGAGGTCGGCGTAGGCGGTCATCGCCAGGGTGCGCGGGATCGGCGTGGCGGTCATGATCAGCTGATGCGGATGAAAACCCTGCTGCTGACCTTTCTCCCACAGCGCCAGCCGCTGGTGTACGCCGAAGCGGTGCTGTTCGTCGATAATCACCAGCGCCAGGCCATTAAACTGCACCTGTTCCTGGAAGATGGCGTGGGTGCCGACAATCATCTGCACCTCGCCGCTGGCGATCGCGTCCTGCTGCGCCTGGCGGGCTTTGCCTTTCTGTTTGCCCGCCAGCCAGCCGACTTCAATGCCCAGCGGTGCAAACCAGCTGCGGAAGTTATTGGCGTGCTGCTCGGCGAGCAGTTCGGTGGGCGCCATCAGCGCCACCTGTTTGCCGTGGGCGATAGCGCGCAACGCGGCCAGGGCGGCGACCAGCGTTTTACCGGAGCCGACGTCGCCCTGCACCAGGCGCATCATTGGCACGTCCAGCGCCATATCGCGCTCGATCTCGGCGGTGACCCGCGCCTGCGCGCCGGTGGGCTTAAAGGGCAGGGAAGCCAGCAGCTGATTTTTCAGGGTATCGTTGGCGCCGAGCGGCAGGGCGTGATAGCGCTGGGCGCCTGCCCGCAGCGCCAGCATGCTGAGGTTGTGCGCCAGCAGCTCTTCCAGAATCAGGCGCTGCTGCGCCGGGTGCTTGCCGCTTTCCAGCTCGCTAAGCAATAACGATGACGGCGGACGATGCAGGGTGCGCAACGCCTCCGGCAGGCTCATCATCCCCTGCGCCAGCTCCGGCGGCAGGAGTTCGCCGATAGCGCAGGTCTCCAGCAGCTCGAGCGCCTGATCGGTGAGCTTGCGCAGGGTCGCCTGCTTAATGCCCTCGGTCGTCGGATAGACCGGCGTTAGGGTCTCCTGCAGCTCCGGGGTGCTCATATCGCCCTGGACGCGATATTCCGGGTGGATCATTTCGGCGCCGTACTTCCCGCGTTTGGCTTCACCGTAGGCCAGCACGCGTCGACCGGTCGCGAGGCTGTTTTTCATCGCCGCGTTGAAGTTGAAAAAGCGCATGGTGAGGATGCCGGTGCCGTCGCTGATCTGGCAGGTCATCATTCGGCGGCCGCCGAAGGTGATATTGCTGTTGAGCACTTCGCCTTCCACGGTGGCATAAACGCCGGGAAGCAGATCGGCTATCGGATAAAGATGGGTGCGATCTTCGTAGCGCAAAGGCAGGTGCAGCAGCAGATCCTGTACCGTATGCAGGCCGATCTTCGCCAGCTTGCTGCTCTGCGCAGCCCCGACGCCGGTGAGTGAACTGAGCGGAACGGCATCTAACAGGCGGCCTGACATCGCGTTTACCTCGCAGCCTGCATGGTGGCCCACCACGCGGCATCGGCTTCCACTTCGCCCTGCTCGTTAACGTGGGGGTAAGGCAGCCCTTTTTGTCTCGCAACGCGGGCCAGCACCGGATAGCCGCCTTCAAACAGCAGGCGCTGTTGCTCTTCCGGCGGCAGCATGCTGTTGGCGCGTTGGTACATCCCGGCATTCTGTCGCTGCCGCTGGGCTTCATACAGGATCAGCGCCGAGGCGACGGAGACGTTCAGCGACTGCACCATGCCGATCATCGGGATAATAATGTCCTGATCGGCCAGGGCCAGCGCTTCCTGAGTGATGCCGGTTTTCTCCTGACCCATCAGGATGCAGGTTGGGCGCGTATAGTCGATTTCACGGAAATCGATGGCTTTGTCGGAAAGATGGGTGGCGAGGATTTGCATACCCTGGCCTTTGAGGTGGCCGACGGCATCTGCGATGGTACGGTGGGTTTTCACCTGCACCCAGCTGTTGCTGCCCGCGGCGGCGGAGGCCATGGTGCGCATCCGGCTGCTCGGCCAGACCGCGTGCACCTCGTGTACGCCAACGGCGTCTGCGGTCCGGATGACCGCAGAGACGTTATGGGGCTTATGGACCTGCTCCATGCAGACCGTCAGGTCAGGCTGACGCCTGGCGAGCATCTCGCAGATACGCGCATAACGCTGTGAATTCATTACTCTTAATCCTTCGAATTACCTCTTTAGCCGCTGCGGATCACGCGGCCCATCCCTGGGCCTCGCCCCTGACGGGGGCGCTGCAAGCAGCGTTCAAATCTGCTCCCGGCAGATTTGTCATTCGCTTGCCGCCTTGATGCAATTCGAATGTTTTGTCTAAAAGCTAATTTCGGTTACGGGTGACTTTAATCACGTCCGGCATGACGCGTATTTTGCGCATGATATTCGCCAGATGCACGCGGTCGCGGGCGGTCAGGCGGATAAAGGCGCTGTATACGCGGCCATCTTTCTCTTCCGTATTCAGGCTCTGGATATTGGAAGAGGCGGTGTTGATCGCCGCCGTCAGGTTAGCCAGTGCGCCCTGGTGGTTAAACATATCCACCTTGATCTCCGTAATGAACTCCTGAGCGGTCTCTTTATCCCACTCAACCGCCATAAATTTCTCCGGCTCTTTCTGGTAGCCGCGGATGTTACGACAGGATTCATGATGGATAACCAGCCCTTTGCCAGGACTGACGTGGGCGATAATCGGGTCACCGGGGATCGGGCGACAGCACTTGGCGAAAGTGATCAGCACGCCATCGGCGCCTTTGATCGGCAGATGGCCGTGGTTTGAGGCATTGGCCGGCACCGGCGCCGCAGCGGCTTCGCCCTGCTGCAGGTTTTTCGCCACCACCACGCTCATGGCGTTGCCCAGACCGATCTCCGCCAGCAGGTCGTCAAGCGAGGCCAGCTTCATCCGGTCGAGCTCGCGCTGGATATTCTCCGGCGGGATCTCGGCGAGTTTGCGGCTACCGCCCAGCGCGTGGTTGAGCAGACGACGGCCAAGGCTGACCGAGTCATCGCGCTTGAGGTTTTTCAGCAGCTGACGGATCTTGGCGCGCGCCTTCGAGCTGACGACAAAGTTCAGCCAGGCGGCATTCGGACGTGCGCCCGGCGCGGTAATAATTTCGACAGTCTGACCGCTGGAGAGCGGCTGCGACAGCGGATAGGGCTGGCGGTCGACGCGCGCGCCGACGCAGGCATGGCCGATATCGGTATGCACCGCATAGGCGAAGTCCACCGGCGTGGCGCCAGCGGGCAGTTCGACAATGCGCCCTTCCGGGGTGAAAACGTAAATCTCATCGGGGAACAGATCGGATTTAACGCTCTCGATAAATTCAAACGAGCTGCCGGCGCTCTGCTGCAGCTCCAGCAGGCTTTGCATCCAGCGCTGGGCGCGGATTTGCGCGGTGGTGCTGCTTTCGCCGCCGTGCTCTTTATAAGCCCAGTGCGCCGCGACCCCCATCTCCGCCATCTGGTCCATGTCTTCGGTACGAATTTGTACCTCGACCGGGACGCCGTGGGGGCCGATCATCGAGGTGTGCAAAGACTGATAGCCGTTCGCTTTCGGAATAGCGATGTAATCTTTGAAACGACCTGGACGCGGTTTATAGAGGCTGTGCATCTGGCCAAGCACGCGGTAGCAGACATCGGCATCATGGACGATAACGCGGAAGGCGTAGATATCCATGATCGAGTGAAAACGCTGCTCTTTAAGCACCATTTTGCAGTAGATCGAGTACAGATGCTTTTCGCGACCGCTGACGCGGCAGGGGATCCCCGCTTCCTGCAAACGCCCTTCGATTTCCGAGAGAATCTTTTGGATCATCTCTTTACGGTTGCCGCGCGCCGCTTTGACCACCTCTTTAATGACGCGGTAGCGGTTCGGGTACAGCGCCTCAAAGCCCAGCTCTTCGAGCTCGGTTTTGATGTGATGGATACCTAAACGGTGCGCCAGCGGGCTGTAGATTTCCAGCGTTTCGCGGGCGATGCGGCGGCGTTTATCCGGGCGTAGCGAGCCCAGGGTACGCATGTTGTGGGTGCGGTCGGCAAGCTTGATGAGGATGACGCGGATGTCCTGCACCATCGCCATGATCATTTTGCGAAAGTTTTCGGCCTGTGCCTCTTTCTTATCGCGGAACTTGAGCTTATCAAGTTTCGATACCCCCTCTACCAGTTCGGCGACGCTTTTACCAAAAAGCTGTTCCATGTCCTGGTAGGTGGCGGGAGTATCTTCAATCACATCATGCAGCAGCGCGGCCATCAGCGTTTCGTAGTCGAGCTTCATCTCGGCCAGAATACAGGCTACCGCGACCGGGTGCGTGATATAAGGTTCACCGCTTGAACGTGTCTGACCCTCGTGAGCGTCACGTGCAACGAGATACGCCTGCCGCAGACGTTTGATCTGGTCTTCCGGCAGGTAGTTTTGAATCAGCTGATTCAGGCTTTCAAACAGATACAAGGGCGACCCGCTGTGTGATTAACGACGACCTTCAGCAATCGCGGTAACGGCTTGTAATTCAGCGGCTTCCTGCTCTTGCTGTTCCTGGCGCTCACGTACGTCGAGGATCTGGTTGTTGATCAGACCTTCTTCGATTTCGCGCAGTGCGATTACGGTGGTTTTATCGTTTTCTTCCGGTACCAGCGGATCCTTTCCGCCTACCTGCATCTGACGAGCGCGACGCGCGGCGACCAGTACCAGGTCAAAACGGTTACCAATTTTCTCTACAGCGTCCTGAACAGTTACGCGTGCCATACTTAAAATGCTCCACAGGTGAAGAAATGACTGGGCATGATACTGAATGTGGGTTCAGTCTGCCAATAGTTTGGTGATTAAAGCGCCATGTCGCTGCTTTTGGCGGCTCATGCGCAGACGTTCAGCGCGGATGATATTTTTCAGGTCGCTCAGGGCGGTGTCAAAATCATCGTTCACAATCAGGTAATCATATTCGGCGTAATGGCTCATTTCCGCAACGGCCTGGGCCATTCGTTTCGCGATCACCTCTTCGCTGTCCTGGCCGCGGCCGCGCAGGCGACGGTCCAGTTCATCTTTTGACGGCGGCAGAATAAAAATGCTGCGTGCGCCAGGCATGCTTTTACGGATCTGCTGCGCGCCCTGCCAGTCGATATCGAGGAAGACATCAACGCCGGTCGCCAGCACCTGCTCGATCGCTTTACGCGACGTGCCGTAATAGTTGCCAAAGACCTCTGCATGTTCCAGAAACGCGTTTTCGCCAATCATCGAGCGGAATTCGTCGTGATTCACGAAGAAATAATGTTCGCCGTGCACTTCACCCGGACGCGGCGCCCGCGTGGTATGGGAAACCGATACCTGGGTGTCATACAACGGTTGGGTTTTTAATAAAGCCTGAATCAGGCTGGATTTACCCGCGCCGCTAGGGGCGGAAACAATATAAAGCGTGCCTTGAGCCATGAGTGTCTTTTGTATGTGGTTATCGAAAGAGGTCCTACATACGAGCCTATTATACACGTCGCCGCGGCGTGACGCAGTCCTTGTCACACTTTTTGCCGCTGTTTCTTTCATTTTGCCTGCCGTTTTCCTGAATTCGAGAGCCGTTGCTGCAACGAGGTGTAAATCCTGGAAGGCGCTTCGCAGGGTGAAAAAGCGCCCGTCGCGGTTTCCGGCATTCTGCCGCAGACTCTCCGCCAGGTGATGAAGGAGGGGACAGCAATGCGTAAAGGAGGAGGGTGGCTGGCGATAGGGATGTTCTCCGCCAGCGCGCTGGCGACGTGTCCGGACTGGCCGCCGGCCAAAGGCAGACAGGAGATCGCACGTCTACATCAGCAGATTGACGCCTGGAACGAGGCTTACTGGCGACAGGGCGCCAGCGAGGTGAGCGATGACGTTTACGACCAGCTCGCCTTGCGCCTGGCGCAGTGGCGGCAATGCTTTCCGGGCGCGACGCCTGAGGATGACGATCTGCCTCCGCCGACTGGCGATACGCGTCATCCAGTCGCCCATACTGGCGTGCGCAAGCTGGCGGATGGGGCCAGCGTGGCCCGCTGGATGAAAAATAAAGCCGACCTGTGGGTACAGCCTAAAGTGGACGGCGTGGCGGTCACCCTGGTCTATCGCCAGGGGCATCTGGTTCAGGCTATTAGCCGCGGGGATGGCCTGCGCGGTGAGTTGTGGACCGCCCGAGCGCGGCAGATCCCGGCGCTGGCGAAGCTGACGACCGGCGAACTGGCCAACAGCGTGCTGCAGGGGGAGCTATTTCTGCGTCGGGAGGGGCATATTCAGGAGCAGGCTGGCGGAATGAACGCGCGGGCGAAAGTCGCCGGGTTGATGATGCGGGCTGACGCGGCGGCGGCGCCGCTGAGCCAGCTGGACGTTTTTATCTGGGCCTGGCCAGACGGTCCCTCGGATATGCGCCGTCGACAGCAGCTGCTGGCGCAGGCGGGGTTTGGCTACAGCGGACAATACACCCATTCGGTAACGCGCGTTGAGCAGGTGGCGGAGTGGCGCCAGCGCTGGTATCGCTCGCCGCTCCCCTTCGTCAGCGATGGCGTGATTGTGCGTGAAGGACGCGAACCGTCGGGGCGCGTCTGGTCACCGGGAAGGGGCGAGTGGCTGGCAGCCTGGAAATATCCTCCGGCATCGCGGGTGATGGAGGTGCGGGCGATCCATTTCAGTACTGGCCGCAGCGGCAGACTCAACGTAGTGGCTGAGCTTGAGCCCCAGCGGCTGGATGACAAACGCGTGCAGCGGGTTAACGTTGGCTCTGCGAGCCGCTGGCAGGCGCTGGATATCGGGGTTGGCGATCAGCTGCAGATCAGTCTGGCAGGCCAGGGTATTCCAAGGATCGACGCTGTTGTCTGGCGGACGGTCGAGCGCCATAAACCGACGCCGCCGGCGGCGAAATTCAATGCGCTAACCTGCTATTTCGCCACCCCCGAGTGCAGCGAACAGTTTCTTTCCCGGCTGGTCTGGTTGTCATCAAAGTCGGCGCTGGATATCGATGGCGTAGGGGAAAGCGTATGGCGCGTTATTCAGCAGCAGCACCCGATGGAGCATCTTTTTTCCTGGCTGGCGCTCACGCCGGAGCAGCTGCAGGCGATGCCGGGGATCTCGGCTGCCCGCGGGCAGCACCTCTGGCATCAGTTTGATCTTATTCGTAAACGGCCTTTTATACGCTGGGTGCTGGCGATGGGGATCCCGGTGCCCCAGGGGGCGCTGGCGCAGCCTGGCAGTGAAAACTGGCGCCTCCTCACGGCAAAGAGTGAAGCGCAATGGCGCACGCTGCCGGGCGTGGGGGCGATCAGAGCCCGACAGTTAGTGGCTTTCCTGCATGACCCTGACGTGGCGGCGCTGGCGCAATGGCTTAGCAGGCAGCGCATCCCCGGGTTTTAAGGCGGTTAGTGGGCGTCGTGGGTGTAGTGGAAAACCGGTAGCCCGAGCTTCCAGCGCAGCGCCAGCATGCGGGCGGTAAAGCCGAACAGCAGCGTGGCCAGGACCACCACATCGTGGCTGCTGACGTAGTGTTGCAGCGCTATATAGAGTACCGCTGCGGCAAACGAGATCCCGGCATACAGCTCTTTCTGGAAGACCAGCGGAATGCGCTTGCAGAACATATCGCGCAGTACGCCGCCGAAAACGCCGGTGATGACCGCAGCAATAGAGGCGATAACCGGGCCTTCGCCCATATCCAGGGCGATCTGCGCGCCGATGATGGAAAACACGATCAGCCCCAGCGCATCCAGCACCAGGAAAAGCCGGCGAAGGTGCGGCATTACCGGGGCGGCAATTGTGGTAAGGACGGCGGCGACGGCGACAATGATGACGTATTCCGGATGCTTCACCCAGCCGAGAGGATAGTGTCCCAGCAGGATATCGCGAACAGAACCCCCGCCCAGCGCGGTCGCGGTGGCGATAATAATGACGCCAAACGTGTCCATCCGCCGACGACCGGCAGCCAGCGCTCCGGTCATGGCTTCCGCGGTGATACCGATTAAATACAGAACATGAAGCAGCATAGATCCCCCCAGACAGTGGCCGGCAGGTTAACGATTTGTGCGCAGGATCACGATTGATATTTTCTAAAGTGAAGTCGTTAGGCCAGGAAAAAGTAATGACAACATGGCTTAAATTGGCTTTATTTGGTGGTTAAGTATTATTTTTTGAATTTTTACAGATTAGAAAAAGTAATGTCTTATTCCCGATCGGTTATCTATATTGAAAACGCTATGAATACCTAATGTTTAAGTCCCGACCTTTATCCTTTTATTTTCTTTCTCGAGGAGATGAGAAAATGCGTGTCGCCGCCGGGAACAAACATTCTCTGACTCGCCTGATGGCCGTAGTATTAACCGGGATTCTGGCCGGTCTGTCCGGTATGGCGCTGGCGCTGATTTTACATGCCATTCAGCACCTGGCTTTTGGCTACAGTCCAGCGCATATCGTTGGTTCGGTGTCATTTTTACAGGGCGTCACGGCGTCGCCCTGGCCACGTCGCATCGCGGCAATCGTGGCAGGCGGCATCGTCGCCGGATTTGGCTGGTGGCTGCTTGGTCGCTATGGGCAGAAGCGGGTTTCCATTGCCGCGGCGGTGGCTAACCCTTCCGTCCCCATGCCCGCGGGCACCACGACGATCCACGCTCTGCTGCAGATCGTCACCGTAGCGCTGGGGTCCCCGCTTGGCCGCGAAGTGGCTCCTCGGGAAATGGGCGCGCTAGGAGCGGGGATGGTGGCGCGTAAGCTGCGCCTGCTGGAGGATGAAACCCGTACGCTGATTGCCTGTGGGGCGGGCGCGGGCCTGGCGGCGGTGTATAACGTCCCGCTGGCAGGGGCGTTGTTCACCCTCGAGGTCATGCTGCTGTCGTTTAGCTGGGAAAAAACGCTGGCGGCGATAATGACCTCGGCGATTGCCGCCTGGACGGCCACCCTCGGGTTAGGGGATGAATCGCAATACCATTTTGTTTCCAGCGCGCTTCCGCACACCTTTCTCTGGTGGGCGATTCTGGCGGGCCCGATTCTTGGCGCCGGCGCCTGGCTCTTTCGCAAAGCGACCAGCGCAGCGCGTTCACGCGTGCGAAGTAACTGGCAGATGCCGGTGTTCTGTCTGCTGGCGTTTTCGCTTCTGGCCGTCCTTAGCCTCTGGTTCCCGGCGCTACCGGGCAATGGCAAGGGGCCGATGCAGCTGGCGCTCAGCGACGGGCTGCCTCACTCCATGGTCGCGATCCTGTTAGGGCTGAAGCTGGTGGTGATCCTGGCGGTGTTGCGCGGCGGCGCGGAAGGCGGGTTGTTAACCCCGGGGCTGGCGGTGGGCGGGTTGGTCAGCCTGCTGCTCTGCGCGCTCTGGCAATCAGGGTTCCCTGGCGGAGATGAAAGCAGTTTCGCCCTGGTGGGGGCAGCCGCTTTTCTCGCCGCCTCCATGCAGATGCCGCTGACGGCGGTGGTGCTGGTGATGGAGTTCACCCACATGGATCACAGCTATCTGGCCCCGACGCTGCTGTGCGCGGCAGGGGCGTTTTTGACCTGCCGGGTACTGGATAAAAGACATTGCTTTTGAAATGAATGAAAAAAGGCCGGTAAACCGGCCTTCAGAAAGGTATCTGAGATTACTCGATATTCTGGATCTGCTCGCGCATTTGCTCGATCAGCACTTTCAGCTCAATCGCAGAGTTGGTGACCTCGGCATTGATCGATTTTGACGCCAGGGTGTTCGACTCACGGTTGAACTCTTGCATCATAAAGTCGAGACGGCGACCCACAGCCTCTTTCTTTTTCAGAATGTTGTAGGTCTCTTTTACGTGGGCTTCGAGGCGGTCCAGCTCTTCGGCAACGTCGATACGCTGCGCCATCAGCACCAGCTCTTGCTCGAGACGGTTATTCTCCAGCTGCACTTCCGCATCTTCCAGCTTGGCGACCAGACGCTCGCGCTGCCACTGGAGAATTTCCGGCATATGAGCGCGAACTTTCGCCACTTCGCCGCTCACGCCTTCAAGACGCTGCTCGATAAGCGCTTTCAGCGCCTGGCCTTCCGTTTCGCGAGCGACGATGAAGTCATCCAGCGCGCCGTCAAGGGCTGCCAGAATGTCGGCGGCGATGGCGTCAAGATCCTGTTCTTTGGCGGCCATCACGCCCGGCCAGCGCAGGATATCAACCGGATTGATTTCCCCTTCATCGCTCTGCATTTTTACCCAGTTGGCGGCGTTAACCAGCTGTTTAGCTAGCTTTTCGTTGAGAATCAGTTCGCCCTGAGCGCTGGGGTCTTGTTCAAAACGCAGGGTGCATTCGACTTTACCGCGAGTCAGGCGGGCGCGAATGCGCTCGCGTACCACGGGCTCCAGGCTACGGAACTGCTCCGGCAGGCGGAAGTACGTTTCCAGATAGCGCTGGTTTACCGAGCGCAGCTCCCATGCGGCGCTACCCCAGTCACCCTTGGTTTCACGGCGGGCATAGGCGGTCATACTGCGGATCATAGACGTTCCTGTTTTCGTAATAATGAATGCAAGGATTATAGCTATGCCGGCGGTGACTTAACAGGAATAGTGATGAAATACTTCAAGACTGATTTTTTAAGGGACATAGCTTCGCTGTATTTAATGCGATTACTTTGCTTAGTGAAATGTATCCTTTTATAGCGGATAGGAAATAAGCTTTGATTCTTTCGCGGCTTAAGCATCATTATGCTGTTAATTTTTATCAAATGAATTCTGTCTATTCGCAGTAAAGCTATCTCTCCCTGCTTTCAGGCAGAATAAAAAAGAGTGAAAAACCGTAGGCCTATTTTTATTATTGAATGTGAGTATGATCATCCACATGTTTTGTATCGTCTTAAAGCTATATCGTGGTATTTTTTACAAAGTATAACCGCCAAAAATGTTATGGGGTATTACCTTTAACTATTATGTATGCTTTTTCTGAATTCAATATGACAAAAGTATTAATATCTCTGTTGGGTGCATTCTCTTCATGAATATAATCAATTTAATTATATTTATTTGTTTTGTAATGGCAATGATTTAACTTTATGTAGTATTGTCCGGCAGCAAGATCGCGAGTATAGTCATTTTAGATGAGTTCTATAAAAAGGATTTTAATATGGACACTATCTTTGATAAAGTCATTAGAGAATTTTTCCCAAATACAAATATACCCTTTTGGAAAAAATGGCTTTTCAGGTCCGCCTTCGGCAATAAGAAATTTACTCGCATAATATATAACGATCGGTTAGTTAATCAAAGTGGAGTCGAATGGGTTAATTCGGTCGTCGATCTCCTTGAATTGCAATGTGCAACCGAACAGCATCAATTTAATAACATACCCGAAAATGGGGCAGCGGTTGTTATTTCAAATCATCCAACAGTCATCGATGGTCTTGCTTTAATACATACGGTCTCCCGGGTGAGGAAAGATATAAAAATAATTGCCAACCACATTTTGCCAATTATATTTCCACAGGTGGCAGAACTGACCATTGGTATTGAAAATATGGCCGGTAAGATGAGCCATAAAAAATTTAGAGAGATGAACAATCATCTGCGAGAGGGAGGCGTATTAATTATATGTCCAGCGGGTAAACTGGCTAACTGGTCTCTTTCAGGTTTACAGGAGCATAAGTGGAACCCCGGTTTTTTACAGCTGGCGATGAGAAATAATGCGGCGCTGGTGCCTATTCATATTACGGGTAAAAACAGTAACGTTTATTATCTTACTGCAACGATCTGGCGGCAACTGTCAAATATAATGGTTATTCGTGAAGCTCTCCGCCATCGTGGAAAGACCATGGGAATCAATATCGGACAGCAAATAACCTTATCTTCATTGCAAAAATACAATGAAGATCTTTCTGCAGCAGCTAATGTATGTTTGATGCACCTCCAGAGCATAGGGAAGAATGGAGCAGCTCTTGTCGATACGATTTCGCCACAAGGACTAAAAGAAGATAGAGAGGATTTAATAAGTGCGATAGATGAGTGCGAAATATTAAGACAGTTTGATGATGGAAGAAAATTATTGATTTATCGCTGCAATACTGGCCGTTTCTCACCAATTATTGATGAGTTAGGACGCTTACGCGAACGCTGTTATCGCGATATTGGTTCAGGGTCCGGTAAAGATAGAGATAATGATATTTTTGATGAAAGTTATTATCACATTTTATTGTGGGATCCTGCTGAAACAGAAATTCTGGGGGCGTACCGTCTCGTTCCTGTTGGCGAGCAACTCGCCCGCCATGGAATAGCTGGCCTCTATAGTAATAGCTTATTTAAATATCATGATAGCGCCTATTTGTGCTTAGAGCAGTGTGTAGAAATAGGTCGTGGCTTTATCCAGAAACCTTATCAAAAAGGTAATGTTCTTGATTATTTATGGCAAGGTATATTCGATTTTATAAAAAGATACCCCAACTATAAATATTTATTAGGTGTGTTGACTATCCCAGGATCTTTTCCTGAAGAGGTACAGAAACTGATTGTGAGTTTTTATAATATGTACTTTCCCACCACGACTGATTTTTGTACACCAATAGCCCTGTTCACGGTAGAAACTACACAAAGCGATAGTCCTTTTAGCGGAAACGATTTTAGCGAAGACTGGAGTATGTTAAATCATCTTCTGAGAGAAAAAGGTTATAAGCTGCCCTGGCCTTTTAAACAGACTGCTAAATGGTTCTCACCAGGTGGATCGTCGATTATTTCATTTACTAAAGATGAGGCTTTTAACTCGATAGCTGGGTTAAATCTGAGCGCTATTGATAAATTGAATGAAATATACGTTAAACATTATTTAAAAGACTGAGTTGACGATGACTAACGGGTACTGGAGTAATAATGCTTTAATCCAGCCGTCAGTAATAAGGGAAATGATATGCGTATGGATACGTTTTAATGCAAAAGTCAGTAACTAAATGCTTTGTCATGATTTCGATGCTAGTACTCTCGGGATGTGATAACAAACCGGATAACATGCTATCCGGTTATTCACATGGTGAATTTGTATACCTTTCTTATTCTGGTAATGAAAAAATAGAACGAATCTTCATTAATAAGGGCGATAATGTCATTCCAGGACAGGAGTTAGTGAAGATTGACTCCTTCGATGCACAAAATATTTTCCTGCGTGCTGAAGAAAAACTTTCAGCTGAGAGCGCAGTGTTACGAAATCTGAAATCGGGAGAGCGGCCAGAAGAGCTGGATATTATACGGTCACAGCTAAAAAAAGCCCAATCGGCAGAATCACAGGTAAAGCGGCAGCTTGGGCGATATCGTCATCTTTATGCCAACCATGCCATATCGCGGGCGGAATGGGAGGATATCAGGGATGAGTTAACGCAAAAAGGCGCACAGGTTGAAGAGTTAATTAATCAACTCAAGGCACGGCAACTACCGGCCCGTCAGGATGAGATTAGCCAACAGCTCTCGATGGTGGCCGCGGCAAAACTCGAACGTGATAAAGCGCTTCGGGATGTTCAGCAAACGACGATTGTATCTCCAATAAATGCCAAAGTTTTTGATATTATATATCGTGTTGGGGAGCGTCCTTCAGCCGGCAGACCAATAATCAGTCTGTTACCACCTGAGAATATAAAAGTACGCTTCTTTATACCCGAGGCGATGCTCGGTAAATTTAATATCGGGACGAAGGTAAGACTTTTATGCGACGGTTGTGCAGAACCTATTCCTGGCGTTATTAATTATATCAGTCCTGAAGCAGAGTTTACGCCCCCGGTTATTTACAGTACGAAACGCCGTGAAAAACTTATTTTTATGGCCGAGGCGATCCCTGTCCTGGAGCAGGCTGAACGGATGAAAATCGGTCAGCCGTTTGATGTGGAGATTATTGGCAATGAATAATCTTTGTATTGATGTGAAAAATCTCAATAAACATTTTGGCGAACATCATGTCGTAAAGGATTTCTCATTACAGGTGGCAAAAGGCGAGATTTATGGTTTTCTTGGTCCGAACGGTAGCGGAAAAACGACATCGATACGGATGATGTGCGGTTTGATTACGCCCGATTCAGGTGAAGGTTTTTGTCTGGGTATGGACATCTTCACTCAGCGGGAAAAAATAAAACAAAAGATAGGCTACATGACTCAGTATTTCTCGATGTGGGGAAATTTAACTATTCGGGAAAACTTATATTTTATTGCACGATTATATGGCCTTGACCAGCGTAAGGCCCGGGTTGAGGATGCGCTTACAGAATTAGGTCTTACTTCCCGGCAGCACCAGCTGGCTAAGGAACTTTCTGGCGGCTGGAAGCAAAGAATGGCCCTCGCCGCCTGCATGTTGCATGAACCTGTTTTGCTGTTTCTGGATGAACCGACCGCTGGCGTGGATCCAAAAGCGCGACGGGAGTTCTGGCAAATGCTGCATCAGCTCTCTGACAAAGGGATCTCAATACTGGTGAGTACGCATTATATGGACGAGGCAGAGCGCTGCCATAAAGTTGCTTACCTCTCTTATGGTCGGCTACTGGCGAATGGCACTATTGCATCGATTATCGCTTCGCAGAACCTTATTACCGTGAGAACCAGCGGCGCTGGGCTGACGGTGCTTGAAAGCCAGCTCCAGCGCTTGCCGGATATTGAACAAACGGTCATTTTTGGCAATCAGCTTTATGTTACTTCCAGAGATGAAGCGAAGTTAGCATCCGCGCTATTTGCTTTTAAACAACAGGGTTATGAGTTCTGCCAGGTCGATACCAATCTGGAAGACGCATTTACCTATCTGATGAAAAACAATTGTGAAAAAAATTAATTTAAACTTCTCTCTAATCCGCTGGTTCGGTGTGGTTATTAAGGAGATCCACGAATTACGTCGTGATAAAGTCAGTATCAGCATGGTACTCCTTACCCCTATTTTTCAGCTGATCATTCTTGGCTATGCGATAAATATGGACCCGCATCATCTTCCTACCGCATTACTGAATTACGATAGCGAACGCATGAGTCAGGTTTTTGTGACAGGAGCGCAAAATACCGGATATTTTTCGATGATACCTGTCGATTCTGAAGAGGCAGCTCAGAAAGCATTTGTTCGAGGTGATGTCACTTTTATCGTAACGATCCCCGAGGGGTTTACGCGCAAGATGCTGCGTGGAGAAAAACCTCAGCTGCTTATTCAGGGGGATGCTATCGATCCGATGACCACGGGAAATGCGTTAAGTGCTCTGGTGCAGGTTGCGAAATCGATGTTTCAGCAAGACTTGCCGGGTGAAATGCGTGTAGAGCAAAAAGAGGATGATTTTGAGCTTATTATCCATCGCATGTTTAACCCGGAGGGGATTACCCAGTTTAATACGATTCCCGGTATTATGGGGTCGATACTCAGTACAACCTTGATCCTGATGACCGCTCTGTCGATTACTCGTGAGAGAGAAAACGGTGCGTTAGAAAATTTACTGGTTTCTCCTTTGACCGGGCTTGAGGTCATTGTTGGTAAGATAACACCTTTTGTTATCATTGGCCTGTTTCAGGCGACGTTAATTCTGATTGCCGCCGTTCTGTTATTTGATATTCCTCTTCATGGCAGCGTTTTCCTGCTTTTTTTAGTGTTGTTGATTTATGTCTTCCTCTGCCTGTCAATCGGCATTGGTATTTCTGGCATAGCGCAAAACCAACTGCAGGCGCTGCAAATGTCGTCATTTTATTTTATCCCTTCCATTATGCTGTCTGGCTTTATCAGTCCTTTTATTAGTATGCCCGACTGGGCGAAAGCCATTGGCTCCTGTTTGCCGCTGACCTACTTCATCCGGTTGGTAAAGGGCATTATGCTGAAAGGGTATTCTGCGACGGCATTATTACCCGATCTGTTGCCGCTGATTGGCCTGGCGGTGATAGTGATCGGCGTAGGGTTGAAATCTTATCGGAAAACGCTGGACTGACATTATGTGCGCGCCCGGCAGGTGTTGGCATAGGCTTTTCGCCATGAAATTCGTATAATGCGGCCTTACATTCGTTTCAAGCCGGAGATTTCTATCATGCGTCCAGCAGGTCGTAGCGCCAACCAGGTGCGCCCCGTTACCCTGACCCGTAATTACACAAAACACGCTGAAGGCTCTGTGCTGGTTGAATTCGGTGATACCAAAGTGCTGTGCACCGCCTCCATTGACGAAGGCGTACCGCGTTTCCTGAAAGGACAGGGACAGGGGTGGATCACCGCTGAATATGGCATGCTGCCGCGTTCAACGCACACGCGTAACGCGCGTGAAGCGGCAAAAGGCAAACAGGGCGGCCGGACGATGGAAATTCAGCGCCTGATCGCCCGTGCGCTGCGCGCGGCGGTTGATCTGAAAGCGCTGGGCGAGTTTACCATCACCCTCGACTGCGATGTGCTGCAGGCCGACGGCGGCACCCGCACCGCGTCTATTACCGGTGCCTGCGTGGCGCTGGCCGACGCGCTGAATAAGCTGGTGGCGGCCGGCAAGCTGAAAACTAACCCGATGAAAGGGATGGTGGCGGCGGTCTCTGTTGGGATCGTTAATGGCGAAGCCATCTGCGATCTGGAGTACATCGAAGACTCTGCCGCGGAAACCGATATGAACGTGGTGATGACCGAAGATGGTCGCATCATCGAGGTGCAGGGTACGGCAGAAGGCGAGCCGTTCACCCATGAAGAGCTCCTCACTCTCCTGGCGTTAGCCCGAGGGGGGATCGAATCCATTATTACGACGCAGAAGGCGGCGTTAGCAGATTAGTTTTTAAGGCGACTGAGAAGTCGCCTTTTTTTTGACCGTAAAAAAGTAAGATGAGGAGCGAATCCATGAAGCCGTATCAGCGCCAGTTTATTGAGTTTGCGCTTAGCAAGCAGGTTCTTAAGTTTGGCGAGTTCACGCTGAAATCCGGGCGTAAGAGCCCCTATTTCTTTAACGCCGGCCTGTTTAACACCGGGCGCGATCTGGCTCTTCTGGGCCGTTTTTATGCCGAGGCGCTGGTGGATTCCGGGATTGAGTTCGACCTGCTGTTTGGCCCGGCCTACAAAGGGATCCCGATTGCCACCACCACCGCGGTGGCGTTAGCCGAACACCATGACCGCGACCTGCCTTACTGCTTTAACCGTAAAGAGGCAAAGACTCACGGCGAAGGCGGCAATCTGGTCGGTAGTCCACTGCAGGGCCGGGTCATGCTGGTGGATGATGTGATCACCGCCGGTACGGCGATTCGCGAATCCATGGAGATCATCCAGGCCAACGGCGCGCAGCTGGCGGGTGTGCTGATCTCCCTGGATCGTCAGGAGCGCGGCCGCGGCGAAATCTCCGCCATTCAGGAAGTGGAGCGGGATTACGGCTGCCAGGTTATCTCGATCGTCACCCTGAAAGAGCTGATCGCTTACCTGGAAGAGAAACCGGAGATGGCGGAACACCTGGCGGCAGTTCGCGCTTATCGCGAAGCCTACGGCGTGTAACGAAAATGCCCGGTAAGCAGAGCGCTACCGGGCAATGCAAAAAAACTACTGCAGCTGTGCGGCGACCAGCGGCCAGCGGGCGTCGAAATCATCCGTCGGACGGTATTTGAACTCGCTGCGCACAAAGCGCGACAGCATGCCCTCGCAGAAGGCCAGCAGCTGGCTGGCCAGCAGCGTTTCGTCGAGAGTGTAGCCTTCGCCTTCGCGCATTTTTTTCTCGCGCATCACCTGACGCAGCTGCACTTCGATGCGTTCAAAAAGCTGGTTGATACGGCCCTGCAGCCGATCCTGTTCGAACATCAGCGCGTGTCCGGTGAGGATGCGCGTCAGCCCAGGATTACGCTCGCCAAACCCAAGAATCAACAGAACAATCAGGCGCAGGCGCGCGGATGTGTCCTTCTCATCTTTCAGAATCAAATTGATGCGCGTAATCAGACTGTCTTCAATGAACTCGATCAGGCTGTCAAACATGCGGGTTTTGCTGGGAAAATGGCGATACAGCGCGGCTTCAGAAACGCCGACGGAAGCCGCCAGTTTCGCGGTGGTAATACGTTGGCTACCATCGCTGGATTCCAGCATTAGCGCCAGAGATTGAAGTATTTCTTCGCGACGATTCCGTTTCGCAGTTTGCTTTTCTGCCATGTTTTAAAATACCCCTGAAAATAAGCACTTGTCAGGCAGACATCCACAACGCGACCGCAAACCAGAGTTTGCGGTGATGTTATTGCATTATGCGCGTTGGGATGCAGATTCCGTGTTGCTGGGCTTATTTACGCCCTGAGTGACCGAAGCCGCCTTCGCCGCGGTCGGTGGCATCGAAAGATTCCACCAGGTTAAATTCCGCCTGCACGACCGGCACAAAGACCATCTGCGCGATACGTTCGCCCGGCTCGATAATAAAGCTCTGCTGACCGCGGTTCCAGACGGACACCATCAGTTGCCCCTGGTAATCGGAGTCGATAAGGCCCACCAGGTTGCCCAGCACCACGCCGTGCTTATGACCCAGGCCCGAGCGCGGCAGGATCACCGCCGCCAGAGAGGGATCGGCGATATGAATCGCAAGGCCGGTCGGCAACAGCGTGGTTGCGCCCGGCGCCAGCTCTACGGCGTCGTCGAGACAGGCTCGCAGGTCAAGTCCGGCGGAGCCGGAGGTGGCATAGGTCGGCAGCGGAAATTGCTGGCCGACACGCGGGTCCAGAATCTTAACGTCGATTTTTTTCATCATAACGGGTCACGATCTCGTCGAGTAATAATTGGCCCAGGAGTTCCTTGCGCTCAAGTGGTAAGCGCTTTTCCCCATCCTGCCAGAAAAGGTGTAATGCGTTGCTATCGCTGTTAAATCCCTGATTAGGCTGGGAAACATCGTTGGCGCAAATCAGGTCGAGGTTTTTGCGGGCACGTTTTTGCCGCGCATATTCTTCCACATTATTCGTTTCGGCGGCAAACCCAACGACGTAGGGGCGATGCGATTTTAGCGCTGCAACCCCGGCGACGATATCCGGGTTTTTAACCATTTTTATTGTTAATTCATCACCTTGTTTTTTTATTTTATCTTCGGCGATGGCGGCGGCGCGGTAATCCGCCACCGCGGCGCAGCCAATAAAAATGTGCTGCTGCTGAGCGCTGGCCTGGACGGCCGCTTCCATTTCCAGCGCGGTAGTGACATCAATGCGCTGCACAAAGGGCGGTGTCGGTAGCGATACCGGTCCGCTGACCAGGGTCACGTTCGCGCCGCGCTGTGCGGCGGCGGCGGCAATCGCGAAGCCCATCTTACCGGAGCTGTGGTTTGAGATGTAACGCACCGGATCCAACGGCTCACGGGTCGGGCCCGCGGTAATCATGAGGTTGAGATGTTGCAAATCTTTGACAGGGGAAGCGAAATGCTGTGCGGCCATCTCCACGATGGTTAACGGATCGAGCATTCGCCCCGGGCCGACGTCGCCGCAGGCCTGGCTACCGCTGTCCGGTCCCCACAGCAGCAGGCCGCGGGAAGCGAGCGTCTGCAGATTATGCTGGGTGGCCTGCGCGCGATACATCTGCTGGTTCATGGCGGGCAAGACGGCAACCGGGGAAGGGGTGGCGAGACAGATCGTCGACACCAAATCATTGGCCATGCCTGCCGCCACGCGGGCGATCAAATCGGCGGTCGCCGGGGCGAGGATCACCAGGTCGGCCCATTTTCCGAGCTCAATATGGCCCATGGCCGCTTCCGCCGCCGGATCGAGCAGGCTGTCGGAAACCGGATAGCCGGATACCGCCTGCAGGCTGAGTGGGGTGATGAACGCTTTTGCCGCCTCCGTCATTGCGACACGCACTTCCGCGCCGCGTTCACGTAGTCGCCGTACCAGTTCCGGGGTTTTATACGCCGCGATACCGCCGCTGACGCCCAGGACGATTTTTTTACCCGCCAGAGTCATCATGATGTATTCCTGTTGCCGTAGACCAGAATCCGCGCATCTTATCACAATCCTGCCGCCGTCGTGCCTCTGACGGGCATTCACTTTGCGAGCGGCTACGCAGGGTGAAAAGCGGCGGGTCGGCAGCGTCGTCAGGTTGTGCCAGGATAGGCTGATTCACGCAGGAGGGCGCATGGACGGAACGGAAAATCTGATGCCACGGGAGAAGATGCTGCAATTCGGCATCGAGGCGCTGACGGACGTTGAGCTACTGGCGCTGTTTCTGCGCATTGGCACACGCCGTCAGGATGTGCTGAGCTACGCCCAGGCGTTATTGCAGCGCTTTGGTTCGCTCTACGCTCTGCTTTCCGCTGATAAAGCGCAACTGGTTGCCGTTGACGGGCTGGGGCTGGCGAAATATGCGCAACTGAAGGGGATTGCCGAGCTGGCGCGGCGCTATTTTAGCTCGCAGCTGGTTGAGGAGGCCGCGCTGGTCACCCCCTCAATGACGCGGGAATTTTTGCAAAGCCAGCTGACGGAAGAGGAGCGCGAGATCTTTATGGTGATCTTTTTAGATAATCAGAACCGCGTGTTGAAACATAGCCGCCTTTTTTCTGGTACTCTTAGCCACGTTGAGGTGCATCCGCGAGAAATTGTACGCGAAGCCATCAAAGTGAACGCCGCCGCCGTGATCCTTGCGCATAATCATCCCTCCGGTAGTCCGGAGCCGAGTCAGGCTGACAGGCTGATTACCGAAAGGGTGGTAAAGTGTTGTCGATTCATGGAGATACGCGTGCTTGACCATCTGGTTATCGGCCGCGGTGCGTATGTATCTTTTGCCGAACGTGGCTGGATTTAGCCCCGAACTGGCGATCCTTCGGGATCTTTGTCTGTTCGGGACTTGAGCACATCGCCGAGTCAGCGTATACTACGCCACCTTTGAGAATCTCGGGTTTGGCATTTGGGCCTGGCAGTCGAGAGTTCACATTGAACTGCGATGACCAGGCTGTAAAGCCTGACGAGGCGCCAATACCCCATACGAAGCTCGAGCTAATTTGATTTTTGGAGAATAGACATGTCCCGAGTCTGCCAAGTTACTGGCAAGCGTCCGGTGACCGGTAACAACCGTTCCCACGCACTGAACGCGACTAAACGCCGTTTCCTGCCGAACCTGCACTCTCACCGTTTCTGGGTTGAGAGCGAGAAGCGTTTTGTCACCCTGCGCGTATCTGCTAAAGGTATGCGTGTAATCGATAAGAAAGGCATCGATACAGTTCTGGCTGAACTGCGTGCCCGTGGCGAAAAGTACTAAGTACTTAGAGGAAATAAATCATGGCTAAAGGTATTCGTGAGAAAATCAAGCTGGTTTCTTCCGCTGGTACTGGTCACTTCTACACCACCACGAAGAACAAACGTACCAAACCGGAAAAAATGGAACTGAAAAAGTACGATCCGGTTGTACGTCAGCACGTTATCTACAAAGAAGCTAAAATCAAATAATTTTAGCCTCCTTGTATAAAAACCCCGCTCCGGCGGGGTTTTTTGTTTTTAAAACTCCCCCATATTGCTTTCACACACTCCCTTTTCAGCCACCTGTCCGTGAAGCACAATACGCCGGGTAAATGGAGGAAAATCATGCCTGAATTACCAGAGGTTGAAACCAGCCGCCGCGGCATTGAGCCGCACCTGGTTGGCGCAACCATTCTGCACGCCGTCGTGCGCAACGGACGGCTGCGCTGGCCGGTTTCTGAAGAGATTTATCGCCTGAGCGACGTTCCGGTGCTCAGCGTGCGTCGTCGCGCCAAATACCTGCTTCTGGAACTCCCGAACGGCTGGATCATTGTCCATCTCGGGATGTCGGGAAGCCTGCGCATCCTGAGCGAAGAGCTGCCTGCGGAAAAACACGATCACGTTGATCTGGTTATGAGTAACGGTAAAGTCCTGCGCTATACCGATCCGCGCCGCTTTGGCGCCTGGCTGTGGACCAAAGAGCTGGAAGGCCACCCGGTGCTGGCGCATCTGGGGCCGGAGCCGCTGAGCGACGCCTTCAACGCCGATTATCTCCAGCAGAAATGCGCGAAGAAGAAAACCGCGATCAAACCCTGGCTGATGGATAACAAGCTGGTGGTGGGCGTCGGCAATATCTACGCCAGTGAATCGCTGTTCTCCGCCGGGATCCACCCTGACAGGCTGGCGTCCTCACTGTCGCGAGACGAGTGCGAGCAGCTGGTGAAGGTGATTAAGCTGGTCCTGCTGCGTTCGATAGAGCAGGGCGGCACCACGCTGAAGGACTTCCTGCAAAGCGATGGCAAGCCCGGCTATTTTGCCCAGGAGCTACAGGTCTATGGCCGCAAGGGCGAACCCTGCCGGATCTGCGGCACGCCGGTTGTCGGGACCAAGCATGCCCAGCGGGCGACCTTTTATTGCCGCCAGTGTCAGAAATAGTCACCGGAACAGGAATGATTGTCGGCCAGGTCAGCGGACCTGCGGGCGCGCATCTGGTGGGCCGGGGACGTTTGTAGGCCAGGTAAGCGCAGCGCCAGCCTGGCTCATGCCCCAGCAGATGCGTTACTTCAGCTTATTCAACAGCGCCTGGTGGACGTTGGCTGGCAGGAAGTGAGAGACATCGCCCTGGTGGCGCGCGACTTCTTTGACCAGCGAAGAGGAGATAAACGACCACTCTTTGCACGGCATCAGGAACACGCTCTCAAGGGTGGGCATCAAATGGCGGTTCATATGGGCCAACTGCATCTCATATTCGAAATCCGCCACCGCCCGCAGGCCGCGGATCAGGATATTGGCCTGCTGCGCGCGCGCGAAGCTGGCCATCAGGTCGCTGAAGCCGACCACCTGAACATTCACCAGGTGGGCCGTCGCCTGCTCCGCCAGCGCAATACGTTCATCAAGGCTGAACATCGGCTTTTTACTCGGGCTGGCGGCGATAGCCAGCACCACTTTATCGAACATACTCGCCGCGCGGGTGACGATATCGATATGGCCATTGGTGATGGGATCGAAGGTACCCGGATAGATCGCTTTTGTGCTCATGATGACTCTTTCTCCGAGTAGCCGTGGCTCAGCGCCCACAGCTCGGTATATTTCGTAAACGTATACTGCGCGTTGACCATCGCCAGTAACCAGCCCTGCTTACCGTCCAGCACCCCACCGCGCAGCAGCAGCGTTTTCAGGAACGCGCCCAGCGTGTGGCTGAATATCCCCGTCATCGAGGTCTTCTTGCCCTTCCGGTGGCGTTCTAGCGCCCATGCGGCGGCATACGCCAGCTGTTTTTGCTGAAAGCCAGCGAAGTCGCGGCACGTCAGATGCAGGAGATCGCCGGTCAACGGAATGACCTCGGCGCCCAGGCTATCCAGCGATTCATGGACCAGATTATCGTTATAGCGGTAACGGGCGCGTTCGTACAGGCGCAGGACACGATCGGGGTACCAACCGCTGTGGCGCATAAAGCGTCCGAGAAAATAGTTACGGCGGGCGATGCTGTAGATGGCGCCGCGCTGCGGGGCTGCCAGGACCGTAAGAATAGCCTGTCTGAGTTCCGGCGTGACGCGCTCATCGGTATCGATCATCAACACCCAGTCGCCGGTGGCGTAGTCCTGCGCGCGCTGGCGCTGAATGCCATAGCCTCGCCAGTCGGTATGGGTATAGACCTGCGCCCCGAGGCGGCGAGCCAGCTCGACGGTGCCGTCGGTACTGCCGGAGTCGAGGACGATAATTTCATCCGCCCAGCTAACGGAGTCCAGACAATCCGGCAGCAGGTCCGCTGCGTTTTTGGCGATCATCACCACGGAAAGCCGGTTCGACATTAATGACTCCGCTGCGGCAGGTAAGGTTGCAGTAACTGTAGCAGACGCGACAGCGCGCCCTGGTTCTGGTGCAGCACTTCCACCGCGTGACGGCCATACCACAGGCGGTAGTCTTCATCGGTCAGCAGCGTGGAAACCTCTTTGACCAGCGAGTTAGCGTCGGTGACGGTGATCAGGCCATCGTCCTGCTGCAGCTTGGCGCAGATATCTTTGAAATTGAAGGTATGCGGCCCCATCAGCACCGGAATGGCGTGCGCCGCCGGCTCGAGCGGATTATGGCCGCCGCGCTCCACCAGGCTGCCGCCGACGAAAGCGAGGTCGGCAATGCCGTAGAGCAGCATCAGTTCGCCCATGGTATCGCCAATGACCACCTGGGTACTGGAGGAGGGGATCTCGCCGGTGCTGCGCAGAGTGAAGCTCATTCCGGCTTTTTGCACCATGTCGCGGGCGTCAGGGAAGCGCTCCGGATGGCGAGGAACAAGGATCAGCAGCAGGTTCGGAAAGGTCTCCAGCAGCTTTTTATGCGCCTGGAGGATAATTTGCTCTTCGCCATCGTGGGTGCTGGTGGCAATCCAGACTTTGCGGTGCGGCGCCCATTGCCGGCGCAGCGTCACCGCGCGGGCCGCCAGCTCTGGCGTGACGGAAATATCGAATTTCAGGCTGCCGGTGACCGCCAGCTGGTTGCGCTTCAGTCCCAGCGCGAGGAAGCGGTTGCCATCTTCTTCATTCTGCGCGGCGATAAGCGTAATACGGCTCAACAGGCGGCGCATAAAGCCGCCCAGCTTGGCATAGCCTTTGGCGGAACGTTCGGACAGGCGGGCGTTGGCAATCACCAGCGGGATCTTACGCTTATGCAGCGCGGCTACCATATTCGGCCACAGTTCGGTCTCCATGACGATCACCAGCTTCGGCTGAACGGTGTCCAGGAAGCGGTTCATGGCGCCGGGCAGATCGTAGGGCAGATAGACGTGATGGACATCTTTGCCGAAGGCCGACATGGCGCGCTCGGAGCCGGTTGGCGTCATGGTGGTGACGGTGATCGGCAGAGAAGGGTAGCGGTGGCGCAGGGCGCGAACCAGCGGGATGGCGGCTAAGGTCTCGCCGACGGAAACGGAGTGCAGCAGAATGCCATCCGGCTCTACCTTGTTCTGACAGAAGCCATAGCGTTCCGCCCAGCGTTTACGGTAGGCAGGAGCCTTACGACTGCGCAGCAGCAGCCGCAGCCACACCAGCGGCTGAATAAGGTAAAGTAGGGTGGTATAAAGCAATTCCAAACTATTTATCCGTTCTCTGTTTTGGCGGGCAAATTCTAAGCATTTAGCCCGCGTAAAGCTATCTCTTTGGCGGAAACAGCGGGTTTTTGGTCTATCCCGCGTGGCGATAACGCTTAATACGCAGATAACGGCGTCCCAGGCGCCAGCGTAAACGGAAAGTACAGGCGTTTTTCCAGATTAACCGCCAGATACCGCGGTCGAAGAATTCTTTAATGATAACATGCTTTTTCGACTCATCTTTCATACTGTCGAAGGTGTGGATGATCCCCAGGCCTTCTTTGGCGATCTGCCAGCGACAGGCGGCGATATGGCGCACTTTGTCCGGGTAACGCTGGTTGATCGCCTCCAGCATCTCCAGAATTTTCATGTAATGGCGCGCCGAACGCATCAGCGTGTCGTCGTTGTCCGGCTTATGCGACACCGACTCAGAGTGGATGTAGTAATCATAGAATTGCTGACTGGTGTACTGCACGCGCTCCGCGGCCAGCAGCGCCTCTGTGGTCCACGGGATATCCTGATGGCGCAGGCCGGGCTCGAAATGGAAGTGATGCTGGCGGATAAAATCGTGGCGATAGATATTGAGCCAGGTGACGTGCAGAAATTTCCGCGAATCCAGGGCCTGCTTGAGCCAGACATGCCCCGGCAACACACCGGTCGAGGGCAAGCGGTCCAGCGGAAAGATCGGGTGGCTCTCGCGGCCCTTTTCGTACACGTAGGTGCCGTTGCAGGTGGCGATATCGAGATGTGCTTTCTCCGCCATCTCCAGCAGCGTGCGATACATGCCCGGATAGAGTTTATCGTCGATGTCCGGAAACGCGAGATACTTGCCGCTGGCAACCGCCAGGCCGGTATTGCGCGCGACCGAGACGCCCTGGTTTTCCTGCTCCAGCACCTGGACGTTCTGCAGCCGATCCCGCCATTCGGCGATCACCGCCAGGCTGTTGTCCGTCGACCCATCGTTCACCAGGATCAGTTCATAGCTGTCCAGCTGCTGCTGTTCAATGCACTCAAAGAATTGCGCAAGAAATTTCTCACCGTTGTAGACGGCAGCCACGATGCTCAGTAAAGGCGTTTGACTCATAAATCTTCGATCCTGGTTAACTAACGGCGTCAGATGCGCTGCAGCTGACGGTACTGCTGACAAATGGACACGACGCTGAATTTTTCCAGCGCGGCATCGTCGATGGCCGGCGGGTTATGGTAAATGCTTTGCATCGTCTGAGCCAGCGCCGGACTGGTGAGATCCGCCAGACCGCGGGCAAGTTCGCCGGTGAGGATCTCGGTGACGCCGCCGGGGCAGCGGGTGCTGGCGACCGGGGTATGCAACAGCAGCGACTCCACCACCACATTGCCGAATCCTTCGCTATCCGAGCTCAAAACCAGCATCCGCGCGCCTTTGATCCACGGTAAGGGGTTTTCCTGAAAACCTTTGAACCACACCCGGTCGTCAATCTGCAGCGTTTTGGCCAGCTGGCGCAGGCGCTGCTCTTGCTCCGGTTTCCCCTGGCCTAACAGCACCAGCGGCGCGTCGATGCCGCTTTGCGCGTAGGCTTCGAGCAGGCGGTCGTGGCGTTTGCCGGGATGGAAGCGGCCGACGTGAATCAGGTAGTCGCCGTCCGGGCGCTCGCTGTCGGCTTCCGCCCCGGCGCGCAGGGCGGCGATATCGAAGGGGTTATAGATGGTTTTCAGCTGCGCCGGGCGCAGGGCGAAGGCTTCCACCAGATCGCGCCCCACGGCGTCGGAAACCGCCACCACGTTGCGCCCCTGGTAAATCCGCTTAATTTTCTGCTGCTTCATCCAGCGGTCAAAGCCGGTACGGTGACCAAGATAAGAGGCCGAGAAGACGCCGTGCAGGCAGAACCAGACGTTGCGCTCGCGCAGCGCCTGGCTGCGGGCGACGATGCGGTCGGTTTTGTGCAGGTTGGAGAGCACAAGGTCAAATTGTCCCTGCTGCTCGGCCCGGATGACCGCGGCGTCCAGCTGGCGGGCGCGGCGGGACAGCTCGGTCAGCTTGCGCCACGGTTTGCGGCAGCGATCGGCCACCACCTGGTAGTCGAGCCCCTCGGGCAATGGGTACTCGCAGACGTCGCGTAGCGAAATGAGCGAGACCCGATCGCCGTCGCGCAGGAACTGCGCCGCCAGGGTGAGAACCACTTTCTCCGCGCCGCCGCCGGGCAATCCGTCAATCACAAATAAGATGCGCATCGTTATTTCACCAGATCCTGATAAAGGGAAAGCAGCTGGGTTGAGAGGCGCTCGCTGGTGCAGGCCATGATGCGCTCGCGGGCGCGGTCGCCTTCCGCGGAGCCCAGCGCGCGGGCAGGCAGGGCCATCACCGCCTGCTGCAGCGCCGGGATATCCAGGGCGTCGCAGACGTAACCGTTGTGGCCGTTGACGATAAACTCCGCCCCGCCGCAGCCGGTGGTGGTGATCACCGGCAGACCGCAGGCCATTGCCTCAAGGATGACGTTGGGGAACGGATCGTAGAGGGTCGGCAGCAGCAGGCCATCGGCCATCTGATAGAACGGCAGCGTCTCCGACTGCATGCCGAAGAAGCGCACCCGCGCTTCGCAGCCGAGACTCTTCGCCAGCGCCTGATAGCGCGGCTGATCTTTATCTTTGCCAACCACCAGCAGATAGCGATCGGTCGGGGCGATGGCGCGGATCGCCGCCGCCAGCCCTTTACGCTCAAAGCCGGAGCCGACGTAAATCAGGCAGGTTGCCTGCAGCGGCAACTGCCATTTGGCGCGTAAGGCGGCAAAGGTTTCTTCGCCCGGCGGCAGGAAACGCTGGTTATCAATGGCGTTATAGATAACGTGGATCTTGTCCGCCGGCAGGCCAAAGTCTTCGATGATCTCGCGTTTGATCATCTCGGCGTTGCAGATCACTCCGCGCAGATGCGGGTCTTCGTACATCTCCCGTTCCGCTTGCATCACATAACGGTGGTAGCGGTCGGCGAACAGCAGGCGGCTTTTCCAGGCCGGTAAAATGCGCGAGCGCTGTTGCAGCCAGCGGCGATGAACGCCGTCGCCGGCGCGGTAGAGATCGCAGCCGGGAATACGCTCATGGCTCTGCACCAGGTCGAAAGATTCGCGCTGCCAGAGCGCCCGCGCGGCGTTGGCAAACCCGCGCTCGCGGCTGATGCGCCCCCATTTGCGCGGATTACAGATATGGATCTGCCAGTCCGGTTTCACCGGCCCCTGCCATTCGCGGGTGATGACGTTCAGCTGCAGATGACTGCTGTCGAGGGCTTCCAGCGCGCGGGAGACAAACCGTTCTGCGCCGCCGTCCGGGCGGTACTTCTGCCGCACCAGAGCCAGCCTGAATTTACTCATGCCAGTACCTTTTTCGCCGCCGCGATCACGGCGTCGGTAGGAATTAAATCGAGATAACGTTCGTCGGTGTTGGTGTTGATGGCGTCCGGGTCGGGCAGCGGACCGAAGTCGCCTGCCCAGATCACCTCGCCTTTCGCCTGCCATGGACGCCAGAAGGTCAGCTTCGAGGGGCCGAACAGGGCGACCAGCGGGGTGCCGAGAGCCGCAGCCATATGCATCGGCACCGAGTCGACGCCGATAAACAGCCGGGCGTGATCGATCACCGCCGCCAGCTGGCGCAGCGTTAACTGGCCGGCTAAAGAGTGCAGCCGCGCCTGCGGGCAGCCGGCGATGATGGTCTCCACCATCTTCTTCTCTCTATCGTCGGGGCCGGAGGTGAGTACCACCGCGTACCCTTCGGCGGACAGCGCGTTGATCAGCGCGCTCATCCGATCTTCGCGCCAGCATTTAAAGAACCAACGCGACGTTGGCTGGATGACGATGTAGTTATCCCGGAAGTCCTCCGGCAGCAGGGCGCGGCTGGTGGCCCAGTCTGCTTCGCTGTAGCCCATCCGCGCCGGGGCGTCGTTCAACTGGATACCGAGCGGAGCGAGGATAGAGAGATTCTGCTGGACCGTATGCAGCTGATTATGCTGTTGGGTGGCGGCCAGCGCGGTGTGGCAATAGCGCCAGAACGGGTGGCGACGCTTCGGAAAATCAAAGCCGATCCGCGTCGCGGCGCCGGTCAGTTTGCTGATAATCGCGCTCGGCCACTGGTCGGCAAGGTTGAGCACCATATCGTATCGCTGCTGGCGCAGCGTCTGAATGAGCTGCCATTGCATCTTCAGCTGATGCTTTTTCCCCTGCTTTTTCCAGCGGCGGTCGAGACCATAAATTTGGTGGATATCGGGGTTGGCGGCGAGCATATCCCGGGTCTCTTCATACAGCAGGACATCCACGCTGGCGGCGGGATACTGCTGTTTCAGCGCGTGAATAAGCGGGGTGATCAGCAGCATGTCGCCATGATGGCGCAGCTTAATGACCAGGATCCGCGCCGGGTTCAAGGGGCTGCGGGAGAGGGTTTCAGGCGTCATACTCTGTTCTTCATCCAGGATAAGGGTTCCGATTCTAGGGGATCAGACAGATTGAGAGAAGCGTTGTATTGCTCTACCATGACCCGATACGTATGGCCTGAGGACGTTTTCGTGCACAATCCCGCATTTCTCATCACGATTGATACAGAGGGCGATAACCTCTGGCAAAAACATGACAGCATCACCACCGAGAATGCGCGTTATCTCCCGCGTTTTCAGCAGCTTTGCGAAAAGTATGGCTTTAAACCGGTCTATTTGACCAATTATGAAATGGCCATCGATCCCTTTTATATCGAATTCGCCAGAGACGTGATTGCCCGCGGCACCGCGGAAGTCGGTATGCATCTGCATGCCTGGAACAGCCCGCCGACCGAGCCGCTGACCGCCGATGACTGGCGGCATAAGCCTTATCTCATTGAATACAGCGATGCCATGATGCGTGAGAAGGTCGACTATATGACGCGTCTGCTGGAGGACACCTTCCAGACCAAAATGGTTAGTCATCGCGCCGGGCGCTGGGCCTTTGACGAGCGCTATGCGCGTCTGCTGGTGGAGTACGGGTATCAGGTGGATTGCTCGGTGACCCCGCGGGTGAACTGGAAGACCGCCAAGGGGGCGCCGCAGGGCGATGGCGGGACCGATTATCGTCGCTTCCCGCAGCATGCCTATTTCCTCGATGAAAATGACATCAGCCGCGAGGGCCGCTCGCCGCTGCTGGAAGTGCCGATGAGCATTCAGTACAAGCACTCCGCGTGGATGAACAGCGTGAAGCAGGGCTACGACCGCCTGCGCGGCAAAGTGCGTTCCCCCTCCGTGCACTGGCTGCGTCCGATGGGCGGCAACGTGGAGACGATGAAAAAAGTCGTCGAACAAACGTTGACGCAGGGCAATGACTACGTGGAATATATGCTCCACTCTTCAGAATATATGCCCGGCGGCAGCCCCACGTTCCAGAATGAACGGGATATTGAGCGTTTATACGCTGACCTTGAAGCCTTTTTTAGCTGGCTGGCGCCGCAGGTGAAGGGCATGACGTTGGCAGAATATTACCAGCGGAAAATCACACAGCGCTAACACAGCTCAAGGTACCGTATGCGTATCCTTAAACAATTGACGCGGAAAAAGAACGCTTTTTTCCGCGGTATTAAATTTAATTTAATTAACTATCGATACAGAAATAAGCCGGCGCGCAAACCCTTCGACCCGGCCCCCGTGCGCCGCGTGCTGCTATTGCGCCTGGACGATAAAGTCGGCGATATGGTGGTGACCACCGGCTGCGCCAGAATACTGGCCGAACGGGGATATCAGGTTTCGGTGTTAACCGGACCAATATGCTGCGAAATATTAGCCGGCTCAGAATTCATTGAGCAAGTATATTTATATCGACCACGCATGTCCTTAAATACGTTACGGGCGGCGGGTTTTGATGCGGTTATCGATTTTGATGACGTGACCAGCTATGAACGCTTTAAATTACTCGCCGATTTACGGGCGACCAGCGTGATTGGCTTTAATAAAGAGCCCTATAAACTTTACGATCATTCGATCGCTTTTTTTGACAGCAACAGCCATATTTCCCTGCGCTATCAACAGGTGGTGAAGCTTTTTGGCGTCGTTGACGACCAGCCATACGACTATCATCTCCCCGGCTGTCGCCATGAGCGGGAGAAAGTGGCGCGCTTGCTTTCCCAGGCCGGAGAGGTCGCACTGCGCGTCGCCATTAACCCTTTTACCGCCTCCGAGGATAAAGACTTCTGTCGTCATCAGGTGGCGACCCTGGTCGAGCGGCTACATGCTCTGCCTTACCGGGTCTGTATCGTGATGGTGGGTCGCAGCGAGAAAATTCAGCAGCTGGGGCTGGATATGGCGCTATACGTCGCCGACAGCACCATCAACTCCGCCGTGGAGGTGATTCGCAGCTGTGATTTAGTCATTACGCCGGACACCTCGATTGTGCATATCGCCCGCGCCTTCGATAAACCGATGGTGGCTGTCTATAACAAACGCAAACTCAAGGATACCGGGCTGCCCGGCTATCATATCTGGGCGCCGGGCTATGACAAAGCGAGGCAGATCGTTTGTGAAGAAGCGAATGTCGCCGATGTGGCGATTGAGTCGGTATGGCCGGTGATTAAAGAGCAGGCCGACCGGCTGGTCGCCGCCCGCAGTTAATAGAAAAGTGAATATAAAAAAGGGCCGTCAGCGGCCCTTTCTTGTTAACGCTTTTCCGCCAGCCCTTTGCTGAGCGCAATGCCCAGCGGCAGCCAGAACAGCACCCAGGTTTCCCGGGGGTTGCTGATGATAAACATCCCCTGCGAGGCCATAAACACCAGCGCGTAAAACAGGATCGCCAGACTGTAGCGGCTGTCGGAGCGGCGCTTGCGCCACGCCTGCCACAGTCCGCAGGCAATGACCGCCAGCAACAGCAGTAAACCCACGATGCCGCCTTTCAGCAGGGCGCCCATATATACGCTGTGGGTGGTGGTGATGTGTTCGCCGCTGTAGTTGATGAAATCCAGTTCATAGCTAAAACCGCGTCCCAGCCAGGGCTGGCTGGCCATCTCCGACAGCGTATGGTGCCAGATGCTCAGGCGCAGCCCGCTTTGGGTGCCCAGCTCTTCGAAACGGGCGAGCAGCATGTCGCCCACCGGCGTCATGACCAAAAGCAGAGCCACCAGCACGGCCAGCGCCGCGGCGATCAGCAGGTTGCGGCGGGTGAAGACGTGCAGGTGCAGCGTACAGCCGACCGCCAGCACCAGGGCGATGATCGGCCCGCGGCTTTGGGTCAGCAGCATCATCACCAGCATGATGGCCACTGGCAGATAGAGCCAGTGGCTGGCTTTTTCTTTCAGTAGCATGCCGCAGATTAAGATGCCGATGCCGCAGTATCCGGCAAGGTCGATAACGTTTGTTGGCCCGGGGTTCTCGGGGGAGACCGCTCGTTCGGTGAGGACCAGGGTGTGGTCGAACATCAGCGTCCACAGCGAGAGCACGGTGATCCCGCCAACCACCGCCAGCATGGCCAGGCGGCGGGTTCGTTCGTCGCTGAGCAGCATCGCCATCAGCAACAGATAGCCCGTCAGGTACACGCCGTGGGTGATCGGCGAGTCGATATGCTGCGGCGTATGGCCCCACAGGTTACTGAGGGCGTAATAGATAAAGAAGACCGCCAGCAGCGCCCAGGTCTGCCACTGTTCGCGTAACACGCCGGCCAGCGCCTGGCGGTTTTCCGGGCGTATCAGCGAGAGCAAGAGCAGCAGGATCGATAAATGCAGCAGGTTATTGGTCCGGGTGGACATGCAAAAAATCGCGCTGAAAAATAAAAACAAAGGAAAAACAATCGAGTAACCCTGTCTGGCGTAGTTACTCATTTTTAAAGTACTCATTAAACGCAACCTTTTCGAAAATAGTGTCCGGCACAGCGCTTTCTGGTGAAAAATTAATGACCCGGATCTGGCGTTGCTGCAGTACCTGCGCGGCATGCGCAAAGGAGGGCATGACGAGGGTATCCACTTTTGTTGCCAGGTACGAAGGCAATTTTTCTTGTTGTGTTTCGTAGAATCGCGGCTGGTTGAAGTTAGTCATATCCAGACCGCTCACCAGGATAGTGCTGAAGCCCAGCCAGGCGAGGATCTGCAGCGCCCAGTAGACCACCGTGCCGGCATCAAAGACGCCCTGGCGAATATCGGTGCTAAAACAGATATCCGGGCGCTGGGGATGAAAGCACATCGCCGGATTCTGCTGGTAAGTGCGCTTTATCGCTTCGCTGGCGACTTTCGGCTGGTAAATCTTATAGCAACCGTCCTCAATCAACGCCAAACGGCAGCGCAGCGCGTCCGCATGGCGATCGACGATTTTGGCGATCCCATGCATGGTGGTGAACAGCAGAATGTCCGGCTGACTGACGATGGCGCGGATAATGTCCGGCTTCTTATCGAAAAACTCCATGTCGACGATGGTATAGAGCGAAAAGTGCAGTCGGTCGGCAAGATGCCAGGCGCCATTGACGCCCATCACCGGGATCGTTTTCGACAACAGGGAAAAATCGATATTGCGGGTCGAAGGGCCAGTGGCGGTCAGCAGGACTTCGCCCTGCATGCTGTTTTTCAGCGCGCTCAGGCTGACCAGCGGCACCGTTTTCCCTTTATAACGCAACGCGCTGATTTCGCCGCTCGGCGCGCGGGTGATGCGGGTAAAAGGCCACAGATTTTCATTGTGACGATAAGCGCGAGGGCGGGTGTAGCGATAGATCTGCTTAAACAGGGATCCCATCAGAGCAGCCCCTGATTTTGCAGAAGAAGATGAACCCGGCTGGCGGTAATATCGCCGGTGCTGGCGCTGTTTTCCGGCCGCACGATGTGCTGGTTTTTACCGTATCCGCCAATCAGCCCCGGATCGGTCGGGCCGTAGAGCGTGAAGTTCGGTTTATCCAGCGCGGCGGTCAGATGACTCAGGCCGGTATCGACCGAGACGACGGCCCGGGCGCTGGCCAGAACCTGCGCCACCTGCTCAAGGCTCATGCGCGGCAGCACTTCAACATACTCCCGGCCTTCCGCCAGCCGCTTCGCCCGCGCCTCTTCGTGCGGGGCGCCCCACGGCAGCTTAATGCGGACGCCGCTGTCGGCCAGCAGATCGAGCAGTTCCTGCCAGCGGTTTTCCGGCCAGTGCTTATCGTCGCGGGTGGTGGCGTGCAGAAACACCAGATAGGGGGCGGCAGCGCTAGCCTCGTGCTGCAGGAAATGGCGCGCAATGGCGTAATCCCCCTGGGTTTGGGGTTTCGCGTAGCCGAGGCTTTTGGCGAACAGCTCGCGGGTACGCTCCACCGCGTGCTGCTGTTTCGCAATGTGGTGGCGGCGGTTGTAAAACAGGCTGGCCAGCGGCTCGCGGGCCGTTTGCCAGTCCATACCATGCTTGACGCCGTGCGCCAGACGGGTGACCAGCGCAGCGCTTTTCACCAGCCCCTGGGCGTCGATAATGGTGTCATACTTGACCGCCTGGACGGCCTCGCGAAAGGCTTTACGCTCCGCTTTGATCGGCGCGGAGAACCAGGCTTTACGCCAGCGGCGGATCGCCACCGGGATCACCCGCTCGACGCTGTCATGCCAGGAGGGGATCTGCGCGAAGCCTTCTTCCACAACCCAGTCGAAGCGGATGCCGGGGATGGCCTGCGCGGCGTCGGTCAGCGCGGGCAGCGTGTGCAGCACGTCGCCCATCGATGAGGTTTTTACAATCAATACCCGCATCCGCTACGCTTCCTCGTGCCCGGTTTTTTCCGTCAGCAATTCGTTCAGCTCTTGCAGGACGCGCTCTGGCGTAATGTCGATCAGGCTCTGATGATAACCTTCCGCGGCATCGCCTTTGCGCACCTTGTGGTAGCCGGTAATCAGACGGATCACGCGCGCTTTATGCGACAGCGGCGGGGTAAAGTCCGGACTGCTCGGGCCATACAGCGCCACCAGCGGGCGGTCCAGCGCCGCGGCGACGTGCATCAGCCCCGAATCGTTAGTCACCACCGCTTTACAGGCGGCAATCAGGATCACCGCCTGCTCCAGCTGGGTTTCACCCGCCAGATTCCGGCACCAGGCCTGCTGCTCGCTGCTGAGGGCGGCGATGATCTCTTTGCCGGCCTCGTTATCTTTTGCCGAGCCAAATAGCGCAATCTGATAACCATCGTCGATGAGCTTTTTCGCCAGCGCAGCATAGTGATAGTGCGGCCAGCGTTTTGCCGGGCCGAACTCCGCGCCGGGGCAAAAGCCGATGATCGGCCGATCGTTGGACAGGTTAAAGGCGCTGCAGGCCTGCGACTTTTCCCCTTCGTTGACCTGCAGCTGCGGCCATAGCAGCGGCTGCGGCAGATCTTTGGCGCAGCGCATCACGCCGTTGTCGTAGGCCAGCGCCACGTAGCGTTCCACCATCAGCGGCCAGGCGTCTTTGTCCAGCACCCGGGCGTCGTTGAGCAGGCCGTAGCGCATCTCGCCGCGCCAGCCGGTGCGCAGCGGGATGTTGGCGAAGAAGGGGACTAATGCCGATTTAAACGAGTTTGGCAGCACGTAAGCGCGATCGTAGCGACGCTCGCGCAGGCTGTGGCCGAGCTTGCGGCGTTCGCCGATAGCCAGCGCGCCGTGGCCCAGCGGCATCGGGATCGCTTCGTTCACTTCCGGCATGCGCGATAACAACGGACGACACCAGGCTGGCGCCATCACGTCGATAATCGCCTGGGGATAGCGCGCCCTGAGCGTACGATAAAGACTTTGCGACATCATCATG
This sequence comes from Klebsiella sp. C239, assembly GCF_048822715.1. Lineage (NCBI taxonomy): Bacteria > Pseudomonadati > Pseudomonadota > Gammaproteobacteria > Enterobacterales > Enterobacteriaceae > Klebsiella > Klebsiella sp. C239. The sequence goes on along the minus strand of NZ_JBMEZK010000006.1, from coordinate 298,431 downwards.
TCGCCCACCCAAGACGGGCCTACCACCAGAATTTTCATGTTATCTCTTACGCATCCCGATTCAGCCAGGCCATATACTCCGTTACGCCTTCGGCAACGGTTTTGAACGGTTTGTCATAGCCCGCTTTACGCAGGTTAGTCAGATCCGCCTGGGTGAACGCCTGGTAGCGGCCTTTCAGTTTGTCCGGGAATGGGATGTACTCGATGCTGCCTTTTTTGTGGTACGCCAGGGTTGCGTCGGCGACGGCCTGGAAGGATTCCGCGCGGCCAGTGCCGAGGTTGAAGATGCCGGAAACGCCGTTTTCCCAGAACCACAGGTTGACATCAGCCACGTCGCCGACGTAGACGAAGTCGCGCTTGAAGCCGTCGCTGCCTTCGAACAGTTTCGGACTTTCGCCATTATTCAGCTGGGTGTTGAGGTGGAAAGCGACGCTCGCCATGCTGCCTTTGTGGCCTTCGCGCGGCCCGTAGACGTTGAAGTAGCGGAAGCCGACGATCTGCGAATTGGCTTCCGGCAGGATCTGACGAACGTATTCATCGAACAGGAATTTGGAGTAGCCGTAGACGTTAAGCGGCTGCTCATACTCGCGAGACTCGATGAAATCGCTGGTGCGTCCACCGTAGGTGGCCGCCGAAGAGGCGTACAGGAACGGAATTTCGCGCTCCAGGCAGTAGTGCAGCAGCTCTTTGGAGTACTGATAGTTGTTGTCCATCATGTACTTGCCGTCCCACTCCGTGGTGGAAGAGCACGCGCCTTCGTGGAAGATTGCGTCAATGTCGCCGAACTCTTCGCCTGCCATAATCTGGATCAGAAAGTCTTCTTTATCCATGTAGTCAGCGATGTTCAGGTCAACCAGGTTCACAAACTTGGTGCCGTCTTTCAGATTGTCGACAACCAGAATGTCGGTAATGCCCTTGTCATTCAGCGCTTTAACGATGTTGCTGCCGATAAAGCCTGCGCCGCCGGTTACGATGATCATAACTGTACCTTTGAAGTTGAGAGCCCGGAGACAATCCGGACATGAATGCTCATATCATATCACCACATGAGCAAGCCTACAGCCATTCGCAGAATAAGGTGCTGGGCTGACGTGATTTATGCTGCAAATAATTCATTCAGGCCTGCATCATCTCGTATCAGCGTATAGCTTTGGGTAATATGTGCCAAATTTTGCCGAATCTGGAGAGTTGCAATGCGTGGTGATTTCTACAAACAGTTAACTAGCAATCTGGAGACCGCTCGGGCCGAAGGCTTATTTAAAGAAGAGCGCATCATCACCTCGGCGCAGCAGGCGGACATTACCGTCGGCAACAGCCACGTGATTAACTTCTGCGCCAATAACTATCTGGGTCTGGCCAACCACCCGGCGCTGATCGACGCGGCGAAATCCGGTATGGACAGCCACGGCTTCGGGATGGCCTCGGTACGCTTCATCTGCGGCACCCAGGATACGCACAAGCAGCTGGAGAAGAAGCTGGCGGATTTCCTCGGTATGGAAGACGCAATTCTCTACTCCTCCTGCTTCGACGCCAACGGCGGCCTGTTTGAAACGCTGCTCGGCCCGGAAGACGCCATTATCTCCGACGCCCTGAACCATGCCTCGATCATTGACGGCGTGCGCCTGTGTAAAGCGAAGCGCTTCCGCTATGCCAACAACGATATGCAGGAACTGGAAGCGCGTCTGAAAGAAGCCCGCGACGCTGGCGCGCGTCACGTGCTGATCGCCACCGACGGCGTCTTCTCGATGGACGGCGTGATCGCCAACCTGAAAGGCGTTTGCGACCTGGCGGATAAATACGATGCGCTGGTGATGGTCGATGACTCCCACGCCGTCGGCTTCGTCGGCGAAAACGGTCGCGGCTCCCACGAATACTGCGATGTGATGGGGCGCGTCGACATCATCACCGGCACGCTGGGTAAAGCGCTGGGCGGCGCCTCCGGCGGCTACACCGCCGCACGCAAAGAGGTGGTCGAGTGGCTGCGCCAGCGTTCCCGTCCGTATCTGTTCTCCAACTCTCTGGCGCCGGCCATCGTGGCCGCCTCCATCAAAGTGCTGGAGATGGTCGAAGAGGGCGCAGACCTGCGCGATCGCCTGTGGGCCAACGCGCGTCTGTTTCGTGAAAAAATGACTGCGGCAGGCTTCACCCTGGCGGGCGCCGACCACGCCATCATTCCGGTGATGCTGGGTGAAGCGGTGGTGGCGCAGAACTTTGCCCGCGAACTGCAGAAAGAAGGGATCTATGTCACCGGCTTCTTCTATCCGGTGGTACCGAAAGGCCAGGCGCGTATTCGCACCCAGATGTCGGCGGCGCATACCCCTGAACAAATTGAGCGTGCGGTGGAAGCCTTTACCCGCATCGGCAAACAACTGGGCGTCATCGCCTAATAAGGGTGTGAGATGAAAGCGTTATCCAAACTGAAAGCGGAAGAAGGCATCTGGATGACCGACGTACCGGAACCGGAAGTCGGCCATAACGATCTGCTGATTAAAATCCGCAAGACCGCCATTTGCGGGACCGACGTGCACATCTACAACTGGGATGAGTGGTCGCAGAAGACCATTCCGGTGCCGATGGTGGTCGGGCACGAATATGTCGGCGAAGTGGTGGGGATTGGCCAGGAAGTGCGCGGCTTTAAGATTGGCGACCGCGTCTCCGGCGAAGGGCATATCACCTGCGGCCACTGCCGTAACTGCCGCGCAGGCCGTACCCACCTGTGCCGCAACACCATCGGCGTGGGCGTCAACCGCCCGGGCTGCTTTGCCGAGTATCTGGTGATCCCGGCCTTTAACGCCTTTAAAATTCCCGACAATATCTCTGATGACCTGGCGTCCATCTTCGACCCATTCGGCAACGCCGTGCACACCGCGCTCTCCTTCGATCTGGTGGGGGAAGACGTGCTGGTCTCCGGCGCCGGTCCGATCGGCGTGATGGCGGCGGCGGTGGCGAAACACGTCGGCGCGCGTAACGTGGTGATCACTGACGTTAACGAGTACCGTCTCGAGCTGGCGCGCAAAATGGGCGTCACCCGCGCGGTGAACGTGGCGAAAGAGAACCTCAACGACGTGATGGCCGAGCTGGGGATGACCGAAGGTTTCGACGTGGGTCTGGAGATGTCCGGCGCGCCGCCGGCGTTCCGCAGCATGCTGGATACCATGAACCACGGCGGCCGTATCGCGATGCTGGGTATCCCGCCGTCGGATATGTCCATCGACTGGACCAAGGTCATCTTCAAAGGGCTGTTTATCAAAGGGATCTATGGTCGCGAAATGTTCGAAACCTGGTACAAGATGGCGGCGCTGATCCAGTCTGGCCTGGATCTTTCGCCGATCATCACCCACCGCTTCGGCATTGACGACTTCCAGAAGGGCTTTGACGCCATGCGCTCCGGTCAGTCCGGTAAAGTGGTTCTGAGCTGGGAATAACGCCTCCGGTCTGTTGTAAACATCAGCAAAAAAGGCGCCTGCGGGCGCCTTAATTTAGATTTGGATAACATTTTTAGCCTGCTTAATATCAAGCGCACAATTTCTACATCGATTTTACGGTTATTCGCTTATACAGTGTGTTTAGTCGCGGTTTAACTTTGAAACGATCATGCTTAAACTCTCCGTATGCTTACTGACCTGTAACTCTGCACGTCTGCTCATGGAGGTGCTGCCCCCGCTGCTGAAGGTGGCCGATGAGTGTATTGTCGTCGACTCCGGTAGCACCGACGAAACGGTCTCTATTTGTCAGCAGTTTGGTCTCACCGTCCATCATCATGCCTATAAAGCCCACGGCGCGCAGATGAACTATGCCATCGGGCTGGCCAGCCATGACTGGGTGCTGTGCATGGACAGCGATGAAATTCTTGATAACGACGTCGTGGCGGCCATTCAGGCGCTAAAAGCGGGGGAGGAGCCTGACCCGGCCTGCGCCTGGCGTTTGCCGCGCTACTGGTTTATCCTCGGCACGCAGGTGCGGACGATCTACCCCATTTCCTCGCCGGATTACCCGGTGCGCCTCTTTAACCGCCAGCAGGCGCGGTTTAACGACCGGCCGGTGGATGATCAGGTGGTCGGACACGCGCGCTCCGTCAGGCTGCCGGGCTTTGTACGCCATGACACCTTTTATTCGCTGCATGAAGTGTTTAATAAGCTGAACAGCTATACCACCCGGCTGGTGAAGCACCAGCAGATCACACCTTCGCTGACGCGGGGGATCGTCAGCGCCATTGGCGCTTTCTTTAAGTGGTATCTGTTCAGCGGGGCGTGGCGCTATGGCAAAGTCGGCGTGGTCACCGGCCTGTACGCCACGTTTTACAGCTTTCTCAAATATTTTAAGGCGTGGTACGCCCACGAAGATAACCAGGCGCCCGTCGCGCAAAAGCGAACGGACCCCTGAGTGGTCTAGCTGCCGGGATTGTCCCAGCCCTGCCATTTGAGGCGATAGTACTGGACCAGCGCGCTCTGGCTGATGCTGTCGCTGAGGATAGTGAAGAAGCGGCTGGCGTTCACGGGCTCCAGCGGGCGCTTCGGCTTGCAATACTTCACGCCGTGGAACGGATTACGCGGCTTCTGCTGCTGCGGCGGCGTTTGTTGCGCAGGCGGCTGAGCGTAGTTTGGCGTCGAGTTGTCGACCTGCGGCTCGTTGAGCAGGCTGCTCGGGCGCACCAGCGTGATATCCGGCGGCAGGTTATAGACCATCTGCTGCAGCACCCGCACCGTCGTCGGATGCGGATGGCCAATGGCTATCGCCGAACCGTTACGCCGCGCCAGGGCGATGGCGCGGTTGAACTGGGTGCGGATATCGGCTTCATTCTGCGTATCGTCCAGAAACACCTTACGCTTAATCACCTTCACCCCGGTGCCCTGCGCGGCGCGCATGGCCTGGGTATTGCCGATGGTCACGCTGTCGAGAAAATAGAGATTGTAGCGCTCCAGGGCCTGCATCACCTTCTGCATGCCAAACAGGTTGGAGGTCATCGCGCTGCCCATATGGTTATTCAGCCCGACGGCGTAGGGGACTTTGCCATAGGCCTCGCGGATGATGCGCTCGATCTCCTCGCTGCTCATTTCGGGACGCAGGGTGTCTTTTTCCAGCGGCTGTTTGCTGAGCGGCGCCATCGGCAGGTGGATGAGCACTTCATGGCCCAGATTATGCGCTTTCGTGGCCATTTCCCGGGCGTGCGGCGCGTTCGGCAGCACGGCGACGGAGATAGTGGACGGCAGCGCCAGCACCTGATTTTCGGTCTGCGGGCGGTAGCCAAAATCGTCAATAACGATGGAGAGTTTGCCAGCGAACGCTGGCGCCGCCAGAGCCAGCGAACCGGCTACGGCAAGAGCAATTGCGCGAAATTGAAGCAAAACTTATCTTCCCAACCACGGCTGTGGATTGACCGCCTGACCCTGGCGGCGAATTTCGAAATAGAGCGACGGACGGCCCTGACCGCCGCTGCTGCCTACGAGCGCGATAGGCTGACCGGCACGCACCTGCGTACCGACGCTGACCAGCGCGCTTTGGTTATAGCCATACAGGCTCATGTCGCCTTTGCCATGCTCGACCACCACCACCAGACCATAGCCCTGCAGCCAGTCGGCCAGAATGACCCGACCATCGGCAATCGCTCTGACTTCGGTGCCTTCAGACGCGGCGATAACCATCCCTTTCCAACGTAGTTCACCTTGCAGCTGTTCGCCATATCGATGAAGGAGCGGACCGCGAACCGGCCAGAACGCCTGACCGCGCGGCGAGCCCAGCCCGCCGGTGCGCGACATCAGCGAACGCTCGCTTTCCGTTGGTTTATAGGTGGTGCCTTTGCGCGATGCTTCCTGCTGGCGGTCGCGCACCGCCTGCGCATCGCGAGCTTCCCGATCGGCACGGGCTTTGGCGGCAGCCTCCGCCTGGGCGATACGACCGCGTAGGCGCGATTCGTTAGCCCGCAATTCACTTAACTGTTGCTGACCCCGCTGAATGGAGGACTCCAGGCCGGAAAGGGTCTTTTTCCGTTCGTTACGCGCCTGCTCCAGCTTCGCCTGCTGGGCTTTTTGCTCGTAGACCAGCGTCTGCTGCTGGCTCTGCTTCTCTTCGAGCATCGACTTTTGCACCGCCATCTCTTCGCGCGTTTTCTTCAGTTCCGCGATGGTTTCCTGGCGGGCCTGGTTGAAATAGCTGAAATAGACCTGCATCCGCTGATTGCGCTGACCCTCTTCACCGCTCAGCACCATCTGGATGCCGGTATGCGGCCCCTGGCGGAACGCCGCGTCAAGCTGCGCGGCGAGGTTACGCTCCTGAGACGCGCGCTGGCGCTCCAGCTTCGCGAGAGAAGCGTTCATCTCGTCAATCTGCTTATTGAGCTGGTTCAAGCTGTCTTGGGTTTCGCGCAGTTTGCGGGCCGCGGCGGCGATCGCCTCTTCCTGCGCTTTGAGCTGAGCGAGCAGGCTTGCGCGCTGCTGCTGCTGTTGCTTAATCGCCCGCTGCCTGGCGGCGATGTCGGCCTGGATGGACTTTAGCTGATCGCGATCGTCGGCGTGCGCAGATGACGCGCACAGTAATACGCCAGCGCTGAGCGCGCTGGCGTAAAGGACGGATCGAACTGCCGTTGCGATCCATGTAGTTGAATACGTCGCCTTTCCCCTCATGGGGAAGGATTATTCCACGATGAACAGCGGCTTGCCAGTCATCTCTTGCGGGATTTCCATTCCCATCAGCGACAGCATGGTCGGGGCGATGTCGGAAAGTTTGCCGCCATTGACCGCTTTGACCGCTTTGTTACCGACGTAGATCAGCGGAACCGGCAGGTTGGTGTGGGCGGTGTGCGCCTGACCGGTGGCCGGGTCGCGCATCTGTTCGGCGTTACCGTGGTCGGCGGTGATCAGCAGCTGGCCGCCAACGGATTCCACCGCCTGCGCCACCTGATCGATACAGTGATCCAGCGCTTCAACGGCTTTCACTGCCGCTTCCATCACGCCGGTATGGCCAACCATATCGCCGTTCGGGTAGTTACAGATGATGGTGTCGTACTGGCCGCCTTTGATGGCCGCGACCAGTTTTTCGGTCAGCTCGGCGGAGCTCATTTCCGGCTGCAGATCGTAGGTCGCCACTTTCGGCGAGTTAATCAGGATCCGCTCTTCGCCTTTGAACGGCTCTTCTACGCCGCCGTTGAAGAAGAAGGTGACGTGGGCGTATTTCTCGGTTTCGGAGATGCGCAGCTGGGTTTTATCGTGCTTCGCCATCCACTCGCCGAAGGTATTGGCCAGCGAGGCGGGCGGATAGGCGCAGGCCACTTTGATGTCGGCGGCATATTCGGTGAGCATCACGAAGTCGAGGTTAACCACTTTCTTACGCGCAAAGCCGTCGAAGTCGGCGTTGACGAAGGCGCGGGTGATTTCGCGTGCGCGGTCAGCACGGAAGTTCATGAAGATCAGCGCATCGCCATCTTCCATCGCGGCATCGGCCTGGCCGGCGGCGCGGATCACGGTCGCTTTCACGAACTCGTCGTTTTCGTCACGGGCGTAGGCAGCCTGCAGGCCGGCAACGGCGGTATCGGCCTGGAATTCGCCTTTCGCCAGCGTCATCAGATCGTAAGCCTGCTCAACGCGATCCCAGCGGTTGTCGCGGTCCATGGCGTAGTAGCGGCCAATGAGCGACGCGATGCGGCCCTTGCCCAGCGCGGCAAATTTGGCTTCGAATTTTGCCAGCGTTTTTTCCGCGCTGCGCGGTGGGGTGTCACGACCGTCGAGGAAAGCGTGCAGGTAGATCTTCTCAGCGCCGCGCTCTGCCGCCAGCTCCACCATCGCCATGATGTGATCTTCATGGCTGTGAACGCCGCCCGGCGACATCAGACCCATGATATGTACCGCTTTACCCGCGGCAACCGCTTTATCGACCGCGGCGGTCAGTACCGGATTGGCGAAGAAGGTGCGTTCTTTAATTTCCACATCGAGACGGGTCAGGTCCTGATAGACGATACGACCGGCGCCCAGGTTGACGTGGCCCACTTCGGAGTTCCCCATCTGACGGTCCGGCAGGCCAACTTCCAGGCCGGATGCATCGATCAGGGTATGCGGACGTTTGGCCCACAGGGCGTCCATTACCGGCGTTTTAGCGCTGTAAATGGCGTTATCCTGTTGGTCTTCGCGATAGCCGTAGCCATCCAGAATCACCAGTACCATAGGTTTTTTAGTAACCGACATTGCGACAACCTCATGCTCAAAGACAGAAATTTTGCGTAATTTTACTACAGCTGAATCGTTTAAATCCCCGTGAAAGATCAAAGAAAGGAAGCGGCCGGGCCGCGGCGCGTCAGCGAGAACGGCTTTTTTTCGCCGCCGCCCGCAGAAAATACATTACATCGCGCTCACTGGCTGTAATTGCCGCAAGGCACAGGTATACTCCTTTCCTGGTTTTTTTCTCACTTAGTCGGGAGTTGTAACCCCCCATGCAAGAAATTATGCAATTCATCGGCCGTCACCCTGTTCTGAGCATCGCGTGGATCGCGCTGCTGGGGGCGGTGCTGTTCACCACCTTCAAGGGCCTGATGTCGAAAGTTAAAGTCATCACCCGTGGTGAAGCGACGCGTCTTATCAATAAAGAAGACGCGGTGGTGGTCGACCTGCGTCAGCGTGACGATTTCCGTAAAGGCCATATTGCCGGCGCCATCAACCTGCTGCCCAGCGATATCAAAGCGAATAACGTCGGCGAGTTGGAAAAACACAAATCGCAACCCATTATTGTGGTAGACGGTTCCGGCATGCAGGCGCAAGAGCCAGCCAGCGCGCTGAACAAAGCCGGGTTTGAAAAAGTCTTTGTACTGAAAGAGGGCATTGCTGGCTGGAGCGGCGAAAACCTCCCTCTGGTACGCGGCAAATAACTTACCTCGCGTGGTGATGCCGCCGCGTTTTCCCCTTCGCGCCTGACGTGAGGGGAACACAGGCTGCGGCGTAAAACCCTCAGGGTAATAACAGGAGTGAAGTCATGGCCAATATTGAGATCTACACCAAAGCGACCTGCCCGTTCTGCATCCGCGCGAAAGCGCTGCTGAACAGCAAAGGCGTAACGTTCCATGAGTTGCCGATCGATGGCGATGCCGCGAAGCGTGAGGAGATGATCCAGCGCAGCGGACGGACGACGGTTCCGCAGATTTTTATTGATGCGCAGCACATTGGCGGCTGTGACGACTTGTATGCGCTTGATTCACGTGGTGGACTTGATCCCCTCTTGCGCTAATTTTTGCGCGCTTTCCCTGCCGGAAGCGCGTATTTAAGGACAACACGAAAGGGTTTTACTATGTCAGAACAAAACAGCACCGAAATGACCTTCCAGATCCAGCGTATCTATACCAAAGATATCTCTTTTGAAGCGCCGAACGCGCCGCAAGTTTTCCAGAAAGACTGGCAGCCGGAAGTTAAACTTGATCTGGATACCGCCTCCACCCAGCTGGCTGAAGGCGTTTATGAAGTGGTGCTGCGTGTAACCGTGACCGCCGCGCTGGGCGAAGAGACCGCGTTCCTCTGCGAAGTACAGCAGGGCGGTATTTTCTCCATCGACGGCATCGAAGGCACCCAGATGGCGCACTGCCTTGGCGCATACTGCCCGAACATTCTGTTCCCGTACGCGCGCGAGTGCATCACCAGCCTGGTTTCCCGCGGTACCTTCCCGCAACTTAACCTTGCGCCAGTGAACTTCGATGCGCTGTTTATGAACTATCTGCAGCAGCAGGCTGGCGAAGGTGCAGAACAACATCAGGATGCCTGATGAACGCACTTAATGCTGCAATGACTGTGATCGGTGCCGGCTCTTACGGCACCGCTCTTGCCATCACCCTGGCAAGAAATGGCCACCACGTTGTGCTCTGGGGCCATGACCCGAAACATATCGCGACGCTGCAACACGATCGCTGCAACGCCGCGTTCCTTCCCGATGTGCCTTTCCCGGATACGCTGCATCTTGAAAGCGACCTGGCCACCGCCCTGGCCGCCAGCCGCGATATTCTGGTGGTGGTGCCAAGCCATGTGTTTGGTCAGGTGTTACGCCAGATTAAACCGCTGATGCGTCCTGACGCGCGTCTGGTATGGGCGACCAAAGGCCTCGAGGCCGAAACCGGTCATCTGCTGCAGGACGTGGCGCGTGAAGCGCTGGGCGATGATATCCCGCTGGCGGTGATCTCCGGGCCAACCTTCGCCAAAGAGCTGGCCGCCGGCCTGCCGACGGCGATTTCGCTGGCGGCGACGGATCCGCAGTTTGCCGAGGATCTGCAGCACCTGCTGCACTGCGGCAAGAGCTTCCGCGTCTACATCAACCCGGACTTTATCGGCGTCCAGCTCGGCGGCGCGGTGAAAAACGTCATCGCCATCGGGGCGGGGATGTCGGACGGCATCGGCTTCGGCGCCAATGCGCGGACGGCGCTGATTACCCGTGGCCTGGTGGAAATGTCTCGCCTTGGCGCGGCGCTGGGCGCCGACCCGGAAACCTTTATGGGCATGGCCGGCCTCGGTGACCTGGTGCTCACCTGCACCGACAACCAGTCCCGTAACCGTCGCTTCGGCATGATGCTCGGCCAGGGGATGGACGTGCAAAGCGCCCAGGAAAAGATTGGCCAGGTGGTTGAAGGCTACCGCAATACCAAGGAAGTTCGCGTTCTGGCACAGCGTTTAGGTGTCGAAATGCCAATAACCGAGGAAATTTATCAGGTATTGTATTGCGGAAAAATTGCGCGCGAGGCAGCATTGACCTTATTGGGTCGCGCCCGCAAGGACGAGCGCAGCAGCAATTAGCTTTCCTTTGTCACCTGAATGACCCTGCCAGCGCAGAACTGGCAGGTCATTACCATATCGCCTGGAGTATGCAATGCCGTGTGAAGAACTGGATATCGTCTGGAATAATATTAAAGCCGAAGCCCGGGCTCTGGCGGACTGTGAGCCAATGCTCGCCAGTTTTTATCACGCAACGCTACTCAAGCATGAAAATCTGGGCAGCGCGCTGAGCTATATGCTGGCCAATAAGCTGGCTTCCCCGATTATGCCGGCTATCGCCATTCGCGAAGTGGTGGAAGAGGCCTACGCCGCCGACCCGGAAATGATCGCCTCGGCGGCCTGCGATATTCAGGCGGTGCGCACGCGTGACCCGGCGGTGGATAAATACTCGACGCCGTTGCTCTATCTGAAGGGTTTCCATGCCCTGCAGGCCTATCGTATCGGCCACTGGCTGTGGACTCAGGGCCGGCGTGCGCTGGCGATTTTCCTGCAAAACCAGGTGTCCGTCTCTTTCCAGGTGGATATCCACCCGGCGGCGAAAATCGGCCGCGGGATTATGCTCGACCACGCCACCGGTATTGTGGTTGGCGAAACGGCGGTGATTGAGGATGACGTCTCTATACTGCAGTCGGTCACCCTCGGCGGTACCGGTAAAACCAGCGGCGACCGTCACCCGAAAATTCGCGAAGGCGTGATGATTGGCGCCGGGGCGAAAATCCTCGGCAATATCGAAGTCGGGCGTGGGGCGAAGATTGGCGCCGGTTCGGTGGTATTGCAGCCGGTTCCGCCGCACACCACCGCCGCAGGCGTGCCGGCGCGTATCGTCGGCAAGCCGGAGAGCGACAAGCCGGCGATGGATATGGATCAGCATTTCAACGGCATCCACCACACTTTCGAGTACGGCGACGGGATTTAACGTCTTGCCCGGTGGCGCTGCGCTTACCGGGCCTACGATCTCTCCCCGCCCAGCATGTCGCCCGGATAAGGCGCGGTGCGCCGCCATCCGGGAAGGGGTCAGTTAGCTGCGCAGCACGGCGCCTGGATACCCCAGCTGCCGCCAGGCCTCGTACACCACCACCGACACCGCGTTTGACAGGTTCATGCTGCGGCTGTCCGGCATCATCGGAATCCGAATTTTCTGCTCCGGCGGCAGGGCATCAAGGATGCTGGCCGGCAGACCGCGGGTTTCCGGACCAAACATCAAGAAATCGCCATCCTGATAGCTCACCGCGCTGTGCGCCGGCGTACCTTTGGTGGTCAGGGCGAACAGACGCTGCGGCTGCGCGCTGGCGATAAACGCCGCGTAATCGGCGTGGCGCTGCACGGCGGTGAACTCGTGATAGTCCAGTCCGGCGCGTCTCAGGCGCTTATCGTCCCAGGTGAAGCCCATGGGCTCAATGATATGCAGACTGAAGCCCGTGTTGGCGCACAGGCGGATAATATTCCCGGTGTTCGGCGGGATCTCTGGTTCGAATAACACGATGTTCAGCATACTGACCCCTTAATTGCGGGGGGCAGAATAGCAGATATTTGGTCAACCCTCACCCCGGCCCTCTCCCTGAGGGTGAGGGCCGGGGGAGAGCAAAACGGCGCAGCTTATGCCGCGTTATGCTGCTTCAGCGCATCGAAGGTCTGCAGCGCCTCCGTGTTCTGCACCAGCGAATCACGGCTAATGTCCGCGATGGTTTTTGCGCCGGTCAGGGTCATCGCCACCTTCATCTCTTTCTCGATCAAATTCAGCAGATTCGCCACCCCCTGCTTGCCGTGGGTCGCCAGGGCGTACAGGTAAGCGCGGCCCAGCAGTACGCTGTCGGCGCCCAGGGCGATCATTCGCACGACGTCGAGACCGTTGCGGATGCCGCTGTCGGCGAGAATGGTAATGTCGCCTTTCACCGCGTCGGCAATCGCCGGCAGGGCGCGGGCGGAGGAGAGCACGCCGTCAAGCTGGCGGCCGCCGTGGTTGGAGACCACAATGCCGTCGGCGCCGAAGCGCACCGCGTCGCGGGCGTCCTCCGGGTCGAGGATCCCTTTGATCACCATCGGTCCGTCCCAGAAATCACGGATCCACTCGAGGTCTTTCCATGAAATCGACGGATCGAAGTTATTCGCCAGCCAGCCGATGTAATCCTCCAGGCCGGTCGGCTGGCCGAGATAGGCGGAGATATTCCCCAGATCGTGCGGACGGCCGTTGAGGCCAACGTCCCATGCCCACTGCGGATGGGTGACCGCCTGCCAGTAGCGGCGCAGGGCGGCGTTCGGGCCGCTCATGCCGGAATGGGCGTCGCGGTAGCGGGCGCCGGGAGTCGGCATATCGACGGTAAAGACCAGCGTTGAACAACCCGCCGCCTTCGCGCGCTCCAGCGCATTACGCATAAAGCCGCGGTCGCGCAGAACATACAGCTGGAACCACATCGGCCGCTTGATGGTCGGGGCGACCTCTTCGATCGGACAGACGGAAACGGTGGAGAGGGTAAACGGAATGCCTTTGTCATCCGCTGCGCCGGCGGCCTGCACTTCGCCGCGGCGGGCGTACATTCCGCACAGCCCCACCGGCGCCAGCGCCGTCGGCATCGCCAGCTTCTCGTTGAAGAGGGTGGTCTCGAGGCTCAGGTCCGACATATTGCGCAGAATACGCTGGCGCAGCGCCACGTCGGAAAGGTCCTCGACGTTGCGGCGCAGGGTATGTTCGGCGTAAGCCCCGCCGTCGATATAGTGGAACAGGAACGGCGGCAGGATACGCTGGGCGGCGGCGCGATAGTCGCTGGCGGCGGAAATAATCATCACGAATTCTCCCTGGAATTATCAATAGCATCGCCGGGCAGGCGGGTAATTCGCGCCTGGCGGGCCTGGTCTTCATCAAAACGTTTAATGGTGGCGTGGACAAAACCTAAGTGGGCCATCATCGCCTGGCGCGCCGCCTCGGCGTCGCCGGCGACAATCGCCTCCATGACGGCCTGGTGCTGTTCGGTCAGGCGGGCAAAAACCGGCGGCACCAGATACATCCGCTGACGGCTCTGCTTGACGGAGGAGTGCAGCAGGTCGAAAAAGCCGCGCATGGTTTGCAGGAGCACCACGTTATGCGAGGCTTCGGCGATGGCCAGATGAAAGCGGACGTCCGCCTGCGAGGCGATATCCGGGTCTTCGCTCTGGGTCGCTTCAAAGCACAGGCGAATTTTTTCTTTATCGGCGTCGGTGGCCCGCATCGCCGCGTGCCACGCGGTGCTGGCTTCGATGGCGTGGCGGGCCTCGAGGATGTCGAAGCTGTAGTCAGGGTCATCGGCCAGCAGCGTCTTCAGCGGCTGGACGATGTTTTGCTCCGACCACGGCTCATGCTGAAAGCGGACGAAAGTGCCGCCGCCGCGACGGCTCAGCAGCACCCCTTCATTGACCAGCATCGCCAGCGCTTCGCGCAGGGAATTGCGCGAGACGCCGAGCTGAGCGGCGAGCTGGCGCTCGGCGGGCAGTCGCATGCCCGCCTCCAGCTGTTGTTCTTCAATCAGCGCCCGGACGCGACGCGCCACGTCGTCGGCCAGGCGTTTAGGCATCACTATCACGGTATCATCCAGGTTAAAACGTAGGCCTGCAGCGTAGTGATCAGACCCACCATGCAGGTGAAGATCAGGCTGTGTTTGACGGTAAAGCGGAACAGATCCGACTCTTTACCCACCAGGCCTACCGCGGCGCAGGCGATGGCGATCGACTGCGGGGAAATCATCTTGCCGGTGACGCCGCCGGTGGTATTGGCCGCGACCAGCAGGATATCGGAGACGCCAATCTGCTGCGCCGCCGTTGCCTGCAGCGCGGCGAACAGGGCGTTAGACGAGGTGTCCGAACCGGTCAGGAATACCCCCAGCCAGCCCAGGAACGGCGAGAAGAAAGTAAACGCGTGGCCGGTATGGGCCAGCGCCAGGGCCAGGGTCGACGACAGCCCGGAGTAGTTGGAGATAAAGGCGAACGCCAGCACCATGCCGATAGAGTAGATCGGCAGCGCCAGGTCCTTCAGCGTTCCGGCGAAGGTGGTCAGCGCGTCTTTCGGCTTCATGCGCAGCCAGACGATGGACAGCAGGGCGGCGAACAGAATGGCGGTGCCGGTTGCCGACAGCCAGTCAAACTTATAGATGGCGGCGTAAGGCGTCGCGGCGCTGACCACCGGCGGCATGCGGGCGACCATTTTGTCGAGGAACGGCACCGAAATATTGATGACGAAGTCATACATCGCGCCGCCCGGTGCGAACAGCGCTTTGAACGGCGGCACGCTCCACAGGGTCACGGTGGCGGTCAGGAACAGGAACGGCGACCAGGCGCGGATCACTTGTCCCGCGGTGTAGCGCGTGCGGGCCAGCGTCATATCCACCTGCGAGGCGCCGATATCGCCAAAGCGGAAGATCCGCGCCGGCTGCCAGCGTTTGAGGAACAGGGTCAGGCAGACCAGGGAGACCAGCGATGAGATGATGTCCGGCAGCTCCGGGCCAAGGAAGTTAGAGCTGAGGTACTGGGCGATAGCGAACGAGCCGCCTGCGACCATCACCGCCGGCCAGGTCTCTTTGATACCCCGCCAGCCGTCCATAATCGCCATGATCCAGAACAGCACGATAATGGTCAGGAACGGCAGCTGGCGGCCCACCATCTGGCCGATGGCGAAGCTGTCGATACCGGTCACCTGACCGGCCACCAGGATCGGGATGCCCATCGCGCCGAAGGCCACCGGCGCGGTGTTGACGATCAGGCACAGGCCTGCGGCATACAGCGGGTTAAACCCGAGGCCGACCAGCAGCGCCGCGGTAATCGCCACCGGCGCGCCAAATCCCGCCGCCCCTTCGAGAAAGGCGCCGAACGAGAAGCCGACGATCAGCATCTGCAGGCGCTGGTCAGGCGTAATCGACAGGATCGACGAGCGGATAATGTCGAACTGTCCGGTCTTCACCGAGATTTTATAGACGAAGACTGCGGCAATAATAATCCAGGCGATGGGCCACAGCCCGTAGAAGAAGCCATACACCACCGAGGCCAGGGCGCGATCCACCGGCATTTTATAGAACAGCAATGCGACGGCCAGGGCGATCGCAACGGTCCAGGTAGCGGCGAGATAGCCTTTCAGTTTGAGCTTTATCAGCGCAAAAAAGAAAAACAGAATCGGTAGCGATGCGATAAGACTGGATAACCAGATATTACCGGCGGGATCGTAGTTTTGTTGCCAGAGATTCATGCAGGGTCTCCATCGGGCCGCCAGGACGGGTGGGCTGAGTCTGCGCTCTTTGCCGACCCGTCGTAGGTAAAATTGGCCCGGCCAATTAGGGATAGCAGGGTTGATGACAACGAATGGTTAACCAGATGTTACTCTTAGGCAACGGGTTTGTGATGTATTTTGATGGATTTGTGAACTGTCGGGGGTAGATAAAATTATTGGTTGGACCAATCGGCCGGACAGGGAACGAAAAAGGGGGGGGGGTAGGACAGAATAGCCCTCTCCGAACGGAGAGGGCTGGGGATCAGAATTCGCTGCGGGCGAAACCGGTCATCTCTTTCAGGCCCATTTCCCGGCCCAGGGCGGTCATCGGATGGACGACCACCAGGCCGCGGACGCTTTTCTTCAGCTTGCCCATATCGGCCTGCTCTTTTTTGGTAATCGCGCGGCGGAACGGCAGGCTCATCAGCTTCTGCGCCTCTTTGCTCAGCTTCTGGCTCTGGACGGAACGCAGACGTTCAATCTCCGTTTCCAGAGTGGCTTTTTCTTTCTCCAGCTCCGCGTATTTATCGGCGGCTTCCACCAGCGACAGCTCGGCCTGCTGGTGGCGGATGGCGTCGAGACGATCGCTCAGACGTTTGATTTCATTCTTTTCGACTTCTTTCATGGTGATTTGATCTGTTAATAAAGGGGCTTCATTCGCCTATAGTATGTGCCGTGACTGCTATTGTTGATAGCTATTTATCAAAAATTCGCCGTTTATCGCCGTCAGAATACGATACCTTAATCTGCTAATAATTTGAATTTTATAATTATTCCTTCCGATACCCGCGCTAATTTCATTTCTGTGAAGCCTGTCGGCAGATAAGCACGTTTTCCTTAACCCACGCCGGTGAATTGGCTAATGCTTAATCAGATTATTCCCAAAAGGAGGACGTGATGGCAAAGATCGGCGACGGCGTACCACGTTTAATCGACAAAGCGGTTGATTTTATGGCTTCCAGTCAGGCGTTTATGGAGTATTTGAAAAAGTCTCCGCGGCTGCAGCATGTACCGCGAGATATCCCTCAGGATAAGGAAGCGTTGTTTCTGCAGCGTCTGGAATATTATCGTCAGCTTTACCGGCCGACCTGCGACCAGACGGAGCCGGAATCAGAGCGTTGATTTCTGGAAGGCTTTTTTTAAGCTGATTCGTGAAATCAGCTCAGTCAGGGACAACACCATCGTTGAACGCACCATCTGCTGGTAACGCAGTTTCTGCATTGCCAGCAGTTCGGCGTCGCTGTCATCAAACTGCGGCGTTGGCGGCAGGGCGGCGACGCAGTGCAGTTCGCCGAACGGACCGATAATTTCGTCGTCGGTAAAGCTGTACTCATTGCCGTCGTGATTAAGCTCTTCGCGCAGGGCCATCAGCAGCTCGGCGTCTTCATATTCGGCACGGCTTATCACCCCAAGGCCATAAATCAGCTTCAGGCGTACTGAGAGATCGCCGAGCGGCCCGCTGCCCTCCAGCAAGGGCTCGACGGCGTATTTCACCGCGTAGTCGTCTTTACGGAACACCTGAAGCACCAGAATATTGACCGCTTCCGTTAACAGCTCGACGGTGGCGATCAGGAAGCTTCGTACGGTTTTGCCAGCATTCAGACGCTCAAGCACACGGTTTTCAAATGCTTGTGTTTCTTCCATCATTGCCTGCATATCTGACAGGAGTCGTAATGGGCGCGACGTCGGCCGCGCCAGGTTGTGCATCATTTTACCGCGTTATAGTCGTTAACGGCCTCCGCGACGACATCGCTTGCCGCGTCAAGGCCGGAAATCTGCGCCAGCGCGGCCTGCGGCCCTTTGTCGGCGATCAGTGTCGCCAGCTCCTGCGCCTGCGGATCGTCTTCGCTACGGAAATGCATCGCCGCCGCAATCCCTTTCACCAGATTGCGGTGCGGCAGGCCGTATTCCAGCGTACCCAGCAGCGGCTTAATTAAACGGTCGCCGGCGCTCAGTTTGCGCAGCGGCTGACGGCCTACGCGCTCGACATCGTCTTTCAGGTACGGGTTCTCGAAACGGCCAAGAATTTTCTGGATATAAGCCGCGTGCTTCTGCGGGTCAAAGGCGTAGCGTTTGATCAACACCGCGCCGCTCTCCTCCATCGCGCCCTGCACGACGGCCCGAATTTTCTCGTCGAGGATCGCGTCGCGAATCGTCTGGTGGCCCGCCAGTTTTCCGAGGTAGGCGGTTATAGCATGCCCGGTGTTCAAGGTGAAGAGCTTGCGTTCGACAAATGCCATCAGGTTATCAGTTAATTCCATTCCCGGGATGGTCGGCAGTTCGCCCTTGAACTGGGTTTTATCGACGATCCATTCGCTGAAGGTTTCCACGGTGACTTCCAGCGGGTCATGGGTAGCGGACGCCGATGGCGGCACAATACGGTCAACGGCGGAGTCGACGAAGCCGATATGGGTTTCCACCCAGGCCTTATCTTCCTCCGCCAGGGCGTTAAATACGTGGCCTTTTAACTGCGTGGTGCCGCGCACCATGTTTTCGCAGGCGATAATGTTCAGCGGGCGTTCGGTGCCCTGCGCCTTGCGCTTCGCCAGCCCTTTGGCGATGGCCGGGGCGATGCGCTCAAGAACGACGGGACCGACGGCGGTGGTCACCAGGTCGACGCTGGCGATCAACTCCACTACCTCGTCGCCAATGCTGCTGACGGCATTCACGCCGGAGACGGTATCCACCTGCTCATTTTCGCCAACGACGTGAACCTGGTAGCTATGACGGGCATTCAGGGCATCAAGTACGGTCTGATTGACATCGGCAAACGTCAGGTCGATGCCCGCGTCAGCCAGCAGTTTACCGATAAAGCCACGTCCGATATTACCTGCGCCAAAATGTAATGCTTTCATAGTATTAACCTTCAATTAATGTTTTTACCTGAGAGGGCTGGGGTGAGGCTTTTTCCCTCACCCCAACCCTCTCCCAAAGGAGAGGGTTGGATAGCGCTGATTATTTATTCAGCAGCGCCAGTACGTCGTCGACGCTGGTGGTTTTCGCCAGGCGCTCAATCACCGTTTCGTCATCCAGCGCATTGGTCAGGCTGGTAATCACCTGAATGTGCTCGTTGTTGCGGGCGGCGATGCCGATCACCAGGCGGGCAACATCGTCTTCATCTTCCCCAAAGCGCACCCCTTCCGGGTACTGGCAGAAGACGACGCCGGTTTTCAGCACGCGGTCTTTCGCTTCGATGGTGCCGTGCGGCACCGCGATGGACTCGCCGAGATAGGTCGAGGTCAGTTTTTCGCGGTCCAGCATCGCCTGCACATATTCCGGCTCGACGTAGCCGCCTTTCACCAGCTGCTCGCCGGCGAAGCGAATGGCTTCTTCTTTGGTGGCCGCTTTGCGACCGAGGAAGATGTTATCCGCACCCAGCTTGAACAGGTTTTTGTCAGTATCATCAAAGCTGTCTTTCAGGCTATCGGTGACTTTAACTTCGTTGTCGATGTGGCGCTGGGCCGCCACCAGACGCTCGGTCAGGCTGGTGTACAGACCGCTGTCGAGGAAGTTGGTCAGCGAAATATGCTGCGCCTGCGGTACCTGGCGCATGGCGCGCTCGGTCAGGTCGCGGTGGGTGATCACCAGGTCAACATCCGGCGGCAGGTTATTGATGGCGCTGTTGGTGACCGAGATGTTGCTCAGGCCGGCATCCTGCACTTTCTTGCGCAGTACCCCGGCGCCCATGGCGCTGGAGCCCATCCCGGCGTCGCAGGCGACGATGATTTTACGCACATGGCTCAGGTCGTTGGTGACATTGCCAGCCGCCAGCGGGTTGGCGCCTTTGGATTCCGCTTTCATGTCATGCATACGACGGGTTGCGGCTTCGATATCGTCTTCTTCTTTGACTTTGCTGGTCTTGAGCAGAACCGCAGAGACGACGAAGGAGACCGCCATCGCGGCGATAATGGCTGCGATGTTCGCGAAGTAGGCCCCTTTCGGCGTCATCGCCAGCACCGCCAGGATAGAGCCCGGGGAAGCCGGAGAGACCAGACCGCCGTTGAGGATGGTCAGGGTGAAGACACCGGTCATCCCGCCGAGGATAACGGCCAGGATCAGACGTGGGTTCATCAGCACGTACGGGAAGTAGATTTCATGGATACCCCCCAGGAAGTGGATGATAGCCGCCCCGCCTGCAGACTGTTTAGCGCTGCCGCGGCCAAAGAACATGTACGCCAGCAGAACGCCCATCCCCGGACCCGGGTTAGCTTCAATCAGGAAGAAGATGGATTTACCCAGCTCGTGGGACTGCTGAATACCCAGCGGCGAGAAGATACCGTGGTTGATGGCGTTATTGAGGAACAGGATTTTTGCCGGTTCCACGAAGATAGACGCCAGCGGCAGCATGTCGTGCGCCACCATGAAGTTAACGCCAGCCGCCAGAATTTTCGACAGAACTTCTACCGCCGGGCCGATGCCGAGGAAGGCGAGAATGGCGAGGATCATCCCGATGATGCCGGCGGAGAAGTTATTCACCAGCATTTCAAAACCGGATTTGATCTTACCGTCTACCCAGTTATCGAATTTCTTGATGCAGTAGCCGCCCAGCGGGCCGGCGATCATGGAGCCGAGGAACATCGGCATATCCGCGCCGACGATAACGCCCATGGTGGTGATCGCCCCGACCACGCCGCCACGTTCGCCGCCGACTAATTTACCGCCGGTGTAACCGATCAGCAGCGGCAGCAGGTAGGTGATCATCGGACCGACCAGCTTCGCCAGCGTTTCGTTTGGCAACCACCCTGTCGGAATGAAAAGCGCGGTGATGATACCCCACGCGATAAACGCGCCGATATTCGGCATCACCATATTGCTGAGAAAACGACCAAAGCTTTGCACTTTGATCTTGATATCGGATGACATAAAACACCCCTTCTTCTGTTTTGCGTATCGCGCAGGCTAAAAGCCCGAGGTTTGTTGTTAATGTGGCGGCAGAGGTAGCCGGGCCCTGATTGATAGTGCGAAATCTGGCACTGAATCGTTTAGCTGTCCAGCCAGCGCCCTTAAGTGTGATTTAGATCACATGAATATAGGGGGCGGAGAGGGTTTTGTAGTGATTACGATCACATAATGGCTGTGTAAAAAAACAACAGACCGCCGTTTTTGCCGCTAATCTGCGTTTTTGTGTGATATTTGTCACAATTATGTTTCGTGTTTTTGTTGTTTGTTTGTGATTTTGATCACAAAGAATTTCATGGTGGATTTTTGCCGCTGTGATCTCGGCCCGGTTTTGCGGCCAGGGCGAGGCGGCGCTGTAACTAAGCAACCATGTTTGTTAAATAACTTTTTTCCGCCGGATGGCAAAAATGAAAGGGGTGAATTATGCTCAAATCAGCGGTCCGGATATCAGTGGGCCGTGATTAAAATTTATATAAATTATTAGCGTAAAGCCGAGGGAATTATGTTTCTCAATTATTTTGCGCTGGGCGTTCTGATCTTCGTTTTTCTGGTCATTTTTTATGGGATTATCATTATTCACGATATTCCTTATTTGATTGCCAAAAAACGCAACCACCCCCATTCCGATGCTATTCATGTCGCCGGATGGGTCAGTCTTTTTACGCTCCACGTCATCTGGCCGTTTTTATGGATATGGGCCACGCTGTACCGGCCTGAGCGCGGTTGGGGCATGCAGCATAAGGCGAATACGGACCCCGACGAACCTGAAAAAGAGACGGATATACAACAGCTTCGCCAACGACTGAGCGACCTTGAACATCAGGTGGCGGCCATCCAGCGGCCACAGTCCACCGCTGCGGCGGAGAAATAAACTATGGATCTGTTGATCATTTTGACCTACGTGGCCATCGCCTGGTCGATATTTAAAATCTTCAAAATACCGGTTAATAAATGGACGGTTCCCACCGCGGCGCTGGGGGGCGTATTTATTGTTAGCGTGCTTATTTTATTAATGAACTATAACCACCCTTACACCTTTCTGGCGCAAAAGGCGGTAATATCTATTCCTATTACGCCGCAGGTGACCGGGGTTGTCAGCAGCGTCACCGACAAAGCGAATCAGCGCGTCGAAAAGGGCGAGGTGTTATTTACCATTGACCCGGCGCGCTACCAGGCGCGGGTCGATCGCCTGCAGGCCGACCTGGTGACAGCGCTGCACAGTATTAACACCCTCAAGGCGCAGCTCTCTGAAGCCCAGGCCAACACCACCCGCGTGTCGGCGGAACGCGATCGCTTATACAAGGACTATCAGCGCTACCTGAAAGGGAGCCAGGCGCGGGTGAATCCGTTCTCGGAAAGCGACATCGATAACGCCAGGCAGAATTATCTGGCCCAGGACGCGCTGGTCAAGGCGTCGGTGGCGGAGCAGGCGCAGATCCAGAGCCAGCTGGATAGCATGATCAACGGCGAACAGTCGCAAGTGGCCAGCCTGCGCGCCCAGCTGGCGGAGGCGAAATATAATCTTGATCAGACCACCGTGCGGGCGCCCAGCGATGGGTATATCACTCAGGTGTTGATCCGTCCGGGGACCTACGCCGCCTCGCTGCCGCTGCGGCCGGTGATGGTGTTTATCCCCGAGCAAAAACGGCTGATCGTCGCCCAGTTCAGGCAAAATTCGCTGTTAAGGCTGGAGAAGGGCGACGACGCGGAAGCGGTGTTTAATGCCCTGCCCGGACAGGTGTTCCACGGTAAACTGGTGAGCATTTTACCGGTGGTGCCCGGGGGGACCTATCAGGCGCAGGGGGCGTTGCAGTCGCTGACCGTGACGCCGGGCAGCGATGGCGTGCTGGCGACCATCGAGCTCGATCCGAATGCCGAAATTGATGCGCTACCCGATGGCATCTACGCTCAGGTGGCGGTCTACTCCGACCATTTCGCCCACGTTTCGGTGATGCGTAAAGTGCTGCTGCGCATGACCAGCTGGATGCACTACCTCTATCTCGATCATTAATGCGATCGGCGGCAGGTTGAGCGGGAGGCTCACCTGCCTTTTACCTCGCCCTGAGCCATACTCATATCTTTGTTGGCGATAAGGAGCAGGCTATGAAACTGATCGGCAGCTACACCAGTCCCTTTGTGCGCAAAATATCGGTGATCCTGCTGGAAAAGCGCATCCCTTTTGAGTTTGTCAACGAATCCCCCTACAGCGAAAGCAACGGCGTGGCGCGCTATAACCCGCTCGGCAAAGTGCCGGCGCTGGTGACGGATGACGGCGAATGCTGGTTTGACTCCCCGGTTATCGCCCAGTATCTCGAGCTGCTGGGCGTGGCGCCGCCGATGATCCCCGCCGATCCCAGAGCCGCTCTCAGGATGCGCCAGCTAGAGGCACTGGCGGATGGGGTGATGGAGGCCGCCCAGGCGCTGGTGCGCGAAAAGGCTCGCCCCGCGGCCCAACAGTCAGAGCAAGAGCTGCTCCGCCAGCGGGAGAAAGTGGCGCGCGGCCTCGACAGGCTGGAAGCCTGCGCGGCGGACGGGACGCTGCGCGGCGACGAGGTCAATCTGGCGACCATCGCCACGGCCTGCGCCATCGCCTACCTGAACTTTCGCCGGGTGGCGCCGGGCTGGTGCGCCACCCGGCCGCAGCTGGTGAAGCTGGTGGATGCGCTGTTCCAGCGCGCCAGCTTTGCGCGCACCGAACCGCCGCGGACTTGACCCAGACAGGTAACAGTTTGCGCAAGGAGGCGTTACAATCGCCGCTGATTGTTGACTCCCTCTCCCGTCGGGAGGGGGGAAAATAACTTACCGCCAGGCCCATTGATGACTACCGAAATTCGTGCGCTTTATACCCGGCTTCCGGCCATTGACCGCTTACTCCGCGACCCCGCTTTTTCCTCCCTGCTGACGCAGCACGGCCATTCGCAGGTGGTGACGCAGCTGCGCCAGATGCTGGACGAGGCGCGGGAACAGATCCGCCAGTGTCAGACACTGCCTGACTGGAGCCATGACTGGCTGAGCGCCTGCGCGCAGCGGCTGACCGCCAGAAGGCAGAGCGCCCTGCGTCCGGTGTTTAATCTCACCGGTACGGTGCTGCACACCAATCTCGGGCGCGCCATCCAGGCTGAGGCGGCGGTGGAGGCGGTCGCCAGCGCGATGCGCGCACCGGTGACGCTCGAATATGATCTCGACGACGCCGGGCGCGGCCATCGCGATCGCGCCATTGCCGATCTGCTGTGCCAGATCACCGGCGCGGAAGATGCCTGTATCGTGAACAACAACGCGGCGGCCGTTCTGCTGATGCTGGCGGCTACCGCCAGCGGCAGGGAGGTGGTGGTCTCCCGCGGCGAGCTGGTGGAGATCGGCGGGGCGTTCCGCATCCCCGACGTGATGCGCCAGGCGGGTTGTCAGCTGCACGAAGTGGGCACCACCAACCGCACCCATGCCAAAGACTATCGCCAGGCGGTGAATGACAATACCGCCCTGCTGATGAAGGTCCACACCAGCAACTACAGCATTGAAGGCTTTACCAAAGCCGTCGACGAAGCGGAGCTGGCGGTCATCGGCCGCGAGCTGGACGTCCCGGTGGTGGCCGACCTGGGCAGCGGGTCGCTGGTGGATCTCAGTCAGTATGGCCTGCCGAAGGAGCCGATGCCGCAGGAGATGATCGCCGCCGGGGTGAGCCTGGTCAGTTTCTCCGGCGACAAACTGCTCGGCGGCCCGCAGGCCGGAATTATCGTCGGCAAACGCGCGCTGATTGCCCGCCTGCAAAGCCATCCGCTGAAGCGGGCCCTGCGCGCGGATAAAATGACCCTCGCGGCGCTGGAAGCCACGCTGCGCCTCTATCAGCATCCGGAAGCGCTGCGGGACACCTTACCGACGCTGCGCTTGCTCACCCGCCCGGCGGACGAAATCCGCCGGCAGGCCGAACGTCTGCAGCCTGCCCTGGCGGCACACTATGCTGATTTTGCCGTCAACGTGGCAGCCTGCCAGTCGCAGATTGGCAGCGGCTCGTTACCTGTCGACCGTCTGCCTGGCGCGGCGTTGACCTTTACCCCGCATGACGGCCGCGGCAGCCGGCTGGAGGCGCTGGCGGCCCGCTGGCGCGCGCTGCCGTGCCCGGTGATTGGCCGCATTTATGACGGTCGGCTCTGGCTGGACCTGCGCTGTCTGGAAGATGAAACCCGGTTTATGGAGATGTTGTTACGATGATTATTGCCACCGCTGGACATGTTGACCACGGCAAAACGACGCTGCTGCAGGCGATAACCGGCGTAAATGCCGATCGTCTGCCGGAAGAGAAAGCGCGGGGAATGACGATCGATCTCGGCTATGCCTACTGGCCGCAGCCGGACGGGCGGGTGCTGGGATTTATTGACGTGCCCGGGCACGAAAAGTTTTTGTCCAACATGCTGGCGGGGGTGGGAGGGATCGACCATGCGCTGCTGGTGGTGGCCTGCGATGACGGCGTGATGGCGCAAACCCGCGAACACCTGGCGATCCTGCAGCTGACCGGAAAGCCGACGCTGACGGTAGCGCTCACCAAGACGGACCGCGTGGCGGCCGCCAGGGTGGCGGAGGTTCAGGCGGAGGTCGAGCAGACCCTGCGCGAACTGGGCTTTGACGCCGCCGCTTTCTTCCCCACCGCGGCGGTGGATAACATCGGTATTGCCGAACTGCGCAGCCATCTGCTGCAGCTTGCGGAGCGCCCCCATCCACAGCAGCGGCGTTTTCGCCTGGCGCTGGATCGCGCCTTTACCGTCAAAGGGGCGGGGCTGGTGGTCACCGGGACGGCGCTCTCCGGCGAAGTTCGGGTCGGGGATACTTTGTGGCTCACCGGCGTCAACACGCCGATGCGCGTCCGCGGCCTGCATGCCCAGAATCAAGCGGTTGAGCAGGCGCACGCCGGGCAGCGCATTGCGCTGAATATTGTCGGCGATGCGCAGAAAGAGGCATTGCACCGCGGTGACTGGCTGCTCTCTTCACCGCCGCCGGAGCCTGCAGAGCGGGTGATTGTCGAACTGCAGTGCCATACGCCGCTCAGCCAGTGGCAGCCGCTGCATATTCACCACGCTGCCAGCCACATCACCGGCCGGGTGTCGCTCCTGGAGGGCGGCCTGGCGGAGCTGGTGCTGGATACTCCGCTGTGGCTGGCGGATAACGACCGGCTGGTGCTCCGCGATATCTCCGCTCGCTTGACGCTGGCCGGCGCACGGGTGGTGACGCTGGATCCCCCGCGCCGCGGCAAGCGTAAACCGGAATATCTGCAGTGGCTGCACGCCCTGGCGGCGGTCGGCGCTGACGATGCGCAGGCCCTGGAGCTGCATCTGCAGCGGGACGCCGTCCGGCTTGAGCGCTTCGCCTGGGCGCGGCAGCTGAGTGAAGCCGGAATGGCGGCCTTGATCCAGCGACCGGACTATCTGCAGGCCGGACAGCGCCTGCTTAGTGCGCCGCTTGCCGCCCGCTGGCAGCGAAAATTGCTGGATGCCCTGGCGCGCTACCATGAGCAGCATCGCGACGAGCCGGGCCCTGGCCGGGAGCGCCTGCGCCGCATTGCGCTGCCGATGGAAGAGGAAGCGCTGGTGCTGCTGCTGATTGAGCAGATGCGCGAGAGCGGATTAGTCCACAGCCATCACGGCTGGCTGCATCTGCCCGAGCATAAAGCCGGGTTTACCGACGAGCAGCAGGCGGTCTGGCGGAAGGTGGAGACCCTGTTCGGCGATGATCCCTGGTGGGTGCGCGATCTCGCGCGCGAAGTCCATGTTGAAGAGTCCCTGATGCGCGCGGTGCTGCGCCAGGCGGCGCAGCAGGGGATGATTACCGCGATCGTCAAAGATCGTTACTACCGCAACGATCGCATTGTGCAGTTCGCCCAGCGGGTGCGCGAGCTGGATCAGCTGCGCGGCTCAACCTGCGCGGCGGATTTTCGCGATACCTTAAACGTAGGGCGGAAGCTGGCGATCCAGATCCTCGAGTATTTCGATCGGATTGGCTACACCCGTCGTCGCGGCAACGATCATATCCTGCGCGATAAAGCATTGTTTCTCTAATCATTAACGCCTGCTCCCCGGCGGACAGCGAACGGTGTGTTGCCGGGGAAGAGGGGGTCGCGTTGTTCCTGGCCTTATTCGGCTTCCCGAACCCAGATACGCATTTCGCCTTCTCCGCGGTTTGCCCAGCTAAACCAGGGAATAAAGGTCAACGTCTGTGAATGGGGGGTGGCCAGAGGGTGATCGTAGCTCCACAGCTTCTGCGCATCGGCGTTTTCTGCATGTTTTCTGTAGCCTGGGGCCTGAATCAACATTTTGTGAGCAAACAGCCCCTTTCCTTCAAACACCGTGAACCTGGCA
This sequence comes from Klebsiella sp. C239, assembly GCF_048822715.1. NCBI lineage: Bacteria > Pseudomonadati > Pseudomonadota > Gammaproteobacteria > Enterobacterales > Enterobacteriaceae > Klebsiella > Klebsiella sp. C239. The sequence goes on along the minus strand of NZ_JBMEZK010000006.1, from coordinate 271,229 downwards.
TCGCGTGGCAGCAGTAGGTTATGCAGCGCCTCACCGTTATCAGCTTGTTCAAGACAATAAACCAATGGACCGCGTTGCAGCGCCACCTGGCCTGCCTGGTGGCGAACCAGCGGATTACCATATACCCGGCGAACCGGCATCGGCAACGTTAGCATCAGAGTGTCGCCTTCCTGCCAGAGATGTTGGATATGCAGATAGCCCTGGCGTATATCCTGCGTGACCGGCGCGCCGTTCAGGGTGAGCTGTGCCCCCTCGCACCAGTCCGGGAGACGCAGCGCCAGCGTATGGTTCAATGCTGACGGAGACTCGATGACAATTTTGACCTGTTCCTGCCAGGGATAGTCACCGCTGATACGCAGACGTAACGTCTTTTCTCCTACCGGGATCTCAGCCTGATTACCGACGTAGAGATTGATATACAACGCCTCTTCGCGTGGCGTATAGATATAATGTCCCAGCGAGGTCAGGAGACGAGCGATATTCGGTGGGCAACAGGCACAGCCGAACCAGCGCTGACGAACAGGCTTAACATGGTCATAAATATGATTGAATTTTAAAGCCTTGGGCTGCACTTCCAGTGGGTTGACGTAGAAGAAATGTTTACCGTCCAGCGCCATACCGCCCAGAACGGTATTGTAAAGCGCGCGCTCCATCACATCAGCATATTGGCTGTCGGCTTCCAGTTCCAGCATGCGGCGCGCGAACATCATCAGCCCGATAGAGGCGCAGCTTTCCGCATAAACGGTATCATTCGGCAGATCGTAATCGCTGCTGAAGGCTTCCCCGCTGCTCTGTGAGCCAATGCCGCCCGTAATATACAACTGACGCTGGACCATGTTTTTCCATAACCGCAGGCAGTCCTGGCGTTTGCCTTCGTTCTTGCTCAGGCGTGCAAGGTGCGCTACGCCGGCCATTAAATAAACAAAGCGAACCGCGTGACCCACAGCGGTGGTCTGTTCGGCAAGCGGCAAATGCGCCTGGCTGTAGGGTTTATCCATCACCATCCACGCCGGCCCATAGGTATTCCAGAAGGAGGTTTTGCCGCGTTTTTCATATTCGATGTCATAGAAATGCGGCTGTGTCCCACGCTGTTCAACGAAGTAATTAGCCAGCGCCATATAGCGTGGTTCCTGAGTCACATCGTACAAACGCATTAACGCCAGCTCTATTTCAGGGTGTCCCGGGTAGCCGTGCAGCTGATTGCCGTCCGGACCAAAGACGCTGTCGATATGATCGGCGAGGCGACATACCACCTCCAGCAGGCGGCGTTTACTGGTTGCCTGGAAGAATGCCACCCCAGCCTCAATCAAGTGACCGGCACAGTACAATTCATGGCATTCGGCGAGATTGGTCCAGCGTTCCCCGGGCGCTTTCACCGTAAAATAGGTGTTCAGATAACCATCTTCACATTGCGCGGCGGCAATCAGCTCAATCACCTCGTCGGCGGTTTTTTCCAGTTCCGCATCTGGCTTCTGACACAATGACCAGGCGACTGCCTCCAGCCATTTCGCCACATCGCTGTCCTGGAACACCATTCCGTAGAATTCCCCTGCCTGCTGACCTGCGGCGATACGGAAGTTTTCTATCGCATGGCTGGGTTCAGCCTCGGCGATCCGGTCATTGAGGGCATCCCACTGATAGGGAATGACGACATCACGCACCAGTTGCTGATACTGACCCAGAAACGGATCGTTAACTTTCAGTTTGTGCAGATCGACTTCCATGATTTCTCCTTAAGACTGAATGTGACGTGCGCGCAGATCGGTTGCAATGCGCGACATCATGGGATTGTTGAGCTTACAGGCGCGGATAGCGAAGGCCAGCAACAGATGGAACAGCGCGGGCAGCAGGGTTTCCATCGCCGTGATCCCCGATAGTGAGGATGGAGTCTGATTGCTGGCGCCGGGTTGATAAGCAACGTAGATAAATACCAGGCTGATAATGCCCGCACTGGAGGCCCATGCCAGCTTGATAAAGAACAGGTTGAAAGCAAAGTTCATCCCTGACGAACGGACACCCGTCTTCCATTCACCATAATCATCAGAGAAGGCCATCAACGAAAAATGCAGCGGTAGGGTAAAGCCCAGGATGATGCCATTGCCGAGAATGACCACCAGCCATAGCGTTTGCCAGGACGGACCGGTTGGCAGGAACCACATCCCCACCGCCAGTAAGGCCAATACCAGATTGGTGTAGTAATAGAGCTTGACGGTATCAACGTGGCGCGACAGCCAATTGACGATCGCGGCGCCCAGAATCGAGGAAAAGGTGACCATGGTGAAAAACAGCGATGTATAGCCAGTAGAGCCGCCCAGTACATAGGTAATAAAGTACATGTAGCCGCCACCGCGAATGTTAAACACGTTGATCAACAGGAATGACATCGCCAGCATGAGTAACAACTGATCGTTTTTACGCAGACCGGCGATATGTTCGCGCAGGGTGAATTTGCCGAGCATCTCCAGGGAAACACGCTCACGTACCCAGAAAAAGCAGCACAAAAACATCACCGCCGCGATGGCGCAGAGTACGCCGACACCATACTGATAACCCTGGGCGGTATTCCCCTGACCGAGCGCTTTAACCAACCACGGCAGGCCCACGGAGACCAGGAATCCTGCCACGCCGCACAGTACAAAGCGCCATGCCTGGCAGGATATCACCTCGCTATGGCGAGTGGTCATCGTATTAATGAGCGCGCAGTAGGGGACGTTAATCGCGGTATAGCTGACTGAAAGCAGCAGGTAAGTGCCGAAGGCCCAGGCGATTTTTACCCCCATGCCGGCATCCGGCACGGTAAAGGTCAGCACCCCGATCGCTGCAATAGGAACCGCAATCCATAGCTGCCAGGGGCGAAAACGTCCCCATCGGCTTTGGGTCCGATCGGCGAGGACGCCCATGATCGGATCGGAAATAGCATCAAACACGCGCAGCGCAAGGAACAGAGTACCGACCAGCGCCGGGGTGAGCCCAAAGACGTCAGTATAGAAAAAAGTGAGAAAGTTCATGATCAGGCAGGTGATGACCGTTCCACCGGCGTCGCCCAGACCATAGCCTATTTTTTCACGGAGAGATAATTTGGCGTCCTGCACGTGCTTCGTGAGGTCGCTTGTCGTAATCGGAGCCGTAGTCATAAATAACTCCCGAAGATGATGTTCAGAATTATTCCGCTGTCTGACCGGCGGACATTTTTTGTCTTTTGCAAATACATTAATTATTTTGCACCGAATAAACGAGGCAACAAGGGAAGGGAAAAGTATAAAAAGAGGACGATTCCGACTTCGTCATAAAAGTGTGATTCCGATCCGGAAAGGCGTTAATTTATGATTAATAATCAGTTGGAAAGAGATTTTTTATCGTTTCGTTAGCGGAAAATTAAATATATATGCTTGAATTATCCATGCCTCTCCCGATTCGCGTACAAAATGGCGGCTTATTTATTTCCCGTGGCGTCGGCAGTCATCCGGCGCGTAAACTGCAGTCCTGGGAAATTATTTTTGTCGAAAAGGGGACGTTAACGATTTGCGAGGAGGGTGAAATATTTAACGTTAATGCAGGGGAGAGTTTACTGCTGTGGCCAGAACGTTCTCATGTTGGGGTGGGGGAATTTCCCGCCGACCTGAAATTTTATTGGCTGCATTTTGAAGTACTGACGGAGAGTGTCCGGTCTCTGCCGCCTGCGCTGCTTAACGTTCCGCAACATACCCGCGTCAGCGATCCACAATACATTATTTCGCTGTTTCGCCAGTTTCTTCGTGAACAGGAGAATATTCACCGCAGCCTGGCGCTGGAGCTCCTGTTATTGCTGATACTGCAGCAGATTGCCGCGGCGGCAAGCGAAAAACCGGACGACAGTCCCGGCGCTGCGCTGGCCTGGAAAGCGCAGCAGATCATCCATACCCGTTACCACTTGCCTGTTTCAGCATCGACGCTGGCGAAAGAGCTGCACTGTAATGCGGACTATTTAGGACGCGTCTATCGTCACGTTTTTCGCGTGACGTTGACCGAAGCGCTGCATCGTCAGCGGGTCAGAGCGGCGGAAAAGCTATTGATCAGTGATTCACTGTCGTTGACCGAAGTCGCGAGCCAGTGCGGCTTTAATGACGTCGGTTATTTTCGCAAGATCTTTCGCAAGCACACCAGCCTCACGCCTGCAGCCTGGAAGCGCCGCTACTGTAAGGAGCACATTAATTCAGCGTAATGAAAAATCACTTGTGCTAGTGACTAAAAACAGCGCTGATTCCATTCAGGATCAAAGCGCGGGCAGGGATTATTCTGGCACCCTGCGGTTTTATCCCCAGGGAGCAGAGGATGAACCGGTTTCTTATTGCCAATGCCCAGCAGTGTATTGGCTGTCGTACCTGTGAAGTGGCCTGCGCGGTGGCGCACCAGCAGGCGCAGGATCTCTCCATGCTGTCGACAGGCCATTTCACGCCGCGTATCCGGGTGGTGAAAAGCGGCGAGATATCAACGGCGACGGCCTGTCGGCAGTGCGAGGATGCGCCTTGCGCCAGCGTCTGCCCGCAGGGGGCGATTCGTCGGGAGGAGGACGTCTGGTGGGTCGATCAGCGCCGCTGCATCGGCTGTAAAAGCTGCATGGTGGCCTGTCCGTACGGCGCAATGACCGTCACGGTGGTGAACCAGCAGGCGCAGGCGCTGAAATGCGATTTATGCCACCACCGCGCCGAGGGGCCGGCCTGCGTAGCCGCCTGCCCGACGCAGGCGCTGCGGGTGATGGCTCCCGCGGAGCTGGAGGCGCTATGCGCGCAAAAACGCCAGCGGCTGGCGCTGGCGTGAGCGGGTCCGCTAACGGGCGTTAGCCGTCAGCGGCGTCAGGGATTAGGCTTCCTGTTCGCGCCAGGCGAATTCAACCTCTTCGGCGAGAATTTTCACCCCGGCCTCGATTTTTTGCGGGTCCGGCACATAGTTCATGCGCATGCACTGGTGAGTATGCGGCCACGGTTTATCGAGTCCCGGGAAGAAGAAATCCCCCGGCACCATCAGCACGCCACGCTTTTTCAGCCGCTGATACAGCAGCTCGGTGGAGATCGGCAGATCCTTAAACCACAGCCAGAGGAAGATCGCCCCCTCCGGTTTGTGAATAAGGCAGCGCTCCTCCGGCAGATAGCGGCGAATAATGGCGATGGTCTCCTGCACCCGCTGGTAATAGAAGGGTTTGATCACTGTCTCTGACAGGCGCAGCAGATCCTGACGTTTAATCATTTCACACATCATTGCCGGCCCGATACCGCCGGGCGCGAGGCTGATAATGCCGTTCATGTTGCTGATGGCGGTGATGATTTTCTCGTTGGCGATGATAATCCCGCAGCGGCTGCCCGGCAGGCCCAGCTTGGACAGGCTCATACACAGCACGATGTTCGGATTCCACAGCGGTCGGGCGTCGCTGAAAATAATGCCCGGGAACGGCACGCCGTAGGCGTTATCAATCACCAGCGGGACCCCATGCTGATTCGCCAGCGCATCCAGTTTGATCAGCTCTTCATCAGTGATGACGTTGCCGGTCGGGTTGGTGGGACGCGAGACGCAGATCATCCCGGTCTCTTCCGTCACCTGCAGATGCTCAAAATCAACGTGGTACTTGAACTGGCCTTCCGGCAGCAGTTCGATATTCGGCCGGGTGGCAACGAACAGATCCTCTTCCAGGCCGGCATCGGCATAGCCGATATATTCCGGCGTCAGCGGGAACAGCACCTTACGGGTGGTGCCATCTGCCCGACGGCCTGCGAACAGATTAAACAAGTAGAAAAATGCGCTCTGACTGCCGTTTGTTAGCGCAATATTCTGTGGTTCGATCTCCCAGCCCAGCTCGTCGCGCAGCATCTTCGCCAGCAGGCTCAGCAGCTCGCTTTTGCCCTGCGGACCATCATAATTACAAAGCGCATCAAGGGCTTTGCCATTATCCAGCATGTCGGAGAGCAGCTGCTGGAAGTAGTCATTCATCTCCGGGATCTGAGCGGGGTTGCCGCCGCCCAGCATAATAGCGCCCGGCGTGCGCAGACCGTCATTAAGGTCTTCCATCAGGCGGGTAATGCCTGAATGACGGGTGAATTTGTCGCCGAAAAGGGAAAATGTCATCGCGAATCGTCTGTCGGTGGTTCTGGAAAGTGGCTAACCATAACGCCAGCGCCAGCGTGGTGCAAATCGAAGGGAAGGGGGATGTTTTTGTTTTTATCCTGTGAATCGATTTTTTATCAGCGTATTGTGCTGACTGGCTCCCCGCCGGGCAGGGAGCCACTCCTGCTTTACTGCTGTTGTCCGGCCCAGATGACCATCACTTTGTCTTCACCGCTCTCGCGCACGAATCCGTAACCCCGCGGCATTGACAGCGTTGTCTGTTTGCCCATACCGATCGCCGGATGGCGCGCGCGGAACTGGCCGATCTTCTGCCAGTGGGTAACGCTGCGGGCCGCTTTACCGTTGACATCCTGCCAGTTCATCTCTGAACGGGTGCCCTGCAGCGGGTCCGAGCCGGTGGGGCCGAACGGGCGCGACGACTCGTCACCATAGAAGATCTGCACGGCGCCAGGGGCCAGCAGCAGCAGCTCTGCCGCCGTGGTGCCGCCTTCGCGGAACAGGCGCGTATCGTGCGAGGAGAGGTAGCTCAGGACGTTAAAGCTCTGCAGCTTGTCCGCCATTTGCTGCCAGGTGAGGTCAATGTTGGCCATGCAGTTAGCCGCTTTCGCCGCCTGGTCCTGGTAGTCGAAATTGATCATCGCATCAAAACCGTGGCGATAGTAATCGCTCTCCATCACCCCGTGTCCCCAGGCTTCGCCGGTCATCCAGAACGGCGCAGCATCCAGCGCTTTATCCGGATTGGCTTTCTTCCACTCCGCCAGCGCGGCGGTGGCCTGGGTTTTTAACTGCTGCCAGGCGTCCATCTCCACATGTTTAGCGGTATCGACGCGGAAGCCGTCGATGCCGTAGTCGCGCACCCACTGGCTCAGCCAGTGCGTCAGGTAGTCGCGCGGCGTATAGCCCGGGATCGCTTTCGCCGCAGTGTCCGGTTTATGGCTGTAGAAGTTCGGCAGCCCCGACGCCTCCTTCGATTCGGTTTTCAGATCCGGCAGGAAGGCCAGCGACATGGTGAGATCGTCATAGCCCGGGTTGTCGTAATCGCCGATATCGGTGCGGATCCACTTCTTGCCCCACCATTTCTCCCACCCGGCTTTATCGCTGAAGTTGATATAGTCGTTAAAGCTGTGCCAGGTCTGGCCCGCGCCGGGCTTCCAGTCCGTCCAGCGCTCGCCGAGGGTTTTTTTCAGCTCATCCCCTTGCAGATACAGAGAGCCGAACTGGAACTCCTGCATGTCGGCCAGGGTGGCGTAACCGGTATGGTTCATCACCACGTCGAACAGAATACGTATTCCGCGCTTATGCGCTTCATCCACCAGCCGACGGAGATCGGCTTCGGTCCCCATATTGGCGTCCAGTTTCGACCAGTCCTGGGTGTAATAGCCGTGGTAGGCGTAGTGTGGAAAATCGCCTTTCGTCCCGCCGCCGACCCAGCCGTGGATCTGCTCGAGCGGGGAGCTGATCCACAGGGCATTGACCCCCATCTGCTGCAGATAATCCAGCTTGCTGGTTAATCCCTGCAGGTCGCCGCCGTGGAAGGTGCCGATCTCCTGCATGCCGTCTTTATGTCGGCCATAGCTATTGTCGTTGGCCGGATTACCGTTCACGAAGCGGTCGGTCAGGACGAAGTAGACGGTGGCGTTGTGCCAGTCGAACGGCGCCGGCGCGGCCGTCTCGGCGCGCTCGAGCAGCAGCAGACCATTGCTGCCGAAGGCGGGCTGCAGCGTGATTTTGCCGCCGCTGACGGTCGCGACATTGCCGCTGTAGAAATCGCGAACTTTGCTGCCCTCGGGGAAGGTTTTACTGACGTCGAGGGTGAGAGGTTTTCCATCCCACTTCGGACACTGGCGGATCTGCGGCGCCGCGGCGCTGGCCTCTTTTTCTTCCAGCGAAATCATCATCGTCGGCGTGCCGGAGCGGGTATCCACTTCCAGGGTATACAGACCCTGGCGGAAGATGCGCCATTGCGGCGGCGTGCCGCGACAGGGTTCCATGGAGAGCATCTGGTTGAGCTTAATGCCGCCGGAAGGCTGCCAGCACTGTTGGTCAAAATTTAGCTGCAGGGGACGTGTACCCTTCTCAACCACTTTCTGGCTGATGAAGCGACCCGTCCCTTCTTCGGTAAAAGCAGGGAAGTCGGCGGTAGTCCAGGCGGCAAAGGCCATCCCAGGCACGAATAACGTGGCAAGCGCAGCGAGTTTCATTGCGGGATCCTTGAGCGGTTTTTAGCTAGTGTGCCTTGTTGCCGCGCGACTGAACTCCTCCCGGCGAACGTTTTACCAGGAGGATGAAAAGGGGTGAGTGACACCGCTCAAAAAATAGGCTAAAAATGAGACGAAGCTAGCATTTTCGCGCTAGCGATGCGGCGCAGAAACCGATTTCAGATGACAGCAATTCGGAATTGGACTATTTCTGTTGATGCTCTCAGTGCGTATTTTTGATACTATTAGCGATTCAGCTATCGTTTTTTTGTGAAAAACAAGGTGTTGGAATGCATATATCCGACCAGGAGACCTGATGATATCGAATCCCATACGACGATATGGGGCCGCCATACTTATGTTACTAACCTGCGTCTTTTCAGGTAGTGTGTTGGCAACAACGCACACAGCAACAAAGAGTCATAAAGCCCCAACGGTTAAGAAGATAAGTAGTACTAAGGTAAGCAGTAAACAAGAGTATTCTCGCAATAGTGTAAAGAGCAGTTCACTTCCTGACTTGCGAAAATACCCTTCCGGAACACCAAGGAAAAAAGCGTTTCTCCGGACGGTCATGCCTTATATTACCAAGCAGAATCAGGCGATTACTGCGGATCGTAACTGGCTTGTATCCAAGCAGTACGATGCTCGCTGGTCGCCGAGTGAAAAGGCGCGCCTGAAAGACATCGCGACACGTTATAAGGTGAAGTGGTCAGGCAATACGCGTCATGTGCCCTGGAACACGCTACTTGAGCGTGTCGACATTATTCCGAACAGCATGGTCGCGACCATGGCGGCGGCGGAAAGTGGCTGGGGTACTTCCAAGCTGGCGCGTGAGAACAACAATCTGTTCGGCATGAAGTGCGGCGCTGGTCGCTGCCGCGGCGCGATGAAAGGCTATTCGCAGTTTGAGTCGGTGGAGCAGTCGGTGCAGGCTTACGTCACAAACCTGAACACCCACCCGGCCTATTCCTCTTTCCGCAAATCGCGCCTGCAGCTGCGCAAGGCGGATCAGGAAGTAACGGCTAGTACCATGATTCATAAGCTGAAGGGCTATTCGACCAGAGGGTCGAGCTACAACAACTATCTCTTCGCGATGTATCAGGATAACCAGCGGTTAATTGCCGCGCACATGTAATGTGCTTATTTACGTGATTATTCATGCCCGGCGCGCAAGCCCGGGCATTTTTCTTTGCTCTCTACATCATGACTTCACTGTGCCGGTCACGGTACTCCTTCGGCGTCACGTCGTACTCTTTCTTAAACACCGAATAGAAATATTGCAGCGACGGGTAGCCGCACATCTGTGAAATTTCATTGATCGACAGGCTGGTGGATACCAGCAGGCTGCGCGCCTTTTCCAGTTTCTCGCTGTGGATCACCGTGTGGATGGTCTCCCCGACCTCCTCTTTAAAGCGTTTCTCCAGGTTGGAACGTGAAATGCCGACGGCGTCGAGCACCTGCTCCACCTTGATGCCTTTGCAGGCATTGTTGCGAATGTAATGCATCGCCTGAATCACGGAAGGATCGTTTAACGACCGGTAGTCGGTGGAACGTCGTTCAACGACGCGCATCGGCGGGATCAGCTGGCGCTGCAGCGGGAGCGCCTCGTTATTCAGCAGCCGGTGGAGCAATTTTGCCGCCTGATAACCCATCTGGCGGGTGCCCTGGGCGACGGAGGAGAGGGCGACGCGCGAGAGGTAGCGGGTCAGCTCCTCATTATCGATGCCAATAACGCACAGTTTCTCGGGCACCGGGATATGCAGCAGCTCGCAGGCCTGCAGGACGTGGCGGGCGCGCGCGTCGGTGACGGCGATAATGCCGGTTTGCGGCGGCAGCGTTTGCAGCCAGTCGGCGAGCCGGTTTTGCGCGTGCTGCCAGTTTTCCGGCGCCGTCTCCAGCCCCTGGTAGACCACGCCGCGGTACTTCTCCTTCGCCACCAGCTGGCAGAAGGCATACTCGCGCTCTACCGCCCAGCGTTTACCGCTGGAGGTGGGCAGTCCGTAAAACGCGAAGCGGTGTACCCCTTTTTCCTTCAGATGAAGAAAGGCGCTTTCCACCAGCGCGGTGTTGTCCGTGGCGATATAGTGGACCGGCGGGTACTGCTCTGGCTGATGATAAGAGCCGCCGACGCCGACGATGGGGACGTTGACATCGGCCAGTAGCTTTTCGATTTCGGGATCGTCATAGTCGGCGATAACGCCATCGCCTAACCACTCTTTGATGTTTTCGATTCGTGCTCGAAAATCCTCTTCAATAAAGATATCCCACTCCAGCTGAGAGGCCTGCAGATACTCACCGACACCCTCAACCACCTGGCGGTCATAAGCTTTGTTGGCGTTAAATAACAGCGTAATACGGTGACGCTTTTCAAACATAGATGATGTTCCTGCTCTAACCCCGGTCATACCCCTTCATTCATGATGTTGCCGATGGCCTGGCTTTCTCATTCACCCCAGCCACGTACGCGATACGCGGCTGGGATGCGCCGTCTGCAACCCGAATGCTGTTGGGTATACACTACCGGCTAATGCCCGAGATATTTCAAGCGCCTTATGGCGAAGTTTGGTGGTAGCGCAAAGAATTCGGACATTCTTCAGAGAGCGCTTCCTTACGCGCGCCGCTTGGTAGCGGAGTCCATCCACACCGCCAGCAGCAAAATGGCGCCTTTGACGATATATTGCCAGAAGGTGGCAACGTCCATCATGCTCATGCCGTTATCCAGGGCCGACATAATAAACGCCCCCATTACCGCCCCGGCGACACTGCCGATACCGCCCGCCAGGCTGGTACCGCCGATGACGCAGGCGGCGATGGCGTCCAGTTCGGCGATGTTGCCCGCCGAGGGGGAGCCCGCGCCAAGGCGCGAGCTGAGGATCAGTCCGGCAATGGCGACCATCAGGCCGTTAATGGCAAACACCGCCAGCTTGGTACGCTCGACGTTAATCCCGGACAGGCGTGCCGCCTCCAGGTTGCCGCCGATGGCGTAGATGCGGCGGCCAAAGGCGGTGCGAGTGGCCATGAACAGGCCTGCCAGCAGCAGGGCGGCGAGGATCAGTACCGGCGTCGGCACGCCGCGATAGTCATTGAGCAGCCAGATTGCGCCCAGCACAATCACCGCGGTAATGGCCTGGCGGCCAACGGCCGCGGTGGAGGACGCGGTCGCCAGACCTAACGCCTGCCGACGCATCCGTCCGCGCCACTGCCAGATAATGAACGCCGCCATGCCGACAACGCCGATGCCAAAGCCAATGCCATCTGGCAGGTAGCTTTGGCCGATCTGCGCCATCGCCGGGCTGGTGGGCGAGACGGTGGTCCCGTTGGTGATGCCGATCAGAATGCCGCGAAACGCCAGCATCCCGGCGAGGGTGACGATAAACGAGGGGACCTTGCGATAGGCCACCCACCATCCGTTCCACGCGCCGAGCAGCAGCCCCATCACCAGCGTCACCAGAATGGTGAGCGGCAGCGGCCAGCCGAGCCAGACGTCAAAGATCGCCGCGGCGCCGCCCAACAGCCCCATCATCGAGCCGACGGAGAGGTCGATTTCTGCCGAAATAATCACAAACACCATGCCGACGGCGAGGATGCCGGTGATGGCCGTCTGGCGCAGCAGGTTGGAGATATTGCGCGCGCTCAGGTAGGCGCCATCGGTAACCCAGGTGAAAAACAGCATAATGACGACGATCGCGGCGATCATCACGAAGACCTGGAGGTTAAGCCCCTTCAGCGCCGGCAGGGCGGTGGGGGCGGTTGGGGTAAGTTTGATTTCAGACGACGTGTTCTTCGACATGGCGTTCGCTCCTCAGCGCGGCTTCCATCACCTGTTCCTGGGTCAGATGTTGATTAACCAAATTGGCTTTTAGCCTGCCTTCGTGCATGACCAGCACCCGATCGCTAAGACCAAGCACCTCGGGCAGTTCGGATGAAATGACAATGACCGCGATGCCCTGCTGCACCAGCTGGTTAATCAGTTTATAAATTTCATACTTCGCCCCGATATCGATGCCGCGGGTGGGTTCGTCGAGGATCAGAATGCGTGGATTCAGCAGCAGACAGCGGGCCAGAATCGCCTTTTGCTGGTTGCCGCCGCTCAGGCGGCCAATCGCCAGCTCCGGCGAGGAGGTTTTAATTTTCAATCGCTGAATGGACTGCTCAATACAGTGCTGCTCGGCGGCGTCGTCCAGGCTGCTCATCGCGCCGGTGAACTGGCTGAGCGCCGCCAGGGTAATGTTCTTACCCACCGCCATCACCGGCACGATACCGTCTTTTTTGCGGTCTTCCGGCACCATGGCGATGCCGTGGCCAATGGCCTGCTGACAGTTAGTGATGCTGACCGGCTGGCCATCAATGAAGATCTCCCCCTGCCAGCGCCCCGGCCAGACGCCGAACAGGCACTGCACCGCCTCGGTCCGTCCGGCGCCGACCAGCCCGGCGATGCCGAGGATCTCCCCGCGATGCAGGGAAAACGAGACGTCATTGACCCGTTTAATATGACGGTTTACCGGGTGCCAGGCGGTTAAATGTTCGACCCGCAGGATCTCCTCGCCGTGGGCGTGCGGTTCGCTGGGATAGAGCGCGGTGAGCTCCCGCCCAACCATCATGGTGATGATGTCGTCTTCGCTCATGCCGCTGGCGTCGCGGGTGCCGATATGCTGGCCATCGCGGATCACGCAGATCGTATCGGAGATCGCTTTGACCTCATTGAGCTTGTGCGAAATATAGATGCAGGCGATATCGTGGTTTTGCAGATCGCGAACGATCGCCAGCAGCGTCGCGGTCTCTTGTTCGGTTAAGGAGGCGGTTGGTTCGTCGAGGATCAGCAGGCGCACCTGTTTATTCAGCGCCTTGGCGATCTCCACCAGCTGCTGCTGACCGAGGCCGAGGTCGCCGACGCGGGTGTCGGGCGAAATGGGCAGATTGACCTGCGCCAGCAGCTTCTGGCAGCGCAGCGTCATGGTTTCATAATCCAGCAGGCCGTGGCGGGATATTTCGGCGCCGAGGAAAATGTTCTCCAGCACGGTGAGATGTTTCACCAGCGCCAGCTCCTGATGAATAATGGCGATGCCTTTGCGTTCGGTATCGCGAATATGGTTTGCCTGCAGCGTTTCGCCGGCAAAAATAATCTCGCCCTCATAGCTTCCGTGCGGATAGATACCGCACAGCACCTTCATCAGCGTCGATTTTCCCGAACCATTTTCACCGCATAACGAGACCACCTCGCCAGCGTTCAGGCGCAGGCTGACATTATCCACGGCCTTAACGGCGCCGAAGGTTTTGGTGATGTTCTTCATTTCGAGTAGCCAGGCCATAAAGACTCCGCAAAAGTGATATCCGGCGGGATGAAAATGACGCCCCGTAGCGGGGCGTCAGCCATTACAGTTCACTCTTTTTATGGAAACCGTCTTTAATCACCGTGGCGTCGATATTCTCTTTATTCACTTCAATTGGCGTTAACAGGCGCGAAGGGACATCTTTTAAGCCGTTATTTAGCGTGGTGTCAGACTTCGGCTGCTTATCGTTGCCCAGCTCAACGGCGATTTCGGCGGCGTTGGTGGCCAGGGTGGTAATCGGTTTATAGACGGTCATCGTCTGGGTACCGGAAATAATGCGCTTCACGCCCGCCAGGTCAGCATCCTGACCGGAGATCGCCACTTTGCCTGCCAGCCCCTGGGCGGTTAAGGCCTGGATGGCGCCGCCGGCGGTTGCGTCATTGGAGGCCACCACGGCATCGATTTTGTTATTATTCGCCGTCAGCGCGTTTTCCATTATTTTCAGCGCGTTTTCCGGCAGCCAACCGTCAACCCACTGATCGCCGACAATCTTAATTTTGCCCTCATCGACATACGGCTTGAGGATCTTCATCTGGCCGGCGCGGAACAGCTTGGCGTTATTATCCACCGGCGAGCCGCCCATCAGAAAATAATTACCCTGCGGCACTTTGTCGACCAGGCTTTGCGCCTGCATTTCGCCGACTTTTTCATTGTCGAAAGAAATATAGAAATCAATATCGGCATTATTAATCATGCGATCATAGGCCAGCACTTTAATACCTTCCTGCTTAGCCTCTTTAATAACGTTACTGAGCACCTGACCGTTATAAGGAATAATGACCAAGACATCGACGCCGCGGTTGATCATGTTTTCAATTTGCGACATCTGCGTTTCTTCATTGCCATTGGCGGACTGGACAAAAACTTTGGCGCCTAAGGATTCCGCTTTATTGACGAAAATATCGCGGTCTTTCTGCCAGCGTTCCAGACGCAGATCGTCGATGGCCATGCCAATCTTCACTTCTTTCGCCATCCCCGCCATGCTGGCGAGCAGGAGGGAGCTAGCGCAAAGCGTAAGGCAAAGGTTCTTTATCTTCATAATAACGATACCTTTTTTGTAAGGGTAGGTAAGACGAACGGAAAAATAATGTTTGATACATGAGGTTGCGGATACGTTACAGATTCTTAACGCGGAAAGCAGGGCTGGCAATTACCGGTTCTTATTTTGCAGTTATGAAATTTCGTTTAATGCGCAAATTATGACGGCGATCGTATTTTATTCATGCACACTCTTATTATTGCACTGGACCTCTCTGACAGGACGGCAGAAGAACGCGCCGATATTATTTTTTGCGAGCTGGCGCACGTTTGTGGATTCTCTCAATGGCGGTGTGAAATAACGTAATTGAGGAAAATGAAAGCGAAATTCTATATTGGCTTAAACCCGTCATACTTCAAGTTGTAGGTGTGTTGGTGACATTCGTTGCTTCGCCCCCTGGTTATCGGGGACTCGCGCTCCTGCCGCCTTCCTGCAACTCGAATTATTTAGGGTACCTGATTGGTTATTCGCCGCATCTCTGAATATGGAGTTCTCTATGCAGACCTATTTCGATCAACTCGATCGCGTTCGTTACGAAGGCCCGAAATCCGCTAACCCGCTGGCTTTCCGTCATTACAACCCGGATGAACTGGTGCTGGGCAAACGGATGGAAGATCATCTGCGTTTTGCGGCCTGTTACTGGCACACCTTCTGCTGGAATGGCGCCGATATGTTTGGCGTGGGCTCCTTCGACCGCCCATGGCAGCAGCCTGGCGACGCCCTGGAGATGGCCAAACGCAAAGCCGATGTGGCGTTCGAATTTTTCCATAAACTCAACGTGCCTTACTACTGCTTCCACGACGTTGACGTCTCGCCGGAAGGGAGTTCGCTCAAGGAGTACAGCAATAACTTCGCCCGGATGGTCGAGGTGCTGGCGGAGAAGCAGCAGCAGAGCGGCGTCAAGCTCCTGTGGGGGACCGCAAACTGCTTCACCAACCCGCGCTACGGCGCCGGCGCGGCCACCAACCCGGACCCGGAAGTGTTTAGCTGGGCGGCCACCCAGGTGGTTACCGCCATGAATGCCACCCATCAGCTGGGCGGCGAAAACTATGTCCTGTGGGGCGGTCGCGAGGGCTATGAAACCCTGCTGAATACCGACCTGCGCCAGGAGCGTGAACAGATTGGCCGCTTTATGCAGCTGGTGGTGGAGCATAAGCATAAAATCGGCTTTAAAGGCACGCTGCTGATCGAGCCCAAACCGCAGGAGCCTACCAAGCATCAGTATGATTATGATGCCTCTACCGTGTACGGCTTCCTCAAGCAGTTTGGTCTGGAAAAAGAGATTAAACTGAACATTGAAGCCAACCATGCGACCCTTGCCGGCCACTCGTTCCATCATGAGATCGCGACGGCCATCGCGCTGGGGCTGTTCGGTTCCGTCGACGCCAACCGCGGCGATCCGCAGCTGGGCTGGGATACCGACCAGTTCCCGAACAGCGTCGAAGAGAACGCGCTGGTGATGTATGAAATTCTCAAAGCGGGCGGCTTCACCACCGGCGGCCTCAATTTTGATGCGAAAGTGCGCCGTCAGAGCACCGACAAATACGATCTGTTCTACGGCCATATCGGCGCGATGGATACCATGGCGCTGTCGCTGAAGGTCGCGGCGCGGATGATCGAAGACGGTGAGCTGGATAAACGCGTGGCCAAACGCTACGCCGGCTGGAACGGCGAGCTGGGGCAGCAGATCCTTAACGGGCAGATGACCCTCAGCGACATTGCCCAGTACGCCGCTCAGCATCAGCTGGCGCCGCAGCATCGCAGCGGTCAGCAGGAACAACTGGAAAACCTGGTCAACCATTATCTGTTTGACAAGTAATCATGCGGCGGCGCCCGGCGTGACCGGGACCGCCACCAGGATGCTCTGTTCGCGCCACGCTCAGCCGTGGCGCGCGTTTAAGGAGAGGTAGTATGTATATCGGCATCGATCTGGGGACATCGGGCGTCAAAGCCATTCTGCTCAATGAGCAGGGTGATGTGGTGGCATCGCATACCGAAAAACTCACCGTCTCGCGTCCGCATCCGCTGTGGTCGGAACAAGATCCCGAGCAGTGGTGGCAGGCTACGGACACGGCGATGAAAGCCCTGGGCGCGCAGCATAGTCTGCGCGACGTGAAGGCGCTGGGGATCGCCGGGCAGATGCACGGCGCCACCCTGCTGGATAAATCGCTACAGGTGCTGCGTCCTGCCATTTTATGGAATGACGGCCGCTGCGGCGAAGAGTGCCAGCTGCTGGAGGAAAAAGTCAGCGCTTCCCGGCAGATCACCGGCAACCTGATGATGCCGGGCTTTACGGCGCCGAAGCTCTTGTGGGTGCAGCGCCACGAGGCGACGGTGTTCAGCCAGGTCGATAAAGTGCTGTTGCCGAAGGATTATCTGCGTCTGCGGATGACCGGCGAGCTTGCCAGCGATATGTCTGACGCCGCCGGTACCCTGTGGATGGATGTCGCCCGACGCGACTGGAGCGATGAGATGCTCGCCGCCTGCGATCTCAGCCGGGACGCGATGCCGGCGCTGTTTGAAGGCAGCGACGTCACCGGGCAGCTGCGTCCGGAGGTGGCGCAGGCGTGGAATATGCCACAGGCGCTGGTGGTGGGGGGCGGCGGCGACAACGCCGCTGGCGCGGTCGGGGTCGGCATGGCCGATGCCGGTCAGGCGATGCTGTCGCTGGGCACTTCAGGTGTGTATTTCGCGGTCAGCGAAGGGTTCCTCAGCAAGCCTGAAAGCGCAGTGCATAGCTTTTGCCATGCGCTGCCGGGCCGCTGGCATCTGATGTCGGTGATGCTCAGCGCGGCTTCCTGTCTGGACTGGGCGGCGAAATTAACCGGTCTCGCCAGCGTGCCGGCGCTGATTGCGGCGGCGCAGTCAGCCGACGAGAGCGCCGGTCCGGTGTGGTTCCTGCCCTATCTGTCGGGCGAACGCACGCCGCACAACAACCCGCAGGCCAAGGGCGTCTTCTTCGGCCTGACGCATCAGCATGGGCCGGCAGAGCTGGCGCGGGCGGTGCTGGAGGGGGTGGGCTATGCGCTGGCGGACGGCATGGACGTGGTTCACGCCTGCGGCATCAAGCCGCAGAGCATCACCCTTATCGGCGGCGGGGCGCGTAGCGCTTACTGGCGACAAATGCTGGCGGATATCAGCGGCCAGCAGCTCGATTATCGTACCGGGGGCGACGTCGGCCCGGCGCTGGGGGCGGCCAGGCTGGCGCAGCTGGCGGTGCACGGCGAAGCCGACCGCGCCGGGCTGTTGTCGCCGCTGCCGCTTGAGCAAGCGCATCGCCCGGACGATCGCCGAGTGGCCCACTATGCGTCACAGCGGGAAACCTTCCGCCAGATTTATCAGCAGCTGAAACCGCTGATGTCATAGCCTCAGTCCGTCCGGCAACGCCGGGCGGATTACTTCCCTGAATGTCCCGGCTACATCCATCCAAAAAAGCGTATTTGTTTATTCCGAAATCTCCGTTTGGCCGTGCGTAACCTGAGGCATCGCCGGGGGAGTCGGTCATAATCAGCCCCTGTCGACCAGGGAGGTGAGATGAACACAAAACGCAATATTGCCAGGGTGATGATGGCAGCAGGATCGCTGGTTTATCTGCTCGGTATCTGGCGAACCTGCCCGTTGTTTAGCGGTAAAGGTTATTTTCTCGGCGTACTGGTGATGGGGATGTTTGCCGTCCTCGCCCATCAGCGCGCCAGACGGTGGCAGGAACAGGACGACGGTTTTATTGCCTTATGCCGGTTGGTGCTGCTGCTATCGGTCGGCCTGCTGCTGGTGGGCGCCTGGTATGTGCCGGCAGGCTGGCATGAAAAAGCCGTCTATATCGCGGCATGGTTTGTCTGCTTATATGGCGCATCGGCAACCCCCGAACGGATCCGCGTCGCCTGCGCGATGCAAAAAACGGAATAAGCGCCATCCGTGGGCGCGTAAGAGGTAAAAGTAATGGAAAACAAGCACGCGACGTATTCTCCGGCCTTTCATTTAATCTCCTGGATTGCCCTGATCGGCGGCATCGCCACCTATCTGGTCGGCCTGTGGAATGCGGATATGCAGTTGAATGAAAAAGGCTATTATTTTGCTGTCCTGGTGCTGGGGCTGTTTGCCGCAGCGTCTTATCAGAAGACGGTGCGCGATAAATATGAAGCCATTCCGACCACCGCGCTGTACTACACCACCTGTCTGGTGGCCTTCGTCATCGCCGTTGGCCTGCTGGTTATCGGGTTGTGGAACGCCAGTCTGCTGCTCAGCGAGAAAGGGTTCTATGGACTGGCGTACTTTTTGAGCCTGTTTGGCGCCGTTGCGGTGCAGAAAAACGTGCGTGATGCCTGGGACCCGACCCGTGTAAGAGAGCCTCTCAGCGTGCAGGAAGAGGGGCCTGAACTGTGAGTCGGGCCCGCTCTCGGCGGCAGGTCGTTAACTGACCAGCCGCCGGCTATCAACCCGCTGCACCAGGCCGGACAGCAGCAGGCTGCCGAGCAGGGCGGCGCTGAAAATCCACACAATATCCAGCAGCGGCCAGCGGCTCAGTTCCAGATGGCTGGCGCGCAGCGCATGCACAATCAGGGCATGGAAGCCGTAAATTCCCAGAGAATGACGTGCAATACATTCGATACCGGGCAGGGGACGCGCGTTCAGCCAGTTTTTGGCGAGCGTCAGCAGGGCGACCGCGCAAACGAACACCGCCGGCCCGCAGTAGAGATACCAGGTGTCGCCGAAGTCCCCGCGCCAGCGTAGCTCATGCAGCGTGCCGCGGGAGATGACCCACACGGCGGCGAGGAACAGCGCGGCGCAGAGCGGGGTCAGCCATTTTTTATCGGTATCCAGGGTGCCAATGGCCCTGCCCAACACGCCGTAGAGCACGTAATAAAAGGTGTCGCCATTGATATAGAGGTTGACCGGCAGCCACTCAATCCCGGCGGCTTTGACGCCAACCATGTTGGGGTTGGCCAGAATGCCGAGGATCGCCATCAGCGCCAGCAGCATTTTGCCGTTGACGGATTTAACCTGAATAAGCGGCGAGAGCAGATAGATAACGGCGATAGCAAAGAAAAACCACAGGTGGTAGAAGACAGGCTTCTGCAGCAAATTCTTTAACGACAGCCCGACGTTAATATGGGTAAACAGCGCGATATACAGCAGAGACAGCGCGCTATAGAACGCAATGCACAGGCCAATCCGCCAGAAATGGCGCGGCTGGGCGCTGCGTTCCCCAAAAAACAGATACCCCGAGATCATAAAAAACAGCGGCACGCTGACGCGGGAGGCGGAATTGAGCAGATTGGCGATATCCCATTGCAGCAGGGTAATCGTATGCGGATGAGTGATATACCAGCTGGTACTGTGGATCATCACCACCATCATGCAGGCAATGCCGCGCAGGTTGGTGATCCAGTGTATCTTTTCTTGCATCAGTCCCTCAAAGTCTACTGGCGATATAAGGTCTGACCCGCCTTATGCCCCGGTGTCGCACGAGATTAGTCTGAGTTTTTGATCACAGACTTGTCGCTGTTTCATGATATTCGCAAAATACCTGTAATACTGGATCTTTGCGATAACAACTTGCTGACAAGGCGGTGGAGGAGAACGTGGTGAAAGGTGTCGTTTCCATAATGCTGGCGCTGCTCCTTGCGGGCTGCAGCGAGACCGTTTCCCCGCCGGCGCAAAAGGCGCAGCGCGCGCATATTACACCGCAAACTACGCTCAATATGGCGCAGCTTTGCAAGGATCAGGCCGCTATCCGCTATAACACGCAAACGCAGTTAGTTGACGTGAACCATCTTGAACAATTCCAGGCGAGCTATGAGCTGTCGGGTCGTACCGGCAAGAATGAACGTTTCATCTGTTCCTTTGACCCCGACGGCCAGTTTATGCATCTTTCGATGCGCTGAATCGACCCCGCCTGGCGTAAATTTCGTCCGTTTTCCTGAAACTACGCCGTTTCGTACTGTATATCTCGCAGCCAGCGGGTATACTGACTCCTTCCTTTAAATCCACACGTATCCAGCACGAAATCATATGCAAAAGTTTGATACCAGGACCTTCCAGGGCCTGATCCTGACCTTACAGGATTACTGGGCTCGTCAGGGCTGCACCATTGTTCAACCACTGGACATGGAAGTCGGCGCCGGCACCTCTCACCCGATGACCTGCCTGCGCGCGTTAGGGCCGGAGCCGATGGCGACCGCCTACGTACAGCCTTCCCGTCGTCCAACCGATGGCCGCTATGGCGAAAACCCGAACCGTTTACAGCATTACTATCAGTTCCAGGTGGTGATTAAGCCTTCTCCGGACAACATCCAGGAGCTGTACCTCGGGTCGCTGAAAGAGCTGGGTATGGACCCGACCATTCACGACATTCGCTTCGTCGAAGACAACTGGGAAAACCCGACGCTGGGGGCCTGGGGTCTGGGTTGGGAAGTGTGGCTCAACGGCATGGAAGTGACGCAGTTCACTTACTTCCAGCAGGTGGGCGGCCTGGAGTGTAAGCCGGTGACCGGCGAGATCACCTACGGCCTGGAGCGTCTGGCGATGTATATCCAGGGCGTCGACAGCGTCTACGACCTGGTCTGGAGCGATGGCCCGCTGGGTAAAACCACTTACGGCGACGTGTTCCACCAGAACGAAGTGGAGCAGTCCACCTATAACTTCGAATACGCCGACGTCGATTTCCTCTTCTCCTGCTTCGAGCAGTATGAGAAAGAGGCCCAGCATCTGCTGGCGCTGGAGACCCCGCTGCCGCTGCCGGCCTACGAGCGTATTCTGAAAGCGGCTCACAGCTTCAACCTGCTGGATGCGCGTAAAGCCATCTCCGTCACCGAGCGTCAGCGCTATATCCTGCGCATTCGCACCCTGACGAAAGCAGTGGCGGAAGCGTACTACGCTTCCCGTGAAGCGCTCGGCTTCCCGATGTGCAACAAGAATAAATAAGAGGCGGCCATGTCTGAGAATACTTTTCTGGTGGAAATCGGCACTGAAGAGCTGCCACCAAAAGCGCTGCGCAGCCTGGCGGAATCTTTTGCTGCGAACGTGACCGCGGAGCTGGATAACGCCGGCCTCGCGCACGGTAAAGTGGAATGGTTTGCCGCCCCGCGTCGTCTGGCGCTGAAGGTGGCCAACCTGGCGGCGGCGCAAGCCGATCGCGAAGTGGAAAAACGCGGCCCGGCCGTTGCCCAGGCGTTCGATGCCGAAGGCAAGCCAAGCAAAGCGGCCGAAGGCTGGGCGCGCGGCTGCGGTATTACCGTCGATCAGGCCGAACGTCTGACTACGGACAAAGGCGAGTGGCTGCTGTATCGCGCCCATGTGAAGGGCGAAAGCACCGAAGCGCTGCTGCCGAACATGATTGCCAGCTCGCTGGCGAAGCTGCCGATCCCGAAACTGATGCGCTGGGGCGCGTCTGACGTCCACTTCGTGCGCCCGGTTCACACCGTCACGCTGCTGCTGGGCGACAAGGTGATCCCGGCTACTATCCTCGGTATCCCGTCCGATCGCGTGATCCGCGGCCATCGCTTTATGGGCGAGCCGGAATTCACCATCGACCATGCCGACCAGTACCCGCAGATCCTGCTGGAGCGCGGTAAAGTCATCGCCGATTACGAACAGCGTAAAGCCAAAATCAAAGCCGATGCGGAAGAGGCGGCGCGTAAGATTGGCGGTCAAGCCGATCTGAGCGAAAGCCTGCTGGAAGAAGTCACCTCGCTGGTGGAATGGCCGGTGGTGCTGACGGCGAAGTTCGAAGAAAAATTCCTCGCGGTGCCGTCTGAAGCGCTGGTTTACACCATGAAGGGCGACCAGAAGTACTTCCCGGTTTACGACAACGCCGGTAAGCTGCTGCCGAACTTTATCTTCGTCGCCAACATCGAGTCGAAAGATCCGCAGCAGATCATCTCCGGTAACGAGAAGGTGGTCCGTCCGCGTCTGGCCGACGCCGAGTTCTTCTTCAACACCGACCGTAAAAAACGTCTGGAAGACAACCTGCCGCGTCTGGAAACCGTGCTGTTCCAGCAGCAGCTGGGTACGCTGCGCGACAAGACCGATCGCATTCAGGCGCTGGCGGGCTGGATTGCCGAGCAGATTGGCGCTGACGTGAACCACGCGACCCGCGCGGGCCTGCTGTCCAAGTGCGACCTGATGACCAACATGGTCTTCGAGTTCACCGACACCCAGGGCGTGATGGGGATGCACTACGCGCGCCACGATGGCGAAGCGGAAGATGTGGCCGTGGCGCTGAACGAACAGTATCAGCCGCGCTTTGCCGGCGACGCGCTGCCGTCTAACCCGGTGGCCTGCGCGGTGGCGATTGCCGATAAGATGGACACCCTGGCGGGTATCTTCGGTATCGGCCAGCACCCGAAAGGCGATAAAGACCCGTTTGCGCTGCGCCGCGCCGCGCTGGGCGTCCTGCGTATCATCGTCGAGAAGAACCTGAACCTCGATCTGCAAACGCTGACCGAAGAAGCGGTGCGTCTGTACGGTGAGAAGCTGACCAACGCCAACGTGGTTGATGACGTGATCGACTTTATGCTGGGCCGCTTCCGCGCCTGGTATCAGGACGAAGGCTACGGCGTCGACACTATCCAGGCGGTACTGGCGCGTCGTCCAACCCGCCCGGCGGATTTCGATGCGCGCATGAAAGCCGTATCGCACTTCCGTACCCTGGAAGAGTCCTCCGCGCTGGCGGCGGCGAACAAACGTGTCTCCAACATCCTCGCGAAATCCGACGAGACGCTGAACGACATCGTTCACGCTTCCGTGCTGAAAGAAGCGGCGGAAATTAAGCTGGCGGGCAATCTGGTGGTGCTGCGCGACAAGCTGCAGCCGTACTTCGCCGCAGGCCGCTATCAGGATGCGCTGATTGAGCTGGCCGCCCTGCGCGAGCCGGTGGATGAGTTCTTCGAAAACGTGATGGTCAACGCCGAAGACAAAGATGTCCGCATCAACCGTCTGACGCTGCTGTCCAAACTGCGTGAACTGTTCCTGCAGGTGGCGGATATTTCTCTGCTGCAGTAAGCGTATCGGTAATAAAAAAACCTGCCTCAGGGCAGGTTTTTTTATACCTGAAATATAAGTAGTCGAACCGCTAATAATTCAGGCGTTGATATTTTAATTATTTACATTGATCAATAAAAAATATTTTAAGAATATATAAACATAATTCTGCAAGTTATTTACGCTAGAATGGCGGCGGGTGCTTGAGACTGTGTGTCTCAGGTATTCAGCGGGAGACAGACAGAGAAAAGCCCCACCTGATAGTCATCAAAGTGAGGCTCCCCTAATGCATGAACACCATAAGCGTAGCCTCTTACTTGTTGAAAATCAACACGGGAGGCGAGGAGTGTCGCGAAAGTATCTGTTGTTTGGCTTAATAGTGATTTGCTTCACTGTTTTATTATTGACCTGGATGGTTCGTGATTCGCTATGTGAATTACAGCTCAGGCAGGGAAATAGTGAGCTGGTGGCATTCTTAGCCTGTGATAGTAAACAGTAAGAGCATCTGGTGGGGATCTATCCCCACTATGCTTGCAGTGTCAGGCATTCTCAATGCACCCTTTCATTGTTCACCAAATAAATCATTTGCCTCCTGATATCAGGAGGCCTTTTTATTTTTAAACGATTGTTGAATTAAACGGGCTTGAAATTCATAGCGGAGTGTGGCTATCCTATGCCCCGACGAATCCCTCGTCTCACTGGAGCGCGCCCTACAAATGAACAAACACGACTGATGAACTTCACGCCTTACCTCGCAGACGTTGCGGGTAGGGGAGTATTGATTTCATTCAGGAGTGCTTATGGCTCATTGCGCCCACATCCCCGCTTTTGTTTTACATCAGGTCACCTGTCAGTTTGCGACGGGGCAGACCCTGTTTGGTCCTCTCAACGTCTCGCTGGAACCGTCCCTTTGCGGTCTGGTCGGCCGGAACGGCGTCGGTAAGTCGCGTCTGTTGCGCCTGCTGGCGGGCCTTGATTCTCCTGCCGGTGGCCATATCGAGCGCGCGGCTTCCATTGCCTGGGTGGCGCAGCAGCCGACGCTTACGCCGGAGACCACCCTCGCTACGCTGCTGGGCTATGCGCCGGTCTTTGACGCCTTGTACCGCCTTGAACAGGGTCATGGACTGGCCGACGATTTCGAGCTATTGGATGGCCACTGGGATCTCCCCGATCGGCTGAGTTTAGCTTTCCGTGAAGCCGCTCTCCCGCCGTTCTCTGCCGATCGTCCCGCTTTTTCACTCAGCGGCGGCGAGCGGATGAAGGCCCTGCTGTGCGGCGCCTTCGTCTCGGGCGCCGATTATCTGCTGCTGGATGAGCCCACCAACCATCTGGACAGTGAGGGGCGAGAGTGGCTCTATCAGCAACTGGAAAACTGGCACGGCGGAGCTTTGATCGCCAGCCACGATCGTCAACTGCTGGCGCGGATGCCGAGGATCATCGAGCTGACGCCGACGGCGCTGCGCAGCTACGGCGGCAACTATGACGAATATCAGCGGCAGCGCGAGGCGGAGCAGCAGGCGGCGCGCGCGGCGCTGGACCATGCGACGACCGAGCGGCGACGCACCCGCGCGCGAATGCAAAAAGAGCATGATGCTGCCCAGCGGCGCTCGGCGCAGACACTGCGTACCGTTGATACCCTGAATATCGCCTCTTTCGAACGCGTGAAGTACAAAGGCGCGGCAAAAGAGCGTCCGGGAACGCTGCGCCGTCAGCATCGTGAACAGAACAGCAGTCTGAATGGCGCTGTGCAGCAGGCGCGAGAGCGGGTGGAAGAGGATACGCCGGTGATGTTCACCCTGCCAGGCAGCGAAGTGGCGGCGGGCAAGCAGGTGCTGGTCGTGGAAGCATTGCAGCTCGCCCATTCCCCCGCTGCGCCGCTGGACTGGCGCATGGATGGTCCGATGCGCGTTGCGCTGCGAGGGCCGAACGGCTGCGGCAAAACTACCTTGCTGAAAACGCTGCTGGGGCTGGAGCAGGCCGCCTCAGGCGATGTCCGGCTGTCGGTGAGCGCCGCTTATCTGGATCAACATCTGACGCAGCTGGATCTGTCGTTATCGGTGATAACGCATCTGAGCCTGGAAGATACTCCGCTGGATGAGGGGCTGCTGCGGACCCGTCTGGCGCAGCTGCAGCTGGGCGCCGATAAGGTCAACCTGCCGCTGGCGGCGCTCAGCGGCGGCGAACGCCTGAAAGCGGCCCTGGCCTGCGTGCTCTGGCGACGCGATCCTGCCCAGCTGCTGTTGCTCGATGAGCCGACCAACCATCTCGATTTAGCGTCGACACAGGCCATTGAGTGTGCGCTGGCGACGTTTCCCGGCGCGTTGGTGGTGGTGTCGCATGACGAGGCGTTTCTGCAGGGGTTGAAACTCACCCACAGCCTGACGTGGGGGGAAACGGGCTGGCACTATACCCGACTCTGAATGCCCGGCAGCCGCCATCGTATGCTGGCGGCGGCTGGCGACAGATAAAAAAAATCCCCGCCATCAGGCAGGGATTCTCGATTCTTAGCGGCTTGAACTTACAGAGAAGTTACGTTGCCAGCTGCCGGGCCTTTAGCGCCGCTTTCGATGGTGAAGGAGACTTTCTGACCTTCATCCAGGGATTTGTAGCCATCGTTCTGGATAGCAGAGAAGTGTACGAACACGTCTTTAGAGCCATCGTCAGGAGTGATGAAGCCGAAGCCTTTGTCAGCGTTGAACCATTTTACGATACCAGTCATTTTACCGGACATAGTGAATTACCTTTAAAAAAATAAGTGAGCCTTGCGGCGTAGCGGTCTGGACTACAGATTTAAAGCGATAAAGGGAAAGTTCACTACGGGGGTATCTTTGGATAACCTTAGAAGGACTGCTCTATTCGACTGCTCTGTGGTCTGTACATCAAACCTGCGAGCATTAACGCACGTTCAGCACCTGATAGCAAACTTTTTTTTTTACGGCGCAGCGGCAAAAGCTCCCTTACTGGCCCTTGCCGCTGCGCGCTGGATTAATCGAGTAACTGTCTTGAAAGCTGCGGATTGGCCTGAATCAGGCGCATTAATTTCAGCTCTGTGGGGGACGGTCTTACCCGTCTCGACTCCCACTCTCTTACCATGGCGACGCTCACGCCCATGGCGTTGGCGAAGTCGTCAATCTTAAGTCCAGTGCCTTTACGCAGCTGTTCAAATTCACTAAACACAGTGGACTTACGGTTTGAGGTAAGTGTCTGATTATCGTCCTTAAAAACGATGTGTTCCAGGCTGCTCAGCAGTTCAAACACGGGATCTTTATATTCCATTGAGAACTCCTTTTATCACACAGCGGAAGAGATTTTTCTAAAGCTCTTTAAGAATAGTCAGAAAAAGGCGTAAAGGATGGTAACGTCCGTGATTATTTGCCAGCAGGTTATCGAATCGGCCCCGTCAGCCAAACGGCAACGGGGCCTAAGAGAATGATTACTAACGCGATGGCGTGGCTTCGAAAATTTTTGTAAACGGATAAGAAAAAAGCGGCAAAGCCGGCGCGGGCCGCCGGCTTATCGATCAGGCTTTCTGCAGACCTCTCGCGTCCTCTGTCGCCACGGGCGCTGATTTACTGACCCGGTATTTAATCAGCAGCGCGATGGCTGACAGGAACGCCGGGATGGCCAGCAGAGTGAAAATGGTCTCAAAAGAGAGCTGGGCCTGCATCAGGAAGGCGCCGCTGAACGCACCGAGGATCCCGCCGAAGCGGCCGATACCCAGCATCCAGGCGACGCCGGTGGCGCGCCCTTGCGTCGGGTAGAAGCCTGCCGCCAGCGCCGGCATCGACGACTGCGCGCCGTTCATAATACTGCCGGCGATAAACACCATCACTCCCATCAGCGCCAGGCTGCTGGTGGAGAAGCCGACCAGACAGACGAAAACGCCGGTCAGCAGCCAGCCGACGGCCACTACCTTATTGGGGTTGATCTTGTCCATCAGGGCGCCGAGGATCAGCACGCCAATTCCGCCGCCGAGCGGGAACAGAGCGGTGATGATTGAGGCCTGACTCATTGATGCGCCGGTTTCACGGATCAGCAGCGGCAGCCAGCTGGTCAGGAGATAGAAGATCAGTAGACCCATGAAGTAGGTCAGGCACAGCATCACGGTACCCACTGCGTAGCGCGGGGAGAAAATGACGCCGATAGCCGACTTCTCTTTCACCTGGCCTGCTTCGCGCAGCTCAAATTCCACCGCCTCCGGCAGCGGCGCGATACGCCGCAGGATGGCGGCAATGCGCTGCGCCGGCTGACGCTTCACCACCAGATAGCGGGCGGACTCCGGCAGCAGGAAAATTAAAGCCACCGCCAGCAGGAGAGGCATCACGCCGCCCAGCACCAGCACGCTCTGCCAGCCATAGTGCGGGATCATCCAGGCGGATAAAAAGCCGCCCAGCGACGATCCCATCGGAAAGCCGACGAACATCAGGTTCACCAGCAGCGCCCGACGGCGCTCCGGCGCATATTCGCTCATTAACGTGGCGGCATTGGGCATCGCTGCGCCAAGGCCCAGGCCGGTCAGAAAGCGCAGCAGCGTCAGCTGGTTAAGGCTGGTGGCAAAGGCGGTGAGCAGGCTGAATCCGCCGAACACCACGATCGACATAATCAGCACTTTCTTGCGGCCGATACGATCAGCCAGCGGTCCCGCGGTTAACGCGCCGACGGCCAGGCCCACCAGCGCGGCGCTCATCACCGGGCCGAGGGCGGATTTTTCCACGCCCCACTCCTGGACCAGGTCGGAGGCGATGAATCCGATGATCGCGGTGTCGAACCCGTCCATCGCGACGGTGACGAAGCAGAGCGCGAGGATCATCCACTGGTAGCGGGTGAAGGGGTGCTCGTTGATAAAGGCCTGAATGTCGATGGTTGTCTTAGTCATACGGCTTTCCTGGCAGACTGAGCGAGGGACAGAGGTTTGTTATTATCGTCGCCTTCGCGTCATTGAGTTTGATTTGTGCGATAATCGAACGCATCGCCGTTAATCGCTCATTCATCAAATCATTGAAGCGCTGACCAGGCAATCCGGGCGCGCGCCAAAGCGTGCGATTATCGTCCGCTTCCGGGCTAGGCGCCGGTTGATGGATTTTTTGTTTAAAGAATATCAATAAGTTACGTGATATGCGTCGGCCTGATTTAAAGCGCATATTTGTGATGCGCATAACAGACGCGCCAGGCGGTGATAGCGGCGTATGGAATGGCGTTTTTCCTGCGTAAGATTAGCAGTAAAGGGTATCCTGCGAGGCCGAGCTGGACTATCCTTGTCAGCGTCTGGCACGTGTGTGTCTTTGTGCGCTTTTTTTGGCTGAAAGGAGTAAAAAAATGGCGACAGGAAAGTCCTGCTCTCGCTGGTTTGCGGCTATGGCGGCCTTATTAATGGTGGTTAGCCTGAGTGGGTGTTTTGATAAAGAGGGCGATCAGCGCAAAGCGTTTATCGACTTCCTGCAGAATACGGCGATGCGTAGCGGTGAACGACTGCCGACGCTGACCGCCGATCAGAAAAAACAGTTTGGGCCGTTTGTCTCTGACTACGCGGTGATCTACGGCTACTCGCAGCAGGTGAGCCAGGCGATGGACGCAGGTCTGCGCCCGGTGGTGGATAGCGTCAATGCGATCCGCGTTCCGCAGGACTATATGACCCAGCGCGAGCCGCTGCGTCAGGCGAACGGCGCGCTGGGCGTGCTCAGCCAGCAGCTGCAGAATGCCAAAATGCAGGCTGATGCCGCGCATGGCGCTCTGAAGCAGGCTGACGATCTCAAGCCGGTCTTCGATCAGGTATACGCCAAGGTCGTCACCGCGCCAGCCGACGCGCTGCAGCCGCTGATCCCGGCCGCGCAGATCTTTACCCAGCAGCTGGTTCAGGTGGGGGATTTTGTCGCTCAGCAGGGGACCCAGGTGAGCTTTGTGGCCAACGGCATTCAGTTCCCGACCTCGCAGCAGGCCAGCCAGTATAATGCGCTGATTGGGCCGCTGGCGGCGCAGCATCAGGCGTTTAATCAGGCATGGACGGCGGCGGTGAACGCCACCCGCTAATGCCCCGTCTGGCTGACGTGAGCTGCGGCGAACGGGCTGGATAACGGACAGAATGCAAAAAGAACCCGGGGAGGGCGATGGCCGCCGCTACCCGGGTTTTTTTATGGCTTATTTTACCTGCGGATTGACGCAGTTTTTCTCGACCTTGCCGTTCAGGGCATCGATCAGGTTATCCACCGCGCAGGCCGCCATGTTGTAGCGCGTCTCATGGGTGGCGGAGCCGATATGCGGCAGCGCGACGACGTTCGGCAGGCTCAGCAGCGGCGAATCTTTAGCCAGCGGCTCGTGCTCGAAGACATCAAGGCCGGCAGCATGAATCTCCCCCGCCTGCAGGGCGGCGATCAGCGCCTGCTCATCGACCACCGGGCCGCGCCCGGCGTTAATAAAGATGGCGGAAGATTTCATTTTGGCGAACTGCGCCTGACCGAACAGATGGTGGGTCTCTTCGCTCAGGGGCAGGATCAGGCAGACAAAATCGGCTTCCTGCAGCAGGGTATCGAGATCGCAATAGCGGGCGTTGAAGCGCTCTTCTGCCTGCGGATGCTGGCGGCGCGCGTTGTACAGGATCGGCATGCCGAACCCGAAGTGGGCGCGCTGCGCCAGCGCCATGCCGATGCGGCCCATGCCGACGATACCTAAGGTTTTATGGTGTACGTCGGTGCCGAACCAGTCTGGCCCAATGCTCTTCGTCCACTCGCCCGCTTTGACGCGCTCCGCCACTTCCACCACCCGGCGGGCGGTGCTCAGCACCAGCGCCATGATCGTGTCGGCGACGGTCTCGGTCAGCACGGTCGGGGTATGCATCAGCAGCACCCGGCGGGCGTTCAGCGCCTCGACGTCGAAGTTGTCATAGCCAACGGACACGGTGGAGGTCGCACGCAGCTTCGGCATCTTCTCCAGCAGCGCGGCGTCAACCTTTTCGCTGGAGCCCAGCAGGCCCTCAGCCTGGGCGAAGGCCTCAGCGTGCTGCGAAACGGTCTCCGGCCGCAGGTTTTTCACCTGAGTGACGGAAAAGTGCTCCTCCAGACGCTGTAGCAGGTCGTCGGGAAGCGTTTTATAGAGAATGACAGACGGCTTCATGCGAATCTCCGTAGTGTGAGTCGTTCAGGCGTGATGAGCGCCAAGTGGAAGGTTTTGATTATTAGCAGGCTTAACAATCAAAGTCAGCCATACTGAGGCGAAAAGCGCCACCCCCATAAAAATATAGGAAGCTGCGGGGCTGCCGGTGGCGCCGTTCAGGTAGCCGACAAACCACGAGCCGCAGAAGGAGCCCAGGGCGCCCATGCTGTTGATCAGCGCCATCGCGCCACCGGCGACGTTGCGTGGCAGCATTTCCGGAATAATGGCGAAGAAGGGGCCGTAAGGCGCATACATTGCCGCACCAGCCACCACCAGCAGGGTGTAAGAGACCCAGAAGTGGTTGGCGCCGACCGCCCAGGAGCCGATGAAGGCCAGTCCGCCAATCAGCAGCAGCGGCCAGACGAACAGTTTACGGTTCTGCATTTTATCGGAGGCCCAGGAGACCACGATCATGGCGATAGTCGCCGCCAGGTACGGAACCGAAGAGAGCCAGCCCACTTCCACCATCCCCATATTTTCGCCGCCGCTGCGGATAATCGACGGCAGCCACAGTACAAAACCGTACACGCCGATGCTCCAGGCAAAGTACTGAGCGCAGAGCAGGATCACGTTGCGGGAGCGGAAGGCCTCGCCATAGTTACGCACCGCTTTGATGCCCTGCTGTTCACGATCCAGTTGTTCCTGCAGCGCGGCTTTTTCACTCTCCGCCAGCCAGGATACCTGCGACGGTTTATCTTTCACCAGCACCCACCAGCAGAAGGCCCAGATCACCGCCGGCACCCCTTCGATGATGAACATTTCCCGCCAGCCGAAGGCCTGAATCAGGTAGCCGGAGACCACCGACATCCACAGGACCGTCACCGGGTTGCCGAGGATCAGGAAGGTATTGGCCCGCGAGCGCTCGGATTTGGTGAACCAGTTGCTGATATAGATCAGCATCGCCGGCATCACCGCCGCTTCGACGACGCCGAGGATAAAGCGAATGGCCGCCAGCGCCGGGATATTATGCACAATCCCGGTCAGGGAGGCGCAGCCGCCCCACAGGATCAGGCAGATAAAGATCAGTTTGCGAACGCTGCGGCGCTCCGCATAGATAGCGCCGGGGATCTGGAAGAAGAAGTAGCCGAGGAAGAACAGGGCCCCCAGCAGGGAGGAGATCCCCTTGGTGATGCCCAGGTCTTCGGTAATGCCTGCCGCGGAGGCGAAGCTGAAGTTGGCGCGGTCGAGGTACGCCAGGCTATACGTGATAAACACGATAGGCATGATGTACCACCAGCGTTTCGTTGCATTTGTTGAGCTATTCATAGGCTTGCCTCTGTCAATGAGGTGACATACGTCCGTCGAAACGGACGCTGCTGTGCCGCGCTGCAGGTAGGGTACAGGACGGCTGTTATTGTTGCGTATAAATGTTATTCGCCCAGCGCGTCGCGGGTGGGCAGCCCCTCGCTGTCGCCCTGGACCTGAATGGCCAGCGAACCGATTTTATTGCCGCGGTTCACCGCCTGAAGCAGGGTTTTGCCTTCCAGCAGGGCGCTAATCACCCCGACGGCAAAGCCGTCGCCGGCGCCGACGGTATCGACGACGTTTTCGACTTTAATGGCATCAACCGTTCCCTGTTCGCCGCTGGCGCTCTTGAACCAGGCGCCGTCGCAGCCGGTTTTAATGACCACCGCCTTGACGCCGCGCGAGAGATAGAAATCGGCGATCCCCTCCGGGGTCTGCTGGCCGGTGAGGATGACGCCCTCTTTTAAGCCTGGCAAAACCCAGTCAGCCTGGAAGGCGAGACGGTTGAGTTTCTCCACCATCTCGGCTTCGCTTTTCCACAGCACCGGCCGCAGATTGGGGTCGAAAGAGAGGGTTTTGCCCTCGGCTTTCATGACCTTCGCCGCATGCTCCAGCAGCGCATATGAGCTTTCAGAGAGCGCGGCGGCCACGCCGCTCAGGTGCAGATGACGGGCGCTGGTGAAGTAGTCGGCGCGAAAATCGTCCGGCGACAGATGGCTGGCGGCAGAACCTTTACGGAAATATTCCACAATGGGATCGGTTCCATTTTCGACTTTCGATTTCATCTGGAAACCGGTAGCGAAGCGGTTGTCGATGGCGACAGCGTGGCTATCGATCCCCTCTTTCGCCAGCGATTGCAGTACGAAGCGGCCAAAGCTGTCGTTGCCGACGCGGCTGACCCAGCCGACCTTCAGACCCAGGCGCGCCAGGCCGGTGGCGACGTTCAGCTCAGCGCCGGCGACACGTTTCATAAAATGCTCCACCTCGGCCAGATCGCCGGTTTCGGTGGCGACAAACATGGCCATAGCTTCGCCGATGGTGATGACATCTAAATTTTCCACGGCTTATTCCTCGCGTAACAGGTTGACGTAGCGGCGGGTCACGGCCGTCAGGTCATGGCCAGTCAGCGGAAACTCGATTCCACGCGGCGCGTCGGCGGGAAGATTATCGAGCAGGGCCAGCCAGCGGTCGGCGGCCTGATCCGGCGGCACAGCGCGGAATTTCTCCTGATGAGGCTCCGCCGCTTTTACATGAATATAGCTGACCGCCGGCGCAAGATGGCGGGCGGCCTCTTCCGGCGAATCGCCGACCCACAGCCAGTTGCCCATATCAAACGTTAAGGTGATCGGCAGCTGATGGACCCGACAGGCGGCTTTGAAGCGCTGCATCGGCGCCAGCTGGCCGCAGTCGGTCTGGTCATTCTCCACCACCAGCGCCATGCCGCTGTCGCTGAGGATATCGCGCAGTTCGTCGAGCTGCTGGTTGTGGCGGAAATGGCCAAGGGAGAGCTTCAGCCACAGGGCGTTAAGAGTCTGCGCTTCCGCGAGCAGCGTCGGGAGATGCGGGTTAAGCTCGCCGTTGTCGGCGAACAGCGCCTGGGGCGCGGAGTAGCAGGCCAGCAGGCCGTGGCGCTCAATGGTGGCGGCCAGCGTCGGCAGGGCGTTGAGCTCTTCGGCGCTGAACAGCTCGCGGCGGATTTCGACGCCGTCCGCGCCGGCGTCGGCGATAAACGGCAGGACGGCGGCCTGGCCGCCTAAGGATTTAACATGGTCATTACCATACGCAGCGGTAACGACAATAATTTTTCTGGCCATCGCGCTCTTACTCCCGGCGTTTGTTGCTTAATCTCCTTATTACGCTAGATGGTATCGGTTCCATAAGAAAGGGCGAGATGTTTAATTTATGATCGGCATCACGAAGGATCGTTAACGGGAAGTTGATCCGCGGACGATAAGCTCGCCGGAGAAGACCCGCTCGCAGATGGGGTCGTTACTGCCAGCAATGCGCCGAATCACCTGTTCCACCGCCGCGTAGCCGATCTGCCACGTCGGCTGTTTGAGGGTGGTGATGCCGACGCCAGCCAGCTCCGCCCACTCCAGTTCGTCGAAGCCCAGCAGGCCGATATCGCTGCCCCAGATCAGGCCGACGCGCTTCAGGGCGCGGGCTACCTGCAGCGTCAGCGCGCCGTTGGCGGAGATCACCGCTTTGCGCATCCCGCGGTGGCGGGCGTGGAACTGGCGCAGGACGTTGTCCATCATCGCGCCGTCGTTGAGCTGCACTTCGGCGTTTTCGGCCACCACGCCGTGGTGGCGGGTGAGCGTGGCGCGGAAGGCGCTCAGGCGCTCGCGGCGGGTATTGACCGACCCCAGCGGTTCGCTAAGAAACAGGATGGCCTCAAAGCCTTTCTCCACCAGGTGTTCGGTGGCGGTGGTGGCGGCCTGGGCGTTATCAAGCCCGACCACATCGCAGGCGAAATCGGGGATTTTACGGTCAATCAGCACCATCGGCAGGGCCGACTGCTGCAGCCGGTTCAGGCCATCCTCCCGCATGCCGACCGCGTTGACGACGATGCCTTCCACCTGGTAGCTGCGCAGCAGGTCGAGGTAGTGCAGCTCCTGATCCAGCTCGTTATTGGTGTTACACACCAGCAGAGTGAAGCCCTTTTCCCGGCAAGCCGCTTCAATGCCGCTCATGACGTTGACCGAATAGGGGTTGGTGATATCGGCGATGATCAGGCCGATGAGGCGGGTTCGGCCGTGCTTGAGGCCGCGGGCCATCAGGCTGGGGCGGTAGTCGAGTTCGGCAATGGCTTGTTCAATACGTGATAACAGATCGTCGGAAAGCAGATGCTTCTCGCCGTTAAGATACCGTGAAATGCTGGTTTTGCCGGTCTTTGCGGCTTTCGCCACATCGCTAATGGTTGCACGCGCCGCTTTCGCCATGGTGGCTTCCTTTGCTGAAAATCTGCCAACACCTTAGCGCGAAAAATAGCGATATCAAGCATTTTGCCCGGCAGAGGCGCGGCCGGGCAACATGAGGATGCGCTTATTGCAGCGGGCTGAGGGTGATTTCCACGCGACGGTTCTGCGCCTTGCCTTCCGCCGTGCTGTTGCTGGCGATGGGGTTCGCCGGGCCCATGCCGGTGGTGCGAATGCGGTTGGCCGCCACGCCCTGGGTGATCAGCGCGCTGGCGACGCTGTCAGCACGCTGCTGCGACAGACGCATATTCAGGTCCTTACTGCCGGTGCTGTCGGTGTAGCCGACGACGTTAACGGCGGTTTTCTCATACTCTTTCAGCACCATGGCCACGCCGGTCAGGGTGTTGGCGCCGGCCGGTTTCAGGTTGGCGCTGTTGCTGTCGAAAGTGACGTTATTCGGCATGTTCAGCACGATGTTGTCACCATTTCGCGTCACGCTGACCCCGGTTCCCTGCATTTTGTCGCGCAGCTTCGCTTCCTGCACGTCCATGTAGTAGCCAATGCCGCCGCCCAGCGCCGCGCCTGCCGCTGCGCCAATCAGCGCGCCTTTGCCGCGGTCGTGTTTGGAGGAGGAAAGCGCGCCGACGCCAGCGCCCACTAAGGAGCCAATACCTGCGCCAATACCGGATTTGCCTGCTTCACGCTCACCGGTATAGGGGTTGGTGGTGCAGCCGGAAACGGCCAGGGTGCCGCTGACCAGAGCCGCAATCATAAGTACGCGTTTTTTCATTTAATGTCCTTAATCCTTTTTATTCTTTGCCACAGCGAACGTGACGGTTGATTATGACGCGCGAATACGTAGAAAATTCCCCGCATACCATCTCATTTTGTAAATAACATTGAACGGCGCCGATTCGCGCCGTCACCACACCTGCCTTCGCTGACCAGGAGCCGCCTTTGCCAACCTCATCTGCAACCAAAACCATTTTAACCGCCGCCCACTGGGGACCGATGCTGGTGGAAACGGACGGGGAAAACGTCCTCTCCTCCCGCGGCGCGCTGGCGACGCCGTTTGCCAATTCGCTGCAAACGGCGGTGCGCGACCAGGTGCACAGCAAAACCCGCGTGCGCTACCCGATGGTGCGCAAAGGCTTTCTCGCCTCTCCGGACAAGCCCCAGGGGGTCCGCGGTCAGGATGAATTTGTGCGGGTGAGCTGGGAGCAGGCGCTGGATCTGATCGATGCCCAGCATCGTCGGATCCGCGAAAGCTACGGACCGGCCTCCATTTTTGCCGGCTCCTACGGCTGGCGTTCTAACGGCGTCCTGCATAAGGCGGCCACCCTGCTGCAGCGCTATATGAGCCTGGCGGGCGGCTACACCGGCCATCTCGGGGATTACTCCACCGGCGCGGCGCAGGCGATCATGCCTTACGTCGTGGGCGGCAATGAGGTGTATCAGCAGCAGACCAGCTGGCCGCTGGTGCTGGAGCACAGCGAGGTAGTGGTGCTGTGGAGCGCCAACCCGCTGAACACGCTGAAAATTGCCTGGAACGCCTCCGACGAGCAGGGTATCCCGTGGTTCGACCGGCTGCGTCAGAGCGGTAAACGCTTGATCTGCATCGATCCGATGCGATCGGAAACGGTCGATTTCTTTGGCGATTCGATGGAGTGGATCGCGCCGCATATGGGCACCGACGTCGCGTTGATGCTGGGTATCGCCCATACGCTGGTGGAGAATGGCTGGCAGGACGACGAGTTTCTTGCCCGCTGCGCCAGCGGCTACGAGATTTTTGCCCGCTATCTGACCGGCGAAAGCGACGGCGTGGCGAAAACCGCCGACTGGGCGGCGGCTATTTGCGGCGTCTCAGCTGATAAGATCCGCGAACTGGCGAAACTTTTCCACGAAAACACCACCATGCTGATGTCTGGCTGGGGCATGCAGCGCCAGCAGTATGGCGAGCAGAAACACTGGATGTTGGTCACCCTGGCCGCGATGCTGGGGCAGATTGGCACCCCGGGGGGCGGGTTTGGGCTTTCCTACCATTTCGCCAACGGCGGCAACCCGACCCGCCGCGCGGCGGTGCTGGGCTCGATGCAGGGGAGCGTGGCCAGTGGCGTGGACGCCGTGGAGAAGATCCCGGTCGCGCGGATTGTCGAGGCGCTGGAGAAACCGGGTGCGGAGTATCAGCACAACGGCATGGCGCGGCGCTTCCCCGATATTCGCTTTATCTGGTGGGCCGGCGGCGCCAACTTTACTCATCACCAGGATACCAATCGCCTGATTCAGGCCTGGCAGAAACCAGAGCTTATCGTCATCTCCGAATGCTTCTGGACCGCCGCCGCGCGTCATGCCGATATCGTTCTGCCGGCGACCACCTCGTTTGAGCGCAACGATCTGACGATGACCGGGGACTACAGCAATCAGCATCTGGTGCCGATGAAGCAGGTGGTCGCCCCGCGGGGTGAAGCGCGCGATGATTTCGCGGTCTTTGCCGACCTCAGCGAACGTTGGGAGGCGGGCGGCCGCGAGCGCTTTACCGAAGGGAAGAGCGATCTGCAGTGGCTGGAGACCTTCTATCAGATGGCCGCCCGGCGCGGCGCCCAGCAGCAGGTGACGCTGCCGCCGTTTGCCGAATTCTGGCAGGCTAACCAGCTGATTGAGATGCCGGAGGCGCCGGAGAATGCCCGTTTCATCCGCTTCGCCGCCTTCCGCGACGATCCCCTGGCCAACCCGCTGAAAACGGCGAGCGGTAAAATTGAGATCCACTCGCCGACCATCGCCGCCTTTGGCTACGCCGACTGCCCGCCGCACCCGATGTGGCTGGAGCCCGACGAGTGGCATGGCAACGCCGAGGCGGGGCAGCTGCAGCTGCTGTCGGCCCATCCGGCACACCGTCTGCACAGTCAACTGAACTACTCCGCGCTGCGCGAACGCTATGCCGTCGCCGGACGCGAACCGTTGACTATTCATCCGCAGGATGCCCGGGCGCGGGGGATTGCCGATGGCGATCTGGTGCGGGTGTGGAACGCCCGCGGTCAGGTGCTGGCCGGCGCGGTGGTGACGGAGGGGATCCGCCCGGGGGTGATATGCCTGCATGAAGGGGCGTGGCCCGACCTGGATCCGGTGGCGGGCATCTGCAAAAACGGGGCGGTGAACGTCTTAACCAAAGATATCCCGACATCCCGGCTGGGCAACGGCTGTGCCGGGAACACCGCCCTGGCGTGGCTGGAGAAATATACCGGCCCGGCGCTGCCGCTTACAGCATTTGATCCGCCGGCCAGCGCATAATCCAGGTGGGGTGCTGAGTATCGTCCTGCCATGCGCAATCTTCAATGCGGAAGCCTTGCGCATGGTAGAAACTGACCGCTGATTCGTTTTTCTGATAAACCTCAAGGCTAAGCCAGGCGTAGTGCTGCTTGACTTCATCCAGCAGCGCCCGGCCAATGCCCTGGCGGATGGCGTCCGGCGCGACGAACAGCGCGCCGACGAAGCGGGACTCCAGCACGCTGACAAAGCCTTTTAGCTCTCCGTCGCGCTCCCAGACCCAGGTGCTGGCGGCGGGAAGATAGACGTCCCGTACCACCGCGACGCTGTCGCGCCAGTAGCTTTCGCTGATAAAGGGATGGGCATGGATCGTACTATCCAGCCACAGGGCCAGCAGCGGTGTATTATCTTTAGCGACCCACTTGCGGATCATCCTGACCTCCCGGGTGACAGAAGCAGCCGGTGACATGGTCGTTGACCAGCCCGCAGGCCTGCATAAAAGAGTAACAGATCGTCGAACCGACAAACTTAAAGCCGCGTTTTTTCAACGCTTTAGACAGCGCATCAGAGGCCGGCGTCGTGGTCGGGATCTCCGCCAGCGTCGCCGCGCGGGTGACCTGCGGCGCATTGTCGACGAAAGACCAGACAAAATCAGTGAACGACTCGCCATTTTCCTCCATCGCCAGATACGCCCGGGCGTTGCCGATAATGGCCTGGATTTTTCCCCGATGGCGGATAATCCCGGCATCCTGCAGCAGCCGCTCGACATCATCGTCCCCCATCGCCGCCACGCGCACCGGATCGAACTGGTGAAAAGCCTGGCGATAGTTCTGCCGTTTTTTTAACACCGTGATCCACGACAACCCGGCTTGCTGGCCTTCAAGGCAGATCATTTCAAACAGCCGCTGGGACGCTTTTTGCGCGACACCCCATTCGGTATCGTGATACTCGATATATAACGGATCCTGACTCACCCATCCGCAACGCTGCATAGCTATTTCTCCCTCTGCGCTAAAAAAGTGGACGCCCCGGCTTGACGACTGAAAGATAAAGATAATAGTTAATACAGGGAAATCGTATCCCCAAAAAAACACAGCAATAATGCCGATTCGGCTCTTTTCTGGAGTCGCATTAATGATAATAAAGAAATGCAATGGCCTCCGGGGGTTCTTGTTCCCGGTGTGCGTATCCGTCTGGGTATCGTGTGTCTCTGGAGCGAATGCCTGGCAACAGGAATATATCGCTATCGATACAAAAAGTAATACGTCGGAACGTTATACATGGGATAGCGATCACCAACCACGCTATGAAGATATCCTCGCCGAGCGGATGAAGTCGTCTGAAACGCCGGGCGGACTGGCGTTAAACCAGGGGCTGGCGCCGCCG
Organism: Klebsiella sp. C239; assembly: GCF_048822715.1. Taxonomy (NCBI): domain Bacteria; kingdom Pseudomonadati; phylum Pseudomonadota; class Gammaproteobacteria; order Enterobacterales; family Enterobacteriaceae; genus Klebsiella; species Klebsiella sp. C239. The sequence goes on along the minus strand of NZ_JBMEZK010000006.1, from coordinate 231,625 downwards.
GACAGCAGCCGGGGGATGAGCGTCGGCTGGAATTATCTGCTGGCAAACGGCATGACCTCCGGGCCGGTGGCCAGTCTGCGCAGCGACTACAGCGCGCCGGCGACGAAAAGCGTTGGCGAGACGGGATATGTCAACACGCTCGGCTGGCGTATGGATTATCAGTCGCTGTGGGGCGTGCACCCCTGGGCTCAGGTGAGCTATAACCAGTCGCTCGCCAGCGATGCCTGGTCGCCGACCACTCGCGCCAGAGAGGGCGGCTGGAGTGATGTCACCCTGGGCGCCGATATGCCGCTGGGATCGCATGTGGCGGCATGGGCCACCCTGTCGCAGGCGGATAATGTCCCGTCGGGGGAAAATACGCTCTATCTGATGGGGGTCAGCGCCAACTTTTGAGCGGGGATTGTTACGCGTTTGAAACGATGCGGTTATTGTTAAATCTCAGTAATGGCGCATTTCTGTGAGATAGCGCACACTAACTTTTTTGCTGATATTCGCGGAATGAATGTCATGCAATGCCATTCATTCCGCCATTAATGCATTTCATTCCCTGCTGATGGCAGTTCATGCCTTTTTCCCCCACTGGATGAGGGGCCTTCGCTATTGTGGCGGCAGTTAATTTATCAGGACAACTGCTATGAACGCTGCAAACCGTCAATCGACCCGCTGGCTTACGCTTATCGGCACCATCATCACCCAATTCGCTCTCGGTTCGGTTTATACCTGGAGCCTGTTTAACAGTTCACTGTCTGACAAACTGGGCGAACCGGTCAGCCAGGTCGCCTTCTCCTTTGGCCTGCTGAGCCTCGGGCTGGCGCTCTCCTCGTCGGTCGCCGGCAAGCTGCAGGAGCGTTTCGGCGTGAAGCGCGTCACCATGGCCTCCGGGATCCTGCTCGGACTGGGCTTCTTCCTGACCGCGCACTCCAACAGCCTGATGATGCTGTGGCTGAGCGCGGGCGTGCTGGTGGGGCTGGCGGACGGCGCCGGTTATCTGCTGACCCTGTCGAACTGCGTGAAGTGGTTCCCGGAACGCAAAGGGCTGATTTCCGCCTTCTCCATCGGTTCCTATGGTCTCGGCAGCCTGGGGTTCAAATTCATTGATACTCATCTGCTGGCCACCGTCGGTCTGGAAAAAACCTTCGTCATCTGGGGCGCTATCGTGCTGGTGATGATCGTCTTTGGCGCGACCCTGATGAAAGATGCGCCAAATCATACGGCGACCACCGCGGCCAACGGCGTCGTGGAAAACGACTTTACTCTCGCCGAATCGATGCGTAAACCGCAGTACTGGATGCTGGCGGTGATGTTCCTGACGGCCTGCATGAGCGGTCTGTATGTGATTGGCGTGGCGAAAGATATCGCGCAGGGGATGGTCCATCTGGATGTCGCCACGGCGGCTAATGCGGTAACGGTTATCTCAATCGCTAACCTTAGCGGTCGCCTGGTGTTAGGTATCCTGTCCGATAAAATCTCCCGCATTCGCGTGATCACCCTCGGTCAGGTGGTGTCGCTGGTGGGGATGGCCGCGCTGCTGTTCGCTCCGCTGAATGCCATGACCTTTTTCGCCGCGATTGCCTGCGTCGCCTTTAACTTCGGCGGAACCATCACCGTCTTCCCGTCGCTGGTCAGTGAATTCTTCGGTCTGAACAACCTGGCGAAAAACTATGGCGTCATTTATCTGGGCTTTGGTATCGGCAGCATCTGCGGTTCCCTCATCGCTTCGCTGTTCGGGGGCTTCTACGTCACCTTCTGCGTGATCTTCGCTCTGCTGATTATTTCGCTGGCGCTTTCCACTACCATTCGTCAGCCGAAAGGCAGTGTCTATAGCGAGGCGCACGCCTGAAACCTGCAGCGTGAAACGTGCCCCTGATTAATACCCTAAGCAAATAGTGCCAATCCAGCCAAATGTTTTGTAAATGTTTGGCTGGATCACATTCCCTCCTGATACTTTTCCCGTTCCCTGTGGTCTACTTATCGCGCTTTGTAGAGGTTTCTGATAACCAACCCTAACGCACCCTATTAGCCTACTGACTCATGCCACAGCGTCAGGCGGTGTTTTATTCTTCTTTTTCCAGGTTTGCTTGCATGAAATATATTAGAACGATGACGCAGCAGAAGCTTAGTTTTTGGCTGGCGCTGTACATCGGCTGGTTTATGAACGTCGCCGTTTTTTTTCGGCGTTTCGATGGTTATGCTCAAGAGTTCACTTTCTGGAAAGGGCTTTCCGGTGTCGTTGAACTGGTGGCCACGGTCTTTGTCACCTTCTTCCTGTTACGTCTTCTGTCGCTGTTCGGCCGCCGTATCTGGCGCATTCTGGCGACGCTGATTGTTCTGTTTTCCGCCGCCGCCAGTTATTACATGACGTTCCTCAACGTGGTGATTGGCTACGGGATTATCGCCTCGGTGATGACCACCGATATCGACCTGTCGAAAGAGGTCATCGGCTGGCATCTGATCCTCTGGCTGGCGGCGGTGAGCGCCCCGCCGCTGCTGTTTATCTGGAGCAACCGTTGCCGTCATACGCTGCTGCGCCAACTGCGTACCCCGGGTCAGCGGGTTAAAAACGTGCTGATCGTGGTGCTGGCCGGCCTCATCGTCTGGGGCCCCATCCGCCTGCTTGAGCTGCGCCAACACGATGTAGAGCGCCATTCTGAAGTGGATATGCCGAGCTACGGCGGGGTGATCGCCAACTCCTACCTGCCATCGAACTGGCTGTCGGCGCTGGGGCTGTACGCCTGGGCGCAGGTGGATGAATCCTCAGACAACAAATCGCTGATTAACCCGGCGAAGAAATTTACCTACGTCGCCCCGGAAGGGCTCGATGACACCTACGTGGTGTTTATCATTGGCGAAACCACCCGCTGGGATCATATGGGCATCCTCGGCTATAGCCGCAACACTACGCCAGAGCTGGCGAAAGAGAAGAATCTGGTCGCCTTCCGCGGCTACTCGTGCGATACCGCCACCAAGCTGTCGTTACGCTGCATGTTTGTGCGTCAGGGCGGGGCAGAGGATAATCCGCAGCGGACCCTCAAAGAGCAGAACGTCTTTGCGGTGCTGCATCAACTGGGCTTCAGCGGCAATCTGTACGCCATGCAGAGTGAGATGTGGTTCTACAGCAACACGATGGCCAACAATATCGCCTATCGCGAGCAGATTGGCGCCGAACCGCGTAACCGCGGCAAGAGCGTTGACGATATGCTGCTGGTGGATGAGATGAAGCGCGGTATGGCGCAGGGCAACGCCTCCGGTAAGCACCTGATCATCCTGCATACTAAAGGCTCGCACTTTAACTATACCCAACGCTATCCGCGCAGCTTCGCCCAGTGGAAGCCGGAGTGTGTCGGCGTCGACAACAAATGTTCTAAAGCGGAGCTGATTAACTCCTACGACAACAGCGTGACCTATGTCGATCACTTTATCGTCAGCGTCCTCGACCAGCTGCGGGATAAGAAAGCGATTGTGTTCTATGCCGCCGACCATGGCGAGTCGATTAACGAGCGAGAACATCTGCACGGTACGCCGCGCAAGATGGCGCCGCCGGAACAGTTCCGTGTGCCGATGATGGTCTGGATGTCGGATAAATATCTGGAGAATCCCGATCATGCCGCCGCGTTCGCCCATCTGCAGCAGCAGGCCGCGATGAAGGTGCCGCGACGCCACGTCGAGCTGTACGACACCATTATGGGCTGCCTCGGCTATACCTCGCCGGATGGCGGGATCAACGAGAACAACAACTGGTGTCGCGTGCCGGCTTCGAAGAAAGCGGCGAAGGAATAGCAATAGTGGCGAGATTCTCGCCGCTTGATTGATTTTTTGCTAATAAGGCATTGACGGGGGTGCATCCCAGCAGTAAGATGCGCCCCGCATTCGGTGATTGGCGCAGCCTGGTAGCGCACTTCGTTCGGGACGAAGGGGTCGGAGGTTCGAATCCTCTATCACCGACCAAATTCAAAAAGCCTGCTCAATGAGCAGGCTTTTTTGCATCTGTAGCCAGTGAGGATGAGAACCTCCGGGGGCAGGAGGTTCGACTCGAGCGGAGCGAGAGAACGTTGCGTCAGCAACGGCCCGCAGGGCGAGCCACAAAGTGGCGAGTCATCCTCTATCACCGACCAAATTCAAAAAGCCTGCTCAATGAGCAGGCTTTTTTGCATCTGCGGCCAGTGAGGATGAGAACCTCCGGGGGCAGGAGGTTCGACTCGAGCAGAGCGAGAGAACGTTGCGTCAGCAACGGCCCGCAGGGCGAGCCACGTAGTGGCGAGTCATCCTCTATCACCGACCAAATTCGAAAAGCCTGCTCAATGAGCAGGCTTTTTTGCATCTGCGGCCAGTGAGGATGAGAACCTCCGGGGGCAGGAGGTTCGACTTGTGTTCCGTAGGCCCGCGCAAGCGCAGCGCCGCCGGGCATCATCAGCGCGCTACTGGCCAAAACCCCATCAAAATCACAAAAAACGTCTTTATCCCCATTTCCAGCCAGCTGTTCGCTATTTTGTGACATCTTCCATTGCATTTTTTTATCGATGAACAGATCTTTTTTCGCGAAGCTTATGGCTAAATGCAGCATTTTCCGCTGTGCGTTTTAACGTTCACGCTATTAATCGCTCACATATTGGTCACATAGTAAGAAATTTTTCTCATTTGCTGGCATTGTTTCCCACTGGGTGTCGCACCTTAATAAGGTCTTTATTCTGCATATTCGCCTGTAGCATAAATTTCTCTGCTGAAAATAGCGTCTTGAAGTTTTTTTAATCTTTGCCTGCCGTTTCTCACGCTGGATGTAAAACCCGGCTGGCTGTATTGACGTTTCCCCATTCTGTTGACAGATTGTAGGGCATGAGGGGCATTTCATGGAGAATCCGTACTGCAACTCAGTCGTTTTTGCGAAAGGAATCCCCATCTCTCTCTACGCCTTCGGGCACCACCGACCGGACCGGGTATATTCTAAATAGTTCGCGCTGCGGGAAGGCGGCAAGTTTGCGAATCCCCAGGAACATAGATAACGATGTGACTGGGATAATCGAGCGCAGCCAACGCATCCGTGGTTCGAAATATGACGAATAAAAATAAATAAAGGTCTGGCGGATATATGCAAACAACATCACAGTTTTGGAGCAGAATAATGAGTATTTCCTTGAAGAAATCAGGGATGCTGAAGCTTGGTCTGAGCCTGGTCGCCATGACCGTCGCCGCCAGCGTGCAAGCGAAAACCCTGGTTTATTGTTCAGAAGGCTCGCCGGAAGGCTTTAACCCACAGCTCTTCACCTCTGGCACCACCTATGACGCCAGTTCCGTACCCATCTACAACCGCCTGGTCGAATTCAAAACCGGTACGACGGAAGTTATTCCGGGACTGGCTGAGAAATGGGAAGTTAGTGCGGACGGAAAAACCTATACTTTCCACCTGCGTCAGGGCGTGAAGTGGCAGGATAATAAAGACTTTAAACCAACCCGTGACCTGAACGCCGATGACGTGGTGTTCTCCTTCGATCGACAGAAGAATACCAATAACCCGTACCATAAAGTTTCTGGCGGCAGCTATGAATACTTTGAAGGGATGGGGTTACCAGACCTGATTAGCGAAGTGAAGAAAGTGGACGATAAAACCGTCCAGTTCGTCCTGACCCGCCCGGAAGCGCCGTTCCTCGCTGACCTGGCCATGGACTTCGCTTCCATTCTCTCTAAAGAGTATGCCGACAACATGCTGAAAGCCGGCACGCCGGAAAAAGTAGACCTCAATCCTATCGGTACCGGTCCATTCCAGCTGCTGCAGTACCAGAAAGATTCCCGCATTCTGTATAAAGCCTTCCCGGGCTACTGGGGCACCAAGCCGAAGATCGATCGTCTGGTCTTCTCCATCACCCCGGATGCCTCCGTGCGCTACGCCAAGCTGCAGAAAAATGAGTGCCAGGTGATGCCGTATCCTAACCCGGCGGACATCGCGCGCATGAAGGAAGATAAAAACATTACCCTGCTGGAACAGCCGGGTCTGAACGTCGGTTATCTCTCCTTCAACACCGAGAAGAAACCGCTGGACGATGTGAAAGTTCGTCAGGCGCTGACCTACGCGGTTAACAAAGAAGCGATCATCAAAGCGGTTTACCAGGGCGCAGGCCAGGCGGCGAAGAACCTGATCCCGCCGACCATGTGGGGCTATAACGACGACGTCAAAGACTACACCTACGATCCGGAGAAGGCGAAGCAACTGCTGAAAGAAGCGGGCCTGGAAAAAGGCTTCACTATCGACCTGTGGGCGATGCCGGTACAGCGTCCGTATAACCCGAACGCCCGCCGTATGGCGGAGATGATCCAGGCCGACTGGGCCAAGATTGGCGTCCAGGCCAAGATCGTCACCTACGAGTGGGGCGAGTATCTGAAACGCGCGAAAGCGGGCGAGCACCAGACCGTCATGATGGGCTGGACCGGCGACAACGGGGATCCGGATAACTTCTTCGCGACCCTGTTCAGCTGCGCCGCGGCGAAAGACGGCTCCAACTACTCGCGCTGGTGCTATAAGCCGTTTGAAGATCTGATTCAGCCGGCTCGCGCCACCGACGACCACAACAAGCGTATTGAACTGTACAAACAGGCTCAGGTAGTGATGCATGACCAGGCTCCGGCGCTGATCATCGCTCACTCCACCGTTTACGAGCCAGTGCGTAAAGAAGTCAAAGGCTATGTGGTGGATCCGCTGGGTAAACACCACTTCGATAACGTCTCTGTCGAATAATAAGCACGATGCCTGACCCCCTCTCCCCGCGTGGGAGAGGTGGGGGGCGTATTCCCGCTATTCCGGGGAATGCTTTTGTGAGCAATACAGACGCCCTGTCGCCAGGCGGGGCGTCACTAGAGAGAATCCGGGTTATGTTGCAGTTTATTCTCCGACGTCTGGGACTTGTCATCCCGACATTTATCGGTATCACCCTTCTCACCTTTGCCTTCGTCCATATGATCCCCGGCGATCCGGTGATGATTATGGCGGGCGAACGTGGTATTTCCCCCGAACGTCACGCGCAGCTGCTGGCCGAAATGGGCCTTGATAAGCCGCTGTGGCAGCAATATGCCCACTATATCTGGGGCGTGCTGCACGGCGATTTAGGCATCTCGCTGAAAAGCCGCATTCCCGTGTGGCAGGAGTTTGTCCCGCGCTTTAAAGCCACCCTTGAGCTGGGCGTCTGCGCGATGATCTTCGCCGTCGCCGTCGGCATTCCGGTGGGCGTGCTGGCTGCGGTAAAACGCGGCTCCATCTTTGACCACACCGCGGTGGGCCTGGCGCTGACCGGCTACTCGATGCCTATATTCTGGTGGGGCATGATGTTGATTATGCTGGTTTCGGTACAGCTGAACCTGACGCCGGTCTCCGGGCGCATCAGCGATACGGTGTTCCTTGACGATACCCTGCCGCTGACCGGCTTTATGCTGATCGACACCGCCATCTGGGGCGAGCAGGGCGACTTTATTGACGCCTTAATGCATATGATCCTGCCCGCCATCGTGCTGGGCACCATTCCGCTGGCGGTGATCGTGCGTATGACCCGGTCGTCGATGCTGGAAGTGCTCGGCGAAGACTACATCCGTACCGCGCGCGCCAAAGGCCTGACCCGGATGCGGGTGATTGTGATCCACGCGCTGCGTAACGCGATGCTGCCGGTGGTCACGGTGATTGGCCTGCAGGTGGGCACGCTGCTGGCGGGCGCCATCTTGACGGAAACCATTTTCTCATGGCCTGGTTTAGGCCGCTGGCTGATCGACGCGCTGCAGCGTCGCGATTATCCGGTGGTGCAGGGCGGGGTGCTGCTGGTGGCGACGATGATTATCCTCGTCAACCTGCTGGTCGACCTGCTGTACGGCGTGGTGAACCCGCGTATCCGGCATAAGAAGTAAGGGGCCATCATGTCACAAGTTACTGAAAATAAAGTTATCACTGCACCGGTGCCCATGACCCCGCTGCAGGAGTTCTGGCACTATTTCAAGCGCAATAAAGGGGCGGTGGTTGGTCTGGTGTACGTGGCGGTGATGATCATTATCGCCGTGTTCGCCAACTTCCTCGCCCCGTATAACCCGGCGGATCAGTTCCGTGATTCGCTGCTGGCGCCCCCGTTCTGGCAGGAGGGCGGCAGCCTGGCGCATCTGCTCGGCACTGACGACGTGGGCCGCGATATTCTGTCTCGCCTGATGTATGGCGCGCGCCTGTCGCTGTTGGTGGGCTGCCTGGTGGTGGTCCTGTCGCTGATCCTCGGCGTGGTGCTCGGTCTGGTGGCGGGCTATTTCGGCGGGGTGGTGGACTCGATCATCATGCGCGTCGTCGATATTATGCTGGCGCTGCCGAGTCTGCTGCTGGCGCTGGTGCTGGTGGCTATCTTCGGGCCCTCCATCGTCAACGCCTCGCTGGCGCTCACCTTTGTGGCTCTCCCGCACTATGTGCGTCTGACGCGCGCGGCGGTGCTGGTGGAGGTCAACCGCGACTACGTGACCGCCTCCCGCGTGGCGGGCGCCGGGGCGATGCGCCAGATGTTCGTCAATATTCTGCCTAACTGTCTCGCGCCGCTGATCGTTCAGGCGTCGCTGGGCTTCTCTAACGCCATTCTCGACATGGCCGCGCTGGGGTTCCTCGGCATGGGCGCGCAGCCGCCGACGCCGGAGTGGGGCACCATGCTCTCCGACGTATTGCAGTTCGCACAGAGCGCCTGGTGGGTGGTGACCTTCCCGGGCGTGGCGATCCTGCTGACGGTGCTGGCATTTAACCTGATGGGTGACGGTCTGCGTGACGCGCTCGATCCCAAACTGAAGCAGTAAGAGGTTCGAGATGGCGTTATTGAATGTAGATAAATTATCGGTGCATTTCGGCGATGAAAACGCGCCGTTCCGCGCCGTGGACCGCATCAGCTATAGCGTGAAGCAGGGCGAAGTGGTCGGCATCGTCGGGGAGTCTGGATCCGGTAAATCCGTCAGCTCGCTGGCGATTATGGGCCTGATTGATTACCCCGGCCGGGTGATGGCGGACAAACTGGAGTTTAACGGCCGCGATCTGCAGCGCATCTCTGAAAAAGAGCGGCGCCAGCTGGTGGGGGCGGAGGTGGCGATGATCTTCCAGGATCCGATGACCAGCCTCAATCCGTGCTATACCGTCGGCTACCAGATTATGGAAGCGATTAAAGTCCATCAGGGCGGCAATAAGCAAACCCGCCGCCAGCGGGCCATCGACCTGCTGAACCTGGTGGGCATTCCCGATCCGGCGTCGCGGCTGGACGTTTATCCGCATCAGCTTTCCGGCGGGATGAGCCAGCGCGTGATGATCGCGATGGCCATCGCCTGTCGGCCAAAACTGCTGATTGCCGATGAACCGACCACCGCGCTGGACGTGACCATTCAGGCGCAGATCATCGAGCTGCTGCTGGATCTGCAGCAGCAGGAGAATATGGCGCTGGTGCTGATCACCCACGACCTGGCGCTGGTGGCCGAGGCCGCGCATAAAATTATCGTTATGTATGCCGGTCAGGTGGTGGAGACTGGCGATGCGAAGGATATTTTCCGCGCGCCGCGCCATCCATACACCCAGGCGCTGCTGCGCGCGCTGCCGGAGTTCGCCCAGGATAAAGCGCGTCTGGCGTCGCTGCCGGGCGTGGTGCCGGGGAAATATGACCGTCCCAACGGCTGCCTGCTGAACCCGCGCTGCCCCTATGCTACGGATAAATGTCGTAGCGAAGAGCCGGCGCTCGCAGATCTCACTGGCGGCCGCCAGTCTAAATGTCACTACCCACTCGATGATGCCGGGAGGCCTGGATTATGAGTACGCAAAAGGCCGCCACGCCACAACCGCTGTTGCAGGCCATTGATCTGAAAAAACACTACCCGGTGAAGAAGGGGTTATTCGCCCCGGAACGGCTGGTGAAGGCGCTGGACGGCGTCTCCTTTACCCTTGAGCGCGGTAAAACGCTGGCGGTGGTGGGGGAGTCGGGCTGCGGTAAATCGACCCTCGGTCGTCTGCTGACGATGATTGAAATTCCCACCGGCGGCGAGCTCTATTATCAGGGGCAGGACCTGCTTAAGCACGACCCGCAGGCGCAGAAGCTGCGGCGGCAAAAAATCCAGATTGTGTTCCAGAACCCCTACGGTTCTCTGAACCCGCGTAAAAAAGTGGGGCAGATTCTGGAAGAGCCGCTGCTGATTAACAGCAGCCTGAGCAAAGAGCAGCGCCGCGAAAAAGCGCTGGCGATGATGGCGAAAGTGGGCCTGAAAACAGAGCATTACGATCGCTATCCGCATATGTTCTCCGGCGGTCAGCGCCAGCGTATCGCCATTGCCCGCGGGCTGATGCTCGATCCGGACGTGGTGATTGCCGATGAGCCGGTCTCCGCGCTGGACGTTTCGGTACGCGCTCAGGTGCTGAACCTGATGATGGATCTGCAGCAGGATTTAGGACTGTCCTACGTGTTTATCTCCCACGACCTGTCGGTCGTCGAGCATATCGCTGATGAAGTGATGGTGATGTATCTCGGCCGCTGCGTGGAGAAGGGCACCAAGGAGCAGATCTTTAACAATCCGCGTCATCCATACACCCAGGCGCTGTTGTCGGCGACGCCGCGTCTGAACCCGGACGACCGTCGCGAGCGGATTAAGCTGACCGGCGAGCTGCCGAGCCCGCTGAATCCGCCGCCGGGCTGCGCCTTCAACGCGCGCTGCCGCCGGCGCTTCGGCCCTTGCACCCAGCTTCAGCCGCAGCTGAAGGATTACGGCGGCCAGCTGGTGGCCTGCTTTGCCGTCGACCAGGATGAGAATCCGCAAAAGCCCCACGCCTGATGGCACGCTCCCGGTCCGATGACCGGGAGCTTCTCTCCCGCCGGAGATGAAATCCGACGATATCGCCTTTTATCGCAGTGAATGCCACGCTCTCGGAGCATTCTTCGTCGATTATCCGAAAAAATAAGACTTTCAGTCCATTTTTATAGAATTAAAGAGAAATTAAAATGGTTCAGGTTTATTCTTTCGCTTATCTGACGCTATGATTCTATCATCGCGAAATACCTTTATATAAAAACGAATGGGAAGCGCGGTGGTTGCGGGGCTTGAGGATGTACGCATACCTAAAAAATGGGGCTATTCTTCTCAAAGGGAAATGTTAGTGTAGCGATACTTCTGCCGTGGAATCACACCGAAAATCAAAATCTAAACTATTATAACCCTGTCAATCGTGTGTATTGGTACGTCTCCACCGGCGCTTTTTCTGCCATACCAGAGACGTCACGATATTTTAAATATACCCAGAAAATAACAACAAACTTAATATGAAATTTTTAAAATCATGAGGTTATCAATGAACCATTATGATGATCTGCAGCGCTTTCAGGAAAAAACGCGGACGCAAAACCTCAAATTTCAGGATCTTTCATCGCAAGCCGCCACGCGGGAGCATGGAGACTGGGCGATCCTCAATCAGCTGAATCCCGGCGCAGAGAAACCCTCTTCCCTGGCGCTGGGAGGCTCGGTCTCCGCGCCGTTGCCGCAGTCGGTGCCTGCGGATCTGTTCCGCCAGGTAGAGGCGGCCGTAGCAGCGGCGCCAGCCTCTGATCCTGTTGCGTCTGCCGCGCCAGCGGCCCCGCAGTCGGTCGTGGAGACCGCCGCAGCCGCGCCGGAGCCGGTCAGGCAGGAGCCTGCGGTGGCCCCTGCGCCTCCCATCCCGGCACCTGAACCGGCAATGGCTCCGCCGCCGAGAATGGCCCCCCGACCCGCGCCTGCCGCCGAGAACTATGCCCACCTGTTCGCGGCGAAAAGCGCAGAGCCGGTGACGAAAAATAAAGACCAGCCTTTGAAATCACTTCTGGAAAGGATCGCAACATGCCGTTGATTTGCGTCTGTTCACCGAAAGGTGGCGTAGGGAAAACGACCCTGGCGGCCAATTTAGCCTATGCGCTGGCGCGGACCGGCAGCAAAGTTCTGGCGCTGGATTTTGACGTCCAGAACGCCCTGCGTTTGCATTTTGGCGTGCCGCTGAACGATGAGCGCGGCTACGTGGCGAAGGCGCTGGAAATGCACGACTGGAGCCAGTGCGTGCTGAGCGCCGGCAGCAATATTTTCGTCCTGCCGTATGGCGAAGTGAGCGAAGCGCAGCGTCAGGCGTTTGATGAGCAACTGACTCACAACGACCATTTTCTCCAGCGCGGTCTCTCCGCGCTGCTGAATTATCCCGGGCTGATCACCATCGCCGATATGCCGCCAGGGCCTTCGCCGGCGCTAAAGGCGCTGACGGGTCTGGCGGACCTGCATCTGATCCCGCTGCTGGCGGATACCGCCTCGATGTCGACCCTGGCGCACGTGGAAAAACAGCGCCTGACCGGCGCGGCGCTGAATCACAAGCATGGGCACTATTTCGTCATTAACCAAAGCGATAGCCGTCGCCAGGTCAGCCGGGACGTCACCAGCCTGATGGAAGAAAAACTGGGCGAACGACTGCTTGGCATTGTCCATCGTGATGAAAGCGTGGTGGAGGCCAATGCGTCGCAGAAGTCGATTCTGGACTTTAACGCCTCCTCGGCAGCGGCCTTCGATATTGAAATTATTGCTAAAAAAATATCTTCGCTGTTGGGTATCCATATTGGCGATGGCACGGTGCACAGCCAGCCACGCATGTCAGGGCTTTAACTTATTGCAGGGCTGCTGAATGAAAAAATCTCTTTTTTGGTTGCTGGCGCTGGTGCTCTCTCCGGTCGCCGTGCTGGTAGTGATCACGCCGATGGACAGCCAGAAGCAGTACATCTTTGGTCTGCTGAGCATTGGTATTCTGTTTCTGATGGGTTTCAGCAAACGGCGCAGCATCTCGGTGATTATGGTCGTCACTTCGCTGCTGATGTCCACCCGTTACATGTATTTTCGCCTCACGCAGACCCTGCACTTCAACTCAGCCATTGAAACCATTCTCGGCATGGGGCTCTTTCTGGCGGAAGTCTATATCTGGGTGATGCTGCTGCTTAACTATCTGCAGACGGTCTGGCCGCTGAAGCGCGGCATTGTTCCGCTGCCGGATGATATGAGCAAGTGGCCGACGGTCGATATCTATATTCCGAGCTATAACGAACCGCTGGAGGTGGTGCGTGACACCGTCCTCGCGGCACAATGCATTGATTATCCAAAAGATAAAATGAAAATCTATCTTCTGGATGACGGTAAGCGCAGCGAATTTGCCGTGTTCGCCGCCGACGTCGGGGTGGGCTATATTACCCGCAACGACAACAAGCACGCCAAAGCGGGGAACCTCAACCACGCGCTGACCCTGACCCAGGGAGAGCTTATCTGCGTCTTCGACTGCGACCACGTCGCCACGCGCGTGTTTCTGCAGGCCACCGTCGGCGGCTTTCTGAAAGATCCGATGCTGGCGCTGGTGCAGACGCCGCACTACTTCTATTCCCCGGATCCGTTCGAGCGCAACCTCTCCGTCGGGCGCAATATTCCGAACGAAGGGATGCTGTTCTATGGCCCGATTCAGCAGGGCAATGATAACTGGAACGCCACCTTTTTCTGCGGCTCCTGCGCGGTGATCCGCCGCGAGGCGCTGGCGCAGATCGGCGGTTTCGCCGTCGAAACGGTCACCGAGGACGCCCATACGGCGCTCAAGTTCCAGCGCCTTGGGTGGAAATCGGCCTTTCTCGATATTCCGCTGGCGGCTGGCCTCGCCACCGAGCGCCTGGTGGTGCACGTTATCCAGCGTACCCGCTGGGCGCGCGGAATGACGCAGATTTTTCGCGTTGATAACCCGCTGTTTGGCCGTGGGCTGACCTTCCAGCAGCGCTTGTGCTATCTCAGCGCCATGCTCTACTACCAGTTCGCGCTACCGAGGGTGGTGTTTGTCACCGCCCCGCTGGCTTACCTGCTGTTTAACCTCAATATTATTTACTCATCAGCGAGCCTGATCGTCTCTTATGCGCTGCCGCACCTGTTTCTCGCCATCTACGTCGGTTCGCGAATGAACGGCCGCTATCGCTACAGCTTCTGGGGGGAAATCTACGATATTGTGCTGGCTTTCCACCTGGTGCTGCCGACCCTGGTGACGATGATTTTCCCCAAGCGTGGCAAATTCAACGTCACCGATAAGGGCGGCCTGCTGGACGTCGGCTACTTCGATTTCACCGTGGTGCGCCCGCATCTGGTGGTGGCCTGCCTGCTGGCGCTGGGGGTGATCGTCGGCATCGTCCGGGCGATTGGCCATGACTACTTTGGCTCGGACCCCAACGTTATCGCCCTCAACGTCGGATGGGGGATCTACAGTCTGATCTTCCTGCTGGCGGCGATTGCCGTAGCGCGCGAAACGCGGCAGGTGCGCAAAACCATTCGTATCGATGTCGATATTCCGGTGGTGATCCATTACGCCAGCGGCATCGTTTCCCGCAGCCATACCGAGGATCTGTCGATGGGCGGCTGCCGCGTGGTGGCGCCGGATACGCGCCATCTGGAGGATGATATCGAAGAGATTGAGCTGATCCTGCAGTCCGGGGCTATTTCGATCCCGGCGCAGCTGGTCACCTCTGACGAGCGCTTCCTGCGCCTCAAGTTTGATGAAGATATTCCGCTTTCGCGCCGCCGTGAACTGGTGCGCGTGGTGCTGGCCCGCGCGGATGCCTGGATTAATCCGCCGCGCCCGCAGGATAACCCGTTCCGCTCCTTCTTCACCATTTTACGCTGCGTGTTCGAACTGTTCTGGCTGACGTGGAAAACCCGTCGCAGCCAGCGCAATCGGGCAACAGTGGCGAAAACGGCGCAGGAGGATGGCACGTTATGAAGCGATTAACGACGCTGGCGCTGCTGGCAGGGATGCTCTCTGCGCCTGCGCTGCACAGTGAAGAACCGGGCGCTGCCGCCCCGCTGAGCTTCCCGCAGCTCAACGGCGCGGCGGACAGCGAGCCAGGCGACGAACCCCCGGCTGCCTCGCCGGAGGAGGGCGCCTCTCCGGCAGCCCCCGCCACCGACGGCGATGCGGCGGCGACGGCCCCTGCGCCGGAGATGCCGGACTTACCCCCGCCGGTGAGCGGTACGGCCGCGCCGGAGGTCATTCCTGTCGCCCCGGTCTGGGGAGGCGACCTGAATCTGGCGCAGATGGGGATGCCGGACGGCATTATCCTCAGCGGCGGTCAGCGGCAGGGGGGCGTCAGCTTTACCCTGCCTTCCGATCAGGTGGTGATCCATTCGCAGCTCAGCCTTGCCGTTCGCGTATCGCCGGAAATGGCGAGCCGCAACGCCACCCTACAGCTGATGCTCAACGGTCAACCGCTCGGCACCCTGCCGCTGGGCGCCGATGGCGAGGATGTCTCCCATTATCAGCTGGATATCCCGCCCGCGCTGATGGTCTCCAGCAATAACCTGAGCGTGAAGATCAACGATGGCGATACCCTGCAGTGCCAGCGTGACATTCATGATTCGTCGCGGGTCACGGTGCTGCCCACGTCGCATTTCAGCTGGGAAAGCCAGCAGTTGAACATCAGCGACGATCTGAGCCACTTCCCGCGTCCCTTCTTCGACAGCATGCAGATGACGCCGGCGGACATCGCCGTTTCCTATGGAGCGAAGCCGTCGGCCGACGTCTTCAGCGCCGCGGCGCTGGTCTCCTCCTGGCTGGGTATCCAGGCGGACTATCGCGGCATCGCCTTCAGCGCGCTGCGCGACCGTCTGCCGGAACGCCATGGCATCGTGATTGGCCATCCGGGCGAGCAGGTGGGCGGTATGACGCTGCCGGAAACCGATAAGCCGCTGCTGCGCATCATCGCCAATCCCGCCAATCCGGCCTATAAGCTGCTGTTGATCGTCGGCAAAAACGATACCGCGCTGCGCATGGCTGCCTGGCGGTTAACCCGCGGTAACTTTGCGCCGCAAACCGCGACGCTGGATGTCGAGCCGCAGACCATCCCGGTTGGCAAAGCGTATGATGCCCCGCGCTGGATCCCCACCGATCGTCCGGTCAGGCTCAGCGAACTGCTGCGTAAGGATCAAAGCCCGACCGTCAGCGGCGTCTGGCATGAACCTTTACGTATCGCCTTCCGCGCCGCCCCGGACCTCTATCTGTGGGATGGCGAGACGATCCCGCTGCAGGTTGGCTACCGCTTCCCGTCGGAAAACTGGATCAATGAGGATAAGTCCCTGCTGAGCGTCACGCTCAATGGCACCTTCCTCAACAACCTGCCGATGAACAAGCAGGGGCCGCTGGAGAAAGTCTGGCGCCACCTCGGCGGCGATGCGCGCCAGGAGCGCTTTACCATCCCGCTGGCCCCCTACCTGATCTACGGCGATAACCAGCTGTCGATGTACTTCAATGTGGTGCCGAAGGACGATGTTCCGTGCCAGGTGCTGCTGAATAACAATATCAAGAGCCGCATCACTGACGACTCCTGGATTGATTTGAGCAAGACGCGACACTTCTCGCTGCTGCCAAACCTCTCCTATTTCGTCGGCGCCTCGTTCCCCTTCTCGCGGCTGGCGGACTATTCGCAAACGACGCTCCTGCTGCCGGCGGAACCGTCTGAGACCCAGGTGGCGACCCTGCTGAATCTGGCCGCGCGCTCCGGGAACGCGACCGGCACCGCGCTGGCGAATAACCGCGTCGTTCTCGGGATGCCCAACGGCGGCGGGGATTTGCAGTCGCTGCGCGAACGTGACGTGCTGGCGGTCACCGCTCTCGATCAGCAGGCCTTCAACCAGAGCCTGCTGGCCGATTCACCCTACCGCCCGGTGGATAATGTGCTGAGCGTCCGCGAGCCCGATCTGTGGCAAAAAGCGCAGCGCCGGCTCACCGGCGACTGGACCTCCGCCAGCCTCGACGCCGATCGCTACTTCTCGTCCAGCAGCGCCTGGCGCGGGTTTATCAGCTATCGTTCGCCGTGGAACCCCGCCCGGCTGGTGGTGGTGGCGATGGCCAGCAATGATGATCAGCTGGCGCGACTGAAAAACGATCTGGACTCACCGCGCATCAACGCCGGGATCCGTGGCGATACCGCGGTGATCACCAGCGATAACGGGGTGCGCAGTTTCCAGGTGAGTACGCCGTTCCCCAGCGGTCAGATGCCGTGGTACATGATGGCGGTCTGGTATGCCAGCCAGCACTCCGGTTTCCTCGCCCTGCTGGGGCTGATTGCCACCTCGATAATGGGACTGGCGCTGACCGCGATGTTTAAACGTCACGCCCGTAAGCGTCTGGGTTCGGGGGATAACCAATGAAAAGAAAGATAACGATAACGATGAAAAGCTCCCGGCGGCTCACCACATTCTGCCTCACCGGCGCCCTGGCTCTCGGCGCCTCTGGCGGCGCGCTGGCGGCGGGTAACGACGCGGCGCTGCAGGCGCTGTTCGCCCAGGCCAACTATTGGCATGAGAAATCCCATGACGAGCTGGCGATGGAGTCCCTGCAGAAGGTGCTCTCGGTGGATGCCAACAACACCCAGGCGCTGTATCTGATGGCGCTCTGGTCGCAGCAGGGCGGCGATATGCAGGCGGCGGCGCAGTGGCGCGCGCGGCTGGCGAAAGCGGCGCCGGATAGCCCGGGCCTGCAGGATCTGGACAACGCCAAAAAGATGTCGCAGGTGCCGCAGGGCCAGCTCAGCCTGGCCCGCCAGCAGGCGCGCGGCGGCAATATCCCCGGGGCGCTGGCGACCTGGCGCAGCATGTTCAATGGCAATACGCCGCCTGCCGGGCTGGCGGCGGAATATTACCTGACCATGGCCAGCGACAAATCGCTTTATCCGCAGGCCATCAGCGAACTGCGGCAGTACGTGGCGCAGCATCCGCAGGAGAACGCCCCGCGGGTGGCGCTGGGCAAAGCGTTAACCTGGCGGGAAGAGACCCGTCGGGAAGGGATCGCCCTGCTCGAACCGATGGCCAGCGGCAATAAAGAGGCGGACAGCGGCTTGCGTCAGGCCTTGCTCTGGCTGGGCCCGCAGGCCGGGGATGAGCAGTATTACGATACCTGGATGCAGCGGCATCCGCAGGATAGCGAAGTTCAGAATTACTTTCGTGAACGGCGCAGCGGTCAGGCGCGCGGCCAGGGCTACGCCAATCTCAACAGCGGCAATACCGCTGCCGCGAAACAGCAGTTTGAAGAGGTATTGCAGACCAACCCGCAGGATGCCGATGCGCTGGCGGGCATGGGCTATATCGCCCAGCGCAGCGGCGACTACCAGGCCGCGTCACAATATCTGAGCCGGGCGGCGGATCTCGGCGGCGACGCCTCGGCGACCCGCCGTCAGCAGGCGGCCGATGCCTTGTTCTACGGCCAGCTGGCGCAGGCCCAGCAGGCCTATAAGCAGGGCAATATCAGCCAGGCGCTGGCGCTCTCCGCGCCGCTGGCGCAGCAGAGCGGGGCGCGGGGCGCCTCGGCGAAGCTGTTTCGCGCCGATGTGCTGCGGCATAACAAAGATTTACCCCAGGCCGAGCAAACGCTGCGCTCACTGTTAAACGACGATCCGCAGAATGCGGCGGCGCGGGAAAACCTCTACTACGTGCTGCGCGAGCAGAATAAATCCGCCGAGGCGCAGGCGATGCTGCAGACGCTGCCGCAGAGTCTGCAGCAAAAACTGCAGCCGCGAGTGGTGGCCGGCGTCCCGGGCGACGCCCTGCGCCGTCAGGCCCAGGCGCAGGTCAGCAGCGGTAACCCAGCCGGCGCCATTGCCACCCTGCGCCAGGGCGTCGCCCGCTATCCGGACGATCCCTGGCTGCGTCTCGATCTGGCCCGACTGCTGCAAAAATCGGGTAACACCAGCGAGGCCTCTTCGCTGATGTCGGCGGCCTATCGCCCCGGCGCCAGCAACAGCGCGCTGTATGCCGCCGCGCTGTTCGCCAGCGAAAACGGCGCCTGGCAGCAGGCGCAGACGCTGCTGTCGCGCATTCCCGGCGGCAGCCAGACCAGCGACATGCGCGATTTACGTCAGCGGGTGAACTACAACCTGCAGCTGGTGACGGCCGAAAACTACCTGGCGCAGGGCAATACCATCGCCGCCAGCAATACCCTGCGGGCGATGGCCTCTACGCCGCCGAAAGCCCCGGCGGACGCCGGCAAGCTGGCGCGGCTGCTGGCCGAGAGCGGCGACCTGACCACCGCGGTATCGCTGGTGCGCAACAATATCAGCGGCGGGGTGTCCGGCAACGCCGGCGATTACGCCGATCAGATCGCCGTCCTGAACCAGGCCGGGCTGACCGGCGAGGCGCAGAACCTGATCAGCAATCCGCAGCTGCAGGCCAGCAGTACGCCGACGCAGCTGGCGAGCATTCGCAATGGCTATGTGATCAACGAGGCCGATCGCCTGCGCGAGCAGGGCAATTACGCCGCGGCGTATGACAAGCTGATCCGCGCCATGCAAAGCGATCCGCAAAACACCGATCTGATGTTCGCCATGGCGCGGCTGTACCAGAGCGGCAAAATGAACAAAGAGGCCGGGGTGGTCTATGACTACCTGATGACGCGCGATACGCCGAACCAGGATGCGCGCGCCGGGGCCATCGACGTGGCGCTGTCGGCGGGGAACAACGATCGCGCTGAACAGCTGGCCGGCGGCTTGCGTCAGGATAACTCCCCGGATCGCCTGCTGCTGCTGGCGAGAGTGGCGGAGGCCCAGGGTCATCATCAGCAGGCGATGACCTACCTGCGCAGCGCCCGCGGCAAACTGCTGGGCATGCAAAGCACCAACAGCAGCGAAACGCCGACCGTCGGCGGGGTGCTGGCGGCGGATAACCCCTTTATCGGCGTGTCGCAAACGTCGGCGCCGACGCGGACGGCCTCCGCCTACGGCCAGTATATGCCGTGGCAGGTCGCCCAGTCGGCCGCCGCGCCCGGCTCCTCGCTGCCGGGGATCCAGCGCACCGATTTGCCGGTGGACACCGCCCAGACGCGGATGCTGCGTCAGGTGGACACCATGATGGAGTCGCTGCAGGAGAAAACCGGCAGCTGGCTGCAGGGGGGAATGGACGTGCGCGGACGCGACGGCGAATCGGGCACCAGCAAGCTGACGGAGCTCAGAACGCCGCTGACCTGGTCCTCCTCGCCGTTTGGCGACTCGCGCTTTGACTTTACCGTCACCCCGGTGTCGTTAAACGCCGGGACCGCCAGCGGCGACGCCTGGCGTCGCTACGGCGCCAACCCGCTGGCCAATGCGGTCTCCAATATGGTGAGTACCGCCACCAGCGAGCAGGCGGCGATCGCCGCGATGACCGAGGCGGAGCGGACGGCCTATTTTGCCAGCAATCCGGGCGCTGAGGCGTTAAGCGGCCTCGGCACCCTGAACGCGGCGGATTTCAATCCGACCACCAGCAGCGGGATGGAAAACCTGGCCAAGCTCGGGAGCTATGATTCGGGGCAGGTGGCCAGCTATCTCTCCTCGTCCAGCCGCAAGCCGAACGTTGACCAGACCAGCGGCTCGACCGATTCGCAGAAGGCCAACGGCGTCGAACTGGCGCTGGCGCTAAGCGGCGACGATTACCGGGTCGATATCGGCAGCACGCCGCTGGGCCAGGATCTTAATACCGTTGTCGGCGGGGTGAAATGGTCGCCCAAGCTGACCAACTATCTGTCGCTGATCCTCACCGGCGAACGCCGCTCGCTGACCGACAGCCTGCTTTCTTATGTCGGTCTGAAGGATGCCTATTCCGGGAAAAACTGGGGGCAGGTGACGAAAAACGGCGGCACCCTGCAGCTGAGCTATGACGACGGCGATGCCGGCTTCTACGTTGGCGGCGGCGGATACAGCTATCTCGGACAGAACGTCGCCAGCAACACCAGCATCAATGCCAATGCCGGGGTCTATCTGCGGCCCTATCATGACGAATACCGCCAGCTGCAGGCCGGGTTGAGCATGAGCTATATGGATTACTCCAAAAACCTCAGCTACTTCACCTATGGCCAGGGGGGCTACTTTAGTCCGCAAAATTACGTCAGCGTGTCGCTGCCGGTCAGTCTGACGGAGAAATATGATAACTGGACCATGAAGCTCGGCGGCTCGGTGGGCTACCAGTCTTACAGCCAGGATAAGAGCGCCTATTTCCCGACCAATTCGGAGTGGCAGCAAACCCTGGAGACGGCGGTAAGCAACGGGTTTGCCAAGGAAGCCTACTATTCCGCGACCTCGAAGAGCGGCATCGGCTATACCCTGCGCGCCGGGGCGGATTACAAGGTCAACAAACAGATGACGCTGGGGGGCCAGATTGGCTATGACACCTTCGGGGATTATAACGAAAGCACCGCCGGGCTCTATATTCGCTATATGTTAGGAGATCATTGATGATGACGGAGAACAATAACCCGGTGGTGATGACCTGGTTTCAGCAGCAGCAGACGCCTGCCGGATGGTTCGATCTGTTGATTATTATGGTCGAAGGTATGCTCAATAATGCCGGCGAGCTGGAGAGCCAGCCTTTCCTGCGTCAGATGGGCGCCTCGCTGGCGGAGACCCATCCGCTGCCGGCGTCGGAGACCGTGGGGGAGCTGGAGGCGAATATCAACCGGCTGCTGACCCATTTCCACTGGGGGGTGGTGACCATCGACGTCGGCGAGGACGGCCTGCGCCTGCGCCATCAGGCGTTGCCGGTCAGCCGCGACGACGCGGGGCGCGTGCGCTGGTGCAACGCGTTCTGTGCCATACTCGAGGGGTTATATTCTCGCTGGCTGCAGAGTCAGGGAGGCAGTGCTCACGTGATATTGCAGCGTGAGCGGGTGTTCTCCGTCTCTGACGTTCAGTTTCTTTACTACCATCCATAAAGAGTGAATTTATGCCCCTGCGTGCTTTAGTGGCGGTGATAGTGACAACGGCAGTGATGCTGGTGCCCCGGGCGTGGGCGGATACGGCATGGGAGCGCTATAAGGCCCGTTTTATGATGCCGGACGGTCGTATCATTGATACCGCCAATGGCAATGTGTCGCATACGGAAGGCCAGGGCTTCGCCATGCTCCTGGCGGTGGCGAATAACGATCGCCCGGCGTTCGACAAACTGTGGCAGTGGACGGACAGCACCCTGCGCGACAAGTCTAACGGGCTGTTTTACTGGCGCTATAACCCGGTGGCGCCGGACCCGATCGCCGATAAAAACAACGCCACCGATGGCGATACCCTGATCGCCTGGGCGCTGCTGCGCGCGCAAAAGCAGTGGCAGGACAAGCGCTACGCGACGGCCTCCGATGCCATCACCGCCTCCCTGCTGAAATATACGGTGGTGACTTTCGCCGGTCGCCAGGTGATGCTCCCGGGGGTGAAGGGGTTCAACCGCAACGACCACCTGAACCTTAACCCCTCCTATTTCATCTTCCCGGCCTGGCGCGCTTTTGCGGAGCGGACGCACCTGACCGCCTGGCGGACATTGCAGAGTGACGGGCAGGCGCTGCTGGGGCAGATGGGCTGGGGGAAATCGCACCTGCCCAGCGACTGGGTGGCGCTGCGGGCGGATGGCAAGATGCTGCCGGCCAAAGAGTGGCCGCCGCGGATGAGCTTCGATGCGATCCGTATCCCGCTGTATATCTCGTGGGTCGATCCGCATAGCGCCTTGCTCGCGCCGTGGAAAGCCTGGATGCAGAGTTACCCGCGTCTGCAAACCCCGGCGTGGATCAACGTTAGCACTAACGAGGTCGCCCCGTGGAATATGGCCGGCGGCCTGCTGGCGGTGCGTGATTTAACGCTTGGCGAACCGCAGGAAGCGCCGCAGATTGACGACAAGGATGATTATTACTCCGCCAGCCTCAAGCTGCTGGTCTGGCTGGCGAAACAGGATCAGCGCTAGCGCGGTGATGGCTTTGCAGGCCTCTCAGCCCGTATGCCTGCGGGCTGAGAGGGAAGAGCAGGAACGTCTCACGATGTCAGGCCGCCAGCATGGGCGGCCTTGTCGCTTATTGCGGATAAGGCACCCAGCTTCCGCCATTCAGCTGGACATACGGCTTGCCCTGATACTGGATAACGATGGCGTTGGCGTTTTCGGACACCGCCGCGCTCTGCGGCAGGTTGGCGACATACTGCTGCCAGTTGACGCTCTCTTCGCTGAACATTTTGCCGTCGAGGGCGCGCACCACCAGCTCCGACACCGCCAGGTAGCTGCTGGGCTGATCGATGATAATCGGCGCGCCTTCATGCGGCGCCTTCATGCCGAAGAATTTCACCGCCGTCGGGACGTTAGTGATCGACGGGCTCGGGATATCCCGCAGGCCAGACACCTGCATCTTATCGCCCTTCAGCGCGCCGCCGTGTTCCGGCACCACCACCACCATCACCTTCCGCCCCGATTTTTCCAGCTCGGTGAAGAAGTTATCCAGGTCGTCAAACAGCTTTTGCGCGCGCACTTTGTAGTCCGCGGTTTTGCTTTGTCCCGGGAAGTGGTTGCCGTCATGCAGCGGCAGGGTGTTATAGAAGGTGGCGCTCCGCGGATTGCTGCTGGCCTCTTCGGTCTTCAGCCAGCGGTTGAGGACCGCCAGATCCTCGTACACCGGCGAGCCGTCAAACGCCTGCAGGCTGACCGGCAGACCGCTCTGGTCCATCAGCGGGCTCTGCATGCCGCCCAGTGAACGCAGCTCTTTCAGGAAGTCGCCGAACAGGCCGTTGTGGCCGAGCATCAGCTGCTGGTTGAAGCCGAGTTTCGCCAGGTTTTCAAACAGGTAGCAATCGGCGCCGGACGGCTGATACAGGTTGGTATGCGACAGCTGGCCGCAGCTGGCGCGCAGCAGGCGCACCGCCGCCGGTCCGCTGTAGGAGGTTGCGGAGTTAAAGTTTTTGAAGACGATATCGAAATGCTTCCACAGCGGGTGGTCCATCAGCCCGGCGGCTTCAATATCCGACCAGGAGAGCGAGCAGATATTGATCACCAGCAGGTCAAACGGCTGCGCATCCGCCGGCAGCTGGTCCGGGAACGGCGTCTTGCGCTTCTGCTCGGCGGCATAGAAACCGTTCAGCCAGTTGGTGAGGTTGGCCGAGGTCGGCGGCTCGGTCTGCGGCGGAATATCGCTGCTGGCCGGGCTGGCCGGGCTGGACGCGGCGCCAGCGGCGGCGTTGGTCCCGACGTTGGCCGGCGCGGTGGCGGCGGCGGTGGTGGGCTGACCGGCAGGCCAAATGGTAAAGGCCGGCAGCAACGGGCTGACCGCCTGCCAGACGACCATCGCGGAGACAAACACGGTAACGCGCAGCCACTGGCTGATAAACAGCCATAGCACCAGTAAAACAAAGAAGGCGCCGACCATGCTCCAGTTGATAAAGCGGACAATCAGATCCCAGATATAGCTGGCGCTGAAGCCGGCGATTTGCGAGCCCTGGCTAAGCAGCGTCTCCGGCCCGGGCAGCCAGGTATCATGCCAGAACAGCGCGAAGCCGAGCGGAATGGCGATCCAGTGGCGGATGCGGTGCAGCTTTTCACGCGGGATCGGCACCAGCAGAAAGGCGAGAAACACCAGGTTCAGCATCGGGTGGAAATTGAGATACCCGGCCCACAGCAGGGCAAACTTGACCAGAAAGTATAAGTTCCAGCCGCCAAGGCCGCGCCAGTACTGCCAGAGCGGAAGCGGTGCCGCGGTCGTTTTTTTATTTGTCATTTATTCGCTTTGCCTTGCTTAACCGTTGTTCCCCGGCGTAATACCCCTGCCGGTTTCACGTAACGGGGTTTAAAGAACATCAATCTTAATGTCGTGCGGATCCGGCGCTGATAGTGGCGCGTCAGGTAGCCCAGCGGAAAAAACAGCAGGGCGCAGAGCACCACCAGTTGCAGAATATCGGCGATAGACATCATCAGGCTTGCTCCTCACGGGTGGTTAACCGGTGTGGTTCGGGATAGCGTCGCCAGTGGCGTCCATCGTGGGTGGCGTTGATGGTTTCGTTTTTACCGACCGAGAGGGGCAGCGGCGTGTTCCAGCGCGCCGGCTCGACGCCGCGCATGATCACGATTTCCGAGAGGATCTGTTTGTCTTCAAACCACACCATACGGTTAGAAAAAATATCGCCGGTCGGCAGCGGGAAAATATGATTTAGCGCGGTGTCGAGGTCATTGATTCGGCAAAATGACAAGAACAGCACCAGCCGGTTATTGCCGATGGTCATAATGTCGCCCATCCGGTTGGGTTTGCATAACGTCAGCGCCTGCTCGACGCGCAGCCCCGGCGCCGGGCGCAGGGCCACCATCACGCCTTTGCTGTCGGCCGGCAGCAGGGTATTGGTCATCACGTTGTGCACCGCTTCGCAAAAGGCGTCCCATTTCTGATAGCCCCGCAGCTTTAACGGCTGGCTCCAGGTGAGCAGGGTGGCAAAATCTTCCGGGATACGCCGGGAGAACTTTTGGTTCTGTACGCTTTCAATCAGCGTCAGGCAGCGGGAAAGCGACGCGCTGTTGGGGATCACCAGGCTGGCGCCGCTGCTGAGCAGCAGCCGCTCATCGGTCGCGCGCAGGCTGGGGGTTTGTTCGCGGACAATAATTTTCAGCGCGGTGCCGCGCTGACGACGCAGGGTATGAATATAGCGCCCCAGCTGTTCAATTTGCGTATTCTGGGTAATGGAGAAGAGGATCGTCGCCGCCTGCGCAGTGCGCCCGGCGTTGAAGACCTCGTCATTGGTATCGAACAGGGTCCAGTATTCCGAGAGCGGCGGGGCGCCTTCGAGGACGCGCACATGGCTGAGGATCGCTTTTTCGTCGCTACGCGGCTGCACGCTGGTTTCAGCATCCTGCGCTAATCGCCAGCCGGCGTCGTCGTGTTGCACCATCAGCTGCTGCTGGGCGCTGATGCCTTTATCGCTTCCCCACCAGGCAATATCAAAAAGATGGCGGTCGCCCTGGTAGCGAATACTTGCCAGACCGGAAAGGGATCGGTACGCGCGTAATAACGGGGTGAGCTGCCGATCGATATCCTGGGCGGGATTGATCGCTAAGAACGTGCAGCGATGATATTGCGCCCAGCGACTGGTTTTTTCCACCCAGGCGCATAACTTTTCATTATTTATATTTTGCCAGGCATTTTCAGCGCATAGCAGAATAAACAAATAATTGCCAGGCTCGAGGGAGCAGACTAAATCACGATGTATTTCTTCCAGCGCCTCCGGGCGATTCGGCAGGGTAAACAGCGCGATATTATTCGGGCCATGAATGCTATCTAATGAAATGATATCATCAGGTTTATCACCCATGACCAGCGCGGCAACTTTGCTGTTTTTCGCCTGCGCGGCCAGCGTCTGATTAACCAGACTGACGGCATCGGCATAACGGTCAACGTTGAGCCACCATACCCCGCCGACCGGCATATGGCACACTTCATCCCATAATGATGAAATACCCAAAGTAAATACACTATCCACGGCATCCCTCGTGCGCCCTGATTCACACTGGATAAGTTTACTAGCGAAACTGACAGAGTAAACCTAACATTGAAATTAAAGGTCATCAGTTTTAGCATGTACACCTGCTTTTTAAGGAAGCGCTGTATACGTCCTCTGGTTTAATAATAAATTTCGAACGGACAGAGATATGCCAGCAAAAGATCCTGTCGTACCCACGGACGCCACGCTGGGGTACACCTTTCAAAATGATTTTTTGGCGCTAAGCCGGGCATTTTCCCTGCCGGATATTGCTTATCATGATATTTCGAGGCGTGAACAGCTGAACGCAGCGCTGAAGCGCTGGCCGCTGCTGGCAGAGTTTGCAGAGAAAAAATAAGGAAGCCGGAGATGGCTATTCTGGGGTTACAGGGCGTGCGCGGGGGAACTGGCGTCACGTCCATTACGGCTGCACTCGCCTGGGCGCTGCAATTGCTCGGTGAAAGCGTGCTGGCGATCGACGCCAGCCCGGATAATATGCTGCGCTTTTTTTTCAACACCGATATCCATCATCAGGACGGCTGGGCCCGGTCGCTGCTTGACGGCCGTGACTGGCGCGACGCGGGTCTGCGCTATACGCAACATATCGATCTGCTGCCGTTTGGCCAGCTCAGCGCGGGCGAAAGAGAAAACGTCGACCAGCTGCTGCCCACCCTGGGCGCGATGACGGAGGCGGTACAGCAGCTGCAGGGTCAGTACCGCTGGCTGCTGCTGGATCTGCCGGCGGGCTATTCGCCGTTGACCCGCGAGCTGCTGACGCTCTGCGACCGCTCGCTGGTGGTGGTCCATCCCGACGCCAACAGCCATATCCGTTTGCACCAGCAGCCCTTTCCGGCCAACAGCGATATTCTGATTAACGATCTGCGGGTCGGCAGCCAGCTGCAGGAAGATCTCTACCAGCTGTGGCTCGAGAGCCAGCCGCGGATCCTGCCGGTGACCATTCACCGCGACGAGGCGATGGCCGAGTGCCTGGCGGCGAAACAGCCCCTTGGGGAGTATCGCCAGGACTCTCTGGCGGCGGAAGAGGTGCTGACCCTGGCGAACTGGTGCCTGATCCACTATGCCGGCGGGAGGTCGGTATGATCCGCCTCAGCACGCTGCTGTTGGCCCCGCCGGTGGGGGAACGGCTGCGCGCGCGCTATGACGACTACCGGCAGCATGGCGCCTCCTGGCTGTCGGCGTCGCTTGGCTGCCTGTGGGCATCGCTGGTCTGGGCGCTCATGCCGCTGGAGACGCCGCGCTGGCAGGCGATTCTGGCGCACCATGACACCTATTTCCCCCATATTAATCCGCACCGGCCACGGCTCCTGGATCCGCTGCGCTATCTGTTGCAATCCCTGTGGCTGCTGGCGACCCGCGTGCCGGAGCCGGAGAAAAAGGTCAACTGGCGTTCGCTGGCGGCGCTGGAAGGGGTGCACGGTCGCTACGCGCAATGGATGGAGAAACTGCCTGAGCAGGTTAACGCCCGCACCCGCCATCTGGATAAACAGAAAGAGCTGGCGCACCTCAATCCTAAACTGCGCCGGGCAATCCTCGGAGTGGTGACCTGCTGCTCGCTGGTGCTGGCGCTGATGTGTATTACGCAGCCCTTTAACCCGCTGTCGCAATTTATCTTCCTGATGCTGCTGTGGGGCGTGGCGCTGCTGGTGCGGCGCATCCCCGGCCGCTTCTCGGCGCTGATGCTGATCGTGCTGTCGCTGACGGTCTCGTGCCGCTATATCTGGTGGCGCTACACCTCGACGCTGAACTGGAACGACCCGGTAAGCCTGGTGTGCGGGATTATTTTGCTGTTCGCCGAGACCTACGCCTGGGTGGTGCTGGTGCTGGGCTACTTCCAGGTGGTCTGGCCGTTGAACCGCCAACCGGTGCCGCTGCCGGAGGACATGGATCTGTGGCCGACGGTGGATATCTTCGTCCCCACCTACAACGAAGATCTCAACGTGGTGAAAAACACCATCTATGCCTCGCAGGGCATCGACTGGCCGAAGGACAAGCTCAACATCTGGATCCTCGACGACGGCGGACGGGAAGCGTTTCGCCAGTTTGCCAAAGATGTCGGGGTGCACTACATCGCCCGTACCAGCCATGAGCACGCCAAGGCCGGTAACATCAACAATGCGCTGAAATACGCCAAAGGGGAGTTTGTCTCGATCTTTGACTGCGACCACGTGCCGACGCGCTCGTTTCTGCAGATGACCATGGGCTGGTTCCTGAAAGAGAAAGAGCTGGCGATGATGCAGACCCCGCACCATTTCTTCTCGCCTGACCCCTTTGAGCGCAACCTTGGCCGTTTTCGCAAAACGCCGAACGAAGGCACCCTGTTCTACGGCCTGGTACAGGACGGGAACGATATGTGGGACGCCACCTTCTTCTGCGGCTCCTGCGCCGTGATCCGCCGCGGCCCGCTGGATGAGATTGGCGGCATTGCCGTCGAAACGGTGACCGAAGATGCCCACACCTCGCTGCGCCTGCACCGGCGCGGCTACACCTCCGCCTATATGCGTATTCCGCAGGCGGCGGGGCTGGCGACGGAGAGTTTGTCGGCGCACATTGGCCAGCGCATCCGCTGGGCGCGCGGCATGGTGCAGATTTTCCGTCTCGATAACCCGCTGTTTGGCAAGGGGCTGAAGCTGGCGCAGCGCGTCTGCTACGCCAACGCCATGCTCCACTTCCTCTCCGGTATTCCGCGCCTCATCTTCCTCACGGCGCCGCTGGCCTTTTTGCTGCTCCATGCCTATATCATTTATGCGCCGGCGCTGATGATCGCGCTGTTCGTGCTGCCGCATATGATCCACGCCAGCCTGACCAACTCGAAGATTCAGGGCAAATACCGCCATTCGTTCTGGAGTGAAATCTACGAGACGGTGCTCGCCTGGTATATCGCGCCGCCCACCTTTGTGGCGTTGATTAACCCGCATAAAGGCAAATTCAACGTCACCGCGAAGGGTGGGCTGGTGGAAGAGGAGTATGTCGACTGGGTGATCTCCCGGCCTTATATCTACCTCGTGCTGCTCAACCTGGTCGGCGTCGCGGTGGGGATCTGGCGCTTTATGTACGGCCCGGAAAACGAAATTCTCACCGTCTGGGTGAGTATTGTCTGGGTGTTCTACAACCTGATTATTCTTGGCGGCGCGGTGGCGGTCTCGGTCGAAAGCAAGCAGGTCCGCCGGTCGCATCGTGTCGAAATGAGCATGCCGGCGGCCATCGCCCGCGATGACGGCCATCTGTTCTCCTGCACCGTTCACGACTATTCCGACGGCGGCCTGGGGATCAAAATTCACAGCGACGCGCAGGTGCTGGAGGGGCAGAACGCCAGGCTGCTGCTCAAACGGGGACAGCAGGAGTATGTCTTCCCGGTGCGGGTCGCGCGGGTAAACGGCAACGAAGTGGGATTGCAGCTGCTGCCGTTGACCAACCAGCAGCATATCGATTTTGTGCAGTGTACGTTTGCCCGCGCCGATACGTGGGCGCTTTGGCAGGATAGCTTCCCGGAAGATAAGCCGATGGAAAGCCTGCTGGATATCCTCAAGCTGGGATTCCGTGGTTACCGTCACCTGGCGGAGTTTTCGCCGCCGTCGGTGAAGGTCATTTTCCGCGCGCTCACCTCGCTGGTGGCATGGATAGTGTCGTTTGTACCCCGACGCCCTGAACGCGCCGCGCCGACGCTCTCCGCAGACCCGGCAATGGCTCAACAATGATGATAATGCGATGAAAAGAAAACTTTCCTGGATGTGTGCAGTAGCGGTGGGCATGTGCAGCTGGTATCCGCTGGCCTCTTACGCGGCGCCGGCCGCCGTGGTGAACCCGGCTCCTGGCGTTCAGCCGCAGGCGGCCACCCCGCCCGCGCCGGTGACGATTGGCGAGCCGACGGCGACCCTCGCCGAACCGACCGCTCCGGCGGTGGTCGCCGAGAATATCCCGCAGCGGGAGGTGAAGCTGACCTTTGCCTCCATCGCGCCGCCTCCGGGCAGCATTGTGCTGCGCGGCTCACGGCCTGACGCCTCGGTCGAATTCGGCATGCGCAGCGATGAGCTGGTCGCCAACGCGCTGCTCAATCTGGAATATACCCCGTCGCCCTCACTGCTGCCCGTGCAGTCGCAGCTGAAAGTCTATCTCAACGATGAGCTGATGGGCGTTCTGCCCGTCACCAAAGAGCAGCTGGGGAAAAAGATCCGTGCGCAGCTGCCGATTGACCCGCTGTATATCACCGACTTCAACCGCATACGGCTGGAGTTTGTCGGCCACTATCGCGATGTCTGCGAAAACCCGGCCAGCAGCACGCTGTGGCTGGACGTCGGGCGCGAAAGCTATCTGGATCTCACCTACCAGTCGCTGAAGGTGCATAACGATCTGTCGCACTTCCCGGTGCCGTTCTACGATCCGCGCGACAACCGCCCGCTGACGCTGCCGATGATTTTCCCGGGTTCGCCGGCGGTGGCCCAGCAGCAGGCGGCGGCGATTATCGCCTCATGGTTCGGCAGCAAGGCCGGCTGGCGCGGCCAGCAGTTCCCGGTCTATTTCAACGAACTGCCGGATCGTAACGCCATTGTCTTCGCCACCAACGACAAGCGTCCGGATTTCCTGCGCGATCATCCGCCGGTCAACGCGCCGACCATCGAAATGATCGACAACCCGAACGATCCTTACGTCAAGCTGCTGGTGATTTTCGGCCGCGATGATAAAGACCTGCTGCTGGCGGCGAAGGGGATTGCCCAGGGCAATATTCTGTTCCGCGGCAGCAGCGTCACCGTGGACGGCATCAAAACCCTGCAGCCGCGGCAGCCATACGATGCGCCAAACTGGGTGCGCACCGACCGCTCGGTCACCTTTGCTGAGCTGAAAACCTATGAACAACAGCTGCAGTCCAGCGGGCTGGTGCCGGATGCCATCACCGTGGCGCTTAACCTGCCGCCGGATCTCTATTTGCTGCGGGCCAACGGCATCGATATGGATCTGAAATATCGCTATACCATGCCGCCGGTGAAGGACAGTTCGCGGATGGATATCAGCCTTAACGACCAGTTCCTGCAGTCGTTCAGCCTTAACAGCTCCCAGGACGTGAACAAACTGATCCTGCGCCTGCCGGTGCTGCAGGGGCTGCTGGACGGCAAATCGGAGGTCACCATCCCCGCGCTGCGTCTTGGGGCGGTGAACCAGCTGCGCTTTGACTTCCAGTACATGAACCCAATGCCCGGCGGCTCCATCGACAACTGTATTACCTTCCAGCCGGTGCAGAACCATGTGGTGATCGGCGACGATTCGACCATCGACTTCTCGAAGTATTATCACTTTATTGCGCTGCCGGACCTGCGCGTCTTCGCCAATGCGGGCTTCCCTTACAGCCGAATGGCTGACCTCGCTGACACCCTGGTGGTGGTGCCGAAGGCGCCGACCCAGGGCCAGGTGGCGACGCTGCTGCAGGCGCTGGGCGGCATCGGTTCGCAGACCGGCCTGGCGGCGATTAATCTGCAAATGACCGACGATGGCAACCAGATCAAGAATAAAGACGCGGATCTGCTGCTGATCGGCGCGATCCCCTCGTCTCTCAAGGACGATACCAAAATCAACCTGCTGGTCGAGGCGACCAAAAGCTGGGTGAAAATGCCGATGCGCCACTATGACCTGGCGAGCATTTATCCCGATGACGAGGCCCGCACGCCCAACACCCGCACCGACATCACCTCTTCCGGACCGATGGCGGCGGTGATTGGCTTCCAGTCGCCCTACAACGATCAGCGTAGCGTGGTGGCCCTGCTGGCCGACAGCCCGCGCGGTAATGAATTGCTGACCAACGCCCTCAACGACAGCGGTAAGCGGGCGGCGATGTTTGGCTCGGTGGCGGTGATCCGCGAATCCGGCGTCAACAGCCTGCGGGTGGGCGATGTTTACTATGTCGGCCATCTGCCCTGGTTCGAGCGCATCTGGTTCGCGCTCTCTAACCACCCGATACTGCTGGCGATCTTCGCCGCGGTCAGTATCGTGCTGCTGGCGTGGGTGCTGTGGCGCATGCTGCGCATTATCAGCCGCCGCCGCCTTAGCCTGGATGATGAATAAACGATGATGAAAGTACTTTGCGGCGCGGTGCTCTCCGCGCTGGTACTGGCGGCGGGCCAGGCGAGCGCCGCTTGCCAGTGGCCCGCCTGGGAGCAGTTTAAGAAAGCGTACGTCAGCCCCGAGGGGCGGGTGATCGACCCCAGCGATGCGCGCAAAATTTCCACTTCCGAAGGACAGAGCTATGGCCTGTTCTTTGCCCTGGCGGCCAACGATCGCGCGGGGTTCGACAAGCTGCTGACCTGGACGCAGAACAACCTGGCGGAGGGCGACCTGCGGCAGCATCTGCCGGGCTGGCTGTGGGGGAAAAAGGACGACGAACAGTGGACGCTGCTGGACAGCAATTCGGCATCCGACTCGGATCTGTGGATAGCCTGGGCGCTGCTGGAGGCGGGGCGCCTGTGGCAGCAGCCGCAGTACACCGAGACCGGGAAAGCGCTGCTGGCGCGGATTGTCGACGAAGAGACGGTGGCGGTGCCGGGCCTTGGCACGATGCTGCTGCCGGGAAAAGTCGGTTTTGCCGACGACAGCGGCTGGCGGTTTAACCCCAGCTATCTTCCGCCGCAGCTGGCCACCTATTTTGTGCGTTTTGGCGCGCCGTGGCCCATCCTGCGCGACACGAACCTGCGTCTGCTGCTGGAGACCGCGCCGAAAGGCTTTACCCCGGACTGGGTGCGCTATGAGAAAGGGAAAGGCTGGCAGCTGAAAACGGAGAAGCCGCTGATCGGCAGCTATGACGCGATTCGCGTCTACCTGTGGGTGGGCATGCTTCATGATGGCGATAAGCAAAAAGCGCGTCTGCTGGCCCGCTTTGCGCCGATGGCGGCGCAGACCACGGAGCAGGGGGTACCGCCGGAGAAAGTGAATATCGCCACCGGTAAAACCAGCGGCCAGGGGCCGGTGGGCTTCTCCGCGGTGATGCTGCCGTTTTTACAGAACGACGAGGCCCGGTCGGTGCAACGACAGCGCGTCGCCGATAACTATCCCGGCGCGGATGCCTACTACAGCGCGGTCCTGACGCTGTTCGGTCAGGGTTGGGATCAACACCGTTTTCGTTTCACTGCGGGTGGCGAATTACAACCTGACTGGAACCAGGAATGCGCAAGCTCTCACTAAGTTTACTCACGCTGTCCCTCGGCGTCGCGCTGCTGCCGTTAGCGCAGGCGGCGACGACGCCCGCCCAGGAACATCTGCTGGAGCAGGTGCGCCTCGGCGAGGCCAGCAATCGTGAAGACCTGGTGCGCCAGTCGCTATACCGTCTGGAGCTGATCGACCCCAACAACCCGGACCTGATTGCCGCGCGGATGCGCTACCTGCTGCGCCAGGGGGATACCGCCGGGGCGCAAAAAGAGCTGGAGCGACTGACGAAGCTGGCGCCGGATTCCCCTGAGCTGAAGGCGTCGCGCAATGAGATGAAAAGCAACACCGGCGAGGGCCGTCAGGCGCTGCAGCAGGCGCGCCTGCTGGGCGTTGCCGGGAAGGTCGATGAAGCCATCGCCGCCTATGAAAAACTGTTCGGCGGCGTGCCGGATGATGTCGATGCCGCTATTGAATACTGGACGCTGGTGGCGCGCCTGCCGGCCCGTCATAGCGAAGGCGTCAGCCAGCTGAAAAAACTGAACGCCAGCGCGCCGGGCAACGTCAGCCTGCTGACGGCGCTGGCGAAGCAGATGTTTGCCGATAACAAACCGCAGGAAGGGTTCGCCTATCTGGCGGAAATGGCCCGCTCAGCCTCAGGACGCGGTATCGCCGCCGATATGTGGTTCAGCGAGGTGAAAAGCATGCCGGTGAGCAAAGCCAGCGTGCAGGCGTTGCAGCAATTCCTGCTGCAGTTTCCTACCGGCTCGGTGGCGGCGAACGCCCGCGTCCTGCTTGACCAGCAGCAGGCGCAGCTGCAGGATCCGACGTTCCGCGCCCGCTCGGAAGGGCTGGCGGCGGTCAAATCCGGAAATACCTCGCAGGCGGTGGCGGATCTGCAGAAAGCCGTTCAGGCCGACAGCCGCGACAGCGATGCGGTGGGCGCCCTCGGCCAGGCCTATTCCCAGCGCGGCGACCGAGCGCGCGCGGTGGCCCAGCTCAATAAAGCGATTGCCATGGATCCCGACAGCCCGAATCGCGGCAAATGGGACAGCCTGCTGCAAACCAACCGCTACTGGCTGCTGATCAAGCAGGGGGATAACGCCCTGAAGGCCGGTCAGCTTTCACAGGCGCAGAATTATTATGCCCAGGCGCAGCGGGTCGATCGGACCGACAGCTATGCCGTGCTGGGGCTGGGCGACGTCGCGGCGGCGCGCAAAGAGGCGGCGGCGGCGGAGCGCTATTACCAGCAGGCGTTGCGCCTGGATCGCGGCAATAACCTGGCGGTGCGCGGCCTGGCCAACCTCTATCGCGCCGAATCGCCGGAGAAAGCCAGCGCCTGGATCGCTGGTCTTCCTGCCGCCCAGCGGCGCAGCATCGATGATATCGAGCGCAGCCTGACCAACGACCGGCTGGAGAAACAAGCGCAGGCCCTGGAGAGCCAGGGCAACTGGGCGCAGGCGGCGGAAGTTCAGCGTCGGCGCCTGGCGCTCGAGCCGGACAGCGTGTGGATAACCTACCGTCTGGCGCGGGATCTGGTCAGCGCCGGTGAGCGCCAGGAGGCCGACGCACTGATGCGGACGATGGTCAACCGCCAGCCGCAGGATGCCGAACGGGTCTACGCCTCGGGGCTCTACCTGTCGGGGAACGACCAGGACGATCTGGCGCTGGCGCAAATCGCCGCTCTGCCGCGCAGCGCGTGGACGGATAACCTTCGTGAACTTGAGGCGCGTTTGCAAAGCGACCGAGTGCTGCGCCAGGCGAACCAGCTGCGCGACAGCGGCGAGGAAGCGCAGGCGATCGCCCTCATCAAACAGCAGCCGGCCTCGGTGCGCTATGACCTGACGCTGGCCGACTGGGCCCAGCAGCGCGGGGACAACCAGACGGCGATTGCCGACTATCAGCGGGTGCTGCGTCAGGAAGCCGACAACGGCGATGCGCGCCTCGGCCTTGCGGAAGTCTATCTGGCCGAGGGCGATAAACAGGCCGCCCGGGCGCAGGTCATGCAGCTGAAAGGCGCAGAGGCCGAATCCATGAATATGCAGCGGCGGGTCGCCCTGGCGCGAGCTGGCCTTGGCGATACCGCGGACGCCCAACAGATTTTTAACCAGATTGTGCCGCAGGCGAAGGCGCAGCCGCCCTCGATGGAGAGCGCGCTGGTGCTGCGCGATGCCGCGCGCTTTGCCACCCGGAACGGGGAGCCGCAGCAGGCGCTGACCCACTACCGGGAGGCGATGGTGGCCTCCGGCATCACCCCCGCGCAGCCGCAGGATAACGATACCTTTACCCGGCTGACGCGCAACGACAGCCGGGATGACTGGCTGAAGCGCGGGATCCGCAGCGATGCCGCCGACCTTTATCGCCAGCAGGATCTGAACGTCACCCTGGAACACGACTTTTGGGGATCCAGCGGCACCGGCGGCTATTCCGACCTCAAGGCGCATACCACCATGCTGCAGGTGGATGCCCCGCTGGCGGATGGCCGGATGTTCTTCCGCACCGACCTGGTCAATATGGATGCCGGCAGCTTTTCCACCCACAGCGACGGGAGCTACTCGCCCAGCTGGGGCACCTGCGGGGAGATCGCCTGTACCAGCGGCAGTAAAAATCAGACCGACAGCGGGGCCAGCGTAGCGGTCGGCTGGAAGAATGACACCTGGAGCGGCGATATCGGCACCACGCCGATGGGCTTCAATGTCGTCGATGTGGTCGGCGGCCTGAGCTACAGTAGCGACGTCGGGCCGGTGGGGTACACGGTCAACGTGCACCGGCGGCCCATCTCCAGCTCGCTGCTCTCCTTTGGCGGGCAGAAAGACAGCAACAGCCATACTGGCACCACCTGGGGCGGCGTTCGCGCCGACGGCGGCGGTGTGAGCCTCAGCTATGACCGGGGCGAAGCGCACGGTATCTGGTCCTCGCTGGGGGCCGACTCGCTGACCGGTAAAAACGTGGCGGATAACTGGCGCGTGCGCTGGATGACCGGCTACTACTATAAGGTGATTAACGAGAATAATCGTCGCGTCACCGTCGGCCTCAACAATATGATCTGGCACTACGACAAAGATCTCAGCGGTTACACCCTCGGCCAGGGCGGCTATTACAGCCCGCAGGAGTATCTCTCGTTCGCTGTGCCGGTGACCTGGCGTCAGCGCACGGAGAACTGGTCCTGGGAACTCGGCGGATCGGTCTCATGGTCCCATTCGCGTACCCAGACGCAAGCCCGCTATCCGCTGCTGAACCTGATCCCGTCCGACTACCGGCAGCGCGCCAGCGAACTGACGGAGGAGGGCGGCAGCAGCCAGGGATTCGGTTACACCGCCAGAGCGCTGGTGGAGCGGCGGGTGACCAGCAACTGGTTCGTTGGCGCCGCGGTCGATATTCAGCAGGCGAAGGACTACACCCCGAGCCATGCGCTGCTTTACGTGCGTTATTCGGCGGCCGGCTGGCAGGGGGATCTGGATATGCCGCCCCAGCCGCTGGTGCCTTACGCCGACTGGTAGCAGAATAGGCTGAATTACGTCACAGAGCACCACTCCACGGCGCGCTTCGCGTATACTCGTGAGGCGTTGCCCACCGTCGGCCGCCGGGGAGGTCTCTCCGGCGTCTGCGCCACCGCGCGGAGCTATCCCGTCACTTCATCCCTCGCGGGCGTGGGCGAAGGATTTAAGTATATAATCAGCCTGAAACGACCGGGATTGATGGATTAATGCCGGGTATGCATTCAGTATCAGTGGAGAACACCGTTGCGCGTCAGCCGTTCACTTACAATCAAACAGATGGCGATGGTCGCGAGCGTGTCCATGGCCTTTGTATTGGTTTTTTGCACTATTTTGCTGTTTCACTTTGTGCAACAGAGTCGCTTTACCACGGCCACGCAGTTAGAAAGTATCGCGCGATCCGTTCGCGAACCGCTGTCTGCGGCTATTCTGAAAGCCGATATTCCGGAAGCGGAAGCCATTTTAAGCCGTATCCAGCCTGCTGGCATCGTTAGCCGGGCGGATGTCGTCTTGCCCAACCAGTTCCAGGCGCTGCGGATGCGGTTTATCCCTGAGCGGTCGGTGCCGGTGACCATCACCCGGCTGTTTGAGCTGCCGGTGCAGATTTCGCTGCCCATTTATTCGCTGGAGCGGCCGGCCAACCCGCAACCGCTGGCCTATCTGGTGCTGCAGGCCGACTCCTATCGCATGTATAAATTCGTCATGAGCGCCCTTGCTACGTTAGTAACTGCTTACTTACTTCTGGTGCTAATGCTGACGGTGGCGCTCACCTGGTGCATCAACCGGCTGATGGTTCGCCCCCTGCGGCGTATCGCCCGCGAGCTGAACGATCTCTCCCAGCAGGAGCGTCTTGGCCATCAGCTGACCCTCCCGCGCCTGCACCATGACGACGAGATCGGCATGCTGGTGCGCAGCTATAACCGCAACCAGCAGAGCCTGGTGCGCCAGCATGATGAGCTGTCCATCCAGTCGACCCGCTTCCCTGTCTCCGAGCTGCCGAATAAAGCCTTTTTGCTGGCGATGCTGGAGCAGACGGTGGCCCGCCCGCAGAGCGCCGCGCTGATCGTCGTCGCCTGTGAAACCCTGCAGGACGCCGCCGGCGTGCTCAAGGAGAGCCAGCGCGAAATGCTGCTCCTGACGCTGGTGGAGAAGCTGCGCGCCGCGATCCCGCCGCAGATGGTGCTGGCCCAGGTAAGCGGCTATGACTTCGCCATTCTCGCCGATGGCCTCGCCGAATCCTGGCAGGCGGTGACGATAAGTAAGCAAGTGCTCACTATTATTAATGAACGTTTACCGCTGCATGGTCTGCAGCTGCGGCCCTACGCCAGCGTCGGGATCGCCATGTTCCACCCCGGTCTCAGCGCCGAACAGTTTTACCGGCGCGCGGTCTCGGCCGCGGTCACCGCAAGACGCAAAGGTAAAAATCAGATTGAGTTCTTCGATCCCGAGCAGATGGAAAAGGCTCAGCGCCGCCTGATGGAAGAGCACGAAATTATGACCGCCCTCGACAACCAGCAGTTCGCGATCTGGCTGCAGCCGCAGGTGGCCTGCGCCAGCGGCGAGCTCTGCGGCGCCGAGGTGCTGCTGCGCCAGCGGCAGGCGGATGGCAGCTGGTCCCTACCGCCGGCGCTGATTGAGCGCATTGAGTCCTGCGGGCTGATTATCCCGGTCGGCTACTGGGTGATGGAAGAGGCCTGCCGCCAGCTGGCCGCCTGGCAAAGCCAGGGCATTATGCTGCCGCTGTCGGTCAATGTTTCCCTGCTCCAGCTACTGGAGCACGACCGTGGCGAGGAGATGCTGAAGCTGATCGCCCGCTACCGCATTGCGCCGGGCACCCTCATCCTTGAGGTGACGGAGAGCTGCCGGATGGACGATCCGCAGGATGTGATGGCGCGGTTGCGGCCTCTGCGCGAGGCCGGCGTGCGGATTGCGCTGGATGATTTTGGCATGGGTTATGCCGGGTTGCACCAGCTGCAGCAGATGAAGGCTCTGCCGGTGGATATTCTGAAAATTGATAAGGTATTCATCGATATGCTGCCGGAGGATGTCAGCATGGTGCCGGCGATCATCCAGCTCGCGCGCGGCCTGTCGCTGCGCATTGTGGCGGAAGGGGTGGAAACGGAAGACCAGTATCGCTGGTTGCAAGCCGCCGGCGTCGAGGTGCTCCAGGGCCACCTGTTCGGTTGCGCTTTACCGCAGGAGGCGTTCAGCGCCCGCTATTTATCCCCGGTCCGCGAAGATGCAAATTTGTAAATGTTTTGTTGACTTGTGCGAGTCAGCTCAAAGATTTTAACAATCGCGTTGCACTTTCGACGTTAGTTATTTCTGAAATGTTTCCAGGGTGTTATTTTTAAGCCACAGACGCCAAATATCCCTTCTTGCTCTGTGGTTATTCCCAAAGGACACCCTATGAAAACCTCTATCTTTAAAAGCCTCTATGTCCAGGTTCTGACGGCCATAGCGATCGGTATTCTGCTGGGCCATTTTTACCCGGAACTGGGCGCGCAAATGAAACCCTTCGGCGACGCCTTCGTTAAGCTGATTAAAATGGTGATTGCTCCGGTTATCTTCTGTACCGTCGTGACGGGGATCGCCGGAATGGAGAGCATGAAAGCCGTTGGCCGTACCGGGGCGGTGGCGTTGCTCTATTTCGAAGTGGTCAGCACCATCGCGCTGATTATCGGTCTGGTTATTGTCAACGTGGTGCAGCCGGGGGCCGGGATGAACGTCGACCCGTCGACGCTCGATGCGAAAGCGGTGGCGGTGTACGCTGAGCAGGCGAAAGACCAGGGGGTGGTGGCCTTTTTACTGGATGTGATCCCGGGCAGCGTCATTGGCGCCTTCGCCAGCGGCAACATCCTTCAGGTTCTGCTGTTCGCCGTTCTGTTTGGCTTTGCCCTGCATCGTCTGGGCAGCAAGGGCCAGCTGATTTTCAACGTCATTGAAAGTTTCTCGCAGGTCATCTTCGGCATCATCAATATGATCATGCGCCTGGCGCCGATCGGCGCCTTCGGGGCCATGGCCTTCACCATCGGTAAATATGGCGTCGGCACCCTGGTGCAGCTGGGCCAGCTGATCATCTGCTTCTATATCACCTGTATTCTGTTCGTGGTGGTGGTGCTGGGGTCAATCGCCAAAGCCACCGGCTTCAGCATCTTTAAATTTATCCGCTATATCCGCGAAGAGCTGCTGATCGTGCTGGGGACCTCTTCATCCGAATCGGCGCTGCCGCGCATGCTCGACAAGATGGAGAAGCTCGGCTGTCGTAAATCGGTGGTGGGCCTGGTGATCCCGACCGGCTATTCGTTCAACCTCGACGGCACCTCTATCTATTTGACGATGGCGGCGGTCTTTATCGCCCAGGCGACCAACAGCCATATGGATATTTTCCATCAAATCACCCTGCTGGTGGTGCTGCTGCTCTCCTCGAAAGGGGCGGCGGGAGTGACCGGCAGCGGCTTCATCGTGCTGGCGGCGACCATCTCGGCCGTCGGGCATTTGCCGGTGGCTGGCCTGGCGCTGATCCTCGGTATTGACCGCTTTATGTCCGAAGCCCGTGCGCTGACTAACCTGGTGGGTAACGGCGTCGCCACGGTGGTGGTCGCGAAATGGGTTAAAGAACTCGATGCCAAACAGATGGATGATGTGCTGAATAACCGTGTTCCCGCGAACAAAACGCACGAATTATCCTCTTAAATCCTCCTCTTAGGCCCGTACTCCCTTGCTGGAGTACGGGCTCCTGCGCATAATTAGAGGTCATTTCCGCCCGGCGGGAATGACACGAAATGATTATTTTACGTTGTCATGCGACATTTTCGTCTCCGTGTGGTCTAACCGACGTATTTCACTCTCACTTTTTTCGGCAGCCCGTCAGTGGGATGCTGTTGTAACCAGGAATGTTCATCAGGGGTTCACATGCAGGGCACAACAATTAAACTCTTAACGGGCGGTTTGCTGATGGTAGCGGCGGCCGGTTATGTGCAGGCAGAAGCGCTCCAGCCTGATCCGGCCTGGCAACAAGGGACCTTAGCGAATGGGTTGTCGTGGCAGGTGCTGGCCACGCCGCAGCGTCCCAGCGACCGTATCGAAGTCCGTCTGTCCGTGAATATTGGCTCGCTGAGCGAAAGCACTCAGCAGAGCGGTTTCAGCCGTTTTATTCCCCGTCTGGCGTTGACGCAAAGCGGCAGCCTGCCGACGATGCAGGCGCGCTCGCTGTGGCAGCAGAGTATTGACCCGAAGCGTCCTCTGCCGCCGGCCATCGTCTCCTACGATTACACGATGTTTAATCTCAGCCTGCCGAATAACCGCAACGATCTGCTGAAAGAGGCGCTGAGCTGGCTGGCGGACGCCAGCGGTAAACTGACCATTACGCCTGAATCGATCAATCACGCGCTGCAGGGCAACGACATGGTGGCGACCTGGCCGCTGGATACCAAAGAGGGCTGGTGGCGCTATCGCCTCAAGGGCTCCACCATGCTGGGCCACGATCCCGCCGCGCCGCTGAAGCAGCCGATCGACGTGGCGCATCTGAAAGACTTTTATCAAAAATGGTACACCCCCGACGCCATGACGCTGATCGTGGTGGGTAACGTCGACAGCCGCAGCGTCGCTGAGCAAATCAGCAAAACCTTTGGCGATCTGAAGGGCAAGCGGGAAACGCCCGCGGCGGTGCCGACCTTATCGCCGCTGCCCACCGTGCCGGTCAGCATCATGACCAGCGCCGTGCGCCAGGACAAACTGTCCATCATGTGGGACGCCCCCTGGCAGCCGATCCGCGACTCCGCGGCGCTGCAGCGCTACTGGCGCGACGACCTCGCCCGCGAAGCGCTGTTCTGGCACGTGCAGCAGAGCCTGAGCAAAAATAACGTCAAGGATATTGGTCTTGGTTTTGACTGCCGGGTGCTCTATCAGCGCGCGCAGTGCGCCATCAACATCGAATCGCCGGGCGAGCGCCTGAATAACAACCTGAGCGTGGTCTCGCGCGAGCTGGCGAAAGTGCGCGACAACGGCCTGCCGCAGGAGGAGTTTGATGCGCTTATTGCTCAGAAAAGCCTCGAGCTGCAGAAGCTGTTTGCCACCTATGCGCGCACCGATACCGACATTCTGATGAGCCAGCGCATGCGCTCCTTGCAAAATCAGGTGGTGGATATCGCGCCGGAGCAGTACCAGAAGCTGCGTCAGGAGTTCCTCAACTCCCTGACGGTGGACATGCTGAACCAGTACCTGCGTCAGCAACTGTCTCAGGATATGGCGCTGGTGTTGCAGCAGCCGAAAGGCGAACCGGAATACAACATGAAGGAGCTGCAGGCCACGTGGGAAAAACTGATGGCGCCGAGTCCGGCGACCGCAGCGACCAGCGGCAGCGCCGATACGGTTGACGCCCACAGCGAGGCCAGCGACATCCCGTCGGGGCAGTAACCTGACGCCTCTCCGGCGCGCCAGCGGCGGCCGGAGAGCGCTTACAGGTGAGGATTATTGCGGCATTGCTTCCCGGGGGATGATCGCCCCGCGATACTGGATCACCGTGCTGGCGGTCAGATGTCCGCGTCTGGCGGCGGATTCAGCATCGCCGCCGGTCAGGCGCACGGCCAGATAGCCGGCGCTGAAGGAGTCGCCGGCGGCGGTGGTATCCACCACTTTCTCTTTGGCCAGCTTGACGGCCGGCACTTCCCGCAGCGGTTGCCCGCTCACCGAGACCAGGCAGGCATCCGCTCCGCGCTTCACCACCACCTCTTCCACGCCGGCGGCGTGGGTGCGGGCGATCACCTCGGCGACCGGTTTTTCCCCCCACAGCGCGTCTTCATCATCGAGGGTCAGAAACGCGATATCGGTGCAGGCGAGCATCTCCTGATAGACCTGCTGCGTCTCCGCCTGGCTGGCCCACAGGCGCGGGCGATAGTTGTTGTCGAAGATCACCTTGCCGCCGTTGCCGCGGCACTCACGCAGCAGCGTGAACAGCCTGGCACGACTGGCCGGGCTGAGAATGGCGAGGCTGATGCCGCTCAGGTAGAGATAGTCGAACGTGGCCAGCTCTTCGCAAATCGCCGCCGCGCGATCGCTCTCCAGCCAGAATTTTGCCGCCGCCTCGTTGCGCCAGTAGTAGAAGGTGCGCTCGCCGGCGTCATCGGTTTCAATGTAATACAGCCCCGGCAGGCGGT
Organism: Klebsiella sp. C239; assembly: GCF_048822715.1. Taxonomy (NCBI): domain Bacteria; kingdom Pseudomonadati; phylum Pseudomonadota; class Gammaproteobacteria; order Enterobacterales; family Enterobacteriaceae; genus Klebsiella; species Klebsiella sp. C239. The sequence continues at coordinate 188,557 of NZ_JBMEZK010000006.1, read as the reverse complement.
CGGCCATCCGCTGGATCAGGCTGGTGTTGACGTTTTCCTGCTGCCAACTGTCGAGCATCTGCTGGCTGAACGCATCGGTTCCCAGCGCGGTGACGTAGTGGACGCTCAGCGCGCTGGCATCCGTCTGCCGCGCGATATAGACCGAGGTGTTTAAGGTATCGCCGCCAAAGCCGCGGTTAACGGCCCCGTTCTTCTCTGACAGCTCAATCATGCATTCGCCAATGACGGCAATTTTTTTAGACATAGCCAGAACCTGCAATGGAATCGATATAAGCGCTAGTGTGCGCTGCGCTGTTTTGCTGGTCAATCATATTAAAACATCGTTCCATTATTTTTTTGACCTGACGCGCGTAATGTGACGAAAAGCGCATTTCCAGGAGAAACGCCGCTTTTTGACTATATTCAGGACTGACGTGATGCAAAAGGAGCGGAGTAGGGATGAGCAGAACCCGTAAAACGTTGGTTATCATCACAGGAACGATACTGTTGCTGATCGTTCTCTTCTTTATCGTGTTGGCCACCTTCGACTGGAACCGGCTGAAGCCGACGATTAATCAGAAAGTATCTGCCGAGCTGAACCGCCCGTTCGCCATCCGCGGCGATCTCGGCGTGGTCTGGGAGCGGCAGCCGGAAGAGCGCGGCTGGCGCAGCTGGATCCCGTGGCCCCATGTGCACGCGGAGGATATCGTGCTGGGCAACCCGCCGGCCATTCCCCAGGTGACCATGATCCACCTGCCGCGGGTGGAGGCGACCCTCGCCCCGCTGGCGCTGCTGAGCAAAACGGTGTATCTGCCGTGGATCAAGCTGGAACAGCCCGACGTGCGGCTGATCCGCCTGGCGGAAGACAACAATAACTGGACCTTTCAGCTGGCTGGCGATCAGCGTGCCGCGGGGGACAGCGCCCCCTCCAGCTGGTCTTTCCGCCTCGATAACATTCTCTTCGATCGCGGGACTATCGCCATTGATGACAAGATCACCCGCAGCGATATCACCATCCTCGTCGATCCCCTCGGCAAACCGCTGCCGTTCAGCGAAGTCACTGGCACGAAGGATCGGCATAGCGCGGCGAAACCAGGCGACTACGTCTTTGGCCTGTCGCTGAAGGGCCGCTATAAGGACCAGCCGGTCACCGGCAACGGTAAAATCGGCGGCATGCTGGCCCTGCGCAGCGCAAGCACGCCTTTCCCGCTGCAGGGTGACTTCCGCTCCGGCAATACGCGGGTGGCGTTCAGCGGCACGGTCAGCGATCCGCTCAACGTCGGCGGCATTGACCTGCGGCTGAAATTCGCCGGCGATTCGCTGCGCGATCTCTACGACCTGACCGGCGTGCTGCTGCCGGAGACGCCGTCGTTCTCCACCGACGGCCGTCTGCGCGCCGACTTTAAGCAGAAAAACAGCATGCGCTTTGACTATCAGAATTTTAACGGCCGGATCGGCGATAGCGACATTCATGGCTCCCTGACCTATACCACTGGCAAACCGCGGCCGAAGCTCAGCGGCGACATGGAGTCGAAGCAGCTGCGGCTGGCGGATCTCGGGCCGTTAATCGGCGTCGACTCCGGCAAAGGGACGAAGAAAAGCGCTGCGCGCCAGGCGGGCGATCGGCCGCAGCCGGCGGGTAAAGTGCTGCCGGCGGACCGCTTTGAAACCGATAAATGGCAGGTGATGGATGCCGATGTGCGCTTTAAGGGCCGGAGAATTGAGCACGGCGGTACGCTGCCGATCAGCGATCTGGCGACCCACGTGATCCTGGAGGATGGCGACCTGCGCCTGCAGCCGGTGCGCTTTGGCCTGGCCAACGGGTCGATTGCCGGCAGCGTGCACCTGCAGGGCGATAAAAAGCCGCTGCAGGGTGAGGCCAATCTGCAGGCGCGGCGACTGAAGCTGAAGGCGCTGATGCCGAACGTCGAGATGATGCAGAAAACCCTCGGCGAGATGAATGGCGACGTTCAGCTGCGCGGCAGCGGCAACTCGGTGGCGGCCCTACTCGGCAACAGCAACGGCAACCTGAAGCTGCTGATGAATGACGGCCTGATCAGTCGCAACCTGATGGAAATTCTCGGCCTTAACGTCGGCAACTACCTGATCGGCCAGATTTTTGGCGATGAGGAGGTTCGGGTGAACTGCGCGGCGGCCAATATCGACGTGACCAACGGCGTCGCCCGGCCGCAGATTTTTGCCTTCGATACGGAAAACGCGCTGATCAATGTGACCGGGACCGCCAGCTTTGCCTCCGAACAGCTGGACCTGACCATCGATCCGGAAAGCAAAGGCTTTCGGGTGATCACCCTGCGTTCCCCGCTGTATGTTCGCGGCACCTTTAAATCGCCGCAGGCGGGGGTGAAGGCCGGGCCGCTGATTGTCCGCGGCGCGGTAGCGGCGGCCCTGGCTACTCTGGTGACGCCGGCTGCCGCGCTGCTGGCGCTGATCTCCCCGGCGGAGGGCGATAGCAACCAGTGCCGGACCATATTGTCGCAGATGAAAAAGTAGGGGAGAGCCCTGACGCCAGCGGCGTCAGGGCGAAGGATCACAACGACTGGTGGCGGGTCTCGTGGGTCAGCAGCAGGGCGATCAGCGTCAGCGCCGCCATCGCCGCCAGATAGGTGCCGACCGCCGCGAGGCCATAGTTGCCCTGCAGCCAGGCGGCAATGTACGGCGCGACCGAGGCGCCGAGGATCGACGACACGTTATAGGAGAACGACGCCCCGGTGTAGCGCACTTCCGTCGGGAACAGCTCCGGCAGCAGCGCGCCCATCGGGCCAAAGGTCAGTCCCATCAGGCTTAAGCCCAGCAGCAGGAAGGCAAAGACCAGCAGCGGGTTACCGGAACCCAGCAGCGGTTTAAAGGCGAACAGGGCGAACAAAATAATCATCGTGGTGATGATAATCATGCTCTTACGACGACCAAAGGCGTCCGCCAGCAGGCCGGCGATCGGCACCATTACGCCAAAGCCAATCACCGCCATCATCAGCATCCACAGCACTTCGTTACGCGGCAGGCCCAGGCCATTCGGCGCCGCGCCGGTGCTGAAGGTCATCGAGTAGACGGTCATGATGTAGAACAGGGTATAGGTTGCCAGCATGATGAAGGTGCCCAGCACCGTCACGCGGACGTGTTTGGTCAACAGGGTACCCAGCGGGATTTTGACCTGTTTTTTCGCCGCCGCCACTTTGGCGAAGACCGGGGTCTCATGCAGCGAAACGCGAACATACAGACCGATGATCACCAGCACCGCGGAGAAGATAAACGGCACGCGCCAGCCCCACTCCATAAACTGCTGATCGGTTAACAGCCAGGAGAGCAGCAGAAAGGTGCCGTTGGCGAAGAAGAAGCCGATCGGCGCGCCCAGCTGCGGGAAGGAGCCATACAGGGCGCGCTTGCGCGCCGGGGCGTTTTCCGTTGCCAGCAGCGCTGCGCCGCCCCACTCCCCTCCGAGGCCAAGTCCCTGACCGAAGCGCGCCAGCGCCAGCAGCATCGGCGCGACAATGCCAATGCTTTCATAGCCGGGCAGCAGGCCGATCACCACAGTGGAGATCCCCATGGTTAACAGCGAGGCCACCAGGGTGACCTTCCGGCCGACGCGATCGCCGAAGTGGCCAAACAGCGCGGAGCCGATTGGCCGGGCGACGAAGGCAATGGCGAAGGTGGCCAGCGACTGCAGGGTGGCCGCGGCGGCATCGCCCTGCGGGAAGAAGATATGCGGGAAGACGATGACCGCGGCAGTGGCATAGATGTAGAAGTCGAAAAACTCAATGGCGGTGCCAATGAGCGAGGCGACAACGACTTTATTGCGTGAGTTGACCGGGGCGGTTTCCTGCGTGTTTTCGAGTGTGGTGGCTGTGGCTTGCATAGATCTTTCTTATTTTTGCGCGAACGAAAAGCCATATAGCCACAGCCATCGGGACATTTCAATCTGTAACAAACGCGGAAAATGAGCAAAAAAGAGGCAAAAAGCGGATAATTTTTACGCCAGAAAAAATAGTTCTATGAAATGCTTCACACAATTAAAAAGATAGAGAATAAAACCAGTTTTTCGTTAAATAAAAGTTACGTCCTGGATTTATCTGCTGAAATCAAGCGCGAGGATGAATTTTGCCTCTTTTATTCATCCTCGCAATACCTCAGCGGTGGGTTTTGCCCGGCATCCGCCGGTCGTCTTTATACTCCGCGGTGGCGATCCACGCGGCGCAGAACAGCGTCAGGCGGGCAAAGAAGTAGAAAAAGGCCATCAGCCCCAGCACCGATCCGAACGCCGCCCCGGAAGGGGATTTCACCAGCGCCGGCAGCGTCCAGGTCATGACGATTTTAATGATTTCAAAGCCAATCGCCGCGATAAGCGTGCCGCGAAACAGGGCTTTGCGCCGCGGACGGTGGCGCGGCAGCCGCCAGAAGATCCAGAAAAAGAGCAGATAGTTGGCAAAAATCGAGATGGCGAGACCGATCAGCCGCCAGGCGGGTTTCAGCCATTCAATATTGTCCAGATACAGCGCGGAGATAATCAACTGCTGGGCGGAACCGGCGACAGAGGTGATCGACAGCGTAATAATCAGCGCCACCAGCAGACCGATCAGCGAGATAAGATCGCGGAAGTATTTTATCCAGATTTTCTCCTCGTCCTGCGGCCGGCGCTCCCAGACGTCGCGCGACTGAGCGCGGATCGCTTCGCGCAGGTTGCCCATCCAGTTAATACCGGAATAGAGCGCCACCAACAGGCCGACGAGGCCGACGGCGGTGCGCTGCTGCACCGCGGTGTTGATGGTGTTTTTCAGCGTCGCCGCCAGCGTCGGGTCGCTGACGTTTTGCAGAATTTTGTCGAAAATGTCCTGCAGCAGGGTCGGATGCCAGGCCAGCACGAAGCCGGCGGCGGCAAACGAGACCATCAGGATCGGGATCATCGACAGGAACGAGAAGTAGGTGATGGCCGCGCCGAACTGATTGCCCAGCCGGTCGTTGAAGCGCTCTGCGGCGCGTATCAGGTGGGCGACTACCGGGTTGCGCTGCACTTTGGCCGCCGTTCCGGTGACGGTCTTCAGCGCCTGGCTGGCTTTTTGCCCGACGGCCGTGTCATTGAGAGCGTCGAGGGGGCTTTTGTTTTTCTCCGGCTGCGTGTCCGGTTCCTGTGGGGGGCGTCGATCGTCGTTTTCCGGCGTCATACGTGATTTCTTCCTTTTTTACCGCGAGATTTAGCAAAAAGTATACCTTAAATGCCGTATCCTGCAGGAACGCATCTGCCCGCCCCCCGTTCACCCTCCGCGCGGATCAATCGACGTAATCTTTCATCAGCCCGCCCAGCCACTCCATAAACAGATGCACGCGGCGGGAGAGATTGCGCCGGTGCGGGTAGATAAGCGAGACCGGCAGCGGCTCAGCGCGGTACTGGGGCAGGATCTCAATCAGTTCGCCGGCGCGTAACGCCTCGCGCACGCCGGTGCGTGGCACCTGAATAATTCCCAGCCCGGCGATACAGGCCGCCTGATAGGTTTCCGTGCTGTTGACCGTCAATATGCCGCCGCTTTTTACCCAGCGCACGGCGCCGTCGATCACCACCTCGAAGCCGGAAGGACGGACCCCGAGGGTGCTGGCGTAGTGGATCAGGGCATGATCCGCCAGATCCTCCAGGGCTTGCGGGTAGCCAAAACGGGTCAGGTAGTCCGGGCTGGCGCAGTTAATTTGCGTCAGCTTGCCCAGCGGGCGGGCGATAAGCCCGGAGTCTTTGAGCGCGCCGACGCGCACCACGCAGTCAAACCCCTCGCGGATCACGTCCACCAGCCGGTCGCTGCTGCTCAGCTCCAGTTCGATGCCCGGATACTGCTGCAAAAAAGCCGGCAGGTGCGGGATCACCAGCTTTTTGGCAAAACCGACCGGCATATCCACCCGCAGCCGGCCGCTGATGCTCGCCGGATCGTGCTGGAACATACCGTCCAGTTCGTCGAGGTTGCTCAGCAGATCCTTCGCCCGCTCGTAGTAGACCATTCCATCCTGGGTGAGCTGAACCCGGCGGGTGGTGCGGTGCAGGAGGCGCACGCCAAGATGGCTTTCCAGAGCCTGAATCTGCCGCGAGACGCTGCCTTTCGGCAGCGCCAGGGTCTCGGCGGCGCGGGAGAAACTCTCCAGATCCGCTACGCGAATGAATAACTGCATTGCATGAATTTTATCCATGCCGATGGCCTATTGTTATTGTGAATGAAACAGTAAAACGTAATGTAGCGTATTTATTGTTTCACTGGCAGTTAATAAGCTAGAACACAATCACAACGCAACCTGAAAGGGGTCTTCTGATGACACAACGTATCGCTTTAGTGACCGGCGGCAGCCGCGGTCTGGGTAAAAACGCCGCGTTGAAGCTGGCGGCGAAGGGAACCGACATTCTTCTGACCTATCACAGCAACCGCCAGGCGGCGCTCGAGGTGGTGGCGGAGATTGAGCAAAAAGGGGTGAAGGCGGCAGCATTGGCGCTGAACGTCGGCGATCCTTCAACATTCGACGCTTTCGCCAGCGAGGTGGCGCAGGTGCTGGCGCAGAAGTGGGGACGCACCACCTTTGATTATTTACTGAACAACGCCGGGATCGGCCTCAACGTCCCCTTCGCCGAGACCAGCGAAGCGCAGTTTGACGAGCTGATGAACATTCAGTTCAAAGGCCCGTTTTTCCTGACCCAGCGGCTGCTGCCCCTCCTGCAGGACGGGGGGCGCATCCTCAACGTTTCCAGCGGCCTGGCGCGCTTTGCCCTGCCGGGCTATGCGGCCTACGCCGCGATGAAGGGGGCGATGGAGGTTCTGACCCGCTATCAGGCGAAAGAGCTGGGCGGACGGGGGATATCGGTGAACATCATCGCGCCGGGGGCCATTGAGACCGACTTTGGCGGCGGGGTGGTGCGCGATAACGCCGAGGTGAATCGGCATATCGCCGCCCAGACCGCGCTGGGGCGCGTCGGGCTACCGGATGATATCGGCGACGCCATCGCCGCCCTGCTCAGCGATGAGCTGGCGTGGATGAACGCGCAGCGCGTGGAAGTCTCGGGAGGGATGTTCCTCTGAACCCCGCTGTCGTCAGACCGTGAGCGGCGGTGCGCTAGGGCGCATCGCCCTCCGCGCGCAGCCGACCAAACAGCCAGTCGTTGTGCCAGCGCCCGTTGAGCCAGTAGTTCTCCCGCAGCTCCCCCTCCAGCCGGAACCCGGCTTTGAGCAGTAACTGCTTGGACGCCTCGTTGCCGGCGGTGACGCTGGCGGTCAGGCGGCGGACGCCGCCGGTAGTGAAGGCGTAGTCGCACAGCGCGCGCAGCGATTCGTAGCCGTAGCCACGACCCTGCGCCGCCGGAGCGAAGAGAAAGCCGACCTCGGCAATGTCGCGCTGATGATGTTGGTAACCGGTGAGGCCGAGCGGGGTATGGGTCAGCCTGTCGCGCACCACCAGGCACAGCCAGTGTTCATCCCCGGGCGTCCACGGCGGCAGCCGCGAATCGAACGCCTCGCGGATGGCCGCCTGCGGCCTGGGGTCGGCCACGTAAAGCATGACCTGCGGATCCTGCTGCAGGGAAAGAAAAAACGACCAGTCGTCCAGCTGCAGCGGTGAGCAGCGCAGGCGCGGCGTCAGAAGTTCAGGCATAAGCGTCATTCCGGGCAGGGCGAATCCTCTGAACATAGCAGGAGAAGGCCGCCGGGAACAGCCCGACTAGGTTGGCTCGCCGTAGAGGCCAATCAGCCGGCGCACGACGCCGTTGGTCCAGCCGAAGCCATCCTGCAGGGGATACTCCCCGCCGCCGCCCTCATGCGGAACGCCGGTGGCGATGTGGTATTTCTCAATCAGCTTGTGGTGCTGCTTGTAGAAGTGGTTGACCGTCTGCAGCCAGCTCCAGGCGATCTCATCGCCCAGCGGATCCTGGCCGTAGCGTTTAAATCCCTGCACCGCCATCCACTGCAGCGGCGCCCAGCCGTTGGGTTTATCCCACTGCTCGCCGCTCTCGTATTCGGTGGCCATGATCCCGCCGGGGGTGAGCAGGCGGGCCCGCACCGCATCGGCAAGGCGTTCCGCCTGTTCGTGGGTCGCCAGGCCGACGTAAAGGGTGACAATGCTGGCGGCGGAAAACAGCGCCAGCTGTTCGCGGCGCCAGTCATAATCGCGAAAACAGCCGTTCTCATCGTCCCACAGATAGCGGTTAACCGCCGCCCGCCGATCCTGAGCCTTCTGGCGGAAGGCCGCTTCCGTCTCGCGATCGCCCTTCAGGCCGGAGAGGTTGGCGATGGTCGTCTCCAGCTTGAACAGGAAGGCGTTCAGGTCGATAGGGATAAACTGCGTGGTGCGGATACTGGCCAGTCGCGTGATATCCCGCAGCCAGCGGCTGGAGTAGTCCCAGCCGGACGCGGCGCCCGCCCGCAGGTCGCGGTAGACTTCATTGGCCGGCCGTCCGGAGTGTCGGGCGGTCTCCACGTCCTCGCGCCATGATTCATCCCGCGGCGTGTCCCGGTCGTCCCAGTAGCGATTGAGCAGGGAGCCATCCGGCATGCGCACCACGTGCCGATACGCCTGATGCGGGATCAGCGACTCGGCGCCGTCCATCCAGAAGGCATGCTCCATCTTCAGATGATCCAGATAGCGCTTCGCGCCGCGCACGCCGTCCTCTTCAAAGAGTTCGACCATCAGGGCGAACACCGGGGGCTGCGAGCGGCTGAGGTAGTAGGTGCGGTTGCCGTTCGGAATGTGACCGTAGGTTTCAATTAGCCAGGCGAAGTTATCGGCCATGCATTTCAGCAGATCTTCCCGGCCGCTCTCCGCCAGGCCCAGCATGGTGAAATAAGAGTCCCAGTAATAGGTTTCGCTAAAGCGACCGCCGGGCACGATATAGGCCTGCGGCAGCGCCAGCAGCGATGACCAGGGGATATGATCCTGAGGCTCGCGGGTCAACACCGGCCATAGTTTATCGATATGCTCTTTCAGCGTCAGGCTGGGGTCGGAGGTGTAGACGTCGGTATGGCTCTCCGGCAGCCAGAAATTATCCTCAACGAACTGCCGCAGGTCGAAATCGGGCTGGCGTTTGACCTTCCGGTAGTTCCGCAGGATGTCCAGCGGGTCGTGTTTCGGCGCGCAGTCGGGAAAAGTTTTGCTGTCGGCAAAAATGCGTGATTTCTGCACGTTGGTAAACAGCTCAAGATAGCGATCCGCCGGGGTGAGGGCATCGGAGGCCGGAAGCCCCTCGATCACCTCAGGCTCCGGTTCAGCGTCAATCATCTCATCCAGCTTTAATTCGTACGGATCGGCTTCGTAGCAGGGATCGATGTCGATCCTTAACTCGTCGTCTTCAACGTGGCGTAATTTCTGGCTGAACATAGCGATACGGACCTCCGGATAGCGTGAGTTCGCGGCCGGGCGTACCCGGCCTTGTCTTTTAAGCGTAGACAGTCGCTTCGGTGAGTGTGAAGTAAACTGTGCGTTAGATCACGCTTTTTCGCCGACAGGGGACGCGGTGATTTCTAATTAACACATTGATAAATAATTAATAAGTCCGCGATTAGGTGAAGATAAAATTCGGAGCATTCATTATGCAACAAAATTTTATCCCGGCGCGCTCACTCCCACGCCGCCTCCAGCATCTCCAGCAGCTGTTCGCTGCTCAGGCTGACCGGATTGGCCTTCATCGACGAGGAGGTGCTGGCGGCCAGCGCCGCCGGCTCCAGGGCGTCGCGCGCCACGCCGAGGTCGCGCAGGGTGCCGAGACCGGCGCGATGGCTCCATTCCCGCAGGCTGTCCCAGACCCGATCCGCCGGGACCTCCAGCCCCTCGGCCAGCCAGCGGCGAACGTCGTTGAAGCGCTGGCGCAGGGCGGGGTCGTTTATCTGCGACTCATTCAGCGCCAGCCCAAACGGCAGCAGGCTGCCGCATAAGGCGCCGTGCGAGGCGCGGCTCAGGCCGCCCAGCGGGCCGGCGAGGCCGTGGATCACCCCCAGCCCGGCGTTCGCCAGCGCCACTCCGCCGCACAGGCTGACCCAGGCCATCTCGTCGCGGCTGGCCGGGCACTCTTTTTCCATCAGAACCTTCAGCGCGCGGATGCCGCGCGGGATCGCCTGCTGACAGAGGGCGTCGGTGAAAGGGGTGGCCCGGCTGCAGAGCCAGGGCTCGATCACCTGGGTCAGGGCGTCGAGGCCGGAGCTCAGGGTGATGCTGCGCGGCGCGTTGTCGGTTAGCGCCGGGTCGACAATGGCCAGGTCAGGCAGCATCCGGTCGTCGCGCAGGCTCACTTTCCGCTGCTGTTCCACGACGTTGAGCACCGCGTTTTTAGTGACTTCCGCGCCTGTGCCCGCGGTGGTGGGGATCGCCACGAACGGCAGCGGGCTGGCTTCCAGCTGACGGCCGGTTCCCACGACTTCCAGATAGTCGATCAGCGGGCCGGTGGCGGGCGCCAGCGCCGCAATCGCCTTACCGGCGTCAATCACCGCGCCGCCGCCGAGGCTAACCACCGCCCTGATCCCTTTCTCGCGCGCCAGCTGGACGCCCTGCTCAATATCGATAAGCCAGGGTTCGCGGCTTATCGCCAGCGTCGTGACCGCCAGCTGCAACGCCTCCAGCTGATGGCGGAGAAACGCCGCCCGCTCCGGGCTGGCGCCATGCACCAGCAGAACAGGACCGCCCTGCTGCGCCAGCCAGGGGGCGGCGTTCTGGGCCTGACCGCGGCCAAAACGAATATTTTCAGGCATCAAAACGGTAAAAGGGGTCAACATGTCGGGTTCCTTTTCGGCAAACAGGCTGGAATCAACTATACACATTATCCAGCGCTCTGCCTTGTTGCTGGCTGGCAATAGAGTAGAGTGAATGAACTCTCTTTTATGGCTGAGGAATCGCTGACGATGCTAACAATTCTGGGCAAACGCTCTTCAATCAATGTACGGAAAGTGCTGTGGACCTGCGAGGAAATCGGGCTGGCGTACCAGCAGGAGGATTACGGCAGCGGGTTTAAGCCCCTGGACACCCCCGAATTTCAGCGCCTGAATCCTAACAGCCTGGTGCCGGTGCTGCTGGACGATGACTTTGTGCTCTGGGAGTCGAACAGTATCTGCCGCTATCTGGCGCGAAAAGCGGAGCGCTGGGATCTGCTGCCCGCCGGGCCGCAGCCCGCCGCCGAGGTGGAGCACTGGATGGACTGGCAGGCGACCGAGTTCAATAATGCCTGGCGCCATGCTTTTATGGGGCTGGTGCGTAAAGATCCCCGCTTTCAGGATCCGGCGGCGATTAAAGAGAGCATTGCCGCCTGGACCCACTGCGTGCGCATTGTCGAAGCGCAGCTGCAGCGGACCGGGGCGTGGGTCGCCGGCGAGCGCTTCACCCTGGCTGATATTGTGCTGGGCCTGTCGGTGCATCGCTGGAAGATGACGCCCTTTGCCCATCCGGAAATGCCGGCCGTGGAGCGCTGGTATATGGCGCTCAATCAGCGCCCGGCGTTTATGCGCCATGGAAATAACGGCGTGGCGTAGCGAACGGGCCAGGGCCTTATCGATTTTTCAGCGTATTCGCTTTGCACTGGCGGGGTAATGCCGCTACGATCCCGCGTCTATTTTTTATCCCATCCCAAATAACGTGTGGCAGGCAGGTGCAGTTTGAAAAAACGGTTAGGCCTTGTGCTACTGGCATTACTGTTGATTTCAGGCTGTTCCGGCACGCTGTCGCAAATGAGCCCGCCCAGCAATGAAACCAGTCTGACAGGGCGCAACGGTCAGCGGCTTTCCGTCGATGATTATGTCAGGCATTACATGCGCGAGAAGCAGGTCAGCGGCATGGTGGTGGCAATTATTCATCATAACGGCCCGGCGGAGTTTCACTGCTTCGGCGTGACCGATGACCAACATCGCTACCCGATAACCCCGCATACGCTGTTTGCCCTCGGCTCGCTGAGCAAAGGGGTTACCGCCGAAGTGGTCACGATGCTGGTGAACGAGGGCCGTTTCCACTGGCACGACACGCTGCAGACCCTGCTGCCGCCAGGTACCGCGCTGAGTGAGGATGCCCGTAAGATAACCTTGCTGCAGCTGGTGACGCATACCTCAGGGCTGCCGCGGCAACCGATGAATATGCTGTCGCTTGAGCACCTGCTGGCCTATCTCAACGATGGCGAGAACTTCTACCATGAGCTCGATGCCGATGGCGTACTGAGTTATCTGCAGCATTTCCAGGCCCCGGCGGAACCGGCGCCGAGTTACTCCAACCTCGGCTACGCGATCCTCGGCTATCTTCTCCAGTACCAGACTGGCGAATCGATTGAGACGCTGGCCTCGCGGATGATCTTCCGCCCGCTGGCGATGGGGAACACCAGCTTCCTGCCGCAAACGCTGCGTGATTATCCGCGGCGGGCGCTGGGCCATGCTGGCGATCAGCCGAAGTTTAAACCCCGCGGCGCGCTGACGCCGGACTGGCAGTTCCGTCATAACATGGTCGGCGCGGCGAGTTTGTACAGCGACGCCGGGGATCTGATTCACTATGCCCGCGCCCACTTCGCGCCCACCGGTCAGGCGGCGCTGGACCAGGCGTTCCGCGACGTTAGCGTCGACTATTATCCGCGACGGATTGAAGCGGCGAATATCGCCTGGGTAACAGACACGTTCGGCGAGCAGAAATTAACCTATCAGGTGGGGTACATCGGCGGCTATTCGAGCTATATCGGTTTTGATAAAGCGAATCAGAATGCGGTGGTGGTGCTGCAAAACAGCTTTAACTGGAGCAACTATATCGGCCATCAGATCCTGCGTCACCTGGCGGCGCAATAAAAAAGCCCCGTCCGGAGACGGGGCTGCGCGCCTTAGCGCATGGTGACAAACTCTTCTGCCGCCGTTGGGTGAATGGCGACGGTGTTGTCAAAGTCTTTTTTAGTGGCGCCCATCTTCAACGCCACCGCAAAGCCCTGCAGCATCTCATCCATCCCGAAGCCGATGCCATGGATACCGACAATCTTCTCTTCCGGGCCGACGCACACCAGCTTCATGCGGCACGGCTGGCGGTGCGAGGTGACGGCGGTGTACATCGCGGTGAAGGAGGATTTGTAGACCTTCACGGCGTCGTCGCCATACTGCTCGCGCGCCTGCGGCTCGGTTAAGCCGACGGTGCCGATAGGCGGGTGGCTGAAGACCACGGTCGGAATGTTGTTGTAGTCCAGATGCTCTTCCGGTTTGTTGTTAAACAGGCGTTCGGAGAGACGACGGCCTGCGGCCACGGCCACCGGGGTCAGCTCAACGGCGCCGGTGTTATCGCCCACGGCGTAGATGCCCGGCACGCTGGTGTTCTGGAACTTATCGACGACGATGTAGCCTTTATCGTCAGTTTTCACGCCGGTAGCCGCCAGGTTGAAGTTATCGGTCGCCGGTTCGCGGCCAATCGCCCAGATCAGGCAGTCAACGGTCTGGCTGCGGCCATCTTCCAGCTCAAGGGTCAGGCTGCCGTCGGCATGCTTCACCACCGCTTTCGGGATGGCGTTGGTATGCAGCTGCGGACCTTCGGCGTTCATCACTTCCACCAGCGTTTCGACGATCAGCGGATCGAAGCTGCGCAGCGGCGCGTGCTTGCGCACGAACAGGTGGGTTTCAGCGCCGAGGCCGTTAATCACCCCCGCCAGCTCAACGGCGATGTAGCCCGCGCCGACCACCGCCACGCGCTTCGGCAGCGCCGGCAGTTCGAAGAAACCGTCGGAATCAATACCGTATTCCACGCCCGGAATGTTCGGGTGGCTCGGACGGCCGCCGGTGGCGATCAGGATATGATCGGCCGTAATGGTTTCGCCGTTCACTTCCACGGTGTGGGCATCGACAAAGCGCGCAAAGCCTTTGATCACGTCGACGTTGTTCTTACCCAGCACGTTGTCGTAGGAGGTATGAATGCGGTCGATATAGGCGCTGCGGCTGGCGACCAGCTTCTCCCAGTCGAAATGGTTGATGGTGGTATCGAAACCGTAGTCCGGGCCGTACAGATGAATCGCTTCGCGGATCTGCGCCGCATGCCACATCACTTTTTTCGGCACGCAGCCGACGTTGACGCAGGTGCCGCCCAGCGCTTTGGCTTCAATCAGCGCGCACTTCTGGCCGTACATGGCCGCACGGTTAATCGAGGCGATACCGCCGCTACCGCCGCCGATGGCGAGGTAATCATAATGTTTGCTCATGCCCATATGTCCTTAATCGTTGATTGCCGCGATTGTAACGCGAGGCGTAAAAGGTTCCACCGATGGTTGCGATTACTCCGGCACGATCCAGCTGACGGTCGTGTGACCGGTACCGGCCGGCACCAGCTTGCTGTGCAGCCACGGCAGCACATTGTTCATCTGCTGCTCCAGCTTCCACGGCGGGTTGATGACGATCATCCCGGAGGCGGTCATGCCGCGCTGGTCGCTGTCAGGACGTACCGCCAGCTCAATCTGCAGAATCTTGCGAATGCCAGTGGCTTCTAAGTCTTTGATCATGCGTTTGATCTGCGCGCGCAGCACCACCGGGTACCACAGCGCGTAGGTGCCAGTGGCGAAGCGTTTGTAGCCTTCGTTAATTCCGGTCACCACCGCCTGATAGTCGGTTTTAATTTCGTACGGCGGGTCGATCAGAATCAGACCGCGGCGCGAGACCGGCGGCAGTTTGGCTTTCAGCTGCTGGTAGCCATCGGCTTTATCGACGCGCGCGCGGCTGTCTTTCTGAAACTCGGCGCGCAGCAGCGGGAAGTCGCTCGGGTGCAGCTCGGTCATCTGCAGGCTGTCCTGCTCGCGCAGCAGCTGGCGGGCGATCAGCGGAGAACCCGGGTAGTAGCGCAGCTGGCCGTTACGGTTGAAGTGTTCTACCACCGAAATATAGGGCTCAAGCTCTGCCGGCAGGTCGTCCTGCTGCCAGATGCGGGCGATGCCTTCGAGATACTCGCCGGTACGCTCGGCGTGCTCGCCGCTCAGCTGATAGCGGCCCGCGCCGGCGTGGGTGTCCAGGTAGAGAAACGGTTTTTCTTTCTCTTTCAGCGCTTCAATGATCAGGCTCTGAACGGTGTGTTTGAGGACGTCGGCGTGGTTGCCTGCGTGAAAGCTGTGGCGATAACTGAGCATGGATGCAGAGATTCCGGGAAATAAACAAGTTAACCGATAGTTTACCGCAGATCGGCCGAGATTACCGCTGCGCCGCCGCGCTGTTTCATTTCTGCCAAAAGCGTTGCAAAACATAACGCTGTCATAAAAGCGTCAAACGGCCGCGCTAGCGTCGGAGACAGGCAAGGTAATTGTTTGAATAAAAGGAAAAATAATGAAAAAGCAACTCTCGCTGCTGGCCGTCGCGCTGCTGCTGGCGCAACCGGTTCTGGCTAAAGACATCCCGCTGAACAGGGCGGCGGCCGTCGCCAATAGCGTGACGCCGGCTGCCTCCAGCCAGGCGTATGACGATCTTGAGCAACAGGCGCTGGCGCAGTTGCGCCACGCGCTGCAAGGGGATGCCGCGACGCTGACCCGCGATCGGTTGGCGCACACGAAACAAAACAAAACCCAGGCCGATACCGCCTGGCTGAAGGCCAGCGGCTACGACTTCCAGACCCGGGCAAACCAGCAGGCGGATATTGCGCTATTGTCGGCGTTCAGCAGTCTGCCGGAGACCGTCGTGAAGCAGAATCTGGCGACGGTGACCGCCATCAACCGCGACGCCGTGCAGACCACCCGCCGTCAGGCGCTGGCCGATGCGCAAGGGATTAGCTACCTCTATTTCCTCAGCGACGCGCTGGGGCCTCGTCTGGGCAACGCGTTTCTAACCGCCTATGACCAGGGCGCGCTGGGGAAAGCGGCGGCGCTGATCAAAGCCTCGGAAGTCAGCACCGGCGAGGCGAAAAAGCACTTCCACAATCCGCGGCCGTTCCTGGTCCAGGGCAACACCATTCACCTGGTGCCGGACGACGTGGTGGTGAAGGATAACCAGCCCTATACCGCCGACGGCGGCTCGTTCCCCAGCGGCCACACCAACACTGGCTATACCGATGCGCTGCTGCTGGCGGCGATGATCCCGGAGCGCTACGACGCGCTGGTGGCGCGCGGCGCCCGCTATGGCTACTCGCGCATCGTGCTGGGCGTCCACTATCCGCTGGACGTGATCGGCTCGCGGATGGTGGCCGAGCGCAACGTGGCCCATTATCTTAACGATCCGCGCTACCGGGTATTATTTAACGAAGCCCGCGATCAGCTGCGCGCCGCGCTGGCGAAAGCCTGCGGTACGTCGCTTGCCGAGTGCGCGAAGAGCAGCGTGAAAGACGATCCCTGGCGCGATCCTGCGATGCATGATTTCACTCGTTTCACCATGACCTACGACCTGCCGCGGCAGAAGGGGCCGCAGCCGCGCCTGCAGGCGCCGGAGGGGGCGGAAGTGCTGCTGGAGGCTGCCCTGCCGCAGCTGTCTGCGGCCCAGCGCCGGGCGCTGATGGTCAACACCGCGCTGCCAGCGGGCTACCCGCTGTCCGGCGCCACCCCCGAACAGCAGTTCTGGCAGCGGCTGAATCTGTCGGCGGCCTGGGAGATGGCGCAAAAAAGGCATTAATGCGGTTTCCGACACGCTGCGCCGCGTGTCGCGCTTTTCCGGCAACGGGCGGACTTATCGCAGCAATACCCAGGCTGACGCACCGCCCGTCATTGAAATTCCCCCAACTATCCCCCATTCTAGATCTCATGCATAAGCGCCGGACGCGCGCTTCACTCACCCTTTTCAACAGGACAGCGCATATGACCAATCCATTACTGACGCCTTTTTCCCTGCCGCCTTTTTCTGCGATCAAACCAGAGCACGTGGTCCCAGCGGTCACCAAAGCGTTGGAGGATTGCCGGGCCGCGGTGGAAAGCGCGGTGGCGCACGGCGCGCCGTATAGCTGGGAAAATCTTTGCCAGCCGCTGGCGGAAGTGGACGATGTGCTGGGACGCATCTTCTCGCCTGTCAGCCATCTCAATTCGGTAAAAAACAGCCCGGAACTGCGTGAGGCCTACGAACAGACGCTGCCGCTGCTCTCCGAGTACAGCACCTGGGTCGGCCAGCATGAAGGGCTGTATAAAGCCTACCGCGATCTTCGCGATGGCGATAACTACGCCACGCTGAATACCGCGCAGAAAAAAGCGGTGGATAACGCGCTGCGCGATTTCGAATTATCCGGTATTGGCCTGCCGCCGGAGGCGCAGAAACGCTACGGTGAAATCGCCGCGCGCCTCTCTGAGCTGGGCAACCAGTACAGCAACAACGTCCTTGACGCCACCATGGGCTGGAACAAGCTGGTGACCGACGTCGCCGATCTGGCCGGTATGCCGGAAAGCGCGCTGGCCGCCGCTCAGGCGCAGGCCCAGGCCAAAGAGCAGGAAGGGTATCTGCTGACCCTGGATATCCCGAGCTACCTGCCGGTGATGACCTACTGCGACAATCAGGCGCTGCGCGAAGAGATGTACCGCGCCTACTCCACGCGCGCCTCCGACCAGGGGCCAAACGCCGGTAAATGGGATAACAGCCCGGTGATGGCGGAGATCCTCGCCCTGCGCCACGAGCTGGCGCAGCTGCTGGGCTTTGACAGCTACGCCTTTAAATCCCTCGCCACCAAAATGGCGGAGGATCCGCAGCAGGTGCTCGACTTCCTCACCGACCTGGCAAAACGCGCCCGTCCGCAGGGCGAAAAAGAGCTGGCCCAGCTGCGCGCTTTCGCTAAAGCCGAGTTCGGCGTCGAAGAGCTGCAGCCGTGGGACATCGCTTACTACAGCGAAAAACAGAAACAGCATCTCTACAGCATCAGCGATGAGCAGCTGCGCCCCTATTTCCCGGAAAACAAAGCCGTTAACGGTCTGTTTGAAGTGGTGAAGCGCATTTACGGCATTACCGCCAAAGAGCGTACCGATGTCGACGTGTGGCATCCGGAAGTGCGCTTCTTCGAGCTGTATGACGAACACAACGAGCTGCGCGGCAGCTTCTATCTCGACCTGTATGCCCGCGAGCACAAGCGCGGCGGGGCGTGGATGGACGACTGCGTCGGCCAGATGCGTAAGCTGGATGGTTCCCTGCAGAAGCCGGTCGCCTACCTGACCTGTAACTTCAACCGTCCGGTCAACGGCAAACCGGCGCTGTTCACCCACGACGAAGTGATCACCCTGTTCCACGAGTTCGGCCACGGTCTGCACCACATGCTGACCCGCATCGATACCGCCGGGGTTTCCGGCATCAGCGGGGTGCCGTGGGACGCGGTCGAGCTGCCGAGCCAGTTTATGGAAAACTGGTGCTGGGAGCCGGAAGCGCTGGCCTTTATCTCCGGTCATTATGAAACCGGTGAACCGCTGCCGCAGGCGCTGCTGGAGAAAATGCTGGCGGCGAAAAACTACCAGGCGGCGATGTTTATTCTGCGCCAGCTGGAGTTCGGCCTGTTCGATTTCCGCCTGCACGCGGAGTACAAGCCGGAGCAGGGGGCGAAAATCCTTGAGACCCTCGCGGAGATTAAAAAGCAGGTCGCCGTGGTGCCGGGCCCAACCTGGGGCCGCTTCCCGCACGCCTTCAGCCATATCTTCGCCGGCGGTTACGCGGCGGGTTACTACAGCTACCTGTGGGCTGACGTGCTGGCGGCAGACGCCTTCTCACGCTTCGAAGAAGAGGGGATCTTCAACCGTGAAACCGGTCAGTCGTTCCTCGATAACATCCTGAGTCGCGGCGGTTCTGAAGAGCCGATGGTGCTGTTCAAACGCTTCCGCGGGCGCGAGCCGCAGCTGGATGCGATGCTAGAGCATTACGGGATCAAGGGTTAAGTCTGCGGTGAAGATCTGCTTAATTGATGAAACGGGCGCCGGAGACGGCGCCTTATCTGTTTTAGCCGCCCGCTGGGGGCTTGAGCAGGATGACGATAACCTGATGGCGCTGGTGCTGACCGCTGAGCATCTGGAGCTGCGTAAGCGCGATGAGCCCAAACTCGGCGGTATCTTCGTCGATTTCGTCGGCGGGGCGATGGCCCACCGGCGCAAGTTTGGCGGCGGCCGCGGTGAAGCGGTGGCCAAAGCGGTCGGTATTAAAGGCGATTATCTGCCGGATGTCGTCGATGCCACCGCCGGATTGGGGCGTGACGCCTTTGTGCTGGCGTCGGTCGGCTGTCGCGTACGGATGCTGGAGCGTAATCCGGTGGTCGCCGCGCTGCTCGACGATGGCCTGGCCCGCGGCTATGCCGATGCGGAAATCGGCGGCTGGCTGCAGGAGCGGCTGCAGCTGATCCACGCCTCCAGCCTGACGGCGCTGACCGATATTACCCCGCGTCCGCAGGTGGTCTACCTCGACCCGATGTTCCCGCATAAGCAGAAAAGCGCGCTGGTGAAGAAAGAGATGCGCGTCTTTCAGTCGCTGGTGGGGCCCGATTTAGACGCCGATGGCCTGCTGGCCCCGGCGCGCCAGCTGGCGACCAAACGGGTGGTGGTGAAGCGCCCGGATTACGCGCCGCCGCTGGCGGAAGTCGCCACGCCGAACGCGGTGGTGACCAAAGGGCATCGGTTTGATATTTACGCCGGCACGCCGGCGTAAATTTGCAATCTATCAGGCATCGCGCCGTCATGTTGCCGGGTGGCGGCTGCGCCTTACCCGGCCTACATAATGATTTATATATCAGATGGATATCATTCCCGCAGGCCGGGCTGAGAAAGGCGTAAACCGACGATCATCTCTACCGCTCAGCTTCCCCCGGGGTATTAATCATCCGGTTCAGCCACGGCACCATCAGCGCCATCACCACCGTGACCCCCAGGGTCACCAGGCCAATTTTACTGAACACGCTGGTGTAAACGGGCAGCGTCTGCAGCGGGTCGGTGATATTTTCCGGCACCGCGGTGAAGGTCGCCACATAGCCGCCGAGCAGGAACGCGGCGGCCTGGGTCAGGAACCACATCCCCAGAATAAAGCCCATCAGATGCTGCGGCACCAGCGCGGCGACCATCGCCAGCCCCAGGGCGCTGATCAGCAACTCGCCCAGGCTCTGGAACAGATAAACCAGCACAATAAACCACGGCGAGGTTAATCCCTGGGCGTCGGCGAACCACATCCCGGCGGCCGCGGCGGTAAGGAAGCCCAGCGCGCAGAGGAACATCCCGAGGGTAAATTTCACCGGCATGGTCAGGTCTTTACCCTTGTGGCCGAGATGGGTGTAGATCGCCGCCAGCACCGGGCTGGCCACCACCACCCAGAAGGGGTTCAGGGCCTGGAAACTGACCGGGTTGATGGTAAAACCCAGGATCTGATGATGGACGTTATTGATGGCGAAGAAGTTCAGCGAGGTCGGCATCTGGGCGTAGAGAATGTAAAACAGCACCGCCTCGATCATCAGGATAAAGGCGACGAACATTTTGTTGCGCCCGGTTTTATCAAGGCGAAACGCCTCGCGGAAAAAGAACGCAATGACCACGACCGACAGGACAATCAGCACCAGGTTGGCGATCATCACGTTATGCATCAGCCAGGCGCAGAGAAAAATCATTACCACCGTACCGGCCAGCACCAGCGCCAGATTGCGCAGGCTGAGGGGGCGATGATCGGGCTCGGAACCAATCTCTTTCACCATCCCGCGGCAGGCGAGGTAGACCAGCAGCGCGATAATCAGCCCCGCGCCGCACAGGTTATAGGTCACCGCGTAGCCAAACTTTTCCGCGATCACCGGCGCCAGCGACAGCGACAGCAGCGAACCGATGTTTATCGACATATAAAACAGGGTAAACGCCCCGTCGAGACGGGCATCCTTCGGCGGATAGCATTTTGACAGCAGGCTCGCCGGGTTGGCTTTAAACAAACCGTTGCCGACGGCGATGGTGCCGAGGGCGATAAAGATCAGCTGCGGTTTCAGCAGCGACATCCCGGTCATAAAGTAGCCGATGGCCAGCACAATCGCGCCGAGCACCAGCGTGCGTTTGGTCCCCAGCAGATGGTCGCCCACGTAGCCGCCGATGGAGATCAGCCCGTAAACCAGCGCCGCGAAGGCGCCGAAGGTGATAAAGGCCTGTTCCTGAGAGAAGCCCAACTGTTTCACAAAGAAGACCGCCAGGATCCCCTGAACGCCGTAATAGCCAAAACGTTCCCAGAGCTCCACAAAGAAGATCATAAAGAACGGACGAGGTTGCTGCAGCAAGCCCGTAGGTGCAGTTGTATTCATATTCCTTCGCCTTGTATTACTTTCCCAAAAAGTATGAACGCGTATGCCAGAACGCGCCGAAAATGTCTGATAACTCGCCATGCTGCGGTTATTGGCTTATTGAATAGATTATTATATAGATGTTTTAGTGAATAACTGGTTGATCACACTAATTGAATGGCTTTTTTATGGAGTTAAGCTCTATTGTCTGGCGAGGCGGAAGCGAAAATAAAAACGCCCGCAGCGGCGGGCGTCTGGCATGACACAACGGGACGGTTATTCGTCTTCTTCGTCGCGTAGCGGGACAATCAGCATGTCGACATGGACGGTGTTGATCAGCTGACGGGCAGAGGACATCAGCTTGCTCCAGAAGTCCTGATGGTGGCCGCAGACCACCAGGTCCATATCATATTTTTTAATCGCATCGACCAGCACCTGGCCCAGGTCGCCGCTGCCGCTCAGGGTCTCGGTGATCGGATAGCCGGCGTTGGTCGAGAGCTCGGTCAGCGCGTGATGGGTCTCTTCGGAGATGCGTTTTTGCATGTCGCCGAGGTTCACGTCAATCAGCCCGGTGTAGAGGTCGGAGTAATTCACATCCACGTGGATCAGGGAGACTTTCGCGTTATACGGGCGGGCCATAGAAACGGCTTTTTCAACCAGTACTTTACTCTCCGGGGACAGGTCTACTGCAATCAGAATATGTTTGTAAGCCATAGTGTTACTCCTTCCATAAGTTTGTCGATGACCATTGGACCTGACAGCTGGCGCTGCCGTTTCGCCCGCGTCCTGCGTGCTACATTCGCGGGAGGGTAGCCTTTAAGGACTTCATTGTAGAAGATATTTCTTACCTTATAGCGCCCCCCGCACTCCGTCAATGCACTGGGTTCACCTAAAAGTTAAACAAATTTATCCGTCTTACGTATTGATAACGAATAACCTTGTGGTAAAAAAATTAATGGATCTCCTACACTATTTAATGAGCCGGTCGGAAAAATAAATGTGATCGGAATCGCACTCTTTACGGTATTGTCGTCGGTTATTTGGGGAGCGGTAGCCGCGGAGGGTTTCTCCGTGGGCGGGTCGCCGGGGAGGAGGTATGATCAGCACTATTGCGCTGTTTTGGGCCCTGTGTGTCGTTTGTGTGGTGAATATGGCACGCTACTTCTCATCGTTGCGTGCATTATTGGTTGTGCTACGTGGTTGCGATCCCTTGCTCTATCAGTACGTCGATGGCGGCGGCTTTTTTACCTCGCACGGGCAGCCCAGCAAACAGATGCGCCTGGTGTGGTATATCTATGCCCAGCGCTACCGTGACCATCATGACGATGAATTTATTCGTCGCTGCGAACGTGTTCGTCGCCAGTTTATTCTGACCAGCGCCCTGTGCGGCCTGGTGGTGGTGAGCCTGATTGCGTTGATGATCTGGCACTGACGGCATCTTCGGGATAAAAAAACGGGCCAGCAAGCTGGCCCGTTTTGAACGAATAGCGCTTAAATCAGCTTCAGGGAGAGCCAGTAAAGGACGCCTGAAAGGATAATCGCTGCCGGCAGGGTCAGTACCCAGGCCATCAGAATGCTCGTCACCGTCTTTTTCTGCAGACCACCGCCATCCACCAGCATCGTCCCCGCTACCGAGGAGGAGAGTACGTGGGTGGTGGAGACCGGCATCCCGGTGTAGCTCGCCAGACCGATAGAGACCGCCGCGGTCATCTGCGCCGACATCCCCTGGGCGTAGGTCATGCCCTTCTTACCAATCTTCTCACCGATAGTGGTCGCCACGCGGCGCCAGCCGATCATGGTGCCAATACCCAGCGCCAGCGCGACCGCCATGATAATCCAGATTGGCGCGTACTCGATGGTGCTCAGCATATCGGTTTTCAGTTTCTTCAGCAGACGCTGGTCGTCAGCGCTCACGTCCGGCAGTTTCGCCACTTTGTCGGTAGTGTCGGAGATGCAGAGCATGATGCGACGCAGCTGGCCGCGCTGTTCCGGTTTTAGCGACTCGTAGTTCTCAACGCCGGTCAGCATGGTCTTCACGCGGTCAAGGGCGTTGATGGTGTTCGCCGGATGACAATGAAACTCGCCGTTGGCCGCGGTATTGGTGTCCGGAGAGGGAACCAGCTGGTCAACGCCGGTGGCTTTCTTCAGCAGGTCAGGGCGCTGCTGGAAGAAGGTTTCCACGTTGTTGACCGCATCGCGGGTACGGGTGATTTCGTAACCGGAGGCGTTCATATTCACCACGAAGCCCGCCGGGGCGACGCCGATCAGGACCAGCATCACCAGACCAATGCCTTTCTGTCCATCGTTAGCGCCGTGAGAGAACGACACGCCGATAGCGGACAGGATCAGGGCGATACGGGTCCAGAACGGCGGCTTTTTCTTGCCGTCTTTCTTTTCACGCTCCGCTGGGGTCAGGTGGATACGCGCCCGTTTCTTGGTGCCGCTCCAGTAGCGACGCAGCAGGAAAATCAGGCCGCCCGCGATCACCAGGCCGACGATAGGCGAGATAATCAGCGATCCAAAAATGCCGATGACTTTCGGGATATTCAGCGCGTCAACGACCGACGTACCGGTCATTAAGGCATTGGTGAGACCGATCCCGATGATAGCGCCGATCAGCGTATGGGAACTGGATGCCGGCAGGCCGAAGTACCAGGTACCGAGGTTCCAGATGATCGCCGCCAGCAGCATAGAGAACACCATGGCGAGGCCATGTGCGGAACCCATGTTAAGCAGCAGATCGGTCGGCAGCATATGCACGATGGCATAGGCTACGCTGAGACCCCCCAGCAGAACGCCGAAGAAGTTGAAGAGCGCCGCCATCGCCACAGCGAGCTGTGAGCGCATAGCGCGAGTGTAGATAACCGTAGCCACCGCGTTTGCGGTATCATGGAAACCGTTAATCGCTTCGTAAAACAGTACAAAAGCTAAAGCAAGCAATAATAATAGTCCGGTATGTAAATCCAGACCGGCAAATAAATGTAGCATAGGACGTTACGCCATTTTGAGGACATGAACGCGGCGCATTATCAGTGACTTTAGCGGCGCGGGCAAAGTGAAATATAGACTTTTTTTGATTTTCTTCCTGTTTAGGTTTTACCCTGTTGGGAGTAATCCTATATCTTTCAATGATGTATCTAATGCGGGATTTTTCCCGCTGGTGTGACCAGAGTGAAATATTTACAAAACCCGACAATTGGGGAACGAGGAATGCGCTGTGGAAAGGTTTGATGCCATTGTCGTTGGCGCCGGAGCGGCGGGAATGTTTTGCGCAGCGCAGGCGGGGCAGCTCGGCTGTCGCGTTCTGCTGCTCGACAACGGCAAAAAGCCGGGGCGAAAAATTCTGATGTCCGGCGGCGGTCGCTGCAACTTTACCAATATGTATGTTGAGCCGGCGGCCTATTTGAGCCAAAACCCGCATTTTTGCAAATCTGCCCTGGCGCGCTACACCCAGTGGGACTTTATCGAGCTGGTCGGCAAATATGGCATCGCCTGGCATGAGAAAACCCTCGGTCAGCTGTTTTGCGATGATTCGGCGGAACAGATCGTCAATCTGTTGCTGGCGGAATGCGAAAAGGGCGGTGTGCAGATCCGCCTGCGCAGCGAAATCCTCAGCGTCGAGCGCGACGAGCAAGGCTACCGGCTCCAGGTGAACGGCGAAACGCTGGCGACCAAAAAGCTGGTGATCGCCTCCGGCGGCTTGTCGATGCCGGGCCTTGGCGCCTCGCCGTTCGGCTATAAAATCGCCGAACAGTTCGGCCTGAAGGTGCTGCCGACCCGTGCGGGTCTGGTGCCGTTTACCCTGCACAAGCCGCTGCTTGAGCAGCTGCAGGTTCTCTCCGGCGTCTCGGTGCCGTCGACCATCACCGCCGAGAACGGCACCCTGTTCCGCGAAAATCTGCTGTTCACCCATCGCGGCCTTTCCGGACCGGCGGTGCTACAAATTTCCAGCTACTGGCAGCCCGGCGAGTTCGTCACCGTGAATCTGCTGCCGGACTGCAATCTTGAAGACTTCCTTAATGAGCAGCGCGGCGCGCATCCCAACCAGAGCCTGAAAAACACCCTCGCGATGCAGTTGCCGAAGCGGCTGGTGGAGTGCCTGCAGCAGCTGGGGCAAATTCCTGATGTCACGCTGAAGCAGCTGAACGTTCGCGACCAGCAGGCGCTGGTGGAGACGCTGACCGCCTGGCGCGTACAGCCGAACGGCACCGAAGGCTACCGGACGGCGGAGGTGACCCTCGGCGGCGTGGACACCAATGAGCTCTCGTCGCGTACTATGGAGGCGCGCAAGGCGCCGGGCCTCTACTTTATCGGCGAAGTGATGGACGTCACCGGCTGGCTCGGCGGGTATAACTTCCAGTGGGCGTGGTCAAGCGCCTGGGCCTGCGCGCAGGCGCTGGTGGAAGGGTAACGGCGGTATCGTTCCGGCGGATCGGTTTCGGCTTATCCGCTGATGTTATGCTGCTTCAGTTTTCGCCACAGCGTGGTAGGGCTGATGCCGAGGATGGCGGAGGCTCTGGTTCTGTCGCCATCCGTTTTTTCAATCACGCTCGCAATCAGCTGTTTCTCCTGTTTTTTTAACAGATCGCTCTCATCCGCGACCAGCATGTGGTCAGAAACAAGAGACACGCTCTGGTGGCAGGCCGGCGAGAGGTGACTGATCTGCTGTAAAACCTCTTTGTTCACCGTGTTTCCGTCCAGCAAGACGATAAGACGATAGATGACCGCCTGCAGTTCACGAATATTGCCCGGCCAGTCATAGTTCTGTAGGCAGTTCACGGCATCCGCAGTAAAGGTGAGGTGCTTGTTTTGTTGCTGCAGAAGATGGTGAATCAGCACCATAATATCTTCGGGTCTTTCGCGTAATGACGGGAGCTGCAGTTCAAGGATATTGATTCGGTAATAAAGATCCTGGCGGAACTCCCCGCTGGCGACGAGCTGACCCAGATCTTTATTGCTGGCGGTGATCAGGCGAAAATCGGCTGAGAGCAGGGTGTCGCCACCAAGACGGGAAAATTGCTTCTCCTGCAATACGCGCAGCAGCTTCACCTGGACCGACAGCGGGGCTTCGCTGATCTCATCGATAAATACCGTTCCGTTAGTGGCCATTTCAAAGACCCCGGGCTTGCCTCCCTTCCGCGCGTTGGTAAACGCGCCTTCGGCATAACCGAACAGTTCGCTTTCCAGCAGGCTCTCCGGTATAGCCGCGCAGTTAAGCGCGACAAAAGGACCATGGCTTCGGGCGCTAACGTGATGAATACTCTGGGCAAACAGCTCTTTCCCCGTGCCGGTGTCGCCCAGGATATGGACCGGAAGCTCATGTTGAGCGCACAGCCTGGCTTTTTGTATCACCTGATGCATGATCGGCGATTGCGCAATAATATTGTCAAAAGAGTAGCTGGTGGCATAGCCGCGTAAGTGACTTTTCTTACTGGTAGTCTGCTGCCAGAGCGTACTTTCCTGGCTTAAGCCGGTGATGACGGCATAGCTGTTGTGGCGATTAGAAAAATGCCGGACGGAGAGACTAACAAGTGTGCCATTAATTTCGATAGCTTGCTCTTTGACGTTGGACTCATTAATCATACTGGCATAGATATCTTTAAAAACCTCTTTTTTAAATAATTTGTCACCCACCTGACATTGAAATAAGGTCATGCCGATAGCATTAATATGAATAATCTCACCCAGCTGATCAACGCACATAATTCCTTCGCGGGATTGGTTGAGCGCCGCATGGCTCATCACTAACTTTAAATTTTCCCGATTGATATATTTTAGTAAGCCATGAGCTTCATTAATTGCTTGTTCAATAGAATTATTGTCAGCATCGCCTTCAATAACGTTGAGATTGTATTTCTTGGCCATTTCGGCGACCGTTAAACCGCCAATGACCATATGGTAATCATTTTCAGACAGGTTTTTTATAACATTTTCAATATCATGATGGTTATAGACCTGGCAAATCTTAAACTCGTCGTTGGTCATGCTTTGGTAATGCCGCAGCGCCCGGCAAAACTGGGGGAAACCGATGGCGGCGATTTTCTGCGATGTATTCTTGGCTTCCTGCAGGATGCGGTATACGCCATGAAAATCATGGGCGATTTCGATCACCGGAATGGGAATGTTATTGCGAAGCAGGGCGGCGGTACCGCCTCGGCTAATAATGATTCGGGTACCGGATTGGATCATTTCGTTGGCTTTATTGAGGACATCAGAATAACGAAACTCATAGACGGGGATTTCCAGTTTGCGCTCAATAAGGACATTGATAATTCGTTGGGTAATAGTGCTGGAAACTGAGAAGATGACAATTTCATTATTCTTCATACATTATTCACTTATCGGCTCAAGATTGGCTAAAATCATTATAATTTTAAGGTGCAGATAAATAATGACGAAGGTCATGGAAGGTGGGTTTTATCGTACCAGCCTTACGCCTGGAAAGACGCAAGGCTGGTGGCTGGCGAATTAGAATCGCAGACGGCGATAAACGATCTGTCCGTTACAGATAGTGGCGCAGTTATCGAGGTAGCGATCACCCTCCAGGGTTTTTCCCCCGGTATCTTCAAACATAATTTTATCTTTGCGTAATTTCACAATGGAAATATCGGCAAGAGCATTTGGCGCCAGAGTACCAATCTGCCCTTGCATTTTCATCAGGCGAGCCGGAGTGGCGGTGACGGCGCGGATGACGTCAAAGAAGGACATGCCCATATTGAGATATTTCGACATCACATGCAGCAGGCTATAGACCTTGTCGGTACGCAAGCTATTACGCAGGGTTAAATCGGTACTGATGATATCAGGGTAGAATCCCTGCTCCATCGCCGATTGCGCCACCTCAAAATCAAAGTGGGCGACACCGTTTGAACAATCGAAGATCACCCCCCGGGACTGCGCTTCTTTGATGGCGGCATAGACCTGCCCCTGTTCATTGAGAATGGAATGACCGGTACCGTGGAAACAGTGCGCGTAGATGTCACCCTCCTCGAAATAGCGGATCAGCTCATCGGCGCATAACAGGGAGTCGGTGACATGCACGCAAATGGAGGTATCCAGTTTTCGCGCCAGGGAGACCGTAGCTAACAGCGGATCGCTGGCATACTGTTTGCCCCGGGCGATATCCTGGCTATAGCGTAATTTCAAGCCCAGAATGTTGTCTTTATTGTCATTCAGCGTCTGGGCAATTTTTTCCTCGTTGTAATTTGCTGGATTGGTATTTTCAAGATAGCCGGTTGGCCCACCGCCAAGGGTCGAAAGGCCAACGTTGACCACGTTTAAATAGCTCTTGATTTTCACCATCGCCGGATGAATCACGCTATTACGAAATAGCGAATAGTTTACCCATCCGCTGCTCCCGGCATCGACCATGCTGGTGACGCCGTTTGGTAAACAGACGATGTCGGGGTTGACGCTAATCGCCGTTCCGCCATGAAAAACGTGCCCATGAAAGTCGATGAGCCCGGGAAGAACAATACAGCCTGAGGCATCAATAACGGTTTCTGCCTGTCGTTCATCCTGATGCGTGATATCAACGATGCGGTTACCCTTAATACCAATATCGGCGTTGATATAAGTTCGGTTTTCCATATCGGCGATCTGGCCGTTTTTAATGACTATATCCAGTTTCATTTTATGCTCCTGTCAGATACCGATAAGCTTCCAGTAAGGAATACCGATTAAGAAAAATATCAATACGTTAACCACAACCATAATGGTGCCGAGCATCCAGAACGTTTTTTGCGGCACGTATCCGCTGGAGAAGGTAAACACGCCAGCCCCATTACCATAGTGGGTCAATAACGCGCCATAGCCTGCGGAGAAGGCCAGAGAGAGCGCCACGTACATAGGATGTGCCTGCGTGGTCATTCCGAGGGTAAAGAGTACCGGATAGAAAGAGACGACAAAGGCGCTGTTTGAGACGAAGAAATAGCGGACCGCGAGGCTGATAAACACCAGCACAGCAATCGCGCTGAATTCACTCAAATGCGAGAGATCGAGATAATTTTTAATCACGTCGACCAGGTAAACATAGAATCCGCCTTTTGACAGCGCGACCGCGCAGCCGTAGAAGGCGCCGTACCAGACAAAAGTTTGCCAGGCTGATTTTTCGCTGACTACGTCATTCCAGCTCAGTACGCCGAAAAGCAACAGACAAGCGAGGAAGGCGAGTCCCACGGGAATAAAGGCAATGCCGGTGATAGACCCCGTCATCCAGCCTAACACGCCAAGAATAAAGAACGCGATTAACAGCTTCTCTTCGCGTTTTACCGGCCCTAATTCATTGAGTCCCTTTTCCGCAATTTCATTGACGTTCGTAATGACTTTCAGTTCCGGAGCATAGATTTTATACAGGATCCAGGGCGCCAGAATGAGCACCAGTCCCGCCGGGACAATGGCGGCTTTAAACCAGGTCATCCACTCAAGATTAACCTTCATAATCTCATTGGCTAATGAAACGGTGATCGAGTTGGTGGCCATCCCGGTCAGGAACAGGCTGGAGGTTCCCATCGAGACGACGTACATCAAAATAGTCAGGTAGGCGCCGATTTTGCGGCTGCCGTCGTCGGGTTTCGAGCCAAGCGCTTCGGCGATATTCCTGAAAATGGGGTAGGTAATCCCTCCCGAACGCGACATGTTTGAACCGGTCGCTGGGGCCAGCACGGTATCGGTGACCATCATCAAATACCCGAGCGTCAGGGTATTTTTGCCGTAGCGTTTGAGTAACAGATAAGCAATGCGTTTACCTAACCCGGTAATGACAAACGCTTTGCAAATAATAAAAGCGCTGATAATAAACCATACCATTGGGCTGCCAAATCCTGCGAATAGCGGACCGGGGTCGAGTACCAGAGAGGCGAATCCCAAAATAATCAGCATAATCACCGAATCGGTAAACGGGCGTAAAACCAGGCCACAGAGCATGGCCAGATAAATACCAACCATATGCCATGTCGGGGCGGCAACGCCTTCCGGATGCGGTATTATCCAAAATAAAACAGGGAAAAAGATAATCGGCAAGAGTTTTAAATAAAGCATTTTTGTTACCTTTGCTTTAAGGCCACGGCAGTTAAATGACCGTGGCTTATATTATTCAATCGAATTAACGATATGTGTCGTCGATAAATTCGACGCCGGTTGCATCCAGCGATTTTCTAACCCATTGGCGGTTGGCGGTGCCGTTTTTGGCGGCATCCACTTTACTGGAGTCGAATTTGGCGTACTCTTTCGCTTTATCCAGCACAGTCTCTGCATCGCTCAGTGGGATGACAATGACGCCATCCGCATCACCGACAATCAGATCGCCGGGACAGACCGCGACGCCGCCCACGGCAATAGGGGTATTCACTTCCCCTGGACCCATTTTGAACGGGCCCGCCGGGTTCGAACCGGTGGCATAGAGCGGAAAATCAAGAACCGATAGCGCGTCGATATCGCGAATTGGCCCGTCGAGCACGATGCCGGCAATGTTCTTCATGTGGTGGGCATACGCCACCATGATTTCGCCCATCAACGCCCGCGAGCGATCTCCTTCGTTAGAGACCACAATGACGTCATTTTCCCCCGCCATATCCAGGGCGGCATGGAGCATCAAATTGTCGCCGGCGCGTGCTTTTACCGTAATAGCGAAGCCGGCCATTATCGGTTTTTTGGGTGAGGAAATGCGCTTGATGCCGTTGCCTAATACCGCAATACGGTTCATGGTGTCAGCAATATTTGCCGCCGGCAGGTGCTCATATTCTTTCAGCAGTGCAATATTTCCCGCCGGACGTTTTAAAAATACACGGTTACCAATAGTCATCTCTTGCTCCTTAAAAACCTGGGACCGGCCAGGACGGTTTTTTACCCGATAACACTTCGTCAATACCGATGGCGGAATGCAGGGAAGCCCTGTCAGTCGCTTCGATGGTGGCAGCACCGATATGAGGACCGATGACGATATTGCTCAATGCGAAAATAGGATCGTTGGCATCGAAGGGTTCTTTCTTTAAAACATCAACGCCGGCGCCGGCGATAATTTGCTGGCTTAAGGCGTGATAAAGCGCGCGCTCATCGACGAGCTTGCCGCGGGCGGTATTAATGAAATAGGCGCTGGGTTTCATCATCGAGAACTGTTTTTCGCCGACAAAGTCGGTGGTTTCCGCCGTTGTTGGGCAGTGCAGCGAAACGAAATCACTCTCTTTGAAAATACGGTCGAAATCGTCAGTGAGTTCGACACCTTCGGGGATCTGCTGCTGTGTTTTATAGGGATCATAGGCAATGACTTTCATATTAAAGCCATGCAGTGCTTTGATCGCGACGCGCGAGCCAATATTTCCTACGCCAATTAAACCCAGGGTTTTACCGTCAAGTTCAACTTTCGGCGTGCGCAATTTTGCCCAATAATAATCTTCAAGCATTTTCTCTTCGACCAGCTTGAAATTACGTGAGCAGTGCAGCATATAAAATATTGTCAGTTCAGCGACCGACATGCTATTGGCTAGCGGGGCATTTAATACCACAACGCCATGACGTTTGGCTGACTCCAGATCCACGGTATCGTAACCCGCGCCATGGCGGGCCACCACTTTCAGCTTTTTAGCGGCTTCAAATACGCGGTCGGACATTTTTGAAAGGCGTACGATAATACCGTCACAGTCGCCGATATCACGAATGATATCTTCTTCTTCCATCCCCGAACCTTTAATTAGCTGATAACCTCGGCTTTCCAGGTACGCTCTCCCTTCGGCCATGATCTCTTGCGGGAGTAGAATTTTATACGTCATGTCAATTTCTCCAGTGTTGTTTACGAGGAGGTAAATGCATGCCGGATGCCATAAATGATTTCAGCGTTGACTTTATTTTTAATCTGTTGAAATTAAAATAATTTTTATTTTGTTAATTATTGGTAAATTGTTTTTGTGGTGATGGGTGTCACATATTCATATTAGGCGTTATCACCTGGTTTTTTCATTGTGAAATGGCTGAATTGCAAAATTAAATAACAGTGTTATGCATTTCACATTGTTGCTTGACAGAGCCTGGGTCGAGAGGCATTGACATTTTGTTGTCGGTTAACTAAAACGAAGCGGGATGAATAAATACACAGGATGTATTGATCGTGAATAATACCCAGATTGAAATCTTCAGCGTCATGGTTCAAACGGAAAATATTCATCATGCTGCGCAACGGCTTGGCATTGATGCTGCTGCTGTCACCACCAGTATTTGTGCGCTGGAGAACGAGATTGGTTTTAATCTCATCTTGCGAGGAAAAAATATCAGGAAGGTGATATTAACGGAAAAGGGAAGGGCTTTTTATAAGCTGACGCCGCAGATCCTCGGCATACTGCATGCTATCGCGACTATTCGCCGCGCAAAGCACCTGGCTGAATAAGCCCGGCGCCAGTCGGCCGGGCTGTGGCATGGCGTCAGTTCAACCCGAGAAAATACTGGGCGATTTTGAAATAGATGATCAGTCCGGTGCCATCGATCAGCGTGGCGATAAACGGTGCGGAAACCACCGCCGGGTCGATGCCGATCCGTTTAAGCACCATCGGGATGACCGACGAGACAATCGCGCTCCACAGGGTAATGCATACCAGCGTCAGGCTGACGATCAGCGTGATTTCCATGCCGATGCCCATCATCCAGGCGCGCAGGCAGCCCGCCAGCCCCAGCGTTAAGGCAATCAGAAACGAGGTCGATACCTCTTTGCGGATCACCCGCCCCATATCGCGCAGCCGTACTTCTCCCAGCGCCATCGAGCGCACCAGCGTCGAGGTGATCTGCGTTCCGCTGTTGCCGCCGGTACCGATGAGCAGCGGAATAAAGAAGGCCAGCGCGATGGCCGATTCCAGCGCCTCTTCAAAATGCTGCAGCACGCTGCTGGTGTAGGCTTCGGCCACGAACAGCAGCAGCAGCCACACCGAGCGTTTCTTCCACAGCGTCCAGGGGCTGATGTCCAGATACGGTTTTTCCAGCGGCAGCGTCGCCCCCTGCAGTTGGGCGTCCTCGGTGACGTCATCCTCCAGCAGATGGGCGATCTCCTTTTCCATCAGGCAGCCGACCAGCTCGCCTTTATCGACGACGGGAACCAGGTCGAGGCCGCGCTCGTTGAGCTCGGCTATCACCTGCGGGCGTTCATCGTCAGGTTTGACGCGGAACAGGCAGCTGTCCATCAGGTAGCGGATAGACTGCCCGACATCCCCTTCCTGCAGTAGCTTTTTGACCGACAGGCTGCCGCGCAGCTTCTTGCCGGCGACCACAAACACCTGGCCGGGAATATCATCGCTGGTGAGCTGTGAGATAAAGTGCTCCCGCGCCTCATAGACGCTGAGATGTTCCTGCAGCGTAATAAAGTCGGTACGCATGTACTGGGCGATGGCATCGCCGTCGAAGCCAGAGGTCGCCTGATGGGCGGCGCAGAGTTGAATGGAAGACATGATTAAAATCCCTATAAAAAATCACTCATAGGGGCGAACAAGACAGGGTTAGCGCAGGCAGATCCCTACGTCCTGGTTTTAGCACTGCATAACGTATCTGAACGGTCATGACCGCCAGAAGTTACCTTGGCAACACCTTGATTCGATGGAAGCCTGTATTTCCCTGAGTGGTCTCTCTCGATACCAACAGGGCGGTAACTTGTATTTATGCAGGAGCCTCGCCATAACGAGATCGTTAAATGAGGCGCCATTATTGGCGAAGAGGGATAATTCACAAAGCGTATAGTTTATGTGGTTTATCAACTGTTGATAAACCACCCACTCATTTTCAAATAGTTAATCATCCGCTAAACACTGCAAATGCCCATGGCGCACACCGCGCTGGGCAATCACGTCGTCGGCAAAATGCTGCACCTCGGCCATGTCTCCCTTCAGCACCGCAATCTCCAGGCAGTCGTCATGGCTGATATGCACATGCAGCGTGGCGACGGAGAGATCGTGATGATGATGCTGGGTGGCCACCAGCCGGCTCGCCAGTTCGCGTTTTTCATGCTCGTAGACATATGACAGGACGGCATAACCGCGCCGCGGCTCCGACGGCGCGGGATCCTGGTTGAGGGCGTCGCGCAGAATATCGCGTACCGCCTCCGAACGGTTATGGTAGCCGCGGCGGGCGCTGAGCGCATCGAGAGCGGCCAGCAGGTCATCATCAAGGGTCAGGGTTACGCGCTGCATGGCATGGCCTCGTTGAGCAGAGTGGCAGGAAAAGGTGGCAGCACCGCCTGCTGGAGCGCCTGTCCGGCAGGAGAGCGCAGGCGCAGCGGTAGACTGACCGTTGCGGTTTCGACGATGCGTCCGTGCTCCATCACCAGCACCCGCTGGCAAAAGCGCTCCACCAGCCGCAGGTCGTGGGTAATGAACAGGCAGGCGGTGCCAAACCGGGCCTGCAGGCGCTTCAGCAGGGCGATAATCTCCGCCTGCAGCAGCAGATCGAGATTCGAGACCGCTTCATCCAGGATCAACAGCTGCGGCCGCACCGCCAGGGCGCGAGCCAGGCAGACGCGCTGCAGCTGTCCGCCGCTGAGCTGTGCCGGGCGTTTATCGAGCAGCGTCGTGGAAAGGTCGACCGCGTGCAGCATCTCTTCCACCCGCCGTGCGCGCTCCTCGCGCGACAAGCGGAACAGATGGCGCAGCGGCTCGCTGACGATCTCGCGCACCGTTTTGCGCGGATTCACCGCGCTGAAGGCGTCCTGAAACACCAGCTGAATATCACGGCGGAAGGCGCCGATGGCCTCACCCTTCAGGGCGGTCAGCGGTGTGCCGCGCCAGACAATATCGCCGTGCTGCGGCGTTTCCAGGCCCACCAGCATCCGCGCCAGGGTGCTCTTGCCGCAGCCGCTGCGCCCGAGCAGGGCCACCGTTTCGCCGGGGGCGATGGCGAGTTGGATCTCGTGCAGGACCCTGCCGTGGCGGGGGTAATCGTGGCTCACCCCGTTGACGCTGAGTAAATTCATGCTGTTTTCTCCAGTCCGTACAGCGCCAGATGCGCCGCCAGCAGGCGCTGGCTCAGCGGGTGCTGTGGGGCGCTGAACAGCGTGTTTACATCGCACTGTTCAACGAGGCGACCGTTCTCCATGACCGTCACGTCATCCGCCAGCCGCGCCACAACGCCCATGTCATGCGTCACCAGCAGCAGCCCCAGACCGCGGCTGGCGACGATATCCGCCAGCAGATCGAGGATCCGCGCCTGGGCGATGGCATCGAGGTCGGTGGTCGGTTCGTCGGCGATGATAAAGGGCGCGCGGCTGAGCAGGGCGAGGGCGATCATCATCCGCTGCAGCATGCCGCCGCTCATCTCGAAGGGATAGCGGCTGAGCAGCGAGCGCGGATTATCCAGACCCACCTCTTCCATCACCGCCAGCAGGGCGGCGTCATTCGCTTCGCGGCCCGCCGCCCGGCAAGTTTCCCGGGCGTGGGCGGCCATGGTATGCAGCGGATTAAAGGCGCTGCGTGGGTTCTGCATGATGGTAGCGATAGTCGCGCCGCGCAGCTGTTCGCCGTGCACCGGCATGCCGTCAAGCAACACCCGGCCGGCGGTCTGGCTGACGCCGGGCGGCAGCAGGCCCAGCGCGGCGGCGCAGGTAAGCGATTTCCCGCTGCCGCTGCTGCCGAGCAGCGCCAGCACCTTGCCGCGGCGCAGGGTAAGAGAGACGTCGCTGACCAGCGGGCGGTCGGCGGCAAGGGCGATCTGTTGCAGTTGGATCTTTTGCGGCATCAGTGGCTATGCTCCGCGATCAGGTGAGGATCGAGGCGATCGCGCAGCGCGTCGCCCAGCAGGTTAAAGGCCATCACGCTGATGAACAGCGCCAGCCCCGGCCAGACCATCTGCAGCGGCTGGGTCCAGATATACTGCCGGGCGTCGTTGATCATCACCCCCCATTCCGCCGTCGGCGCGCTGACGCCGAGGCCAAGGAACGACATACCGGCCACGTGAAGCATCATATGGCCGATATCCAGTGAGGCGAGCACCAGCAGCGAGGGGATCACCGCCCCTGCCAGATGGTCGCTGAACAGCCGCCACTGGCTGGCGCCGCTCAGGCGGGCGGCGAGGATAAATTCGCGCTGGCGCAGGGAGACCACCAGATTACGCACCATTCTGGCGTACCAGGCCCAGTGCGATAGCGCAATGGCGAGGATCACGTTGGTCAGCCCGGTGCCGAGCACCCCCACCATAAAGAACGACAGGATCGAGGTTGGAAAGGTCATAAACAGTTCGGCGAGGCGCATCAGGCCGCGGTCAGCGCGGCCGCCCAGCAGCCCGGCGCTGCCGCCAACCGCCAGACCGATCAGTAGCACCAGCAGCAGGCAGGCCATTACCGCCCCCAGCGAGACGCGGGTGGCGGCCAGCAGGCGCGAGAAAATATCCCGTCCTAGATGATCGGTCCCCAGCCAGTGCGCTGCCCCTGGCGGCAGCAGTCGCTGCTGCAGGTTAATCGCCGCCGGATCCGAGGGGAGCCACCAGCCGCTGCCGATGGCGATGACCGCCAGCAACGCAATAACCAGCAGGGCCAGTTTCACCGGCCAGCGGAAGTTTCGCAGCCATCTCATACGCTCACCTCCTCATGGCGGCGCAGGCGCGGGTCGAGCGCCGCGTTGAGCACATCCACCGCCAGGTTAGCCAGCACGAACACCGTGACCATCATCAGCGTAAAGCACTGAATCACCGGGTAATCGCGATTGAAGATCGCGGAAACCGCGTAGCGGCCGACCCCCGGCCAGGCAAAGATATTTTCGATAATCATGGTGCCGCCGATCAGCTCGCCAATGTGCATGCCCATGGCGGTCACCACCGGCAGGGTGGCGTTGCGCAGGATATGCCGCCGCTCCACCTGGCGCGCGCTCAAGCCGCGCAGCCGCGCCCACACCACGTGACGCTGGCTGGAGACCTCCAGCATGCTGGCGCGCAGCAGGCGGGCGTTGATCGCCAGCGACATAAAGGCGATGGAGACGGCGGGCAATATCAGGTGCTGCCAGTCGCCGTACCCCATCGCCGGAAGCCACTGCAGATGCACGGAAAAAAGCATCACCAGCAGAAAGGCCAGCCAGAAGTTCGGCATCGACACGCCGAGGAAGGCAATCAGCCGCACAGCAAAGTCAGGCAGGCGATCGCGATGGCGCGCCGCCCAGATCCCCAGCGGCAGCGAGGTGACGAGGATCAGCGCCAGCGCCGCGCCGGTGAGCAGCAGGGTGGCCGGCAGGAAGTGCAGCAGGTCATCCAGCACCGGTCGCCGGGTGGCATAGGAGAGGCCAAAGTCCAGGTGCAGCGCCCGCCACAGCCAGTGCAGATACTGCATCGCCAGCGGCTGGTTGAGCCCCAGCAGTTCGCGGGTCGAGGCGACCATCTCTTCAGTGGGCGGCAGGTTCGACAGGCGTAAATAATTCAGCGCCGGGTCGCCGGTGCCGAGCCGCAGCAGCAGAAAGATGATGGCGGAGGCGGCGAGCAGCAGCGGGATCAGCAGCAGCAGGCGGCGTAAAATATAGCGTAACATTATGGCGTTACCGGTTTAATCTGGTCGAAAGGGATCTCGGTGCTCACCGGCGCGAACGGGATCTCCCCGACCTCCTGACGCGCAACCGACATCAGCGAGACATAGCTGATGGGCAGGTACACCGCGTCCTGGTGCAGGCGGCTCAGCACATCGTGGTACAGCCGTTTCCGCTGCGCCTCGTCGCTGGTGGTCAGCACCTCGCTAATCTCTTTATCAATCAGCCCTTTGTCGGGCAGGTCGCGCTGGGCCTGATAATCGGCATGGGAGGGTACGCGCATCGAGCTTAAAAAGGCATGCGGATCGTAGGGGGCGCCCCAGGTGCGATTGAAGATCATGCCGAACCGGCCTTCGCGCTGGCGCGCATAGATGCTGCTCTCCTCCTCGCCGACCAGGGTGACGCGGACGCCGACCTCCCGCAGATTGGCCTGAATAATTTCGGCCATCGATTTAGCCAGCGCGTCGGTGCCGATAAACGCCAGCTCAATCGCCAGCGGTTGCCCGGCCTTTTGTCGCCAGGGCTGGCCTTCCGGTTGCTGCCAGCCGGCCTGCGCCAGCAGGGCGCGGGCTTTTGCCGGGTCGTAACGGCGCGGCGTCAGATCCTGCGGGGCGTAGGGGACCGAGGGCGCAAACAGGGTGTCGGCAACCTGCTGGGTGCCGTAGAGCACGCTATCGACGAGGGTCTGCTTGTCGACGGCGTAGTTGAGCGCCTCGCGCACCGCCTGCTCGCGGGTCGGGCCCTGGCTGGCGTTCAGCGCCAGCATCACCGTCTCCGCCGGGGCGGAGAGACGAGCTGCGTAGCCGGGGTGATGACGAAAGCGTTCGAAGGTATCCAGCGGCAGCAGCCCCTCGTCGCCGTAGAGCATGTCGATTTCTCCGGTTTCGAACGCCACCGCGCGGCTGGTGGCGTCGGGGATCACTTTGATGGTGATTTGCTGTAGCGCGGGTTTATTACCCCAGTAGCGTTCGTTGCGTACCAGCACGTCGCGCTGATTGAGCTGCGAACTCGCCAGTCGCCACGGCCCGGTGCCGATCGGGGCTTTGATGCCGTTGGCGGTGCCGCCATCGATAAACTGCGAGGGGGCGATAAAGCGGAACGGGCGCGGCAGGGCCAGCTCTTGGAGTAAGGGGGCGTAGGCGCTTTTCAGAGTGAGCTGCAGCTCGCTGGCGCTGAGCGCCCGCACGTCGGTTATCTGATTGGCGAGCTCAAGCCAGGCGTGGCGTTGGCGGTTGGCGAGCACCGCCTGGAAATTAGCCGCCGCGGCCTGGGCGTTAAAGGGTTCGCCGTTGGAGAAGGTCACATCCTCGCGCAGGGTAAACCACCAGGTTTTACCATCGGCGGAGTGGCGCCAGCGGGTCGCCAGCCAGGGCTGCACGCTGCCGTCAGCCTGATACTTCACCAGCGGTTCATAGACCATGCTTTGAGCAAACATCTGGTTGGGCGTATAGAGATGCGGATTCAGCGGGCCGACGTTCACCGGCCAGGCGGTAGTAAGCGAGTGCTGCGCGGCCTGAGCCAGCAGAGGGGCGCAGGCGACCAGCGCCAGCAGAGTGAGGCGGAAAATAGACAAGACGGCGTTCTCAGCGACAGGAAAGTATGACGATTTTAGTGATTCATCATACTTTCGGAGTAACCTGGATCAATATTGCGCCGGAAAGTATAAGTAATCCGTATGATTATGCGCAGGGGCAGGCGCCGCCTTACCCCTCAGGGCGCCCGGAACAACCCCAGCAGCGTGGCCACCTGTTCGTCGATCGGCGCCAGATCCCGCTTGACGATCAGATGCAGCGGCGTCGCGCGGCGCGCGCCGTGGCTGAGGGGCAGCCGCTTCAGCACGCCCTGATCGAGATGGGAACGAATGCGCTCTTCCGGCAGCCAGCCGAAGCCGACCTGATACATCACCGCATCAATGGCCGCGTCAATGGTGGAGAAGGTCCAGGCGTCACGCGTCGCCTGGCCATCGCCGGTCTGGTCGGCAATGCGCACCAGCGGCCATGGCGCCAGCGCGCTATCCTCCAGCGGACCGTCGAGGGCGGCGAGAGGATGGTCGCGGTGGGCGACGGCGATAAAATCAATATTCATCAGCCACTCTCCGCGGCCGGTAATATCCTGGCGGCGGGTCAGAACCATGACATCGGCTTCCGTTCGCGCCGCGCCCTCGTCATCAATATTTTCCAGCACTTCGGTGAGTCTGACCTGAGTCTGCGGATAACGCTGCTGAAACTGGCGCAAAATGGCGAACAGCCGCTGGCGCGGGAAAATGCTGTCGACCACCAGGTCCAGACGGGTGCGCGCTCCGTTGCGCAGAGTGGCAGCATGCGTCTCAACGTAGGCGAAGGCCTGCAGCAACGGTTTGACCTGATTCAGCAGCAGTTCGCCGGCCGGGGTCAGCACCGCCCGCCGACCGGACGGCGCCAGCAGCGCCACCCCTAAGCGCTCCTGCAGCAGCGCGAGGTTATAGCTCACCGAAGACTGACTGCGGTTGGTCTCCTCCGCCGCTCTGGCAAAGCTCCCGAGTTCCACTACCTTTTCAAGTAATGCCCACTGCTCCAGGGTTGTCTTGTGCATAATCAATCTAAAATTTGGATGTATTTAATCCAAACATAGCGTTATTCATTCAATTTTTAAAGACGTATGCTGTCCTCAACAACACAGAGGAGAATAAATGATGAGCACTTTCGACAAACATGACCTCAGCGGCTTTATCGGTAAACATCTGGTCTACACCTACGACAACGGCTGGAACTACGAAATTTACGTCAAAAACGGCCATACCCTCGACTACCGTATTCACAGCGGCATCGTCGGCAATCGCTGGGTGAAAGATCAGGAAGCGTACATCGTGCGGGTGGGGGAAAGTATCTACAAAATCTCCTGGACCGAACCGACCGGTACCGACGTGAGCCTGATCGTCAACCTGGGCGATAAACTGTTCCACGGCACCATCTTCTTCCCGCGCTGGATCATGAATAACCCGGAAAAAACCGTCTGCTTCCAGAACGATCACATTCCGCTGATGAATTCTTACCGCGATGCCGGCCCGGCCTACCCGACAGAAGTGATTGACGAGTTCGCCACCATCACCTTCATTCGCGACTGTGGCGCAGATAATGATGAGGTAATTAATTGCCCTGCGAGTGAATTGCCTGCGGATTTTCCTGCAAATTTGTAATTAAGCAGAAATAACTTTGTGATCTGCGCTAACTTTTTGTCATCAAGCGTGACAAAGACAGCGTCATTAATTGTTATCTGGTTTAACCCCCGTTTACTTTCCGCGATAGCGTTCCTGTTTGCTTTTCCAGACAGGAACGTTTTTTTGTCAAAATTCTGCCATAAATAAAACCTATCATTCTGTTTATTAATGATTTATTTGGCTATGCTGAGAAAAGATTAATTTCTTAATATTATCCTAAGCAAGGTCAACTACATTAATAGTGGTCGAAATACCCTGAAATGGAATGCCGCGCTGAACTCACTTCATTTTAATTTCGTTTAAGTCCACAGGCGCAGGATATTTTATTCTAACGACCCTGATTTGTGCGTGGGTCATCTACAGAACAGGATGATAATGAGCGATTTTTTGCCTTTTTCGCGCCCGTCGATGGGCGACGCAGAGCTGGCAGCGCTGCGTGAAGTTTTAGCGTCGGGCTGGATCACCACCGGGCCGAAGAATCAGGCACTTGAAGCGGCATTCTGCCAGTTGACCGGCAACCGCCACGCGATTGCCGTCAGTTCAGCGACCGGCGGGATGCACGTGACCCTGATGGCGCTGGGTATTGGCCCCGGCGATGAAGTCATTACGCCGTCCCAGACCTGGGTCTCCACCCTCAATATGATCTGCCTGCTGGGCGCCACGCCGGTGATGATCGATGTCGATAACGACAATCTGATGATCACCCCTGAGGCGGTGGCAGCGGCGATCACCTCGCGGACCAAAGCGATTATTCCTGTGCACTACGCGGGGGCGCCAGCCGATATCGACGCCATTCGCGCGGTGGGCGAGCGCCATGGCATCCCGGTGATCGAAGACGCCGCCCATGCGGCGGGGACCCACTATAAAGGCCGCCACGTAGGTTGGCAGGGGACCGCGATTTTCTCGTTCCACGCGATCAAAAATATGACCTGCGCTGAAGGCGGGCTGGTTGTCACCGACGACGACGAGCTGGCCTCCCGCATCCGTAGCCTGAAATTCCATGGCCTCGGCGTGGACGCCTATGACCGCCAGACCCACGGCCGCGCGCCGCAGGCGGAGGTGATCGCTCCGGGCTTTAAATACAACCTTGCCGACATCAACGCCGCGCTGGCGCTGGTCCAGCTGGAAAAACTGCCTCACGCCAACCAGCGCCGGTCGGAAATTGCCCAGCGCTATCTGCGCGAACTGGCGGACACGCCGTTTACGCCCCTGACCGTCCCGGCCTGGGATCACCAGCACGCCTGGCATCTGTTTATCATCCGCGTCGATGAGGCTGCGTGCGGCATCAGCCGCGACGCGTTGATGGAAAAGCTGAAGGCGATGGGTATCGGCACCGGTCTGCACTTCCGTGCGGCCCATACGCAAAAATATTACCGCGAGCGCTTCCCTGAGGTTTCCCTGCCGAATACCGAATGGAACAGCGCCCGCATCTGTTCTCTCCCGTTGTTCCCGGACATGACCGATGACGATGTCACTCGCGTCATTTCCGCACTGCGCCAGCTGTCAGGACGTTGATATGCTTACTTACCCTCCCGTGAAGAAGGTCTCGGTGGTTATCCCGGTTTATAACGAACAGGATAGCCTGCCGGAGCTGCTTCGTCGTACGGAAACCGCCTGCGCCGCGCTGGGGCGGCAATATGAAATTCTGCTGATCGACGATGGCAGCAGCGACGATTCCGCGCGCATGCTCACCGAAGCCGCCGAGGCGGAAGGCAGTCACGTTGTCGCCGTGCTGTTAAACCGTAACTACGGCCAGCACTCGGCGATCATGGCCGGCTTCAGCCATGTGACGGGCGATTTGATTATTACCCTTGATGCCGACCTGCAAAACCCGCCGGAAGAGATCCCGCGGCTGGTGGCGAAGGCGGATGAAGGTTACGACGTGGTGGGCACCGTCCGTCAGAACCGTCAGGACAGCATCTTCCGCAAAACCGCCTCGAAGATGATCAACCGCCTGATCCAGCGCACCACCGGCAAAGCGATGGGCGACTACGGCTGCATGCTGCGCGCCTACCGTCGCCACATTATCGACGCGATGCTCAACTGCCACGAGCGCAGCACCTTTATCCCGATTCTGGCGAATACCTTCGCCCGTCGCGCGGTGGAGATCCCGGTGATGCACGCCGAGCGTGAATTCGGCGACTCCAAATACAGCTTTATGCGCCTGATCAACCTGATGTACGACCTGGTGACCTGTCTGACCACCACGCCGCTGCGTCTGCTCAGCATTTTCGGCAGCGTGATAGCCCTGCTGGGCTTCGCCTTCGGCCTGCTGCTGGTGGTGCTGCGTCTGGCCTTCGGCCCGCAGTGGGCGGCGGAAGGGGTGTTTATGCTCTTCGCCGTGCTGTTTATGTTCATCGGCGCCCAGTTTATCGGTATGGGCCTGCTCGGGGAGTATATCGGACGCATCTATAACGACGTGCGCGCGCGTCCC
This sequence comes from Klebsiella sp. C239, assembly GCF_048822715.1. NCBI lineage: Bacteria > Pseudomonadati > Pseudomonadota > Gammaproteobacteria > Enterobacterales > Enterobacteriaceae > Klebsiella > Klebsiella sp. C239. The sequence continues at coordinate 145,365 of NZ_JBMEZK010000006.1, read as the reverse complement.
CGCTACTTTATTCAACGTGTTGTTCGCCAGCCGGAAACGGCATCTAAAGAGGAAGATCGTTCATGAAAGCCGTAGTCTTCGCTTATCACGATATGGGCTGCACCGGTATCCAGGCTCTGCTGGACGCCGGGTATGATATCGCTGCTATTTTCACCCACCCGGATAACCCTGGCGAAAACCATTTCTTTGGCTCCGTGGCGCGCCTTGCTGCCGAGCAGGGCATTCCGGTGTGGGCGCCGGAAGACGTGAACCATCCGCTGTGGATTGAGCGTATCCGCGAGATGAAGCCGGACGTGCTGTTCTCCTTCTACTACCGCAATCTGCTGGGCGATGAGATCCTCCGTCTCGCGCCGAAAGGGGCGTTTAACCTGCACGGTTCGCTGCTGCCGAAATATCGCGGCCGCGCGCCGCTGAACTGGGTGCTGGTCAATGGCGAAAGCGAAACCGGCGTCACCCTGCACCGGATGGTGAACCGCGCCGACGCGGGGGATATCGTCGCCCAGCAGGCCGTGGCGATTGGCCCGGATGACGCCGCCCTGACGCTGCACCGCAAGCTGTGCGCCGCCGCCACCGGGCTGCTGGGCCAGGCGCTGCCGGCGATCCTCGCCGGAACCACCGATGAACGTCCGCAGGATCACAGCCAGGCGACCTATGTGGGGCGTCGTACCCCGGAAGATGGCCGCCTCGACTGGGAGCAGCCGGCGCAGACCCTGCACAATCTGGTGCGCGCCGTCTCCGATCCGTGGCCGGGCGCCTTCGGCTACGCCGGCGCGAACAAGTTTATCGTCTGGAAATCCCGCGTCCGCCATGATCTGCGAGCAGCCAGGCCGGGTACCGTTATCTCCGTTGCGCCGCTGATCGTGGCGTGCCAGGAGGGGGCGCTGGAGATTGTCACCGGCCAGACCGAACGCGGGGTGTACATGCAGGGCGCCCAGCTGGCGCAGGGGCTGGGCCTGGTGTCCGGGGCGGTGATCAGCAGCAAACCGGTGGTGGCGGTTAAGCGTCGCACCCGGGTGCTGATCCTCGGCGTCAATGGCTTTATCGGTAACCATCTGACCGAACGCCTGCTGCAGGACGACAACTATGAGATTTACGGCCTGGATATCGGCTCCGACGCCATCAGCCGTTTCCTCGACTGCCCGCGTTTCCACTTTGTGGAAGGCGATATCAGCATTCACTCCGAGTGGATCGAATATCACATTAAGAAATGCGACGTGGTGCTGCCGCTGGTGGCCATCGCCACCCCTATCGAGTACACCCGCAACCCGCTGCGCGTCTTCGAGCTGGATTTCGAAGAGAACCTGAAGATCATCCGCGACTGCGTGAAATATAATAAGCGCATCATCTTCCCGTCGACCTCGGAGGTGTACGGCATGTGCACTGATAAAAACTTCGACGAAGACACTTCCAATCTGGTGGTCGGGCCGATCAACAAACAGCGCTGGATCTACTCGGTCTCCAAGCAGCTGCTGGACCGCGTGATCTGGGCCTACGGCGATAAGAATGGCCTGAAGTTCACCCTGTTCCGTCCGTTCAACTGGATGGGGCCGCGTCTGGATAACCTCAACGCCGCGCGTATCGGCAGCTCCCGCGCCATCACCCAGCTGATCCTCAACCTGGTGGAAGGCTCGCCGATCAAGCTCATCGAAGGCGGTAAGCAGAAGCGCTGCTTCACCGACATCAGCGATGGTATCGAAGCGCTGTTCCGCATCATCGAGAACAAAGACGGCCGCTGCGACGGGCAGATCATCAACATCGGTAACCCGGATAACGAAGCGAGCATCAAAGAGCTGGCGGAGATGCTGCTGGCCTGCTTCGAACGCCATCCGCTGCGCGATCGCTTCCCGCCGTTTGCCGGCTTCCGCGAAGTGGAAAGCAGCGACTACTACGGCAAGGGCTATCAGGACGTTGAGCATCGCAAACCGAGCATCCGCAACGCCAAACGCTGCCTGAACTGGGAGCCGAAGGTGGAGATGGAAGAGACCGTTGAGCATACGCTGGACTTCTTCCTGCGCACGGTTGAACTGGTGGACGCTAAACATCCATGAAACAGGTCGGCTTACGCATAGATGTCGATACCTTTCGCGGCACGCGGGACGGCGTTCCGCGGCTGCTGGACCTGCTGGGTCAGCACGGGATCCAGGCAAGCTTCTTCTTCAGCGTCGGGCCGGACAATATGGGGCGCCACCTGTGGCGCCTGGTAAAACCGAAGTTTCTGTGGAAGATGCTGCGCTCCAGAGCGGCCTCGCTGTACGGCTGGGATATTCTGCTGGCCGGCACCGCGTGGCCGGGACGCCGCATCGGCGCGGGGAACGAGGCGGTGATCCGCGCCGCCGCCGAGTCTCATGAAGTGGGCCTGCACGCCTGGGACCACTACAGCTGGCAGGCGTGGAGCGGCGTCTGGCCGCAGGAACGGCTGACGCTGGAGGTTGAGCGCGGCCTGCTGGAGCTCGAACGCATCATCGGCCGGCCGGTCACCTGCTCGGCTGTCGCCGGCTGGCGCGCCGATCAGCGAGTGGTGAAAGCCAAAGAATCCTTCGATTTCCTCTACAACAGCGACTGTCGCGGCACGCGGCCGTTTCTGCCCCAGCTCGGCAGCGGCGTCTCCGGTACGGTGCAGATCCCGGTCACGCTGCCGACCTGGGACGAGGCGGTGGGCACGGCGGTGGATATCGCCGGCTTTAACCGCTATCTCCTCGACTGCATCCATCGCGACCCGGGCGTGCCGGTCTATACCATTCACGCCGAAGTGGAAGGCATTGCCTACGCGGATCAGTTCAATGAACTGCTGACCATGGCGGCGGAAGAAGAAATTCAGTTTTGCCCACTGAGCCAGCTGTTGCCCGCTGACTTTAGCGAGCTGCCGTCTGGCAAAGTGGTTCGGGGTGAACTGGCTGGCCGGGAAGGCTGGCTCGGACGTGAACAATTACTGACTTCGGGTGTTTGATGAAAAGCATTCGCTATGGCGTCTCTCTGATTGCGCTGTTTGCGCTGTATTACCTGCTGCCGCTTAATTTCCGTTTGCTCTGGCAACCCGATGAAACCCGCTACGCGGAGATCAGCCGTGAAATGCTGGCCACCGGCGACTGGGTGGTGCCGCATTTTCTCGGATTGCGCTATTTCGAAAAGCCGATTGCCGGTTACTGGATCAACAGTATCGGTCAATGGCTGTTTGGCCATAATAACTTCGGCGTACGCTTTGGGTCGGTCTTCGCCATCACTATGACCGCCGTGCTGGTGGCCTGGCTGGCGTGGCGCGTCTTTCGCGACAAAAAGGTAGCTGTCCTGTCGCCGGTGATTTTTCTCACCGCGATGCTGGTGTATGCGATTGGCACCTATGCGGTGCTGGACCCGATGATCACCCTGTGGCTGGCGCTGGCGATGTGCAGTGTCTGGGGCGCGACGCAGGCGCAGAGCCGCAGCGGCAAAATACTGGGTTACGCGCTGCTGGGCGTCGCCTGCGGTATGGGGGTGATGACCAAAGGCTTCCTTGCGCTGGCGGTGCCGGTAGTGGGCGTTCTGCCGTGGGTGATAGCCCGTCGACGCTGGCGTGAAGTGCTGACCTACGGTTGGCTGGCGGTGGTCGTCTGTACGCTAGTGGTGCTGCCCTGGGGGCTGGCTATTGCCCAGCGCGAGCCGGACTTCTGGCGCTACTTCTTCTGGGTCGAGCATATTCAGCGTTTCGCCGAAAAAGACGCCCAGCACAAAGCGCCGTTCTGGTACTACATCCCGTTCCTGATCGCCGGCAGCCTGCCGTGGCTGGCCCTGCTGCCGGGGGCGCTGAAGCGCGGTTGGCTTGAGCGCGATGAGGCCCGCGGCGCGCTGTATCTGTTAGGCTGGGTGGCGATGCCGCTCCTGTTCTTCAGTATCGCCAAAGGCAAACTGCCGACCTATATCCTGCCGTGCTTTGCGCCGCTGTCGATCCTGATGGCGCGCTACGCGCTGGAGGCGGCGAAGACCGGCGCGAAAGCGTTACGGGTCAACGGGATGATCAACCTGGGCGTCGGCCTGCTGGGGCTGATCGCCGTGCTGGTGGTCTCGCCCTGGGGTGTGATGCATAAGCCGGTGTGGACCAAGATTGAGCTGTATAAATGTCTGCTGGCGGCGATCGCCTTCGCCGTCTGGGCGCTGATGGGCTGGCTGGCGATGAAAGACGCTGGCCGCCGCTGGAGCCTGGCGGCGCTTTGCCCGCTCGGCCTGGCGCTGCTGGTGGGCTTCGCCATCCCGGACCGGGTTATCGACAGCAAACAGCCGCAGTTCCTCGTGGATATCGTCAGCGAATCCCTGCAGCCCAGCCGCTACGTCCTGACCAACAACGTCGGGATCGCCGGCGGCCTGGCCTGGGAGCTGAAGCGAAGCGATATTATTATGTTCGACAAACAGGGTGAGCTGAAGTACGGTCTCGACTGGCCGGACGCTCAGGGAAGCTTTGTCAGCCAGGCCGGGTTTGCCGACTGGCTGGCCGCGCATCGTCAGCAGGGGCCGGTCTCGCTGGTGCTGTTGATGGATAAAGGAGAGAGTATGCTCGACTTACCGTTACCGAAACCCGATAACGCTTACGAGCTGGGGCGGGTCGTTTTCCTTCAGTATCTGCCGCAATGAGCGTCTGGATCTGTCTGGTGTTCGCCAGCCTGCTGAGCTGCGCCGGACAGCTGTGCCAGAAACAGGCGACCCGCCCGTCCCGTCGCGGACGGCGGAGTCGTCATATACTCTTCTGGCTGGGGATGGCGCTGTTATGCCTCGGCTGCGGCATGCTGCTGTGGCTGAGCGTCCTGCAGTCAATTCCGGTGAGCATCGCCTATCCGATGCTGAGTCTGAACTTCGTCTGGGTCACCCTCGCGGGCTGGGGCATCTGGCATGAGCCGGTCGCTCCCCGCCATTGGTTTGGCGTCGGGTTGATCGTCGTGGGCATTGTCATTCTGGGGACCAGCGTCTGATGGGCTTTCTCTGGGCATTATTCAGCGTCGGCCTCGTCAGCGGCGCGCAGCTGCTACTGCGCAGCGCCATGGTGGTGTTGCCGCCGCTGACCGATATTCTGGTGTTTCTCCAGCATCTGTTGCATCTCCAGCCCGGCACCTTCGGCCTGTTTTTCGGCCTGCTGGGCTACCTGCTGTCGATGGTCTGCTGGTACTTTGCCCTCCACCGTCTGCCGCTGTCGAAAGCGTATGCGCTGCTGAGCCTGAGCTATATCCTCGTTTGGGCCGCCGCCATCTGGCTGCCCGGCTGGCATGAGCCGTTCCACTGGCAATCGCTGCTGGGCGTGGCGGTTATCGTCGCCGGCGTATTGACCATCTTCTGGCCGGTGAAACGCCGCTAGCCGGGGAGCCGGCTTTTGGGGCGCCCCGGGCCGAGCAGGATCGCCAGCTTGCTGCCCCCGACGGTGGTCTCCATCCAGATTTTACAGACGCTGGTTAACGGCACCGAGAGCAGCATTCCCACCGGCCCCAGCAGCCAGCCCCAGACCAGCAGCGACAGGAACACCACCAGGGTCGACATCCCCAGCCGGTGGCCCATCATGCGCGGCTCCACCATGTTGCCCAACACCATATGCACCACCAGAAACAGCGCCCCGACCAGCAGGCACTCATAGATGCCGCTGAACAGCAGCGCCTGCAGCATAGGCGGGATGGCGGAGATAGCGGATCCGATATTCGGCACATAGTTCAACAGGAACGCCAGCACCCCCCACATCAGCGCGAACTGCACCCCCATCGCCAGCAGCCCCAGCCAGACAATCAGGCCGGTCCACAGGCTGATCAGCGTTTTCAGCGCCAGATAGTGGGTGACGCCTTTCAGCGCCCGGTGCAGCCCGGCGATATGCAGGCGAGGGTTATTGAGGGCAAAACGCAGTTTGTAGGGCAGGTGGCGAACCTCAAACAGCATAAAGATCACCGTCATCACCAGCAGCACAATGCTGGCCATCGCCCCGGAAAGCTGGGTCATCAGCGTCGTGGCCCAGGTCATCAGCCGTTCTGAATCCATACGTCGCAGCATGCGCTCCGGATTGATATGCAGGTTGAGAAAGGGGAGATACTCCTGGAGCTGGACGATCTTACGCGTCAGGGCGCGGTTGAAATCGGGCAGCATGGCGACAAAGTCATTGAGCGACGCCGCCAGCACGCCAAGCAGCGCGGTCAGCATGACCAGCATTGCCGTCACCACCAGCGTAATGGCGAACGGGCGCCGCACCCCGCGGCGAATGAACCAGGTGACCAGCGGGTTGAGGACGATAGCGAAAAACAGCGCCAGCAGGAGCTGCACCAGAATATCGGCGGCGGCGTGGATCCCGGCGAGGATAATCACCAGCGCCGCCAGCTTAAGTAAAATATGGAGCCCGGCTTTATCAGCCTGCGGAGGGGACATAGGTATTCCTTTTGTGAGTCGCGCCTGATAAGTGTAGCGGTTCGCTGGCTGCCAATATTCCGAAAGGCGAGCGGCTTTTCCGCCATCATCTTTTGATCGCTTAAACCACGCCGCTGAAATGTTGAATGCGCGCGTCCGTCAGCGTGAACGGCGTCGGCGTACAGACCGCAATACTTAACCCATCGTGCAGAATCTGGCTGAGCGACAGCGGGCCGTGACAGGCGCTGTCAACGGAGGCCATCTGCCAGGCGCTGCCGCCGCGCTGTTTCACCAGCGCCTCTTTGCGCGTCCAGATACGCCAGAAGACCGTGAGCTGCTGCGCCGGCGAAGCCTGCGCCAGTTCCTGGTGCTCGCTTTCGCTGAACAGGGCGTTAGCCAGGCGGCGCCAGCCTTCGCGCGGGCGAATCACTTCGATGTCGCAACCCACCTCGCCTTTATCGCTGAGCAGCAGGGCAATATCGTCGCCGCTGTGGCTAAGGTTAAACCACAGCCCGCGCGCGACGGGGAAGGCAGGCTTGCCCTGTTCGCCAAGCTGAATATCCGTCAGCGGGGCAGCCGCCTGCGCCAGCAGCGCGCGGCCGGCAAGCCAGCTGGTTCGTTGCGGTCCGTCCGGCGCCTGTGCCATCAACGCAGGCGGTAACGGCAGGGCGCTAAGGGCGGAGATCTTACCCAGAAAAAGCTGATACATTTCAAGGCCAGCGTCGAATAATGATTGAGGTGTTAATGCCGCCGAAGGCGAAGTTGTTGCTCTGCAGGAATTCACACTCCAGTTTGCGCTTTTCCCCCATGATGTAATCCAGTTCGCCACAGTTGGCGTCCGGTTTATGGAGATTCAGCGTTGGCGCAAACCAGCCTTCGCGCATCATCTGCAGGCTCATCCACGCTTCTAACGCCCCGCAAGCGCCAAGCGTATGGCCGAAATAGCTTTTCAGCGAAGAGATCGGCACGCTGTCGCCGTAAACGGCCGCCGTTGCCTGGCTTTCCGCGATATCGCCGCGATCGGTGGCGGTGCCGTGGGCCGAAATATAGCCGATATCCCGGGGGCTTAAGCCCGCCATGTTTAGCGATTGTTCCATGCAGATCTGCATGGTTTCGCGCTGCGGCTGGGTAATATGGGCCGCATCGCAGTTAGTGGCGAACCCGACGATTTCACCGTAGATGGTTGCGCCGCGCGCTTTGGCATGCTCGAGATCTTCAAGGATCAGCGTGCCGGCGCCTTCGCCAATCACCAGACCATCTCGCTGTTCATCGAACGGAGAGGGGGTGAGGGCCGGTTCGTCATTGCGTTGGCTGGTGGCGAAGAGGGTATCGAATACCGCGGCTTCCGAAGGGCAGAGCTCCTCGGCCCCGCCGGCCACCATCACCGTTTGGTAACCATGGCGAATGGCTTCCCAGGCGTAGCCAATCGCCTGGCTGCCGGAGGTGCAGGCGCTGGAGGTGGGGATCACGCGCCCCCGCAGACCGAAGAATAATCCGGTATTCACCGCGGTGGTATGCGGCATCATCTGCACATAGGTAGTGCCGGTGATATTGTTGGTATGTTTCTCCGTCAACATGGTGGCGAACTCGCTCACCGGACCGGTACTACCGGTTGACGAGCCGTAAGCGATGCCGGTTTGGCCGTTGGTCAGCACGGTGTCGCCGATAAGCCCGGCCTGCTCCAGCGCGAGCTCAGTGGCGCGGGTGGAGAGCCGCGATACCCGCCCCATCGCGCGGATACGCTTGCGGGTATAATGCTCCGGCAGGGTGAAATCGTCGATTGGCGCCCCCAGCAGCGTATGCAGTCCGTCATACGCCAGCCATTCAGGCATCTTACGCACCGCATTTTTATATTCCCGCAGCCTGGTGGCGACATCCTGCCAGTTTTCGCCAAACGCGGTCACCCCGCCCATCCCTGTAATGACCACCCGGCGTATCATAGCATCCCCCCGTTGATGGAAATGACCTGGCGGGTGACGTAGCCCGCGATATCCGACATTAAATAGCTGGCAAGCCCGGCCACCTCGTCGGCCTGACCCATGCGTTTCATCGGGATCATGGTCATCGCCTCTTGCAGCGCGCGCTCTTCCATGTCAATCATCCCGGTGTCGATAAGACCCGGCGCAATACAGTTAACGGTGATTTTGCGTTTTGCCAGTTCTATCGCCAGCGCTTTGGTGGCGCCGATAATGCCCGCCTTGGCGGCGCTATAGTTGACCTGGCCGCGGTTGCCCATGACGCCGGAAACCGAGGAGAGGGTGATGATACGTCCGCCCTGGCGCGCGCTAATCATCGGCATGATGCAGGGATGAATGACGTTATAAAAACTGTCGAGGTTGGTGTGGATCACGGCGTCCCAGTCGTCATCGCCAAGCGCCGGGAAGGCGCCGTCGCGGGCGATGCCGGCGTTGCTGACAATGCCATACCACGCGCCATGGTCGGCCATATCCTGCTCCAGTACCTCGCGGCATTGCTGACGATCGGCGACGTCAAAACTCAGCAGCCGGCCGTCGCCGCCGGCGGCGGTTATCGCCTCCAGCGTCTGTTGCGCCCCCGCGCGGTCGCGATGAAAGTGGACGCCCACCACAAAACCGTCCGCTGCCAGCTGGCAGGCGATAGCGCGACCGATGCCTTTGCTGGCGCCGGTAACCAAAACTGAACGACTCATTCTGACGCTCCTTGTTGAAATAAAGTGCTAAGTTCTTCTGTTGTGGGCTGGAAGGTGTTGACCCGCCCGCTGGCCAGGACGTCATCGTCCACCATAATGGTGCCTTCGAAGCTGCCGAAACGTTCATCCTGCATCAAGAGCTTCACGCTGATGGACAGCGTCTTTCCGCCCGGCAGGCTCCCGGCCGCGCAAACCAGTTCGCGCGCGCCCAGCACCATGCCTAAAGCGAGCGATGTTTGTCCTTGCTGCTGGCGGTGCCAGCCGGACCAGACGCCGACGGTCTGCGCCATTAATTCAAGGGCGAACCAGCCGGGAAGATCGCCGTTGGTATCGAGAAATGGCGCCAGAACGCTGCCGGGTGAGACCGCGACGCGGCAGGTGGCGGTGTCGGCAGTCACCGCCTCGACCTCTTCCAGCAGCAGCATCGGCGCGTCGTGCGGCAGGTAACTGCCGGGTGATAAAAAGTGGCTCATGACATTCTCCCGAGCAGGATGCTGGTGTTATTGCCGCCAAAGGCAAAAGAGTTCGACAGGATAACTGGCCGCGACAGCGGCTGCGGATGTTCAATGAGCCCGCACGGCGGTAGCGTGTCATCCTGCGGAGACTGACTGAAATCCTGTGCCGGTAACAACAGATTGCGCTGCAGGATCAGCATGCCGATGGCGGCCTCGGTGATCCCCGCCGCACCCAGCGTATGTCCGGTCAGATGTTTGGTGGAACTACAGGGCACCCTTTCGCCAAACAGCGCGTTGATCACCCGGGCTTCTATCTGGTCGTTAAGCCGCGTAGCGGTACCGTGCAGGTTAATGTAACCCACCTGCTCCGGCATGATGCCCGCGTCGTCCAGCGCCTGCTGAATGGCGCGCATCGCCCCTTCTCCTTGGGGATGCGGGGCGGAAATATGCCAGGCGTCGCTGGATTCGCCGATACCCAGCAGCGCGATGGGCTGCGGCTCGCGGGTCAGCAGCATCAGCGCCGCCCCTTCGCCGATGGTGATCCCGCTGCGGTCGCGGCTAAACGGCTGGCACTGCGTCGTGGAGAGCGACTCCAAGCTGTGAAAGCCGTTGATGGGCATCCGGCTAAGGGTATCCGCGCCGCCGACGATCGCCACATCCGCCAGCCCCGCCTCAATGAGCCGCCGTCCGCTGATTATCGCCCGCGCGCTGGAGGAGCAGGCGGTTGACAGGGTATATGCCGGACCATCCAGCGCCAGCCAGCGGCTGAGAAAACGCGACGGGTCGCCCAGCTCCTGCTGTGGATAGCGCCAGGCCTCGCTCGCCTTGCCGTTAAGCGTCAAATTAACGTGTACGTCGCCTTCATCCAGCCCTGACGTACTGGTGCCCAACACCACGGCGACCCGATCCCGGCCATAGCGGGCGATAGCGCGATCCACCTGCGGCCGGATCTGCGCCAGCGCCGCCAGCAGCAGCTGATTATTGCGCGAACGATGGTCGCGAAAGGTATCGGGAATGGCGGGTAGTTCGCCGTCCACCCCCGCGAAAATCGCCTGCGGATGCCCCTGTAACCACCCTTCACGCGGGCGCATGCCGGGCGCTATACCGCGGGCCAGATTGGCGGCGATTTCATCATTATCGCGTCCCAGGGCGTTAATCATGCCGACAGCAGAAATGAAGATCATCTCAGTCACCCAGGTATTGAATGGTGATGTGGTATTTAAAGACGTGCTGCTCGATGCTAATCGGCACGCGCTTGCCTTTGCGGTTGATATAGGTGATGTCGGTGACCAGTTTTCCGCGCGCGTTACGCAGTTCGCGTTTGTCGCCGCGGTCGGTTAGCGTCCAGCCTTTCGGCAGCTGCGGCAGCCATGCGCTAAGCGGCCAGTGGCTGAGCATCACATCGGCCAGCACCTGGCTGGCGGGCGGCAGTTGCGGGATCACCATCGACTGTTCCGCGCGCAGCCCTTGTTGATCATAGGTCACCAGGAACAGGCGGATACCGACGGACGACAGGCCCGCCAGCGTGAGCTTTTTATCATCGGCATTGAGCAGCACCAGCAGCGACTGGGTTTGGCCGTTGAAGCGGCCGGTCAATAACTGCTGGGAACTGATGGCCGGCGAGATGCCCGGCGGCGGCAACGTGACGCGCGTACCCGGCTCCAGCCACGCCTGCGGACGGCCTTGCGGCTCCGGCGGCGAATGACTGCAGCCGGCCAGCAATAAGGCGGCGAAGAGCGCGAAGGCGCGCCAGAATGATGGTCTTCTCATCGTCTTTTTTTCTCTTTTTTGCTCGGCATCGCCAGCGGCGACAGCAGGAAAGCGGTGAAAATACCGCTGACCAGGACAGTGCCAAAGCTGCTGATGGCCTGGGTGGCGCTAAACACCAGCATGCCAAGCGTTAATAAGGTGGTCATCATCGCCAGGGTAATCGCCAGCAGCGATGTCAGCGGCGTGCCACGCGGGTTGCTGAAAAACAGGGTGTAGTTGATGCCAATCCCAAGTACCAGCACCAGCGCCAGTAAGGAGAACAGGTTAACGGCGTGGCCGGTGAGCGCCAACGCCCCCAGGCCGCATCCCAGCGACAATACCGACGGCAGCAGGCTTATTAAGCCCTTGCGCCAGCCAAGGCGGATAGCGGCGCCGCAGGCAATCACCGCCAGCGCAACGCCGAGCAGCCCGGTTAAAATATGACGGTAGAGCGCGAAAAGCTGGTCGAAATCGCTTTTACGATCGACCCACGCCACGCCAGTCTGGGTTGTGCTGAGCGCCTTCAGCGCCGCGCTATCTTTCACCCCGCTCACTGGCACCAGTACGCCGCTTTCGCCATCCGGCAGCGTCAGCCATAGCAGCCGCCAGCCTTCGCTGGCCGGACTGGCAAGCCAGTCGCCGACTGTCACCGGCATCGGCCGCAGGTCGGGGTGAACAGCGGTGAGTCCGGCGTTATTCAGCGCCTGGCCGACGGCCGGCGCCGCCTGCTTCAGCAGGGCCAGATCCTGCTGCTGGCGGGCCAGTGAATTGAGCGGAATGGCGCGATACCCGCCAAGCATACCGTCGGTTTGCGCTTTAGCCAGTGCGGGCATAAAGGCTTCAAGCCGCTGCAGCGTTTGTTGCGCCGTGTCGCCGTAAACCACGAACCACTTTTGATCGACGCTTTGGCCAGTGAGCGCGGTGATGGCATGCTCCTGGGAGAGGATATTCTGCGGTAGCGCCTGCAGCTGTGAGATATCGTCATCCACCCGCAGGAGAGCGAGCCCCGTCAGGGAGAAAATGGCCAGAACCACCGGCAGACCGATGGCGAGTTTTTTGTTACGCCGCCATGCCGCGAGCCAGCGCGACATCAGCACCATCGCTGGAACGGGACGCACCGGGAGCCCATGGCACAGCCATGGCTGCCAGAAAATCACCGTCAGGCATGAGGCGCTTAGCCCCACGGCCGCAAATAGCGCCATCTGGCGAATGGCCGGGAAGGGGGCCAGCATCATGATTAAATAAGCCGCCACGGTGGTAAGCAGCGCCAGCAGCAGCGCTTTCCGTACTTTAACAAGGCTTTGCCACGGTGAAGCCGCTGCGCCATGGACCATCCGTTCGGTCAGGTAATAGAGCGTGTAATCTGCGGAAATGCCAATAATGCTCATGCTCATCACCAGGGTCATCAGATGCAGCTCGCCAAACAGCAGCAGCGTGGCAACGGTGCCGGCCAGTGCGCCGATAGCGATAGAGATCGCGCATAACAGCAGCGGACGCAGCGAGCGGAACACGGCCACGATCAACAGGATGACGCCGAACAGGGTGGCCGCGCCGAGAGTGGAGATATCGCGCTTCGCCTGCTGGCTGGCGTAATCACTGTAAAATACGGTGCCGCGCGACAGCAGCTGCGCCTGCGGGTGGCGCGCTTTTAATTCCTTTTCAAGCTGCGCGAGGGTGGTCACCAGGCGGTGCGTCTGTCGCATATCGAACGACGAACCCGCCAGCTCGCCGTGCAGCAGATACCAGACATTGCCTTGCGCGTCTTTGCTGGTCAGCCACCCGTCCTGCAGCTGCATCCGCTGGCCGCTATTCGCCATCGCCAGCTGTGAGCCGCGCATCAGCATCAGCGGGTCGTTTTGTAACTCTTTACCGCTGACCCCGGAAAACGCCGAATAGAGCTGCGAAAGGATCCACTGGGCCTGCGCTTCGCCGCCCTCCTGCAGACGTGCGCGGGTGGCGGGGTCGATTAACGCATTGCGATGTTGCCAGAAAAACGTTCCCCAGGCCTGCTGACTGGCGGCATCCATTGGGCCTTTGACCTCGGCCAGCGCGTCTGAGGTTTGCAGCAACCGCAGCCAGTCGCGAGCCACCTGCGGGTCGGCCTGTTTACCGGGGCTGACCAGCCAGACCAGCTGGCGATCCAGACGCTGCATAAAGCCGTCGTTCAGCGCCGGGGGGATCGCGCCGAGCGTCTGTTTGGGCAGCATCGCCAGCACGCTGCTGTTGAGCCGGGCCTGCGGCAACAGCGCCAGCAGCGCGCCCGCCAGTATCAGGCAGACGACGCCCCAGATCAGCGCAGGACGTTTACTGGGCGGCAAAGCGTTGGCGTTCGTCATCGGTCAGTTGCGCTGGCGTCAGTTGATGTTGGGAAAGGGCGATATCGGTGCGATCGCCTTGTTTATCGTTGAGTTGAATATGCTCCAGGTAGGTTTTTCCGGCGAGATCGATGCTGGCGAAAATCTTATCCAGCGGCGTGGTGACAGGCGTCAGGCGCAGCGTCCATCGCCCGTCGCCTTTATCGGCGAATTCCACGCGGAAGTTCTCCTCCAGCACGTTACGATCGGCCTGGAACAGCGCGCGCAGCAGATGGTTGAACTGGAACATCTGCGGGTTGTTTTCGGCGGTGACGGTCTGCGGCGGCTGGCCGTTAATCGCCTGCACCATCCGTTTGTCATCCAGCAGCAGTTGCATCGGGAACGGTGAGGTTTGATCCCACAGCAAGCCCTGGTCGCGGGCGATCAACATCCGCCCCTGGGATCGCAGCGGCTGCGGAAGATCCTTTATGGTGCGGGTTTGATCGAAGTGGGCGCGCACCACCGGCTGTTCGCTAAATTGTTTTTGCAGGTCATCGAGCGTCAGCGCGCTGACCAACGGACTGATGAACAGTCCCACCAACAGCAGCAATTTCATGGCGTGACCCCCATGCGTTCAAACAGAACTTGCGGGCTGACAAAACACATCTCGCCGCTTTTTTCGTCCACCGCGACCTGGATGGTGTAGCCGGTGGTGGTGCGTTTGCCGCTCTCGGCGGCAAAAATTTCATAGCCAATGCGCAGGCGGTTTTCGAACTCTGCCAGACGCGCGCGGACGCGAATACGCTGCTCGAAGGTGATAACGTCCCGGTACTTCACGCGGGTATCCACCACCGGCCACAGATAGCCGGAGGCTTTCATCTGCCGGTAGCCGTAGTTGAACTGGTTAAGCAGCGCCTCGCGGGCAATTTCGAAGTAGCGGAAATAGTTGCCATGCCAGACGACGCCCATCATATCGACGTCGTGAAAGGGAATGGTTAGCTCTACTTCAGCAGTAAAACGGGGATCGTTAAGCACCCTTTACTCCTTATCTTTGGGCTCCGGCAAACGCCAGAAATCGAAAAAGTTAAACCAGTCGAGCGGCGACTGCAGCGCGTAATATTCCAGCCGTTCGGCGTAGCGATCGATGATATATTGCAGTGCCTGCTGGCGATTGGCGCGCGGCAGCGGCAGCGGGTCAGCGAACGGCTCACAGTAAATGCGCAGCTTGCCCTGCTGACGCAGAGCGAACATCAAATTGACCGGGCAGCGCAAAATAGCCGCGAGGATAAAGGGCCCCTGCGGGAAGGGGGCCGGTTGCCCCATAAAACGGCTCCAGCAGACGCGCCACTCGCCGCCGCGCTGCGGATTGACCGCAATACGATCGCCGACAATGGCGATCCATTCTCCGCGATCCAGTTTTTCCTGCAGCAGCATGGCGGTCTCCGGGCCGATATCGGTGACCGGCAGCAGGTTGAGTCCGGCCTGCGGGGCCATCTCCGCCATAATCTGCTTAAAGCGTTGGGCATTGTCGCTGAACACCAGCGCGTTGATGGTCTTGCTGCCCTGCAGTTGCGCCAGCGCACGGCAGGCTTCAACATCGCCGAGATGTGAGGCCAGCAGTAGTTTGCCGCGCGGATCGTCGATATTGAGCGTCTCTTCGGCACCTGCGGCAAACACCACATCGCGACCAAACTGCAGTTCGCCGCGCCAGCTGGCGATTTTATCCAGCATCGCGTTGCCAAAGCGCAGGAAGTGACGATAGCTACTGAGTTCGCCCGGCTCCGGCAGCTGACGAGCGGCTAACTGGTCGCGCACGCGGGTAAGCCAGTTTTGTGAAGCGCGGCGCGCGGTGCTGGCCGTTAGCCAGTAGACGCCGACCACCGGGTAGAGCAGCAGCGAAAACGCGTGTCGTCCCAACAGCCGCCACACCAACAGCATCAGGCGCATGCCCCATAAGCCTTTGACCTCCTTCTGACGCGCCCAGTGCGGCGAAGCGCGGCGAAACAGCAGCGAGGGGATCCGCGGCAACATGCCGAGGAACAGTCGGGTATGCATCAGCGAGATGCGGCAGTTATCTCTGAGGGCATCGAAATGCGACAAACCGTCCGGCGGATAGGTCACGCGGGTCGGGACAAAGTAGCTGGTGTTCCCCTGCCAGTAGAGGCGCACCATCACTTCGGTATCAAAATCCATCCGCTTGCCGAGGGGCACGCGCTTAGCCAGCTGCAGCGTCGGCGCCAGCGGATAGACGCGAAAGCCGCACATGCTGTCTTTTAGCTGCAGCGATAGCGTTTCAATCCATACCCAGACGTGGGTGATCCAGCGTCCGTACAGGCGCGAGCGCGGGATTGAGTCGTCGTAAACCGGCTGGCCGGAGATCAGCGCCTCGGGATGCTTCTGCGCCAGCGCCAGCAGCTGCGGAATATCTTCGATGGCGTGCTGCCCATCGGCATCGACCTGCACCGCGTGGCTGAACCCGGCTTGCGCTGCGGCCTGTAATCCGCAGATGACCGCGGCGCCTTTTCCGGCGTTCTGCGGTAAGCGGATCAACGTCAGATCCGGGGTTTCCAGCGCCAGTCGCTCCAGCTCCAGCTGTGTGCGACTGTCGCTCCCGTCGTCCACCACGATACAGGGAAGATCAAACGGCTGCAGGCGCGCCAGCACCCGCGACATCATCGCGCCGTGGTTATAGCACGGGATCACCACGCAGGGGGAGAAGGTTAGCGACATAAGCGAATCTTCCCGCTGCTGGCGGTATGTCGTGTTTCGCCATCGTGGCGCTGATAGCTGAAGGTGATGAGCTGACGCGCCTCCTGCCAGCTAAGAGTGAGCGTCACGATCGCCCCCGGCAGGAGCGGCGACTGGAATTTCACATTGTGAATATCGTGAAAGCGCCAGCCGGGCGCCAGCAAGGTGGTAGCGTAATGCATCGCCCAGTCAATCTGCGCGACGCCTGGCAACAAGGGCTGAACGGCAAAGTGGCCGCGAAACCAGAATAACGCCGGATCCACCGATAAAATGATTTCAACCCGATCGGCTTGTGGCTGACGGCGCTCAATTTCATGGGGCTGCATGAAATAACTCCTGTAACTGCGCGTAGACACGCTTGTTCATACTATTGACGGGGATCTCGTCGATAACCCGCCAGTAGCGGGGAATGGCGACTGGTTCCAGCAGAGGGCGCAGTGCTTTTCGCCAATGAGTCTCCTGGCTTTTTCCCCAGCGCTGGCGGGCATGGTTATCCAGCACCAGCAATACGCCAATACTCTGACGGCTGCCGCGGGTGATGGGTAACACGGCGGCATCAATGATGCCTTCAAGTTCCAGCAGGCGCTGCTCCACTTCGCTCAGCGATATGCGCTTCTCTTCAATTTTGACCACGCGATCCCGACGGCCTGCCAAATGGAAGTGGCCACTCTCGCGAAAATGCAAAATATCCTCGAGCAGCTGGCCGCGGTTATCGGTAATAAGCGGAGAAAAGAGGCGGAACGCATCGCCTTCTGGCTGAAAGCGGATGCCAGGAAACGGTTGCCATGGCGCCTCATCCTGCACGCGCTGGCGGCAGGCGATGACGCCGCTTTCCGTACTGCCGTATATTTCATCCGGCCAGGTATTGCACCAGCGGGCGGTTTGCACGGCATCCTGCCAAAGCAGCTTGCCGCCTGCGGACACGATCATTTCGATCGGCGGAGGGGTAAGCCGGTGGTCGAGACGTTTAAGGAAGGCCGGACTACTAATAAACAGATAGCGATGCTTCCGGCTTAACGCCGTTAACTGCTCGGTGTACTCCAGCATGTCCGCGTGAAGCGGTAAACCCAACGCCATTGGCAAGAACAGTCGAAACGTCAGGCCATACATATGCTGCGGCGCTACGGATGCCACCACCCGACAGCCTGCCAGACGCCCGGCATAGCAGGCGGATAACAGCGCCGCCTCGCGGTCGAGCGAGCCGATCGGTTTGCAAATTCGCTTCGGTTGACCGGTGGAACCGGAGGTGAATAATTCAATGCAAGCCTCTTTGCCTGGCGCGGGAAAATGCATCTGGCCGCTCGTTACCACCATCGTGGACTCGACAATCACCAGCGCGCCATCCCATGCCAGCGCTTTATCGCTGAGAATGCCGTCAAACAGCGCCTTCTGCTCATTTAACAGCGAAATACGGCCGTGGCCGGGAAGGACCGGCGTTTTGCCGGCATGCAGGGTTGCCAGCAGAGCGACGATAAACAAGTAGCTATTTTCAATGCACAACGCCCAGCGCATGGCTGGCTGCTGACGCAAGTGCGTGAGCAGGTGGGCGACATCATGGCGCAGATGTGCAAGCGTCCAGAGGTGCGTGTCATGCCAGGCGATCGGCGTTTCCGGCGAACGCGCGGCGCTGAGCCACTGGTCCAACGGGAGAGGCTGCTTCATGGTTTATCTCGTTTTATTACCCGCTGGCGCACCAGCCACTCGCCGGCCATGAGCGTGCCCATCAGCAGATAGGAAATCATGCCGTTCCACGCCGTCCACAGGGACAGATTGCCATACAGCGCGGTAAAAAGCGCAATGCCACCGTTAATGATGAAAAAGGCGCACCAGATTTGGGTGACGCGCCGGGTATAGCGTACAGCCCGCTCCGGAAGATCCGGTTCACGCAGTCGCGCCAGACGCTCGATTATCGGCATCCTGGACCATAGCGAACCGCCAAACACCGCCAGCATCACGCTGTTCACCACCACCGGGTAAAATAGCAGTAACTGATGGGTTTTCAGCAGGTAGCTGGCAATACACAGCGTCATGCCGGCCACCGCCACAATCTGAGTGACCACGCTCAGCGCTCCCGCCCGTCGCCGGGTCTGACGAAAGCGTAAAAACAACATCAGCGCCATGAGCGGTAACAACCCTTGCAGGCTGTTATGCGCGAGGCCGAACCAGATTATAAACGGCCAGGCCAGCAGCAATATGCCCGTCAGCAATGGCACAACTGGCAGTGAGCGAATGCCCGACACGGTGAATTATTCTTCTTTGAACAGGCGTTCTACCGCATCGACCACATCCTGCACGGTGCGGACAGTTTTGAACTCTTCTGGCTTGATTTTCTTACCAATTTTCTTTTGCAGATGGACGATCATGTCGATGGCGTCAATACTGTCCAGTTCGAGATCTTCGTACAGACGGGCCTCAGGCGTAATATCCTGCGGATCGATTTCAAACACGTTCACCAGCAGCGCGGAGATTTCTTCGTAAATGGCTTGTTGTTCATTCATAACCACTCTCCTCAGGCGCGCTGTGCTTGAATAAATGCCGCGAGCGTGGCGACAGAGTAGAAATGCTGACGCATCTCTTCACTTTCAGCCGACAGCACCACGCCGTACTGATTTTTCACCGCCAGACCCAGCTCCAGCGCATCAATTGAGTCCAGGCCCAGACCATCGCCAAAAAGTGCGGCGTCGGTGTCGATATCATCAGCGGACAGCTCGTCCAGGTTCAATGTACTGATGATCAGATTTTTAATTTCAAGATAGAGCGCTTGCATCATTCATTCCTGTTTCAGGGAGAGTGCCTGTTTCTAATTTAAGCAAAATATGACGGTTCAACTGTCTTGCGGCCAGCGCCGGTTCTTGTTTATTGGCATCATAAAACTGATGTATTGGCAGCCGCTCTCCAACCTCGACGGTAAACCGCGGCTTAGTTGGCGGCGCGTCGTACCATTTGCTTTGTTTACCCAGCATATGCTCGGTACAGCGGATGACGACAATGCGTAAATCGCTGCCGCAGCGTACCGCGATATTAGCCGCCCCCCGCTGTAGCTGCATTTTTTTCCCCGGCACGGTGCGCGTGCCTTCAGGGAAAATCAAAATCGTATCGCCTTGCTGTAAACGCTGCCGGCTTGCCGGCAGCAGGGCATCGGCCTGATCGTTAATCAGATAATCGGCGGCGCGGATCACGCCGCTGACGAATGGATTTTTCAGCAGCGCGCTTTTTACCATGCAGTCGGTCTCCGGCATCACCGAGGCCAGCATTACGTAGTCAATAAGGCTGGGGTGATTGGCGACCACCAGGCAACCGCGCTCCGCGCGCAAAATATCGCGGCCATCGATACGGTAATCGAGAACGCCGACGCTTTTCACCACGCTGAGGAATACGCGAAAGCTAACGGAAATGCTGCGCCGCGCGATACGGCGTCGGCGGGTTTTATTACGTACCAAAACCAGCAGCAGATTAAACCAGATGAGCGAGAGCAGCAGGCCGCCAATGCCAAACAGTGCGAAGCAGAAACCGGTCATCGCTGCGCGCCAGAGCCGATTAAGCCGGTGGAAAAACGGCTTCATGCGCGGCTCCATTGCCATTGCACGCGATCGCCGGGAAGCGTGAACGTGCGGGCATTCTGCAAATAGTACTGCAAGAACAGTAAACTTTGCGGTAATGGACTTTCAGCAACGGCTGCATGAGGCTGGGCGTGGCATTGCCACTGGCGACCGGGCTCAATCACCCAGGCTGCCGCATAGGGCCAGGTGGTGATACCTGGCGGCAACTGAGCGTGGTAAAACTCAGGGAGAAAACCGTCGAAATCAACCATCAACACGCGCTGATAACCCGCCTGTAGCAGGCCCATCACTTCGTATAATCCCTGCTGAAACGTATCGCGTCCGGCAGAAAGGGATGACGACATAATCGCTTTTTTTGCAGCAATCGTCAGATTACCCACGGCGGAATTATGCACCGATAAGGCGAAATCGGTCGGCGAGATCGCTTGCTCCATAGCCAGCGCATGGAGGATCCGATAGTTGCGCTCCAGTTCGCCGTGACGGCTGGTGTAAAGAACGGCATCGATTTCATGGCGACGGAGCATAGCCAGACCGCATTCCACAGCCAGCTTACTTCCCGAGCTGAGCCGGCGTGCGGTCATCATCGGCAATTCGCTGAGTTTGGGTGGCGCCGCGGCGGGATCGATGGCGTGCAAATGCTGTGACCACCGTTGCCATTGCTCGGGGCCACTGACGCCAGGCGCGAAGGCCTGCCAATCAACAATGTTAAATGAAAATGTCATCCACTCGCATCCGCGATCAATCAATTATTCTTGTGGCATATCAACAAAGTATGCCCAACGCCTAAATTATCGTGACGCTGTTCTACTTCGAACCCCGCCATTTCAAGATAGCGGTAAAACTTCTCTACGCTGTAGAAACGGCTGTTGCCGTTGGCCATACAGGTAAAATAGAGTGAAGACGCATTCAGACTAAATGATGCTGCTTCAAATTTCTGCGCATCCCAGAACAATTCCAGAATGTACAGGCGGGCGCCAGGTTTCATGACCTGTGCCACATTACTGAGTATGGTGATGATTTGTTCTGGCGAGAAACAGTCCAGGAACTGACTCATCCACCAGATATCCGCTTCTCCGGGTAGGGGGGCGTCACTCAGCATATCCACAGCATGAAAATCGATGCGATGGGCAAGGCCAGCATTTTCTATATTTTCCCGTGCCAGTGCAATTTGTTGCGGTAAATCTAATAACGTGACCGCGATATTTTCATCGTACTGGCAACAGCGTAGCGCCCATTTCCCGGTATTACCGCCTACATCGTACAGCCTTGCGGGCTGGCTGGCGAATACATAGGGCAGCGCTGCAGTGAAGGCGCCATCGGAATAGTAATGGTCGAAGGCAAACCAGCTTTTGCGCGCTGCGGGTGGTAGCTGTGACAAGGCAGGGTAAATCGTTGGCCACTCACCAAAAACTTTTAATCCTGAAGGCTTTCCCTCCTGGAGCGCATTTTCCAGAAAGAATAATCCTTGATAACAAACGTCTTGAGTAAAATCCATATTTACTCGCGTCATCGGATCATGAAGTAAGAAATGTCCTATTTTAGAGAGGTGGTAGCGTTCCTCTTTATAGGTCAGGATACGACCGCTTAATCCCATATCGAGCAAAACGCTAACGGCATATTCTTTTCCGTCGAAAATTTCACTGATGGCTGCAAACGTTGCACCGCGTTTACCTTGTTGGTCCAGATAACCCAGAATACCTGAGTTGCGTAGACATAATGCGGTTTGAAAGAGCATGGGGGCAAAAGCAATACGCTGCGCTTCAGTAATGGCATCAAGTGCGCTGAGAGAATCCTTTTGGTACACGTTCGGTACAACCTTATTACAAATAATCGGCGAAACGGGTCAGTAGTGACCCGTATGTATATTTATTGTTGCAGAGCGGTGTTTGCTGCCAGCGTAACCTGAATATCTTTATCGAGGTTGTGTACCCAGCGGTTATAGTTTCTATGAATTTTTCCGTTGGCGGCCATGAGATTAATGCTACTCACATAGACAATAGAATAACTTGTTGCGGAGTAGTTAATTTTAATATCCGCGACATGGTCGCGATTTTGCAATTTACCTTTTATGACGCCAGGGCCCGCGTCAGACATAATCCATTGGCGCTGAGCACCTGCTTTGATAATGGAATCCTTGACCTGCGCTTCCGTATGGCCGGCGCTCACTATCGCATTGACCTGTTCAATAGGGGCTGTCCGTGCGCAACCGGCGAGCGCACCGACAACCGTAGCGGCAATCATCCAGTGAATAATTTTTTTCATGAATACTCCATGTCAATATATTGGCTACTGGCATTAACTTATGCCATGTAAGAAACTTTCATATAGGCTGATATGCTGTGGTTGTTCTGTCAGGCAATATGTTCATCTGTATTAAAACAGGCCGGAGAGGGAAATATGATGTTATAGAAATATTAACATCATGATAAACAATGAGGCGCTATCAGAGCCGTGAGGAAGTATAAGTAATTTAACCCTGCTCAGGCAATAGCGATAATTATTAATATGTATTTATCCTTCCATTAAGGAAAGTCGAATAATCGTCGCGGCAATTTATGCTGATGAGCGCGGCGATGGCGCCGCTGAGGTTATTGCCATCGGAAGGCTGCTTTTCAACAGAAGTCGTGGTAATAGTGGCTCTGTATAGTACAAATCTGGTGGAACCTGATGCCCGAATCCGTCGCCGAACCGGCGCTCAATGGACTGCGCCTCAATCTGCGGATTGTCTCCGTGGTTATTTTTAACTTTGCCAGCTACCTCACCATCGGCTTGCCGCTGGCGGTACTTCCTGGCTATGTGCATGATGTAATGGGCTTTAGCGCTTTCTGGGCTGGCCTGGTGATTAGTCTGCAATATTTCGCCACGCTGCTCAGCCGCCCGCACGCCGGGCGCTACGCTGACCTGCTGGGGCCCAAAAAGATAGTCGTCTTCGGCCTCTGCGGCTGCTTTTTAAGCGGTCTGAGCTATCTGCTGGCCGCCTGGAGCAGCTGCTGGCCGCTGGTTAGCCTGCTGCTGCTATGCCTCGGACGAGTCATTCTCGGCATCGGCCAGAGCTTTGCCGGCACCGGCTCGACGCTGTGGGGCGTCGGCGTTGTTGGGTCGCTGCATATCGGGCGGGTGATCTCATGGAACGGCATTGTGACCTACGGGGCGATGGCGATGGGCGCCCCGCTCGGCGTGCTGTGCTATTCGCAAATTGGCCTCAGCGGCCTGGCCGGGGTCATTATGGCGGTTGCGCTGGTGGCTATCCTCTGCGCGCTGCCCCGCGCAGCGGTGAAGGCGGCGAAAGGCAAAGCAATGTCGTTTCGCGCGGTGCTCGGGCGGGTGTGGCCCTACGGCATGGCGCTGGCCCTGGCCTCCGCCGGTTTCGGTGTTATCGCCACCTTTATCACGCTGTTTTATGACGCCAAAGGCTGGGACGGGGCGGCCTTCGCCCTGACGCTGTTCAGCTGCGCGTTCGTTGGCGCGCGGCTGCTGTTTCCCAACGCCATTAACCGCCTCGGCGGGCTGAACGTGGCGATGCTCTGCTTTAGCGTGGAGATCATCGGCCTGCTGCTGGTCGGCTTTGCCGATACGCCGCTGCTGGCGAAAATCGGCACCTTTCTTACCGGGGCCGGGTTCTCACTGGTCTTTCCGGCGCTGGGCGTGGTGGCGGTGAAAGCGGTGCCGCAGCATAACCAGGGGTCGGCGCTGGCCACCTATACCGTGTTTATGGATTTGTCGTTAGGCGTCACCGGGCCGCTGGCCGGCTTGCTGATGGCGTGGACCGGGATCCCGGTGATATATCTGGCGGCGGCAGGTCTGGTGATGGCGGCGCTGCTGCTGGGCTGGCGGTTAAAAAAACCGCCCCCGGTCAGCGAACCGGAGGCCGTCGCACCAGGCCAGTAATTACTGGATGGTGAGGGTGCTGATGATGCTTTCCGCTTCGGTCTGCGCCTGCTGCTGGTTGTCCGCCGGCAGGGTGACCTGCAGGGTCAGCAGTTTGTCATCCACTTTGCCGAGGAGCACGGAAGACCAGGCGGTCTGCCCCTTGGCGGAGATGATGCTGTCCAGCTGCTGCAGGGTGTGACCTTTGATCTCCAGCGATTTATTGCTTACCACCTGCAGCTGCGGGTCGCGGCTACGCTGCTGATCTTCCAGGCGTTTCGCCAGCACCGCCAGGTCTTCATTGGTGCTGTCGCCGACGATGACGATGACTGCTTTCTGGCCGGTGGCGTCAGAATAGACGTGCATGTTGTTCGCCTGAGTACCCAGTTTGCCGCTCTGGTCGGCCATGCCCGCAGGCAGGGTGAAGCTCAGTTTGCCATCCAGCAGGCTGATCGCCTGGCCGCTGGTGTTGCTCTCCGCTGCTGCCCCAACGGTTGGCGCTTTTGAATCGCTGTTATCGCAGGCGGCAAGCCCCATCACCAGCAGGCCAATACCGACATATTTAACCAAATTGCGCATTGACATCTTCCTTTCGATAAACGGCCACTAATGGCTCATCCGGCTATCTTAACACATCAGCCCGCGAGTACCTTTAACTCGGCTGCAATGCCGACAAATCAGATTTATCCGCCAGCCTTTTCAACAGCATATTTAACAGTACGCCGTACATCGGCAGGAAGAAAATGATGCTGATAAGCACTTTAAAGCTGTAGTCGACGAGGGCGATTTCCCCCCAGTGGGCGGCCATAAATGGATCCGGGCTGCGCCAGAAGGCGATGAAGAAGAACGCTACGGTATCGCTGATGTTGCCGAACAGCGTCGAGGCGGTGGGGGCCAGCCACCAGCGGCGGCTCTGCCGCAGGCGGTTGAAGACGTGGACGTCGAGGATCTGCCCCAGCGCATAGGCCATAAAGCTGGCGATGGCGATACGCGCGACGAAGAGATTAAAGGTGCCCAGCGCCGCGAAACCCTGCCACTCGCCCATGTAAAACAGGGCGGAGATGGCGTAGGAGATGACCAGCGCCGGGACCATCACCGCAAAAATAATGCGTCGCGCCAGCGGTGCGCCAAAAATTCGCACCGTCAGATCGGTGGCGAGGAAGATAAACGGAAAACTGAACGCCCCCCAGGTGGTATGGAAACCAAAGATGGAGATCGGTAGCTGAACCAGATAGTTGCTGGAGGTGATCACCAGCAGATGAAATAGCGAAAGCCAGACGAGCGCTTTTTTGCGCTGTACGGTAGTAAACGGATTCATATTGTGACCTTTTTATGCCCGTCATGCTTCAGGTAAATGAGCAATCGGCAGCGGAACGTTGGGGTGAGGGAACCCAATGAAAAACGGCTGCATGATACTGCGTTGCCGGCGTAATGCAATGGTTGTTTTTCGCGCAAACGTTAACCTGGCTTGCGTACTGGCGAACTGGGGGTAAACTAGGGCCGTTTTGTTGATGTGAGACTAAAATGAGCGAACTTTTCTCCACTCCAGACCACACTCTGGATGCCCTGGGACTGCGCTGCCCGGAGCCGGTCATGATGGTGCGTAAAACCGTGCGGACAATGCCCGTCGGCGAGACGCTGCTGATTATTGCTGACGATCCGGCCACCACCCGCGATATCCCGGGATTCTGCCGCTTTATGGAGCATGAGCTGGTGGCCCAGCAAACCGAAGCTCTGCCGTACCGCTACCTGATCCGCAAAAGCCACTGAGTCTCTCCCGGATGGCGGCGCGTAGCGCCTTATCCGGGCTACCCGACGGTCCGGAATCGTAGCCCTGCTAAGCGCAGCGCGAGCAGGGAATACCCCGGATAGCGGCGCGTAGCGCCTTATCCGGGCTACCCGACGGTCTGGAACCGTAGCCCTGCTAAGCGTAGCGCGAGCAGGGAATATCCCGGATGGCGGCGCGTAGCGCCTTATCCGGGCTACCCGACTGATCCGCAAAAGCCACTGAGTCTCTCCCGGATGGCGGCGCGTAGCGCCTTATCCGGGCTACCCGACGGTCTGGAACCGTAGCCCTGCTAAGCGCAGCGCGAGCAGGGAATACCCCGGATAGCGGCGCGTAGCGCCTTATCCGGGCTACCCGACGGTCTGGAACCGTAGCCCTGCTAAGCGTAGCGCGAGCAGGGAATATCCCGGATAGCGGCGCGTAGCGCCTTATCCGGGCTACCCGACGGTCTGGAACCGTAGCCCTGCTAAGCGCAGCGCGAGCAGGGAATACCCCGGATGGCGGCGCGTAGCGCCTTATCCGGGCTACCCGACGGTCTGGAACCGTAGCCCTGCTAAGCGTAGCGCGAGCAGGGAAGCCGGTATCTATGCTACAACTTCTTACGCAATAACCGCAGCGCGTTAGCCGTTACCAGTACGGTGGCGCCGGTATCCGCCAGCACCGCCAGCCACAGGCCGGTCAGGCCGAGCAGGGTGGTGACAAGGAAAATCCCCTTCAGCCCTAAGGCAATCGCGATGTTCTGGCGAATATTCGCGTGGGTCGCCCGCGCCAGGGAGATCATCTGCGTCAGGCCGGTCAGACGGTTGTGGGTCAGCGCGGCGTCGGCGGTCTCCAGCGCCACGTCGGTGCCGCTGCCCATGGCGATGCCGATGGTCGCCGCCTTCATCGCCGGGGCGTCGTTGATGCCGTCCCCGACCATCGCCAGCGGCGCATCGGCATTCAGCGCCATCACCGCTTCGACTTTGTCCGCCGGCAGCAGGCCGGCGCGGAATTCCAGCCCCAGTTCGCTGGCGATGGCCGCCGCGGCGCGCGGGTTATCCCCGGTAAGGATCACCCCCCGCACCCCCAGCTGGTGTAAGGCATCCACTGCCTGACGCGCGTCGTCGCGCAGGGTGTCGCGCAGCGCCAGGATGCCGAGAAGCGTCTCGCCGCGCATGACCAGCACCACCGTTTGACCGGCGCTCTCCAGCTGCTGGATCTGCGCCTCATGCTCTGACGGGGCGGCTTTGCTGGCCGCGCAGATCACGATACGGCTGCCGTTGACCTCGGCTTCGATACCGGAGCCGGCCAGCGCCCGCTGGCCGCTGGCCGGCGGAATACTCAACTGACGCCGCTGCGCTTCGCGGACGATAGCCTGCGCCAGCGGATGGCTGGAGCCTTGCTCAACCGCCGCCGCCAGCGCCAGCAGCGTGTTATCGTCATTCTCAGCCGTGGCGATGACCGAGGTCACCTGCGGCTGGCCGACGGTCAGGGTGCCGGTTTTGTCGAACGCCACCTGGCGCACCTGGCCCAGCTGTTCCAGCGCCGCGCCGCCTTTAATTAACGCTCCGCGTCGGGCGGCGACCGCCAGGCCGGAAGTGATGGCTGCCGGGGTGGAGATGACCAGCGCGCACGGGCAGCCGATCAGCAGCAGCGTCAGCCCTTTATAAATCCACGGCAGCCAGGCGCTGGCGAAGAGCAGGGGCGGGACAATGGAGACCAACAGGGCCACCACCATAATGGCCGGAGTGTAGATCCGGCTGAAGCGATCGATAAAACGCTCGATCGGCGCCCGACGCTCCTCCGCCTCTTCAATCAGCTTCAGGATGCGGTCGATGGCGCTGTCGCCCGGTTCGGAGATTACGGTCAGCTGCACCAGGCGGTCGACGCTGGTGGCGCCCGCCGCTACGCGTTCTCCGGCCTGGCGCTCCACCGGCACCGACTCGCCGGTCAGAGCGCTTTCATCAAAGCTGGCAAATGGCGACAGCAGCTGACCATCCGCCGGCAGACGCCCGCCGGCGGCCACTTCGATCACATCCCCGGGGCGCAGATCGCGCTGGGCGACGGTTTCCCGCACGCCGTTGCGCAGGCGAATGGCGGTGTCGGGCTTCAGCGCCATCAGCGCGCTCACCCCCTGCCGCGCGCGGCTGGCGGCCCAGCCTTCGAGACGCTCGCCGATCAGGAACAGCAGCAGGACCATCGCCGCCTCTGCGGTGGCGCCGATAAACAGCGCCCCGATGGCGGCGACGCTCATCAGCGTTTCAATGGCGAACCAGCTCCCGCTCTTGATCAGGCGCAGCGCCTGGCGGGCAACCGGCCAGAGGCCGACCAGGGTGGTGGCAATAAAGGCTAACTGACCGGCAGGGTGGTTGGCCTGCTCCAGCCCCCAGCTCAGGGCCATCATCATGACCAGCGTCAGCAACGGTAAATTGTCGCGCAGCCGCGAGCCCTGAGTTTTCTCTGACGCGGGGGCATCGGCATCGCGCAGCGTATAGCCTGCCTGACGTACCGCCTGCTCAACCTGAGCCCGAACGTCGCCCTCGGCGTTAACCAATAATTTTTCAGTGGCGAACAGCACCTGAACCTGACTGACGCCGGGCACCTGACGAACCGCCGTTTCCACCTTGCGGGCGCAGGCGGCGCAGTCCATGCCTGCAACCTGCCAGCTGTAGCGGGCGTCGCTGAGCGCTTCGGCGGCAGGCGCGCTCTCTGCGGCGCAGGCGTGGTCTGTGCAGCAGCTTTCCGCCGGGGCGGGCGCTGGCCGCATGGTGAATGACGAGAATTGTGGGACTTTTTTATCCTGCGCGTCTGGAGTCGACATGGCACCCTCCGGTAAATGATAATTTTCTCATTAGCCGTAGGATACACTCTGGAGTCGACTCCAGAGTCAAGGACTAAATTACAGGTACAGCGCGCGCACGATGAGGAAGTGGCCGGCAAAGTAAAACGCGGCGGCAATGGCGTTATCGGCGCGGAAACGGCGGCGATAGTGGCTCACCAGCCACACGGCATTGCTCAGCAGCAGCAGAGCGGCGCCGGCGAATCCGGACAGCGCGGTGTTGGTAGGGCGGGCAAACCACAGCTCACCGGCCAGCCAGACCATCACCAGCGTCATGCCGATAAAGGTCAGCACCGGCATTTTCATCTCTTCCAGCCGGCTCCAGATCACCGCCATCAGCAGGGCGCCGAATACCAGCAGCACCAGCGGCAGCGGCCAGAAGAATGACAGCGTCAGCTGGCTGGCGAACCAGATGGTATACAGCAGATGCGACAGGAAGAAGGCGCCCACTGCGTACATCACCCGCTGGCGCGGCAGCAGGGTCAGGGCGTCGCCGAGCAGGGAGGCGCACAGGCCGGCCAGCACCAGGTAGCTGATGGCATTGAACATCGGCGCCTGCCAGGCCAGCAACAGCAACAGAATCAGGGTGACAGGTTTAAATACCCAGCGTCGCCAGGCCGGCCCGCGATAGGATGCATCGACATAAAGCCATGCGGAGAAACAGACAGCAATAAATGACCAAAGCATAGTAAGTCCCTGTATCTGTTATCATAAGGAAAGTTACGGATGCGTGAAGCTACCACTCAGTGTAGTGGTTTGGCGCAGCAGATGACAATGTTATTCCAGTCGCAGTATGCTGATTCCTGATATTTTTTATGGGTAACCTTAATGAGTAAAATGCCGCTCTTTTTTGTTCTGGTCGTCGCGGTGATTGTGGTGGCGGCTTCGTTTCGCTATGTGCAGCAGCGCCGCGAAAAACTGGCGAACGACGCCGCGCCGGTGTTGCAAAAGCGGGTGATCGTCAGCAATAAGCGGGAAAAAGTGATTAACGATCGGCGTTCGCGGCAGCAGACGGTGACGCCTGCGGGCAGCGAGATGCGCTATGAAGCGAGCTTTCGCCCTGAGAACGGCGGGCTGGAGGTGGTGTTTCGCCTTGACGCGCCGCAGTATCATGCGCTGAGCGTCGGCGATCGCGGGATGTTGAGTTATAAGGGCACAGCGTTCGTGGCGTTCACGCCCGATCCCTGAGCCCTTGTCAGGACTATTTCTTCAGCGTCGCCTTCAGTTTTTTCTGCCAGGCGACGAGCTCAAACACGCCGAAGATAAAAATGCGGATTTGCTCAAAGCGGCCCAGCGGCGGGGCATCCTTCGGCTGCGTCGCCTTGAGCAGCGTCAGCTGCAGACCGTGCATCAGGATCATAAAAATCAGCGCGACGTTGACGAAGATATTCAGCGGCTTCGGGAAGGGCTGAAACAGATTCAATAACAGAAAGGCCCAGACGCACAGCATCAGCAGGCGGCCTAAATTAATCAGCATGGTTCTCTCCTTGGGCCTCACGTTGGTAAAGACGGTACGCGACCTGTCCGGCCACTTTTTCACGATACAGATGCCAGTTCGCCGGTACCGGCGGTAAACCGTTTTCGACTTCGCTTTCGACGTACACCAGGGCCTCGTCGGCCAGCCAGCCCTGCGTTTCCAGCAGGCGCAGCGTCTCCTCCAGCAGCCCCTGACGGAACGGTGGGTCGACAAACACAATCTGATGCGGCGTGCCCGGTTGGCTCAGGAAGCTGAGGGTGTTAGTCGCGATCACCTTGCCGCGATCCGCTTTCAGGGTGGCCAGGTTTTTTTGTAACTGCTGAGCGACGCCGCGCTCCATCTCCAGTAGCGTGGTGCTGGCCGCATAGCGGGACAGCGCCTCAAGCCCCAGCGCGCCGCTGCCGGCAAAGCAGTCGAGGCAGTGCGCGTCAACGATGGACGGCGCCAGCCAGTTAAAAAGGGTTTCGCGAACCCGGTCGGTGGTCGGCCGCAGGCCCGGGCTCTCCGGCACCGGTAATTTACGGCCGCGCCATTGCCCGCCGATGATGCGGATCTGGCCGCTGCCCGCGTGGTTTGGTTTTTTCATCTCTCTGCTCAAGTCTCAACTTCCGGCCTGCTATTCTAGCGATCGACGGCGGTTGACGAAACCTTAATCCGGGGGCGGTGCTGCGAGTTAAGTTAAGTGATAGACTATCCAACTAATTTCATCATTTTTTCAGCTTCTGATGAAGCTGCGCCATGAATAAACAGCGAGGAGTGTGGTCGCAAATGGCAAAAGAGAAAAAACGTGGCTTCTTTTCCTGGCTGGGCTTTGGACAGAAAGAGCAGGCACAGGAAACCGAGACTGAACAAAAAGTAGAAGAACAACAAGCGGTTGCCCAGGAGACGCCGGCGGCGGAAACCCCTGCTGAGCCGAGCGCGCCGAAAGCGGACCCGGAGGCGTTTGCCGAAGAGGTCGTCGAAGTCACCGAGACGGTGGTCGAAAGCGAAAAGGCCCACCTCGCGGAGCCTGCCAGCGCGCAGGAAGAAGAGGCGGCGCCAGCGCCTGCTTTGGTTGAAGAGGCGCCGGTCGTCGCGCCGGAGCCTGCGGTCAGCGAACCGCTGAAGGCGGAGGAACTGCCGGCAGTGGTTGAGTCGCTGGTGGAGGACGTTATCGCCGAACCGGTGGCGGCGGAGGCCGTGGCTGAGCAGCCTGTAGAGGATGTCGTCGCCCAACCCCAGGAGACGGAAGCGCCGGAAGAGGACGCGCCGTTAAGCGATGAAGAGCTGGAAGCGCAGGCGCTGGCGGCCGAGGCGGCGGAAGAGGCGGCGGTGGTGGTGCCGGCGCCAGAGGAAGAGGCGCCGGTGGAAGCGCTGGTCCAGGAGCAGGAAAAACCGACGAAAGAAGGCTTTTTCGCCCGCCTTAAGCGTAGCCTGCTGAAAACCAAACAAAATCTCGGTTCCGGATTTATCAGCCTGTTCCGCGGTAAGAAGATCGACGACGATCTGTTTGAAGAGCTGGAAGAGCAACTGCTGATCGCCGACGTCGGGGTGGAAACCACCCGCAAGATCATTACTCATCTCACCGAGGGCGCCAGCCGTAAGCAGCTGCGCGATGCGGAAGCGCTGTACGGCCTGCTGAAAGAAGAGATGGGCGATATCCTCGCCAAAGTGGATGAGCCGCTGAATGTTGAAGGCAAAACGCCATTTGTTATTCTGATGGTCGGCGTGAACGGGGTGGGGAAAACCACCACCATCGGTAAGCTGGCGCGTCAGTTTGAGCAGCAGGGCAAATCGGTGATGCTGGCGGCGGGGGATACCTTCCGTGCGGCGGCGGTGGAACAGCTGCAGGTCTGGGGCCAGCGTAACAATATCCCGGTGATCGCCCAGCACACCGGCGCCGATTCCGCCTCGGTGATTTTCGACGCCATTCAGGCGGCGAAGGCGCGCCATGTTGATGTGCTGATTGCCGATACCGCCGGGCGTCTGCAGAATAAATCGCACCTGATGGAAGAGCTGAAGAAGATCGTCCGGGTGATGAAAAAGCTGGACGTCGACGCGCCGCATGAGGTGATGTTAACCATCGACGCCAGTACCGGGCAGAATGCCATTAGCCAGGCCAAACTGTTCCATGAAGCGGTAGGTTTGACCGGGATCACCCTGACCAAGCTGGATGGCACCGCCAAAGGCGGCGTGATCTTCTCGGTGGCCGACCAGTTCGGCATTCCGATTCGCTATATTGGCGTCGGCGAGCGTATTGAGGATCTGCGTCCGTTTAATGCGGGCGACTTTATTGAGGCACTTTTTGCCCGAGAGGATTAAGAATGATTCGCTTTGAACAAGTCAGCAAAGCCTATCTCGGTGGGAGACAAGCGCTGCAGGGGGTGAACTTCCACCTGCAGCCGGGCGAGATGGCGTTTCTGACCGGCCACTCCGGCGCAGGGAAAAGTACCCTGCTGAAGCTTATCTGTGGTATCGAACGGCCCAGCGCCGGGAAAATCTTCTTCAGCGGTCATGAAATCAGCCGCCTGAAGAGCCGTGAGGTGCCGTTCCTGCGCCGCCAGATCGGCATGATTTTCCAGGACCACCATTTGCTGATGGATCGTACCGTGTATGACAACGTGGCGATCCCGCTGATTATCGCCGGCGCCAGCGGCGATGACATTCGTCGCCGGGTCTCGGCGGCGCTGGATAAGGTCGGGCTGCTGGACAAAGCGAAGAACTTTCCGATTCAGCTCTCCGGCGGCGAGCAGCAGCGCGTGGGGATCGCTCGCGCGGTGGTCAACAAGCCGGCGGTGCTGCTGGCGGATGAACCGACCGGTAACCTCGACGAGGCGCTCTCGGAGGGGATTTTACGTCTGTTTGAAGAGTTTAACCGCGTCGGGGTGACGGTACTGATGGCCACGCACGATCTGGGGCTTATCTCCAGCCGTCCGTACCGCGTGCTGACGCTCAGCGACGGCCATCTGCATGGAGGCATTCGGGGTGAATAAGCGCGACGCAATGAACCAAATCCGCCAGTTCGGCAGCAAGTTCGATCGCCTGCGCAACGCGGCGGGCGGCGGCGGCGGCGGGCGCAATGCGCCAAAACGGCCGAAAGCGGCGCCTAACCCGGCCTCGCGTAAGAGCAACGTGTTCAACGAGCAGGTGCGCTACGCCTGGCACGGTGCGCTCCAGGATTTAAAAAGCACGCCGCTGGCGACCTTCCTGACGGTGATGGTTATCGCCATCTCGTTGACCCTGCCAAGCGTCTGCTACATGGTCTACAAAAACGTCAGCAGCGCGGCGTCACAGTACTATCCCTCGCCGCAGATCACCGTGTATCTGGAAAAAACGCTGGATGACGATGCCGCGGCGCGGGTGGTCGGCCAGCTGCAGGCGGAGCAGGGCGTCGACAAGGTGAACTATTTGTCACGTGACGAGGCATTGGGTGAATTCCGTAACTGGTCCGGCTTTGGCGGCGCCCTGGATATGCTGGAAGAGAACCCGCTGCCGGCGGTCGCCATCGTGGTGCCGAAGCTGGATTTCCAGAGCACGGAAGCGCTGAACACCCTGCGCGATCGGGTATCGCGGATCCAGGGGGTCGATGAAGTACGGATGGACGACAGCTGGTTTGCCCGCCTCTCCTCGCTCACCGGGCTGGTGGGCCGCGTGTCGGCGATGATCGGCGTGCTGATGGTGGCGGCGGTGTTCCTGGTGATCGGCAACAGCGTGCGCCTGAGCATCTTCGCCCGCCGCGATACCATTAACGTGCAGAAACTGATCGGCGCCACCGACGGCTTTATCCTGCGTCCGTTCCTCTACGGCGGGGCGATGCTGGGCTTCTCCGGCGCGTTTTTATCGCTGATCCTGTCGGAGATTCTGGTGATGCGCCTCTCGTCGGCAGTGACCGAGGTGGCGAAGGTGTTCGGCACCCAGTTTGAGCTGAGCGGCTTAGGCTTTGACGAGTGTCTGCTGATGCTGATCGTCTGCTCGATGATCGGGTGGGTGGCCGCCTGGCTGGCGACAGTGCAACATTTACGTCACTTTACTCCCGATTAAAAAAAGCGTGATATAATCTTTCCCTGCTGCAATGAGTTCCTGTTCGCAGGGAAAGATACCGCAAGCTTGTTCTCCTTTTCCTGCCCTCACTTTTTCATCGTGGTGTCACATTTTGTGCGTAATTTATTCACACCGTTGCAGGGAACTTGTGGATAAAATCACTGTCTGATACTAATGTGAGTGATATTCTCGTTGCTCATGAATGCTGGCATGCTTGTTGCCTGATGGGGACAAGACCACGTCAGAAGATATCAATTGAGAGGATTTGAATGACCAAAGAAATGCAAACTTTAGCTTTAGCCCCCGTTGGTAACCTGGAATCGTACATCCGGGCCGCTAACACTTGGCCGATGCTGTCGGCTGATGAAGAGCGGGAGCTTGCTGAAAAGCTGCATTACCAGGGCGATCTGGAAGCAGCGAAAAAGCTGATTCTGTCTCACCTGCGCTTTGTTGTTCACATTGCTCGTAACTACTCGGGCTATGGCCTGCCGCAGGCGGATCTGATCCAGGAAGGCAATATCGGCCTGATGAAAGCCGTGCGTCGCTTCAACCCGGAAGTGGGTGTGCGCCTGGTCTCCTTCGCCGTGCACTGGATTAAAGCCGAAATTCACGAATACGTGCTGCGCAACTGGCGTATCGTGAAGGTCGCTACCACCAAAGCACAGCGTAAGCTGTTCTTTAACCTGCGTAAAACCAAACAGCGTCTGGGTTGGTTCAACCAGGATGAAGTGGAAATGGTGGCCCGTGAGCTGGGCGTGTCGAGCAAAGACGTCCGCGAGATGGAATCCCGTATGGCGGCCCAGGACATGACGTTCGACATGTCGTCGGACGATGAATCCGACAGCCAGCCGATGGCGCCGGTTCTTTATCTGCAGGACAAAACGTCAAACTTCGCCGACGGCATCGAAGACGACAACTGGGAAGAGCAGGCGGCGAATAAGCTGACTGACGCGATGCAGGGCCTGGACGAGCGTAGCCAGGATATCATCCGCGCCCGCTGGCTGGACGAAGACAACAAGTCCACGCTGCAGGAGCTGGCTGACCGCTACGGCGTCTCCGCAGAGCGCGTGCGTCAGCTGGAAAAGAACGCCATGAAAAAACTGCGTGCCGCGATCGAAGCCTGATACGCCACCCCTGCCTGACGCCAGGCACCCCGATAACGCCCCGCCTCAGGTTGGGGCGTTTTGTTTTTCTGCGCCATCCATGGGCAGCAGCGCCTCTGGACAGTGCGTCCGCAGGCAGCCTATCAGCACGCTGAACGCCGGCGCCATCTGCTCCTCGGGCTGGCTGGCAAATCCCATCAATAATCCTTTCTTACGCGCCGCCGTCAGGTAGTAGCGCGAGAGCGGCCGCACCAGAATGTGGCGCGCATTGGCCTCGCGGGCGATCGCCACATCGTCCGCCTCCTCCGGTAAATTGAGGATCAAATGCAGTCCGGCATTATCGCTGAAGTCCGACAGGGCGTCGGGCATACAGTGCCGCTGAATCAGCTCGGTTAAAAAGGCGCGACGACGGCTGTAGAGCAGCCGCATGCGGCGGATATGCGCCGAGTAGTGACCAGCGGTAATAAACTCCGCCAGCGCCATCTGGATCAGCGAATGGCCGCCGCGATAAAGCTCGGCGTGGGCGTGCTTCAGATCGCTGACCAGCGGGCGGGGGATCACCACATAGCCCAGGCGCAGGCCGGGATAGAGCGTCTTGCTGAAGGTGCCGACATAGACCACCGGCGCATCGGCCACCAGCCCCTGCAGGGCGGGGATGGGCTGCCCGGAAAAGCGAAACTCGCTGTCATAATCATCTTCGACGATCCAGCTGCCCTGCTGGCGGGCGAGCGCCAGCAGCCGCTGACGGCGTTCAAGGCTCATCACCGCGCCCAGCGGATACTGGTGAGAAGGGGTGACAAAGATGAGTCGCGGCGCATCGTCAACCGTTTCCGGCGGGCACAGCCCATTGGCATCGACGGTGATGGGGGCCGCCCGGACGTCGTTCATCGCCAGCACATGGCGAATGCCCCAGTAGGAAGGCTCCTCCACCCACGCCAGTTCGCCGTTGTCGCACAGCATGCGAGTGACCAGGTCAATCGCCTGGTGGATCCCCTCGGTGATAAGAATTTGATCTGCCTGACAGTGGACGCCGCGCGATACCCGCAGATAATCCACCAGCGCCTGCTGCAGTTCCGGGGTACCGCCGTTGCAGCTGTAGCTGAGCCGCTCCGGCTTTGGCCGACGGCTGATGCGGGCCTGGATCTTGCTGAACAGCGGATGGGGAAAGGCGTTAACGTCCGGTACGCCGGGAATAAACGCTCCCCACTGGCGTGGGCTGGCGCTGACCTGGCCGAGCAGGTGCTGGCCACGGCGTGAAAGGTGCGCCGTCGATGTCGCGATACTGCTGTTTTCCCGCTTCCCATTAGCGGTCAATGAACTTTCAGGCGCGGTTTGGGCAACGAATGTTCCGCTTCCCCGACGGGAAACCACATATCCTTCCGCCAGTAATTGTTCATAAGTTGTTAATATGGTGTTTCTTGATACGCCGAGTTCTCCCGCCAGGTCCCGCGACGGCGGCAGGCGGCTTTGCGGCGCCAGCGAACCGTCAAGGATCGCGCAGCGAAGCGCGTTGTATAAGCGTTTGTGCAGAAGAGGGTCGCGCTCTTCCTGCAGACGGACCAGCACCAGGTCACCCACCAGCGAACGCAATTGGATCCCTCAGATATTCAAAATTGGTACTCGATTATAGGGCCAACTCCTGTGTAAATAAACGACATCGTTTCTAATTTGTTGCGATAACGTGACATACACGACAGGAGATTCGCAGGTGAAAAGCTCAGAACTGAATCAACGTCGCCAGCAGGCGACGCCGCGCGGCGTAGGCGTAATGTGTAACTACTTTGTCGAGAAGGCGGAGAACGCCACGCTGTGGGATATCGAAGGCAATGAGGTGATCGATTTCGCCGCCGGTATCGCCGTGTTAAATACCGGTCACCGTCATCCGAAGGTGGTTGCCGCGGTCGCTGACCAGCTGCAGGCGTTCACCCACACCGCCTATCAGATTGTGCCGTACGAAAGCTATGTCACGCTGGCGGAACGTATCAACGATCTGGCGCCGATTGACGGGCCGGCAAAAACGGCCTTCTTCACCACCGGCGCGGAAGCGGTCGAGAACGCGGTGAAAATTGCCCGCGCTTACACCGGCCGTCCGGGGCTGATTACTTTCGGCGGCGGCTTCCACGGCCGTACCTTTATGACCATGGCGCTCACCGGTAAGGTCGCGCCCTACAAAATCGGCTTCGGCCCCTTCCCGGGCTCGGTGTATCACGGTGTCTACCCGAATGCGGCGCACGGCGTCTCCACCGCGGATGCGCTGAAAAGCCTGGAGCGCATTTTCAAAGCGGATATTGCGCCGGATCAGGTCGCGGCCATCATCCTCGAGCCGATCCAGGGAGAAGGCGGCTTTAACGTCGCGCCAGCCGATTTCATGCAGGCGTTGCGCGATCTGTGCGATACCCACGGCATTCTGCTGATCGCCGATGAAGTGCAGACCGGTTTCGCCCGTACCGGCAAGCTGTTCGCCATGCAGCACTATGATGTGAAACCGGATCTGATGACGATGGCGAAAAGCCTCGCCGGCGGTTTCCCGCTGTCGGGCGTCGTTGGACGCGCCGAGGTGATGGATGCCCCTGCGCCAGGCGGCCTGGGCGGAACCTATGCCGGTAACCCGCTGGCGGTAGCCGCGGCGCACGCGGTGCTGGATGTGATTGCTGAAGAGCAGCTGTGCCAGCGCGCTGAACAGCTGGGTAGCCATCTGCAGGAAGTGCTCAACCAGGCGCGCGCTAGCTGTCCGGCGATTGTCGATGTCCGCGGTCGGGGGTCGATGGTGGCGGTGGAGTTTAACGATCCGCAAACTGGCGAACCGTCGCCGGAGTTCACCCGTCAGGTGCAACAGAAAGCGCAGGAGAACGGCTTGCTGCTGCTGAGCTGCGGCGTCTACGGCAACGTGATCCGCTTCCTCTATCCGTTGACGATTCCGGACGCCCAGTTCTCGAAAGCGCTGGATATTCTGGCGCGCGTACTGAAGAGCTAACGTCTCCCCGGTGGGCTGCGGCGGCAGGGAAGCCGAACAGAAACAGGAAGCCGCAGCCGGCTGTTCATGCTCAGCGTGAGTGGTTTATCACCCTGATATCACCTTTTTTCCGGCGGAGAAAACCGCCGGAGTAAAACGGAAAGTATTATGTCTGAAAACTCCACCTTTTCTCCCGCCCTCACCGGCCGGGAACGTACGGCTGTCCCTGCAAAATCTCTGAGCTTCGTCGAAGGGGTATCGATGATTGTCGGTACCAATATCGGCGCGGGTGTCCTCTCCATCGCCTATGCGTCAAGCAAAGCGGGCTTCTTACCGCTGCTGTTCTGGCTGGTGCTGGTGGGCAGCCTGACGACGGTGACCATGCTCTATGTCGCGGAATCTACGCTCCGCACGCGTAAACATCTGCAGCTCAGCGGATTATCAAAGCGCTACGTCGGCGGCTTTGGCGCGCTGATGATGTTCCTCTCCGTCTGCGTCAACAGCGTCGGCGCATTGACGGCTTATATGACCGGCAGCGGCAAGCTGCTCTACTCCCTGTTTGGCATTTCGCCGGCGCTGGGCAGCGTGCTGTTTTTCGTCCCGGCGGCAGGGGTGCTTTATCTGGGGCTGAAGGCGATCGGCCGCGGCGAGAAATTTATCAGCATCGGTATGGTGGTGATGATCTCGGTGCTGGTGATTGCCACGCTGTTGAAAGAGACTACCCGCGTGGGCTATCTGCTCGACGGCAACTGGCTGTATATGGTTCCGGTCTTCAATGTCGTGGCGTTCTGCTTCTCGGCACAGTATATCGTCCCGGAAATGGCGCGAGGCTTCGCCGACAAACCGGAAAAATTGCCTAAAGCCATTATAGTCGGTATGGCGCTGACCTTTACCCTGCTGGCGCTGGTGCCGCTGTCGGTGATCTCGCTTAATGGCCTGGACAATATTTCGGATGTGGCCACCATCTCCTGGGGCAGGGCGCTTGGCGAATGGGCCTTCTTCTCCGCCAACCTGTTTGCGCTGTGCGCGATGTTGACCTCCTACTGGGGACTGGGCGGCAGCTTCCTGACCAATATCTTCGATCAGTTCCGCCTGGGGAATGATGAACAGCCCGCCCGCCGCATGATGGTGCTGCTGGTGGTGGCGATCCCGCCGTTCGCGCTGGCCTACAGCGGTATGGTCTCTTTCGTCAACGCGCTCTATTTTGCCGGGGTGTTCAGCGGCGTTATTTTATCGATTATGCCGATCCTGATGCTCAAGGGCGCCCGCCAGCGTGGCGACCTGACGCCGGGCTGGACCTGTCCGGCCTGTATGACCCATCCGCTTATCCAATGCTTCATTGTGTTGTTGTATCTTTGCAGCGCCGTCTACGCGGTAGCGTCCGCGGTAGGCTACCTGCCCGCTGGCTGGTAATCAGGGCCTGTTTTGCACCGCGTCCGGTTCATGCTGGCGCGGTTTTTTTATTTGTCACTTATCTGTTACATAGCCCGCAATTTAGTCGTTTCAAATTCCTCAGAATGACGGTATGTTTAGCATAGTGTGCTGCAAAAGCGCGAGCAGCCCCCGGTTGGTTAGCTATCATATGCTTTTCCTATCGATATAAACAAAATAATGCGCTAACAAACAACATCACAACAAATGCAAAAACCATAATAATGGGGAGCCTCAGGATGAATATGAAGGGTAAAGCGTTACTGGCAGGATGTATTGCCTTAGTTATGAGCAGCGCGGCGCTGGCGGAAGATATCAAAATCGCGGTAGTCGGGGCGATGTCCGGCCCGGTGGCCCAGTACGGCGATCAGGAGTTTACCGGCGCCGAGCAGGCGGTAGCGGATATCAACGCGAAGGGCGGCATTAAGGGCAATAAGCTGCAGATCGTAAAATATGATGACGCTTGCGACCCGAAACAGGCGGTAGCGGTCGCCAACAAAGTGGTCAACGACGGGATCAAATACGTTATCGGCCACCTGTGCTCCTCTTCCACTCAGCCGGCGTCTGACATCTATGAAGACGAAGGCATTCTGATGATCACCCCCGCTGCGACCGCGCCGGAGCTGACCGCGCGCGGCTATAAGCTGATCCTGCGCACCACCGGTCTGGACTCCGACCAGGGACCAACCGCGGCGAAATACATTCTCGACAAAGTGAAGCCGCAGCGTATCGCAGTCGTGCATGACAAACAGCAGTACGGCGAAGGTTTGGCCCGTGCGGTGCAGGATGGCCTGAAAAAAGGCGGGGCGAACGTGGTCTTCTTCGACGGGATCACCGCCGGTGAGAAAGATTTCTCCACTCTGGTGGCGCGCCTGAAGAAAGAGAATATCGACTTCGTCTACTACGGCGGTTACCACCCGGAAATGGGCCAGATCCTGCGTCAGGCCCGCGCTGCCGGTCTGAAAACCCAGTTTATGGGCCCGGAAGGCGTAGCGAACGTCTCCCTGTCTAACATCGCCGGCGAGTCGGCGGAAGGCCTGCTGGTGACCAAGCCGAAGAACTACGACCAGGTGCCGGCGAACAAACCGATCGTGGATGCGATCAAGGCGAAGAAACAGGATCCGAGCGGCGCCTTCGTCTGGACCACCTACGCGGCGCTGCAGTCGCTGCAGGCGGGCCTGAATCAGTCTGACGATCCGGCGGAAATCGCTAAATACCTGAAAGGCGCGACGGTAGACACCGTGATGGGCCCGCTGTCGTGGGATCAGAAAGGCGACCTGAAAGGCTTCGAGTTCGGTGTCTTTACCTGGCATGCTAACGGTACGGCGACCGACGCCAAATAATTTAACCGGCGCCTTTCACGCTGCAAATGCGTTGTCTGCGCCCCTCAACCCCGGTCACTTACTGATGTAAGCTCCCGGGGATGTCGGGTCTTGACGCCTTTTTGCAACGCGAAATGCTGGGTTAAATGGGTAGGGCGCCTTTCACGCTGCAAATGTGTTGTCTGCATCCCTCAACCCCGGTCACTTACTGATGTAAGCTCCCGGGGATGTCGGGTCTTGACGCCTTTTTGCAACGCGAAATGCTGGGTTAAATGGGTGGGCGCCTTTCACGCTGCAAATGCGTTGTCTGCGCCCCTCAACCCCGGTCACTTACTGATGTAAGCTCCCGGGGATTTCGGGTCTTGACGCCTTTTTGCAACGCGAAATGCTGGGTTAAATGGGTGGGCGCCTTTCACGCTGCAAATGCGTTGTCTGCGCCCCTCAACCCCGGTCACTTACTGATGTAAGCTCCCGGGGATTTCGGGTCTTGACGCCTTTTTGCAACGCGAAATGCTGGGTTAAATGGGTGGGCGCCTTTCACGCTGCAAATGCGTTGTCTGCCCCCCTCAACCCCGGTCACTTACTACGGCTTAATGCTTTTCCCAACCGGTCTGCTGGGCGCTAAAGCCGAGCGCCTGCATAAAGGCCGCCATCACGCCGCGGTCTTCCACCCCGCGGTCGGCGACGCGCCAGCTATTGATCGCCGGGTTATCACGCAATGTCTCTTCCACTAAATATTGCCCGACGCCGCGGCGGCGGGTCACTTCACGCACGCACAGATCGCTGAGCTCACCTTCGACGCCACGCAGGGTAACGCGCACAGCGCCCAACAGGCGCTCGTTAAAGCGGGCGGCATAGAGACGATGGTTTTCATCCAAGGTCAGCGTCGACAGATCCTGCGACGGCCAGATTTTCCCCAGATCAATGCGATCCTGATCGCTGAAGTGCTGTAAACGGATAATAGTCAGTTTCATGGGCGGCAAGTCCAGTGCAAAACAGAGGCGCCAGTGTACCCAAAATTGCTGTCTGGCGGAGCGCTGTTTTTTGCGCATACATCAGGGGATTCGTTTTCCTGGCGTTGTTGGGGTAGCGCAATCCGTCATGGATCGAAAAATAAGCAGGATTTTAACCTAATGTGCAGCGTTTTATTCCGCCTTATGTATCGTTATTTTATGCTGCCGCATGGACTTTTTTTTGTTTATCTTCAGCAAAATACAGAATATTATCTTTGCTTAATCGACTGAAAAATAGAGATTTTAATCTGTTTTTTAGTGAAAAGCTGCGCTAAACCATTAAACTCAATGGTAAAAATGGCGTTGTTT
The DNA here is from genome assembly GCF_048822715.1 of Klebsiella sp. C239. Lineage (NCBI taxonomy): Bacteria > Pseudomonadati > Pseudomonadota > Gammaproteobacteria > Enterobacterales > Enterobacteriaceae > Klebsiella > Klebsiella sp. C239. The sequence goes on along the minus strand of NZ_JBMEZK010000006.1, from coordinate 103,450 downwards.
AATAAAAGCACAGAATGCTTTTTAACCATAAAAATACAAAACATTTACACCACATCACGAACGGGGTTCTGCAGCATGAAAAGGAACGCGAAAACCATCGTCGCGGGCATTGTCGCATTAGCGATGTCGCACGCGGCGATGGCCAAGGATATTAAGGTCGCCGTGGTCGGCGCGATGTCGGGTCCGGTGGCCCAGTGGGGCGACATGGAGTTCAACGGCGCGCGTCAGGCGATTAAAGACATCAACGCCAGCGGCGGTATTAAGGGCGACAAGCTGGTGGCCGTCGAATATGACGACGCCTGCGATCCGAAGCAAGCGGTCGCGGTGGCCAACAAAATCGTCAACGACGGTATTCAGTACGTTATCGGCCACCTGTGCTCCTCTTCCACCCAGCCGGCTTCCGATATCTATGAGGATGAAGGCATCCTGATGATCTCCCCGGGAGCGACCAACCCGGAGCTGACCCAGCGCGGCTATCAGTACATCATGCGTACCGCCGGCCTCGACTCCTCGCAGGGGCCGACCGCGGCGAAATATATCGTCGAGAACGTCAAACCGCAGCGTATCGCCATCATTCATGACAAGCAGCAGTACGGCGAAGGGCTGGCGCGTTCGGTGCAGGACAACCTGAAAAAAGCCGGGGCCAACATCGTCTTCTTTGACGGCATCACCGCGGGCGAGAAAGATTTCTCCGCGCTGCTGGCGCGCCTGAAGAAAGAGAACATCGACTTCGTCTACTACGGCGGTTACTACCCGGAAATGGGCCAAATGCTGCGCCAGGCGCGCTCCGTGGGGCTGAAAACCGTGTTTATGGGGCCGGAAGGGGTCGGCAACGCCTCGCTGTCCAATATCGCGGGCGCCGCGGCGGAAGGGATGCTGGTGACGATGCCAAAACGCTACGATCAGGACCCTGCCAACAGCGCCATCGTCAACGCGCTGAAAGCGGAGAAGAAAGATCCGAGCGGGCCGTATGTCTGGATCACTTACGCCGCGGTTCAGTCGCTGGCGCAGGCGATGGACAGAACCGGCAGCCAGCAGCCGCTGGATTTAATCAAAGATTTGAAAGCGCACGGGGCGAAAACCGTGATTGGGCCGCTGAACTGGGATGAAAAAGGCGATCTGAAGGGATTTGAGTTTGGTGTCTTCCAGTGGCACGCCGACGGCTCTTCGAGCGCGGCGAAATAAGCGCTGAAGATGAGTTATCCCTCCGCCCGCGAGCCGCGGGCGGTTTGAAAAAGGTTACCTTATGTCCGAGCAGTTTCTCTATTTTCTGCAGCAGATGTTTAACGGCGTCACGCTGGGCAGTACCTACGCGCTGATCGCCATCGGCTATACGATGGTGTACGGCATTATCGGCATGATCAACTTCGCCCATGGCGAGGTCTACATGATTGGCAGCTATGTCTCCTTCATGATCATCGCCGCGCTGATGATGATGGGTATCGACACCAGCTGGCTGCTGGTCGCCGCCGGCTTCGTGGGCGCCATTGTGATTGCCAGCGCCTACGGCTGGAGCATTGAGCGCGTGGCCTATCGGCCGGTGCGTAATTCCAAGCGTCTGATTGCGCTGATCTCCGCTATCGGGATGTCTATCTTCCTGCAGAACTACGTCAGCCTGACCCAGGGCTCCCGCGACGTGGCGCTGCCGAGCCTGTTTAATGGCCAGTGGGTCGTCGGCCACAGTGACAGCTTCTCCGCGACGATCACCACCATGCAGCTGGTGATCTGGGTGGTGACCTTTATCGCCATGCTGGCCCTGACGCTGTTCATTCGCTACTCGCGGATGGGGCGCGCCTGCCGCGCCTGTGCCGAAGACCTGAAAATGGCGAGCCTGCTCGGCATTAACACCGATCGCGTCATTGCCCTGACCTTTGTGATCGGCGCAGCGATGGCGGCGGTGGCGGGCGTGCTGCTGGGTCAGTTCTACGGCGTGATTAACCCCTACATCGGCTTTATGGCCGGGATGAAGGCCTTCACCGCCGCCGTGCTCGGCGGTATCGGCAGTATCCCCGGCGCGATGATCGGCGGCCTGATCCTGGGTATTGCCGAGGCGCTCTCTTCTGCCTATCTCAGCACCGAATATAAGGACGTGGTTTCCTTTGCGCTGCTGATTCTGGTGCTGTTAGTGATGCCGACCGGCATTCTGGGCCGCCCGGAGGTGGAAAAAGTATGAAACCGATGCAAATTGCAATGGCGCTGCTCTCTGCTGCGATGTTCTTCATTCTGGCGGGCGTCTTTATGGGCGTGCAGCTGGAGCTGAACGGCACCAAACTGGTGGTGGATACCGCCGCCGATATTCGCTGGCAGTGGATCTTCATCGGCACCGCGGTGGTCTTTTTCTTCCAGCTGCTGCGGCCGCTGTTTCAGAAAGCGGTTAAGAACGTCTCCGGGCCGAAGTTTATTATGCCGGCGATTGACGGCTCGACGGTGAAGCAGAAGTTGTTCCTGATAGCCCTGCTGGTGATTGCCGTGGCCTGGCCGTTTATGGTGTCGCGCGGTACGGTGGATATCGCCACCCTGACGATGATCTATATCATTCTCGGCCTTGGGCTGAACGTGGTGGTCGGCCTTTCCGGCCTGCTGGTCCTGGGCTACGGCGGGTTCTACGCCATCGGCGCGTATACCTTCGCGCTGCTGAACCACTATTACGGTCTCGGCTTCTGGACCTGTCTGCCGCTGGCCGGCCTGGTCTCCGCGGCGGCTGGCTTCCTGCTTGGCTTCCCGGTGCTGCGTCTGCGCGGCGACTACCTGGCGATCGTGACCTTAGGCTTCGGCGAGATCGTGCGTATTCTGCTGCTCAACAATACCGAAATCACCGGCGGGCCAAACGGCATCAGCCAGATCCCGAAACCGACCTTCTTTGGCCTCGAATTCAGCCGCAGCGCCCGCGAAGGCGGCTGGGATACCTTCAGCAACTTCTTCGGCGTAAAATACGATCCCTCCGACCGGGTCATTTTCCTCTATCTGGTGGCGCTGCTGCTGGTGGTGCTGAGCCTGTTCGTTATCAACCGCCTGCTGCGGATGCCGCTGGGGCGGGCGTGGGAAGCGCTGCGTGAAGATGAGATCGCCTGTCGTTCGCTGGGCCTGAGCCCGACGCGCATCAAGCTGACCGCCTTTACCATCAGCGCCGCGTTTGCCGGCTTCGCCGGGACGCTGTTCGCCGCGCGCCAGGGCTTCGTCAGCCCGGAATCCTTTACCTTCGCCGAGTCCGCCTTTGTACTGGCGATCGTCGTGCTGGGCGGGATGGGCTCGCAGTTTGCGGTGATCCTGGCGGCTATTCTGCTGGTGGTGTCGCGTGAGCTGATGCGTGACTTTAACGAATACAGCATGTTAATGCTCGGCGGTCTGATGGTGCTGATGATGATCTGGCGTCCGCAGGGGCTTCTGCCAATGACGCGCGTGCAGTTGAAGCTGAAAAACGGTCAGGCGAAAGGAGAGCAGGCATGAGTCAGCCATTATTATCCGTCAGCGGCCTGATGATGCGTTTCGGCGGTCTGCTGGCCGTCAACAATGTGTCGCTGGAGCTCAAAGAGCGCGAGATCGTCTCGCTGATCGGCCCCAACGGCGCCGGGAAGACCACCGTCTTTAACTGCCTGACCGGTTTTTACAAGCCCACCGGCGGCACCATTCTGCTGCGCGACCAGCATCTGGAAGGGCTGCCGGGCCAGCAGATTGCCCGGATGGGCGTGGTGCGGACCTTCCAGCACGTGCGCCTGTTCCGCGAAATGACGGTGATTGAAAACCTGCTGGTGGCGCAACATCAGCAGCTGAAAACCGGGCTCTTCTCCGGCCTGCTGAAAACGCCGGCCTTCCGTCGGGCGCAGAGCGAAGCGCTGGACCGCGCGGCCACCTGGCTTGAGCGTATCGGCCTGCTGGAGCACGCTAACCGGCAGGCCAGCAACCTGGCCTATGGCGACCAGCGCCGGCTGGAGATTGCCCGCTGCATGGTGACCCAGCCGGAAATTCTGATGCTCGATGAACCGGCGGCGGGGCTGAACCCGAAAGAGACCAAAGAGCTGGACGAGCTTATCGCCGAGCTGCGTAACCATCACAACACCACCATCCTGCTTATCGAACACGATATGAAGCTGGTGATGGGCATTTCCGATCGCATCTACGTCGTGAACCAGGGGACACCGCTGGCCAACGGGACGCCGGAAGAGATTCGTAATAACCCGGACGTGATCCGCGCATACCTTGGTGAGGCATAAGATGGAAAACGCGATGTTAACTTTTGACAACGTCAGCGCCCACTACGGCAAGATTCAGGCGCTGCACAACGTCAGCCTGCATATCAAACAGGGCGAGATCGTCACGCTTATCGGCGCCAACGGCGCGGGGAAAACCACCCTGCTCGGCACGCTGTGCGGCGATCCGCGCGCCTCCAGCGGGCGTATTGTCTTTGACGGTAAGGATATTACCGACTGGCAGACGGCGAAGATCATGCGCGAGGCGGTGGCGATCGTCCCGGAAGGGCGGCGCGTCTTTTCGCGAATGACGGTGGAAGAGAACCTGGCGATGGGCGGTTTTTTTGCCGACCGCGATCAGTTCCAGACCCGCATCAAATGGGTGTATGAGCTGTTTCCGCGTCTGCACGAGCGCCGTATCCAGCGCGCCGGCACCATGTCCGGCGGCGAACAGCAGATGCTGGCCATCGGCCGCGCCCTGATGAGCCAGCCGCGTCTGCTGCTGCTGGATGAACCGTCGCTGGGGCTGGCGCCGATCATCATTCAGCAGATCTTCGATACCATCGAGCAGCTGCGCGAGCAGGGGATGACTATCTTCCTGGTTGAGCAGAACGCCAACCAGGCGCTGAAGCTGGCCGATCGCGGCTACGTGCTGGAGAACGGCCACGTGGTGCTGGAGGATACCGGCGACGCGCTGCTGGCCAACGAGGCGGTGCGCAGCGCCTATCTCGGCGGTTAATTCATCGTAACCCGGCGTCATTCACTTCGCCGGTTTGTAGCCCGGGCGAGGCGCTTGCGCCGACCCCGGGAGCCGATCGCACAACTATTATCCGTGTCTCAGCTCCCACTTTACTTCCCCCGTCCTTTCATCGGCTTGTCATCTCTCTGACCCGTTACTATCTTTTTTTTGTAATAAAAAAGTTATTTTTCTGTAATTCGAACATGTCATGTTACCCCGCGAGCATAAAACGCGTGAAATCGCGCATCCGGCACAACAAGAGAGATAACCGATGATATCGTTACGACATACAGCTTTAGGACTGGCGCTGAGCCTGGCTTTTGCCGGTCAGGCCCTGGCGGTTACCACCATCCCGTTCTGGCACTCAATGGAAGGCGAACTGGGTAAAGAAGTGGATTCTCTGGCGCAACGCTTTAACGCGGCCAATCCTGATTACAAAATCGTTCCGGTATACAAGGGCAACTATGAACAGAGCCTGAGCGCCGGTATCGCCGCCTTCCGTACCGGCAACGCGCCGGCGATCCTGCAGGTGTATGAAGTGGGTACCGCCACCATGATGGCGTCAAAAGCCATTAAGCCGGTCTACCAGGTGTTCAGCGAGGCGGGCATCACGTTTGATGAATCGCAGTTTGTGCCGACGGTCGCCGGGTATTACACCGATTCGAAAACCGGCCATCTGCTCTCCCAGCCGTTTAACAGCTCCACGCCGGTGCTGTACTACAACAAAGACGCCTTCAAAAAAGCCGGTTTAGATCCAGAGCAGCCGCCGAAGACCTGGCAGGATCTGGCGGCCTACACCGCGAAGCTGAAAGCCGCCGGAATGAAGTGCGGCTACGCCAGCGGCTGGCAGGGCTGGATCCAGATTGAGAACTTCAGCGCCTGGCACGGTCTGCCGGTGGCGACGAAAAACAATGGCTTTGACGGCACCGACGCGGTTCTTGAGTTCAACAAGCCGGAGCAGGTGAAGCATATCGCGCTGCTCGAAGAGATGAACAAGAAGGGCGATTTCAGCTACTTCGGGCGTAAAGACGAGTCCACCGAAAAGTTCTATAACGGCGACTGCGCCATTACCACTGCCTCGTCCGGCTCGCTGGCCGATATCCGCCAGTACGCCAAATTTAACTACGGCGTCGGCATGATGCCCTACGATGCCGACGTGAAAGGCGCGCCGCAGAACGCCATCATCGGCGGGGCCAGCCTGTGGGTGATGCAGGGTAAAGACAAAGAGACCTACACCGGCGTGGCGAAGTTCCTCGACTTCCTGACCAAACCGGAAAATGCCGCCGAATGGCACCAGAAAACCGGCTATCTGCCGATCACCACCGCGGCCTACGATCTGACCCGCCAGCAGGGCTTCTATGATAAGAACCCGGGCGCCGATATCGCCACGCGCCAGATGCTGAACAAGCCGCCGTTGCCGTTCACCAAAGGCCTGCGTCTGGGCAACATGCCGCAAATCCGCACCATCGTCGATGAAGAGCTGGAGAGCGTGTGGACCGGCAAGAAAACCCCGCAACAGGCGCTGGATTCCGCCGTTCAGCGTGGGAATCAGCTGCTGCGCCGCTTCGAACAAGCGACCAAATCGTAATCTGTAACTTGCCCGGTGGCGCTGCGCTTACCGGGCCTACGATGTGCCTTATGTAGGCCGGGTAGGGCGTAGCCGCCACCCGGCATTGTTCAGGAACCCAATCTCAATGTCATCATCCCGTCCGGTATTCCGCTCGCGCTGGCTGCCCTATGTCCTGGTCGCGCCGCAGCTGATTATCACGCTGATTTTCTTTATCTGGCCCGCGGGCGAAGCGCTGTGGTATTCGCTGCAGAGCGTTGATCCGTTTGGCCTGTCCAGCCAGTTTGTCGGCCTGGATAACTTCGTGGCGCTGTTCCATGACCCGTACTATCTGGACTCGTTCTGGACCACTATCAAATTCAGCGCCCTGGTGACCGTCAGCGGCCTGCTTATTTCGCTCTTTTTCGCTGCGCTGGTCGACTACGTGGTGCGCGGCAGCCGCTTCTATCAGACCCTGATGCTGCTGCCGTATGCCGTGGCCCCCGCGGTGGCGGCGGTGCTGTGGATCTTCCTCTTTAACCCCGGGCGCGGGCTGATCACCCATTTCCTCGGCGAGCTGGGCTACGACTGGAACCACGCGCAGAACAGCGGCCAGGCGATGTTCCTGGTGGTCTTCGCCTCGGTATGGAAGCAGATAAGCTACAACTTCCTGTTTTTCTTCGCCGCGCTGCAGTCGATCCCGCGTTCGCTGGTTGAGGCTGCCGCTATCGACGGCGCCGGGCCAATCCGCCGCTTCTTCAGGCTGGCGCTGCCGCTGATTGCGCCGGTGAGTTTCTTCCTGCTGGTGGTCAACCTGGTTTACGCCTTCTTCGACACCTTCCCGGTGATCGATGCCGCCACCGCCGGCGGCCCGGTGCAGGCGACCACCACCCTGATTTACAAAATCTATCGCGAAGGTTTCGCCGGGCTCGATCTTTCCGCTTCCGCCGCGCAGTCGGTGGTGCTGATGTTCCTCGTCATTATCCTGACGGTGGTGCAGTTCCGTTACGTTGAAAGTAAGGTGCGTTACCAATGATTGAGAACCGTCGCGGGCTGACGATTTTCAGCCACACCATGCTGATTCTGGGCATCGCCGTCATTTTATTCCCGCTGTACGTCGCCTTCGTGGCGGCGACGCTGGATAACCAATCGGTGTTTGAAACGCCGATGACGCTGATCCCCGGCGGACATCTGCTGGAGAACATGAAGACCATCTGGGTGAACGGCGTTGGCGTCAACAGCGCGCCGTTCTGGCTGATGATGCTCAACAGCTTCATCATGGCGTTCGCCATTACGGTGGGCAAAATCGTCGTGTCGATGCTTTCGGCGTTCGCCATCGTCTGGTTCCGCTTTCCGCTGCGTAACCTGTTCTTCTGGATGATCTTTATCACGCTAATGCTGCCGGTCGAGGTGCGTATTTTCCCGACGGTGGAAGTGATCGCCAATCTCAACATGCTCGACAGCTACGCCGGGCTTACGCTGCCGCTAATGGCCTCAGCCACCGCCACCTTCCTGTTCCGCCAGTTCTTTATGACCCTGCCGGACGAGCTGATTGAAGCAGCGCGTATCGATGGCGCTTCGCCGATGCGCTTCTTTCGCGACATCGTGCTGCCGCTGTCGAAAACCAACCTCGCGGCGCTGTTCGTCATCACTTTTATCTACGGCTGGAACCAGTATCTGTGGCCGTTGCTGATTATTCAGGATGTGAATCTTGGCACCGCCGTCGCCGGCATCAAAGGCATGATCGCCACCGGCGAAGGTACTACCCAGTGGAATCAGGTGATGGCGGCGATGCTGCTGACCCTGATCCCGCCGGTTGTCATCGTTTTAGCCATGCAGCGCGCATTTGTGCGTGGCCTGGTCGATAGTGAGAAATAAAATGGCTGGTTTAAAACTACAGGCAGTAAGCAAAAGCTGGGATGGCAAAACCCAGGTGATTCAACCGCTGACGCTGGACGTGGCGGACGGGGAATTTATCGTCATGGTCGGCCCGTCGGGCTGCGGGAAATCAACGCTGCTGCGGATGGTCGCCGGACTGGAGCGGGTGACCAGCGGCGATATCTGGATCGACCGCAAGCGGGTCACCGAGATGGAGCCGAAGGATCGCGGCATCGCCATGGTGTTCCAGAACTATGCCCTTTATCCGCATATGAGCGTGGAAGAGAACATGGCGTGGGGGCTGAAGATCCGCGGCATGGGTAAGGGATTGATCGCCGAGCGGTTGCAGGAGGCGGCGCGTATTCTTGAGCTCGACGGCCTGCTCAAGCGCCGCCCGCGCGAGCTCTCCGGCGGCCAGCGCCAGCGCGTGGCGATGGGCCGCGCCATCGTGCGTGACCCTGCGGTATTCCTCTTCGACGAACCGTTGTCAAACCTCGACGCCAAGCTGCGCGTGCAGATGCGTCTTGAGCTGCAACAGCTGCATCGCCGCCTGAAAACCACCTCGCTGTACGTTACCCATGATCAGGTGGAGGCGATGACCCTCGCCCAGCGGGTGATGGTGATGAATAAAGGCGTTGCCGAGCAGATCGGCACCCCGGTGGAAGTGTATGAGAAGCCGGCCAGCCGCTTTGTGGCGAGCTTTATCGGCAGCCCGGCCATGAACCTGCTGGAAGGGCGCATCAGCGATGACGGCGGTCGCTTTGAGCTGGCGGGCGGCATCCAGCTGCCGACGAATCATGAGCACCGGCGCCACGCCGGGCGTAAAATGACCCTCGGTATCCGCCCGGAGCATTTTATCTTAAGCTCGCAGGCGCAAGGCGGCATTCCGCTGCTGATGGACTCCCTGGAAATTTTAGGCGCCGATAACCTTGCCCACGGGCGCTGGGGCGAACAGAAGCTGGTGGTCAGACTGCCGCACCAGCAGCGCCCGGCGGCAGGCAGCACGCTATGGCTGCATCTGCCTTTGGAACATCTGCACCTCTTTGATGGTGAAACAGGACAACGCGCATGAGTAACTGGCCTTATCCCCGTATCGTCGCCCATCGCGGCGGCGGTAAACTGGCGCCGGAGAACACCCTGGCGGCTATCGACGTCGGCGCTCGCTACGGGCACACGATGATTGAATTTGACGCCAAGCTGTCAAAGGACGGGCAGATCTTTCTGCTGCATGACGATAATCTCGAACGCACCAGCAACGGCTGGGGCGTGGCGGGGGAGCTGCCATGGGACGATCTGCTGAAGGTGGATGCCGGTAGCTGGTTCAGCCGTGAATTTAAGGGCGAGCCGCTGCCGCTGCTCTCCCAGGTGGCGGAGCGCTGCCGCCGTCACGGCATGATGGCGAATATCGAAATTAAACCGACCACCGGCCTTGGGCCGCAGACCGGCAACGTGGTGGCCCTGGCGGCGCGGGAGCTGTGGGCGGGAATGACCGCGCCGCTGCTGTCGTCGTTTGAAATCGATGCCCTGGAAGCGGCGCAGGAAGCCGCCCCCGAGCTGCCGCGCGGGCTGTTGCTGGATGAGTGGCGTGAGGACTGGCGGGAGTTGACCACCCGGCTGGGCTGCGTCTCCATTCACCTTAACCACAAGCTGCTGGACGCCGGGCGGGTGGCAAGCCTGAAACAGGCCGGCCTGCATATCCTGGTGTATACCGTTAACAAACCCCAGCGCGCCGCCGAGCTGCTGCGCTGGGGCGTAGACTGCATCTGCACCGATGCCATTGACGTCATCGGGCCCCATTTCCAGCCTTAATAACCGCTGCGCGGCGGCTGGCCTTTACGGGTTGGTCTGCCGCAGCATCCCTCCGTTGTTGTTCGGCAGCACCTGCTGCGGCGGATTGAGATTCCCGCCCTGCGCCGCGCGCTGCTGATTGGTCTGCAGCTGGTTTTGCAGATGCTGCTGCTGGGAGCGAGTCTGATTGTTCAGATTCTGCTTCAGCATGCTCTGTTGCTGCTGTTGCTGCACCTTCATCTCATTTTGCATGCGCTGCTGGCTGGGGACCACGTAACCCGGCTGGTTGGGGTTGTTATCAATATTGATTGGCTGGGCTAAAACGCCGAGCGGCATCAGCGCCGCCAGAAATAACATCGCTTTCATGGTTTTCTCCTCCCGTGCGTGGGATCACTTAAGTGTACCTCGAATCCGCCATAACAATGATTTTTTAGGAGTTATCAACCAGGCTTAAGCGGGGAATGAAACCTACCTATCAGGAGTAAGACAATGATAAAAACAACAATCTGGCGTCAGGTGGTCATCGCTGCGTTGCTGGCGGGCGGTAGTTTTACCGTCGCCGCCAGTCCACCGCCGCCGCCGCCGGTCTCTTATGGCGTAGAGGAGGATGTATTCCACCCGGTGCGCGCCCGGCAGGGCATGGTGGCCTCGGTAGATGCGCTGGCCACCCGCGTCGGGGTGGATATTCTGCGCCAGGGCGGCAACGCTGTCGATGCGGCGGTGGCGGTTGGCTACGCGCTGGCGGTCACTCATCCGCAGGCGGGGAATATCGGCGGCGGCGGTTTTATGATGCTGCGGACGAAAGACGGCAAGACTACGGCGATCGATTTCCGCGAAATGGCGCCAGAGCAGGCCACCCGCGACATGTTCCTCGACGACCAGGGTAACCCGGACAGTAAAAAATCGCTCACCTCGCATCTGGCCTCCGGTACGCCAGGCAGCGTGGCGGGCTTCTCTCTTGCCCTGGAAAAATACGGCACCATGCCGCTGAACAAAGTGATCCGCCCGGCAATCAAGCTGGCGGAAGAGGGCTTTATTGTTAACGATGCGCTGGCGGACGATCTGAAGACCTACGGCAGCGAAGTGATCCCGCAGCACGAAAACAGTAAAGCGATCTTCTGGAAGAACGGCGAGCCGCTGAAGAAGGGCGACCGGCTGGTACAGAAGAACCTGGGGAAAAGCCTCGAGCTGATTGCCGAGCACGGTCCGGATGCCTTCTATAAAGGCGCTATTGCCGACCAGATCGCGGACGAGATGAAAAAGCACGGCGGGCTTATCACCAAAGCCGACCTCGCTAACTATAAGGCCGTGGAGCGCACGCCGATTAGCGGCGAATATCGCGGGTATGAGATCTACTCTATGCCGCCGCCCTCCTCCGGCGGGATCCACATCGTGCAGATCCTCAATATCCTCGAAAACTTCGATTTGCAGAAATATGGCTTCGGCAGCGCCGACGCTATGCAGGTGATGGCGGAGGCGGAGAAACACGCCTATGCCGACCGCTCTGAATATCTCGGCGACCCTGACTTCGTCAAAGTGCCGTGGCAGGCGCTGACCAGCAAAGCCTACGCCAAAGCGATTGCCGCCGAGATCGACGTCAATAAGGCGAAGCCTTCCAGCCAGATCCGCCCGGGCAAGCTGGCGCCCTATGAAAGCAACCAGACCACCCACTTCTCGGTGGTCGATAAAGACGGCAATGCGGTGGCGGTGACCTATACGCTGAATACCACCTTCGGCACCGGCATTGTGGCGGGGGACTCCGGCATTCTGCTGAATAACCAGATGGATGATTTCTCGGCGAAGCCCGGCGTACCTAACGTCTATGGCCTGGTGGGCGGCGACGCCAATGCGGTGGAGCCGAAAAAACGCCCGCTGTCGTCGATGTCGCCGACCATTGTGGTGAAAGACGGCAAAACCTGGCTGGTGACCGGCAGCCCGGGCGGCAGCCGGATCATCACCACGGTGCTGCAGATGGTGGTCAATACCATCGATTTCGGGATGAACGTCGCAGAAGCCACCAACGCCCCGCGCTTCCATCATCAATGGCTGCCGGATGAGCTGCGGGTGGAGAAAGGCTTTAGCCCGGATACCCTGAAGCTGCTGGAGGCGAAAGGGCAGAAAGTGGCGCTGAAAGAGGCGATGGGCAGCACTCAGAGCATTATGGTGGGGCCGGACGGGATGCTGTATGGCGCCTCCGACCCGCGTTCGCCGGATGATTTAACGGCGGGGTATTGATATGTTGCCCGGTGGCGCTGCTGCGCTTACCGGGTCAACCACTGCACGAACGCAGGTCGGGTAAGGCGAAGCCGCCACCCGGCAATATGCTACTTCATTCTCGCCATATAATATGCATCCACATATTCACCGTTGCGCAGCGCGTAACGCTTGCCGGTGCCTTCGATCTCAAATCCGTGTTTTTTGTACACCGCAATCGCCGGCTTGTTATCAGCGAACACCGTCAGCTCAATGCGGTCAACGCGCAGCCAGTTATCGCACAGGTCGATCATCTCGCGCATCAGCGCGCTGCCGATACCGCGCCCCTGATGGCCGGCGGCAACCGCCATGCCAAAGGTCGCCACGTGGCTGCGACGAGGGCGCGGTTCGACATGGAGCGACAGATGCCCGGTAACCCGATCGTCCAGCGTCGCCACCAGATGGAAGGTATGGGGTTTGGGCTGTAGCTTCTCCTGCCAGGCTTCCATGGCGGGGTAAGGGATCTGTAGCGTGTCATGATAGACCTCCGGGTGCGCCATCAGCATACGTAAAGGTTCAGCATCGCGCGGTTCGGCATGGCGTATCACTATGTCACTCATTCCCTTGTCCTCTTTTTGGTGGTTGATTCTCCTTCACCATCTCTGACGGCAGCCGGGGAGTCAATGCCGTTTTTTGCAAAAAAAAGATAGACAAGTGCGAATGAGAATGATTATTATTGTCCTGCATTCAGGAAGACCCTTGCGGAAAGCCTGAAAGCACGACATTGCTCACATTGCTTCCAGTATTACTTTAGCCAGCCGGGTGCTGGCTTTTTTTTTGCTGCTACCTCAGGCGCTTTGCGGCCTGGCGGACATCACGCCGTCTTCCGCAACCAGGCCGATGAGATGACTTTTGCTTTCCGCCGCGGCCAGCACCTCGGCGCTGCCGGTGAACTGGCCGCCCTTTTTAATCGCCAGCGAGCGATAGGCGAGGGTGCCATCCAGATTGCCGTGCTCCTCAATGGTGATGCTGTCGCCGCGGCACTGGCCCTGAACCTTGCCATCAATAATCAGCTCACGGCAGCTGATGTTGCCCTCGACCTGACCTTCACGCATCACCTTAATCAGATGTTCTTTCGCCTCAATGTTGCCGGTAAGCTGGCCGTGAATATAGACATGGCCGCTGGCGACAATATTGCCGACGAAATGCACCCCGCTGGCGATGACCGTAGTCTCTTGTTTTTTGCTGGCGACCGCCTGGGATTCTGGGTTGTTTGCCGGAGGCGTGGCCACTTCTGACGTCTGAGGTTCCGTTTTATTTTTCTTAATAAACATCGCGTTAATTTTGTTCCGTTGGCTATGGAGGAGAAAGGCGACCAGTGCGCAGGCGGCCGCCAGGCGCGCCGGCACGATCGCATCGACAGACCAGGCGATCAGCGCGAGAAGCCAGAAAAAAAGGGCGCCGTTTAAGGCGAGATACTGTTTGTCCATCCGTAGCGGCTGGCTACTCCGTTAGTCATCAGCAACGTCCTGGTTTGCCCTCCACTTATCCGCAGTTTCGCCATTGAGATCAAGATATTTAACCGAAAAATGTCGATTTAATCTCTTGTTAATCAATGAGTTGTTAATAATTGCGTATGGATGGTACGCGACCTATTTTTTTGACGAATCTTCACGGAAAACGGACTGAGAGGATGAAGTCATGTCCCGGCTTGCGCTATGGTTGAAGGTAGCTCATTAACTAAGGACAGCGTTATGACTCTGCACTGCGCATTTATTGGCTTCGGCAAAAGCACCACCCGCTACCATCTTCCTTACGTGTTACACCGCCAGGACCGCTGGCAGGTGGCGCACATCTATCGCCGTCGGGCGAAGCCCGAGGAGCAGGCGCCGCAGTATTCCCAAATCCATTTCACCAGCGATCTCGATGAAGTATTAAACGACCCGCAGGTCAGGCTGGTGGTGGTCTGCACCCATGCCGACAGCCATTTTGACTATGCGAAAAAGGCGCTGGAGGCGGGGAAAAACGTGCTGGTGGAAAAGCCGTTCACCCCGACGCTGGAGGAAGCCAAGACCCTGTTTGCGCTGGCGAACAGCAAAGGCCTGACGGTGACGCCCTACCAGAACCGCCGTTTCGACTCCTGCTTCCTGACCACTAAAAAGGTGATTGAGAGCGGCAAACTTGGCGAACTGGTGGAGATTGAAAGCCATTTTGACAACTACCGCCCGCTGGCGGAGACCAACCCCGGCGGCCCGCAAAACGGCGAGTTCTATGGCCTTGGCGTGCATACCCTGGACCAGATTATTTCCCTGTTCGGCCGCCCGGACCATGTCGCTTACGATCTGCGCTCGCTGCGCAACAAAGCTAACCCGGATGATACCTTTGAGGCCCAGCTGTTCTACGGCGATCTGAAGGCCATCGTTAAGACCAGCCACCTGGTGCAGATCGACTACCCGAAATTCATCGTCCACGGCCATAAAGGCTCGTTTGTGAAATATGGTATCGACCAGCAGGAGACCAGCCTGAAAGCCAATATCATGCCGGGCGAGCCGGGCTTTGGCGCGGACGACAGCGTCGGCGAGCTGGTGTATGTCAACGAGGCAGGGGAGACGGTGCGCGAAGCGGTCCCGCTGGAGAGCGGCGACTATGGCCGGGTCTACGACGCGCTGTACGACACCCTCGTCAACGGCCAGCCAAATTACGTCAAGGAATCTGACGTTCTTACCAATATGGAGATCCTGCAGCGCGGCTTTGAGCAGCCCTCACCGGCCACCATTACTCTGGTGAAATAAGCCCAGTCGGCTCCTCGGCGCTTGTTCATATTTTTTGAACAGAGGAGTCAATTTTCACCCTCTATGATCGTCGGCGAAATGGGTCCACACTGACTCCATCGAAAACATATGGGGGTGCAACATGATCTACTTACGCAAAGCGAACGAACGTGGCCACGCTAACCATGGCTGGCTGGATTCCTGGCATACTTTCTCTTTCGCCAACTACTACGACCCGAACTTTATGGGCTTCTCCGCCCTGCGGGTGATTAACGACGACGTCATCGACGCCGGTCAGGGCTTCGGTACCCACCCACACAAAGATATGGAGATCCTGACCTATGTACTGGAAGGGGCGGTGGAGCACCAGGACAGCATGGGCAACAAAGAGCAGGTGCCGGCGGGCGAGTTCCAGATCATGAGCGCGGGTACCGGGGTGCGTCACTCTGAGTACAACCCGAGCAAAACCGATCGTCTGCGTCTGTACCAGATCTGGATTATTCCGGAAGAAACCGGCATTACCCCGCGCTACGAGCAGCGCCGCTTCGACGCCGCCCAGGGCAAACAGCTGGTGCTGTCGCCGGATGCACGGGATGGCTCGCTGAAGGTCTATCAGGATATGGAGCTGTATCGCTGGGCGCTGCTGAAAGATGAGCAGTCGGTTCACCAGATTGCCGCGGAACGTCGCGTCTGGATCCAGGTCGTCAAAGGCGAAGTGACCATCAACGGTACCAAAGCCACTACCAGCGATGGTTTGGCTATCTGGGACGAGCAGGCGATTTCGGTTCATGCCGACAGCGATAGCGAAATCCTGCTGTTCGATCTGCCGCCGGTTTGATCGTTATCTGAGGTCGTCTATACCCAAAATAATTTGAGTTGCAGAAAGGCGGCGACGCAGAGAATCCCTAGGAGCTTACTTAAGTAAGTGACTGGGGGTGAGCGAGGAAAGCCAACGCGCATGCAACTCGAAGTATGATGGGTATAAATAAATTGCGTAGCCTTCCCTCATGTTAGGGAAGGTTGCGCTTTGTCCGTGATAAACTGAGAAAATGTTCCCCGTTGATCACAGTCAGGACGATGAAAAAGAAAAGACCCGTACTTCAGGATGTAGCCGATCTTGTCGGCGTGACCAAAATGACGGTCAGTCGCTATTTACGCAACCCGGAGCAGGTCTCCGAAGCGCTGCGTGGCAAGATTGCCGTTGCCCTCGATGAACTGGGTTATATTCCCAATCGCGCCCCTGACATTCTCTCCAACGCCACCAGCCGCGCCATTGGCGTGCTGCTGCCATCGTTAACCAACCAGGTGTTCTCGGAAGTGCTACGCGGGATTGAAAGCGTCACTGACGCCTTCGGCTATCAAACCATGCTGGCGCACTACGGCTACAAGCCGGAAATGGAAGAGAAACGCCTCGAATCGATGCTCTCCTGGAACATTGACGGCCTGATCCTCACCGAACGCACCCATACGCCCCGCACCCTGAAGATGATTGAAGTCGCCGGCATTCCGGTGGTGGAGCTAATGGACAGCCAGTCACCGTGCCTCGATATTGCGGTCGGTTTCGATAACTTCGAAGCGGCGCGGCAGATGACGGCGGCGATTATCGCCCGCGGCCACCGCCACGTTGCTTATCTCGGCGCGCGTCTTGATGAACGTACTATCATCAAACAGAAGGGGTACGAGCAGGCGATGCTCGATGCGGGCATGACGCCCTACAGCGTGATGGTGGAGCAGTCCTCGTCCTATTCATCCGGGATTGAGCTGATGCGCCAGGCGCGCCGCGAATACCCGCAGCTTGACGGCATCTTTTGCACCAACGATGACCTCGCGGTCGGCGCGGCCTTTGAGTGCCAGCGCCTGGGGCTGAAGATCCCAGACGACATGGCGATAGCCGGTTTCCATGGCCACGATATCGGCCAGGTGATGGAGCCGCGGCTGGCCAGCGTCCTGACCCCGCGCGAGCGGATGGGGCGCATTGGCGCCGAACGTCTGCTGGCGCGCATTCGTGGCGAAGCGATTACCCCTAAGATGTTAGATTTAGGTTTCACATTGTCACCGGGCGGATCAATTTAAACTGACAAGTTTGAAGTAGATCACACATATTCACATCTGGCACGAATGGATATTGCTTCTCCACAGGTCCGGCATGACAATGTTACCGATAACAGTTACCCGTAACAATTAACCGATACGCCGCCTTCGCGCTCAATGAGTCAGCCCCGGCGCGGCGTACCTGTCCGGTGGGAGGATGCTTTGAGCACGACTAATCATGATCACCACGTCTACGTTCTGATGGGCGTTTCCGGCAGCGGGAAATCCGCTGTCGCCAGCGAAGTGGCGCATCAGCTGCATGCCGCGTTTCTCGACGGCGACTTTCTGCATCCGCGCAGCAATATCACCAAGATGGCCTCCGGTGAGCCGCTCAACGATGACGACCGTACCCCGTGGCTGCAGGCGCTAAATGACGCCGCGTTTGCCATGCAGCGTACCAATAAGGTGTCGCTGATCGTCTGTTCGGCGCTGAAGAAGAGCTATCGCGACATTCTGCGCAAGGGCAACCCGAACCTCTCCTTCATCTACCTGAAAGGCGGCTTCGAGGTGATCGAAAACCGTCTGAAGGCGCGTAAAGGGCACTTCTTCAAAACCCAAATGTTGGTGACGCAGTTTGAAACGCTGCAGGAACCAGGCGCCGACGAGAGCGATGTGCTTATCGTCGATATCGACCAGCCGCTGGAAGGCGTGGTGGCCAGCACCATTGAGGTGATCAACAAAGGCAGTCACTAGTGAGTACTTTAACGCTTGTTTTAACAGCAGTCGGCTCGGTATTGCTGCTGCTGTTTTTAGTCATGAAGGCGCGGATGCACGCCTTCGTGGCTTTGATGGTGGTTTCTATTGGCGCAGGTCTCTTCTCCGGCATGCCGCTGGATAAAATCGCGGCGACGATGGAGAAGGGGATGGGCGGTACGCTGGGCTTCCTGGCGATCGTCGTCGCGCTGGGCGCGATGTTCGGGAAGATCCTGCATGAAACGGGGGCGGTCGATCAGATTGCCGTCAAGATGCTCAAATCCTTCGGCCACAATCGCGCGCACTATGCGATTGGTCTCGC
This sequence comes from Klebsiella sp. C239, assembly GCF_048822715.1. Classification (NCBI taxonomy): domain Bacteria; kingdom Pseudomonadati; phylum Pseudomonadota; class Gammaproteobacteria; order Enterobacterales; family Enterobacteriaceae; genus Klebsiella; species Klebsiella sp. C239. Next base: position 85,242 of record NZ_JBMEZK010000006.1, on the reverse strand, counting down.
CGGCCTCATCTGCGCGCTGCCGCTGTTTTTCGAAGTGGCGATCGTGCTACTGATCAGCGTCGCCTTCTCGATGGCGCGCCATACCGGCACTAACCTCGTGAAGCTGGTGATCCCGCTGTTTGCCGGGGTGGCCGCCGCCGCGGCGTTCCTGCTGCCGGGACCTGCGCCGATGCTGCTGGCGTCGCAAATGCACGCCGACTTTGGCTGGATGATCCTGATTGGCCTGTGTGCGGCAATTCCGGGAATGATTATCGCCGGACCGCTGTGGGGCAACTTCATCAGCCGCTACGTTGAGCTGCATATTCCTGACGACGTGACGGAGCCGCATCTCGGCGAAGGCAAAATGCCCTCCTTCGGCTTCAGCCTGTCGCTGATCCTGCTGCCGCTGGTGCTGGTAGGCCTGAAAACCATCGCCGCGCGCTTTGTGCCGGTGGGGTCGACCGCTTACGAATGGTTTGAATTTATCGGTCACCCATTCACCGCGATCCTGGTGGCCTGCCTGGTGGCGATCTACGGCCTGGCGGTACGTCAGGGGATGGCGAAAGACCGGGTGATGGAGATCTGCGGTCATGCGCTGCAGCCGGCGGGCATTATCCTGCTGGTGATCGGGGCAGGCGGCGTCTTCAAGCAGGTGCTGGTTGACTCCGGCGTCGGCCCGGCGCTGGGTGAAGCGCTGACCGGTATGGGGCTGCCGATCGCCATTACCTGCTTCGTGCTGGCGGCGGCGGTGCGTATCATCCAGGGTTCCGCCACCGTGGCGTGCCTGACTGCGGTCGGCCTGGTGATGCCGGTGATTGAGCAGCTGAACTACAGCGGCGCGCAGATGGCGGCCTTGTCTATCTGTATCGCCGGCGGCTCGATTGTCGTGAGCCATGTGAACGACGCCGGCTTCTGGCTGTTCGGTAAATTTACCGGCGCCACCGAAGCCCAGACGCTGAAAACCTGGACGATGATGGAAACCATCCTCGGCACCACCGGGGCGATTGTCGGCATGATTGCCTTCCAGCTGCTGAGCTAAGTCTGTTCGCCACCCGCTCGCGGGTGGCCAAAAGCCAGGGTAACGCCGTTTACCCTGGCTTCCCGGCGATAAGCCGCGCTTTTTCCCTCTTTTCTCTTCCCGCTCCTCGCCCTTATTAGCGCTACGACGATGCTCGTATCCTTCGGCAAGCCTTGCTGCACCTGGGTTTGTTGCCTCTTTTTGGCAAGGGGAAAATCAGCGGATTTCGCGCTTAATCCATAATCAGGATCAATAAAATCGCGACGGAAAATGTTCCATTCCCTGGGTGATTTCCCCGATAATCATTGCGCTTTGACGACGACCAGCGACGGTGGACAATGTGCAGGATAAGTTGCTTTTCTGATTGTTCAGCAATCATTGATTAATTTCACTTGCGACTTTAGCTGCATTTTGTAAGGTGAGGGATAATCCAGTTGGAAACTGGTCAGGCACAAACAGCACACACCTCGCAGGAATACGTTATGAAAAATGTTGGTTTTATCGGCTGGCGCGGAATGGTCGGCTCTGTTCTCATGCAACGCATGGTTGAAGAGCGCGATTTCGACGCCATTCGCCCGGTGTTCTTCTCTACCTCCCAGCTGGGACAGCCAGCGCCGTCTTTCGGCGGTAGCACCGGTGGCACGCTCCAGGATGCGTTCGATCTGGACGCGCTGAAGGCACTGGACATTATTGTCACGTGCCAGGGCGGCGATTACACCAACGAGATTTACCCGAAGCTGCGCGAAAGCGGCTGGCAGGGTTACTGGATTGACGCTGCCTCTTCGCTGCGCATGAAGGACGATGCGATCATTATCCTCGACCCGGTTAACCAGGACGTGATCACCGCCGGCCTGAACAACGGCGTAAAAACCTTTGTCGGCGGCAACTGTACTGTCAGCCTGATGCTGATGTCCCTCGGCGGCCTGTTTGCCCAGGATCTGGTGGAGTGGGTCAGCGTGGCGACATACCAGGCGGCTTCCGGCGGCGGCGCGCGTCATATGCGCGAACTGCTGAGCCAGATGGGCCAGCTGCACAACCACGTCGCGGCAGAGCTGGCGGACCCGGCTTCCGCCATTCTGGATATCGAGCGCAAAGTGACGTCGCTGACCCGCAGCGGCGAGCTGCCGGTGGATAACTTCGGCGTACCGCTGGCGGGCAGCCTGATCCCGTGGATCGACAAACAGCTGGATAACGGCCAGAGCCGCGAAGAGTGGAAAGGCCAGGCGGAGACCAACAAGATCCTCGCCACCTCGTCCGTTATCCCGGTAGACGGCCTGTGCGTCCGCGTTGGCGCGCTGCGCTGCCACAGCCAGGCGTTCACCATCAAGCTGAAAAAAGATGTCTCTATCCCGACCGTTGAGGAGCTGCTGGCCGCGCACAACCCGTGGGCCAAAGTGGTACCGAACGATCGCGACATTACCATGCGCGAGCTGACCCCAGCCGCGGTGACTGGCACCCTGACCACCCCGGTAGGTCGCCTGCGTAAACTGAATATGGGGCCGGAGTATCTGTCGGCCTTTACCGTTGGCGACCAGCTGCTGTGGGGCGCCGCGGAGCCGCTGCGCCGGATGCTTCGCCAGCTGGCGTAAGCGCAGGATAAACAGAAAGGGGGTCTTCGAGCCCCCTTTTTTTTTGCGTAATACAAGGAGTAAACGCGGATGTTAGATTTTTCCCCACGGAGGTAACTCAGCCTTGGCTATGCTTTAAGTAAGGAATTCCTTACCTGAAGGTGGGACGGAGCAGAAGGATGCAGAAGGCGCTGCGCCGTTCAGGTCAAAAAAAGTCGCCAGTTACAGGAATGAGCGACACTTACAACAGGATGAAAGCATGTCTAATCATATCGATAGAGACGTGATTAATGCGCTAATCGCCGGTCATTTCGCGGACCCTTTTTCCGTGCTCGGCATGCACCGTACCGACGCCGGGCTGGAAGTGCGCGCATTATTACCCGATGCCACCGATGTGTGGGTTATTGAACCGAAAACCGGACGCAAAGTCGGCAAGCTCGAATGCCTCGACTCGCGTGGTTTCTTCAGCGGCGTTCTGCCGCGGCGTAAAAACGCCTTTCGCTATCAGCTGGCCGTCACCTGGCACGGGCAGCAGAATCTGATTGATGACCCTTATCGCTTTGGTCCGCTGCTGCAGGATCTTGACGTCTGGCTGCTGTCGGAAGGGACCCACCTGCGCCCTTACGAAACGCTGGGCGCGCACGCCGCCACCATGGACGGCGTCACCGGCACCCGTTTCTCGGTATGGGCGCCGAACGCCCGTCGCGTCTCAGTGGTGGGGCAGTTTAACTACTGGGACGGCCGGCGCCACCCGATGCGATTCCGCAAAGAGTCCGGCATATGGGAACTGTTCGTCCCGGGCGCGCACAATGGCCAGCTGTATAAATTCGAGCTGATTGACGCCCACGGCCATCTGCGGGTCAAAGCCGACCCTTACGCCTTTGAATCGCAAATGCGTCCGGAAAGCGCCTCGCTTATCTGCGATCTGCCGCCTAAAGTCGAACAGCCGGCGGACCGCAAAGCGGCGAACCAGTTCGATGCCCCTGTCTCTATCTATGAAGTGCATCTTGGCTCATGGCGTCGTCATACCGACAATAATTTCTGGCTGAGCTACCGCGAGCTGGCCGACCAGCTGGTGCCCTACGCGAAATGGATGGGCTTCACCCATCTCGAGCTGCTGCCGGTTAACGAGCACCCGTTCGACGGCAGCTGGGGCTATCAACCCACCGGCCTCTATGCGCCGACCCGCCGGTTCGGCACCCGCGATGATTTCCGTTACTTTATCAACGCCGCGCACGCCGCCGGGCTAAACGTCATTCTGGACTGGGTGCCTGGCCACTTCCCGGCGGATGATTTTGCCCTTGCCTCTTTCGATGGCACCGCGCTGTATGAGCACAGCGATCCGCGCGAGGGGTATCACCAGGACTGGAATACCCTGATCTACAACTACGGACGCCGCGAAGTCAGCAACTTCCTGGTGGGAAATGCGCTGTACTGGATCGAACGCTTCGGCATCGATGCTCTGCGCGTCGACGCAGTGGCCTCGATGATCTATCGCGACTATAGCCGCAAGGCGGGGGAGTGGATCCCCAATGAATACGGCGGCCGGGAAAATCTGGAAGCCATTGAGTTTCTGCGCAACACCAACCGCATCCTTGGCGAACAGACGCCGGGCGCGGTCACCATGGCGGAAGAGTCCACCGATTTCGCCGGGGTAACCCGTCCGCCAGCCGGCGGCGGCCTCGGTTTCTGGTTCAAATGGAACCTCGGCTGGATGCACGACACCCTGGATTACATGAAACTCGATCCGGTGCACCGCCGCTACCATCACGACAAAATGACCTTCGGCATGCTCTACAACTACACCGAGAACTTTGTGCTGCCGCTCTCCCACGATGAAGTGGTGCACGGCAAAAAATCGATTCTCGACCGCATGCCGGGGGACGCCTGGCAGAAGTTCGCCAACCTGCGCGCCTACTACGGCTGGCTGTTCGCCTTCCCGGGGAAAAAGCTGCTGTTTATGGGCAATGAGTTCGCCCAGGGCCGCGAGTGGAACCACGACGGCAGCCTCGACTGGCATCTGCTGGAGGGCGGCGACAACTGGCACCACGGCGTCCAGCGGCTGGTGCGCGACCTGAACCATACCTATCGCCACCATAAGGCGCTGCACGAGCTGGACTTTGACCCGTACGGCTTCGAATGGCTGGTGGTGGACGACCACGAGCGCTCAGTGTTTGTCTTTGTGCGCCGCGACCGGGCGGGGAACGAGATTATCGTCGCCAGCAACTTCACGCCGGTGCCGCGCCACGACTACCGCTTCGGCATCAACCAGCCGGGCCGCTGGCGCGAGGCGTTGAATACCGACTCAATGCACTATCACGGCAGCAACCAGGGCAACGGCGGGGTGGTGGAAAGCGATGCCATCCCCAGCCACGGTCGCGAACATTCGCTGTCCCTGACCTTGCCGCCGCTGGCGACGATCTGGCTGGTCCGGGAGGCGCAATGACCAACCTCGCGGCAGGCAAGCCTGCGCCGTTGGGCGCCAGCTATGACGGCAAGGGGGTGAACTTCGCCCTCTTCTCCGCCCACGCGGAGCGGGTGGAGCTGTGCGTGTTCGACGAGCAGGGCAACGAGCAACGCTTCGATCTCCCGGCGCGCAGCGGCGACATCTGGCACGGCTGGCTGGCTGCCGTCGGGCCGGGCCTGCGCTACGGCTACCGGGTGCATGGCCCCTGGGATCCGGCGCAGGGACACCGCTTTAACCCGGCCAAGCTGCTGCTCGATCCCTGCGCTCACCGGGTTGAGGGCGATCTGCCGGACGACGAGCGCCTGCACGGCGGAATGTGGCAGCCGGATCATCGCGATAGCGCCGCGATAGCGCCAAAATCGCAGGTAGTGGATCTGCGTTACGACTGGCTGGGCGATAAACCGCCGCGTACCCCATGGGGGGAAACGGTGCTTTATGAAGCGCACGTGAAAGGGCTCACCCTGCTTAATCCGCAGCTGCCGGAAGCCATTCGCGGAACGTATAAGGCGCTGGGCCACCCGGTGATGATCGCTTACTTCAAATCGCTGGGCATCAGCGCCCTTGAACTGTTGCCAGTGGCGCAGTTCGCCAGCGAGCCGCGACTGCAGCGGATGGGGTTGAGCAACTACTGGGGCTACAACCCGCTGGCCTGGTTCGCGCTGGATCCGCGCTATGCCAGCGACCCGACGCGCGCCCTGGATGAGTTTCGCGATGCGGTTAAGGCGCTACATGCCGCCGGTATCGAGGTGATTCTGGATATCGTGCTCAACCATAGCGCGGAAATCGATCTTGAAGGTCCCACCGTCTCCCTGCGCGGAATCGACAACCGTAGCTATTATTGGGTAAGGGAAGATGGCGATTATCACAACTGGACCGGGTGCGGGAATACGCTCAATCTCAGCCACCCGGGGGTAGTGGAACTGGCGCGCCAGTGTTTGCGCTTCTGGGTGGATGAGTGCCATGTCGACGGTTTTCGCTTCGATCTCGCCTCAGTGATGGGACGGACGCCGGAATTCCGCCAGGATGCGCCGCTGTTCGAGGCTATCCGCCACGACAGCGTGCTGTCGCAGGTGAAACTGATCGCCGAACCCTGGGATATCGGCCCGGGGGGCTACCAGGTGGGCAATTTTCCCCCGCTGTTCGCCGAGTGGAACGACCATTTTCGCGATAGCGCCCGCCGCTTCTGGCTGCAGCAAAACGTCTCCCTGGGGGATTTCGCGCAACGCTTCGCGGCCTCCAGCGATCTCTTTGCCCGTGATGGCAAGCCGCCATCGGCGACGGTCAATCTGGTGACGGCCCACGATGGCTTCACGCTGCGCGACTGCGTTTGTTTCAATCAGAAACACAATGAGGCGAACGGGGAGGAGAATCGCGATGGGACTAACAATAACTACAGCAACAATCATGGTATAGAAGGATTAGAAGCTAATTTTGCGGTGATTGAACGGCGACGCGCCAGCGTGCATGCGCTGCTGACGACGCTGCTGCTGGCTCAGGGGACGCCGATGCTGCTGGCGGGCGATGAGCAGGGCCACAGCCAGCACGGCAACAATAATGCCTACTGTCAGGACAACGCCCTGACCTGGCTCGACTGGCGCCAGGCGAACCCGGGATTAACCGCCTTTACCGCGGCGCTGATCCACCTGCGCCGGCGCATTCCGGCGCTCACCCGCAACCGCTGGTGGCAGGAGGGGGATGGCAGCGTCCGCTGGCTTAATCGCCATGCCCAGCCGCTGACTGCCGGGGAGTGGCAGCAGGGGGCAGCGTGTATGCAGATCCAGTTGTCGGATCGCTGGCTGCTCACGCTGAACGCCACCGCAGAGGTGGTCGATATGGTTTTACCCGAGGGGGAATGGCGCGCCGTTCCTCCATTCGCCGGAGAGGATAATCCGGTCATCATGGCTGTCTGGCATGGGCCCGCGCACGGAGTGTGCGTATTTCAAAGGTCGTAAGCCCTGAAGCTTCCGGTTGAACCCGTGGCGGCGGCGCGGCGGGATGAGCAGGAAAGCGGGGGTGTAAAAAGGAGTTAATCATGGTTAGGCTTGAAAAAAACGATCCGCTGATGCTGGCGCGTCAATTACCTATCAAATCCGTGGCGTTGATCCTCGCGGGCGGCCGTGGCACCCGGCTTAAGGATCTCACCATTAAGCGTGCGAAACCTGCCGTTCACTTCGGCGGCAAGTTCCGTATTATCGATTTCGCATTATCTAACTGCATTAACTCAGGGATCCGCCGCATCGGCGTTATTACCCAGTATCAGTCGCATACGCTGGTGCAGCATATACAGCGCGGCTGGTCGTTCTTCAGCGAAGAGATGAACGAGTTTGTCGATCTGCTGCCGGCCCAACAGCGCGTACACGGCGAAAACTGGTATCGCGGCACGGCGGACGCGGTGACGCAGAACCTGGACATCATCAGCCGCTACAAGGCCGAGTACGTGGTGATCCTCGCGGGCGACCATATTTATAAGCAGGACTACTCGCGCATGCTGATCGACCATGTCGAAAAAGGGGCGCGTTGCACCGTGGCCTGCATGCCGGTGCCCATTGAAGAGGCATCCGCCTTCGGCGTCATGGCGGTCGACGAAAACGAAAAAATCATTGAGTTTGTCGAGAAACCCGCCAACCCGCCGGCGATGCCGACCGACCCGACCAAATCGCTGGCCAGCATGGGCATTTATGTCTTCGACGCCGCTTATCTTTATGAGCTGCTGGAGGAAGACGATCGCAACGAGAACTCCAGCCATGATTTCGGCAAAGACATCATTCCGAAGATCACCGAAGCTGGCATGGCTTATGCACATCCTTTCCCGCTCTCCTGCGTGCAGTCCGACCCGAACGCCGAGCCGTACTGGCGCGACGTGGGGACGCTGGAGGCCTACTGGAAGGCCAACCTCGATCTGGCGTCAGTCACGCCGGAGCTGGATATGTACGACCAGAACTGGCCGATCCGTACCCATATGGAATCGCTGCCGCCGGCGAAGTTCGTGCAGGACCGTTCCGGAAGCCACGGCATGACCCTGAACTCGCTGGTCTCCGGGGGCTGCATTATCTCCGGGTCGGTGGTGGTGCAGTCGGTGCTGTTCCCGCGCGTGCGGGTGAACTCATTCTGTAACATTGATTCGGCAGTCTTGTTGCCAGATGTCTGGGTGGGTCGCTCATGCCGCCTGCGTCGCTGCGTGATTGACCGCGCCTGCGTCATCCCGGAAGGTATGGTGATTGGTGAGAACGCGGAAGAGGATGCACGCCGCTTCTATCGCTCAGAGGAAGGTATCGTGCTGGTGACCCGCGACATGCTGCGGAAATTGGGGCACAAACAGGAGCGCTAATGCAGGTCTTACATGTATGTTCTGAGATGTTCCCGCTGTTAAAGACGGGCGGTCTGGCGGACGTCATCGGCGCGCTGCCGGCGGCGCAAATCGCGGAGGGTATCGATACGCGCGTGCTGTTGCCGGCGTTTCCCGATATCCGCCGCGGCGTGGTGGATGCCCAGGTGGTGACCCGCCGGGATACGTTCGCCGGGCGGATCACGCTGCTGTACGGCCACTTTAACGGCGTGGGGATCTATCTGATAGACGCCCCGCATCTCTATGACCGGCCGGGGAGCCCTTACCACGATACCAACCAGCACGCTTATACCGACAACGTTCTGCGCTTTGCGCTGCTGGGCTGGGTGGGAAGCGAAATGGCCAGCGGACTGGATCCGTTCTGGCGCCCGGATGTGGTCCATGCCCACGACTGGCACGCCGGCCTGACGCCGGCCTACCTGGCGGCGCGCGGGCGTCCGGCTAAATCGGTCTTTACCGTGCACAACCTGGCGTACCAGGGGATGTTTTACTCCTGGCATATGAATGATATCGAGCTGCCGTGGTCGTTTTACAACATGCATGGCCTCGAGTTTAACGGCCAGATCTCGTTTCTGAAGGCCGGTCTTTACTACGCCGACCATATTACGGCGGTGAGCCCGACCTACGCGCGCGAGATCACCGAGCCGCAGTACGCCTACGGCATGGAGGGGCTGCTGCGTCAGCGCCATCATGAAGGGCGGCTGTCGGGAATTCTCAACGGCGTTGACGACGGTATCTGGAGCCCGCAAAACGACCTCCTGCTGCCGATGCGCTACGATCGCGACACGCTGGAGGAGAAGGCGGAGAACAAGCGTCAGCTGCAGATCGCCATGGGCCTGAAGGTCGATGATAAAGCGCCGCTGTTTGCCGTCGTCAGCCGTCTCACCAGCCAGAAAGGGCTCGATCTGGTGCTTGAAGCGCTGCCGGGCCTGCTCGAGCAGGGCGGCCAGCTGGCGCTGCTGGGCGCCGGCGATCCGGTGCTGCAGGAAGGGTTCCTCGCCGCCGCTGCCGAACACCCGGGCAAGGTGGGGGTGCAGATTGGCTATCATGAGGCCTTCTCCCACCGCATTATGGGGGGCGCCGACGTCATTCTGGTCCCGAGCCGCTTTGAACCCTGCGGCCTGACCCAGCTGTACGGTCTGAAGTACGGTACGCTGCCGCTGGTGCGCCGCACCGGCGGGCTGGCGGACACGGTCTCTGACAGTTCGCTTGAGAACCTTGCCGATGGTCTGGCGACAGGTTTTGTCTTTGAGGACAGCAATGCGCTGTCATTGCTGCGCGCTATACGTCGCGCCTTTGTCCTCTGGTCGCGCCCATCGCTCTGGCGCTATGTGCAGCGTCAGGCGATGAATATGGATTTTAGCTGGCAGGTTGCCGCGAACTCCTATCGCGAACTTTATCAACGCTTGATGTAATCACTGGAGTCATTGTTATGAATGTACCCTTTAGCTATGCATCACCGACGCTGAGCGTTGAGGCGTTAAAACATTCTATTGCCTATAAGCTGATGTTTATCATCGGTAAAGATCCGGCCATCGCCAACAAGCATGAATGGCTTAACGCCACGCTGTTTGCCGTTCGCGATCGCATGGTGGAGCGCTGGCTGCGCTCCAACCGCGCGCAGCTCTCGCAGGAAGTGCGCCAGGTATACTATCTGTCGATGGAGTTCCTGATCGGCCGTACCCTCTCGAATGCCCTGTTGTCGCTCGGCATCTATGACGATGTGAGCAGCGCGCTGGCGGAGATGGGGCTCGATCTCGAAGAGCTGATCGATGAAGAGAACGACCCGGGGCTTGGCAACGGCGGTCTGGGCCGCCTGGCGGCCTGCTTCCTTGACTCCCTGGCGGCGCTGGGGCTGCCGGGACGTGGCTACGGGATCCGCTACGACTACGGGATGTTTAAACAGAATATCGTCGATGGCCGGCAAAAAGAGTCCCCTGACTACTGGCTGGAGTACGGTAACCCGTGGGAGTTTGAGCGTCACAACACCCGCTATAAAGTGCGCTTCGGCGGCCGCATTCAGCAGGAGGGGAAGAAAACCCGCTGGATAGAGACGGAAGAGATCATTGCCGAAGCCTACGATCAGATTATCCCCGGCTTTGACACCGACGCCACCAACACGCTGCGTCTGTGGAGCGCGCAGGCCAGTAGCGAAATTAACCTCGGTAAGTTTAACCAGGGCGACTACTTCGCCGCGGTAGAGGATAAGAACCACTCCGAAAACGTCTCCCGCGTCCTCTATCCGGACGACTCGACCTACTCCGGCCGCGAGCTGCGCCTGCGCCAGGAGTATTTCCTCGTCTCGGCCACGGTGCAGGATATTCTGAACCGCCACTATCTGTTGCATAAGACCTATGACAACCTGGCGGACAAGATAGCCATCCACCTGAATGACACCCACCCGGTGCTGTCGATACCGGAGTTGATGCGCCTGCTTATCGACGAGCATAAATTCAGCTGGGACGAGGCGTTCGAGGTGACCTGTCAGGTCTTCTCCTATACCAACCATACCTTGATGAGCGAAGCGCTCGAGACCTGGCCGGTGGATATGCTGGGCAAAATTCTCCCGCGCCATCTGCAGATTATCTTTGAGATTAACGACTACTTCCTCAAGACCCTGCAGGAGCAGTATCCCAACGATACCGCGCTGCTCAGCCGGACCTCGATTATCGACGAGTCAAACGGCCGTCGCGTGCGGATGGCCTGGCTGGCGGTGGTGGTCAGCCACAAGGTCAATGGGGTGTCGGAGCTACATTCCCGATTGATGGTGGAGTCGCTGTTTGCCGAATTCGCCAAAATTTTCCCGATGCGCTTTATCAACGTGACCAACGGCGTCACGCCGCGCCGCTGGCTGGCGCTGGCCAACCCGCCGCTCTCCAAAGTGCTGGATGAGCATATCGGCCGCACCTGGCGGACCGATCTGAGCCAGCTTGACGAGCTGAAGCAGCATATCGACTATCCGACGGTCAATCAGGCAGTGCGTCAGGCTAAACTGGAAAACAAACAGCGGCTGGCCAGCTATATTGCGCAGCAGCTTAATGTGGTGGTGAATCCGAAGGCGCTGTTTGATGTGCAGATCAAACGCATTCACGAGTACAAACGCCAGCTGATGAATGTGCTGCACGTCATTACCCGCTATAACCGGATCAAAGCCGATCCGCAGGCGGAGTGGGTGCCGCGGGTGAACATTTTCGCCGGTAAGGCGGCTTCAGCCTACTACATGGCCAAGCATATTATTCACCTGATCAACGATGTGGCGGCGGTGATCAATAACGATCCGCAGATTGGCGACAAGCTGAAGGTCGTTTTTATCCCCAACTACAGCGTCAGCCTGGCGCAGCTGATCATTCCGGCGGCAGATCTGTCGGAACAGATCTCGCTCGCAGGCACGGAAGCCTCCGGCACCAGTAATATGAAGTTTGCCCTTAACGGCGCGCTGACGATCGGCACCCTCGACGGGGCGAACGTGGAGATGCAGGAGCACGTGGGCGAAGAGAATATCTTTATCTTCGGCAACACCGCGGAAGAGGTGGAGGAGCTGCGTCGCAGCGGCTATAAACCGCGCGAATATTACGAGCAGGATGAAGAGCTTCACCAGGCGCTGACGCAGATCGGTACCGGCGTTTTCAGCCCGGCGGAACCGGGGCGCTACCGTGACCTGCTGGATTCGCTGATTAACTTTGGCGACCACTACCAGGTGCTGGCGGACTATCGTAGCTATGTGGACTGCCAGGATCGCGTCGACGAGCTGTATCAACATCCGGAAGAGTGGGCCTACAAGGCGATGCTGAATATTGCCAATATGGGCTACTTCTCTTCCGACCGGACGATCCAGGAGTACGCGAAATACATCTGGCATATCGACCCGGTAAGGCTGTAAGCCAGTCAACGCAACACAACGGGGCCATTTGGCCCCGTTGTTTCATTATTGCGGTTGGATCCGGCCTCAGGCGTTTCCCCAGGCCCGCGCAGCCGGGCGCGTTAAGACGCTAACGACAGCTCAGACTTTCCCGCATGCTGCGCCAGCCATTCGCTGATGCGCGCCTGCTGCTCGCCATTCAGCCACATGCCCTGTTTGGTTCGACGCCAGATGGCGTCATCCAGGCTGCGCACCCATTCATGCTCAACCAGATACTTCAGCTCGGCTTCATAAAACTCATGGCCGAAATCTTCCCCCAGATCGCTCAGGGCGCTGGCTTCCTTGAGGATCCACTTGCTGTTGCTCCCGTAGGTGCGGGCATAATGGCGGGCCAGTGATTCACTGATGAACGGGAAGCGACGGCGCAGTTTTGCTGCGTAGTCGTCGCGGTCGCCGCCGATATCGCCGCCGGGGAGCACCGCGGTTTTGGTCCATGCCGGGCCGATCCCTTTGTAATAGGGGGTCAGTTTTTCCAGCGCATGCTCGGCCAGTTTGCGATAGGTGGTCAGCTTCCCGCCGAAGACGGAGAGCAGCGGCGCCTGGCCGTTCTCATCGTGAATATCCAGCGTGTAGTCGCGGGTGATCGCCTGCGGTGAATCCGACTCGTCATCGCACAGCGGACGGACGCCGGAGTAGGTCCAGACGATATCGTCCCGGCTGAGGGTCTTTTTAAAGTGCGCGTTATAGACGTTCAGCAGGTAATTAATCTCTTTATCATCAATGGCCACCGCTTTCGGATCGCCTTTATACTCGACGTCCGTCGTGCCGATGATGGAGAACTCATCCATCCACGGGATAACAAACACAATACGTTTATCTTCGTTTTGCAGAATGTAGGCCTGCTTCTGGGTATGCACCCGCGGCACCACGATGTGGCTGCCCTTGATCAGGCGGATACCGTAAGGCGAGCGGAGATGCATCCCTTCGTCGAAGAACTGTTTGACCCATGGACCGGTGGCATTGACCAGACCGCGCGCCTTCCAGGTAAACTTCTCGCCGCTATCGATATCTTCCGCTTCCACCACCCACAGGCCGTTCTCCCGTTTTGCCGAGATGGCGCGAGTGCGGGTCCGCACCTCGCCGCCTTTGCGGACGACCATCTGCGCGTTGGCCAGCACCAGGCGGGCATCGTCGACCCAGCAGTCGGAATATTCGAAACCGCGCACAATTTCCGGCTTAAGTACCGATTCTGCGCCAAAACGCAAGCCGGTGGATCCCGGCAGACTGGTGCGTTTGCCCAGATGATCGTACATAAACAAGCCGATGCGGATCATCCATGCCGGACGCAGATGCGGGCGATGCGGGAGACGAAAGCGCATCGGGAAGGCGATATGCGGGGCCATTTTTAACAGCACTTCGCGTTCGGCCAGCGCTTCGCTGACCAGGCGGAACTCGTAGTGTTCGAGGTAGCGTAGCCCGCCGTGGATCAGTTTGGAACTGGCGCTGGAGGTGGCGCAGGCGAGATCGCGCGCTTCCAGCATCAGTACGGATAAACCACGCCCGGCGGCATCTGCCGCGATACCGGCACCGTTGATGCCTCCGCCTATCACAATCAGATCTTTGGTTTCCACGTTCTTACCCTCTCACACTTTCGTTTAAGCTCACAAATGCTCGATATCGCTCACTATAGCAAACAAACGCGCTTTTGGTAACATCAAAAAAACATTTTGGAGTGATGGGTGTAACATATTGGCGTTTCTTTACCGCCTGACGGTACACTACAGGGTAAAATTGGGCCGGCCACTGCCCGTCATGACGAGAAAGAGAAGAGAACCATGGAACAGTTTGAATGTATCAACGTTGAAGAAGCGCACCAGAAACTGCATCAGCAGACGGCGGTTTTGGTCGATATCCGCGATCCGCAAAGCTATGCGATGGGCCATACGCCGGGCGCGTTTCATCTGACCAACGATACCCTGGGCGCGTTTATGCGTGACAACGACTTTGACACGGCGGTGATGGTGATGTGCTATCACGGCAACAGCAGCAAGGGCGCCGCGCAGTATCTGCTGCAGCAGGGGTTTGATAAGGTCTACAGCGTTGACGGCGGGTTCGACGCCTGGCATCGCCATTTCCCGGCGGAAGTGGCGCACGGGACGTTTTAACGACTGGCAGGTATACTATCTCCCTTTGTGTGGAATAAGCGATTCGCTGCATGTTAATGATTACCTCTTTTGCCAACCCGCGCGTGGCCCAGGCGTTTGTCGATTATATGGCGACGCAGGGGATTATCCTGACTATCCAGCAGCACACCCAGAGCGACGTCTGGCTGGCTGATGAGAGTCAGGCCGGACGCGTCAGGGCTGAGCTGGCGCGTTTTCTCGAAAACCCGGCGGACCCGCGCTATCTGGCGGCGAGCTGGCAGTCCGGTCAGACCAACAGCGGGTTGCGCTATCAGCGCTTTCCTTTCTTTGCCACGCTGCGGCATAACGCCGGCCCGTTCACCTGGGCGATTCTGCTGATCTGCATCGCGGTGTTCATCCTGCAAAATCTGCTGGGCGATCAGCCGGTGATGATTTGGCTGGCCTGGCCCTACGATCCTTCGCTGCAGTTCGAAGCCTGGCGCTATTTCAGCCATGCTTTCATGCATTTCTCGCTGATGCATATTCTCTTCAACCTGCTATGGTGGTGGTATCTCGGCGGCGCGGTGGAAAAGCGCATCGGCAGCGGCAAGCTGGTGGTGATCACCGTCATCAGCGCCCTGCTGAGCGGCTTTGTGCAGCACCAGTTTAGCGGCCCGTGGTTTGGCGGGCTGTCGGGTGTGGTTTACGCGCTGATGGGCTATGTCTGGCTGCGGGGCGAGCGCGATCCGCAGAGCGGTATTTATCTGCAGCGCGGGTTGATACTCTTCTCTTTAGTGTGGTTAATTGCTGGCTGGTTTGACGTTTTCGGCATGGCGATCGCCAACGGCGCGCACGTGGCTGGTCTGGCGACCGGCCTGGCGATGGCGTTTGTCGATACCTTGCATGGGCGAAAACGCGCATAAAGACTTACCGACAGGGGTCGGGTAGGCGACATTTTTCCAGGGATATTTCATGAAACAAACACAACGTCATGACGCCATTATCGAGCTGGTAAAAAAACAGGGTTACGTCAGCACGGAAGAGCTGGTTGAGCAGTTCGCGGTCAGCCCGCAGACCATCCGCCGCGACCTGAACGATTTAGCCGAACAGAAAATGATCCTCCGTCATCACGGCGGCGCGGCGCTGCCCTCCAGCTCGGTGAACACCTCCTGGCACGATCGCAAAGCGACCCAGACGGCGGAGAAAGAGCGTATCGCCCGGCGGGTGGCCAGCGAGATCCCGGACGGGGCGACGCTGTTTATCGATATCGGCACCACGCCGGAAGCGGTGGCGCACGCCCTGCTCGATCACAACGATTTGCGGATTGTGACCAATAACCTGAACGTCGCCAACACGCTGATGGTGAAAGAGGACTTCCGCATTATTCTCGCCGGCGGCGAACTGCGCAGCCGCGACGGCGGGATCATCGGGGAAGCCACCCTCGACTTTATCTCGCAGTTCCGTCTCGACTTCGGCATTCTCGGCATCAGCGGCGTCGACAGCGATGGCTCGCTGCTGGAGTTTGATTATCATGAAGTGCGCACCAAGCGCGCGATTATTGAGAATTCACGCCACGTGATGCTGGTGGTGGATCATACCAAGTTTGGCCGTAACGCGATGGTCAACATGGGCAGCATCAGCATGGTCGATGCGGTCTATACCGATGTGCTGCCCCCGGCGGGCGTGCTCAAGGTCATCACCGATAACAACCTCCAGCTCGAGCTGTGCTAAGCGACAACGGCGTCGTCAGACGCCGTATCCCATCATCTTAAGCAACTGCTGGGCATGCTGCACCGCGTCCTGACGGTGGGCGACGCCCAGTTTCTGATACAGGTTGCGAATATGGGTCTTGATGGTGGTGGCCGCCACGTCAAGCTCGCCGGCAATCTGCTCGTTGCTGTAGCCGGAATAGATTAAGCCAAGCACCTGCCATTCGCGCTGGGTCAGCGGGCTGGTGCGGATAAGCTCCGGCACCTCCGGGTGATTCAGCAGCCGCTCGACGAACCCTTCGTCAAAGTGGGCGAATTTGTGGCGATGATGCTGGTTGATGTCGCGCAGAATGCGCTGGGCGCGATGCTGCTCCAGCTCCGGCAGGGTGTTCAGCTGGATCAGCTGGCGCAGCTGCTGGGCCATCGCCTCGCCTTCAATCACAAAGTGGTTGATAAAGCCGGTGCGGTTGGCGAGCGTCAGGGCTTCCAGCAGGGCTTTCTGCGCTTCGCTCTTGCGTCCTGCCTGCCAGTACAGCTGGTTGAGCAGCAGCAGGTTGCGGTTGAGATCGCTCATCAAACGCAGTGAACGCGCATTTTCGTTCAGCTCTTCCAGCACCATTTCCGCCGGTTCGAAATCGCCCAGCAGGATCTGCGCGCGGGCAATATTGCGCCACTGGCTCTGCAGGAAGTGGTTATTGGCGAATTCCGGCTTCGGCGTCTGGCGCAGCCAGTTGGCCGCCGCGGTTTTATCGCCGGTCATCTGCCAGTAGATCACCCGCACCTTGTCGGCGTTGGAGACCCAGTCGCTGTGGTAGTGACCGTTACCGAGCAGGTTTTCCAGCCGGTTCAGGTGGCTACGGGCATTATCCAGATCGCCGCGCGCCAGCGAGCATTGCACCATCAGCGCCAGGCACTGCAGCTGCTGCTGCGGTTGATAAGTTGAGAGAACCGCCATCCCCTGGCGGGCGCAGGCTTCAGCCTCGTCGAGGCGCGCCCATGCCCACAGCAGCTGAGAGCGGATGCGCAGCAGGAACTCATGCATCGGCAGCTGCTCAAGATGCTGTTCGCGTACCAGATGGAAGGCTTTCTCCTGGCTCTCCCAGGCGGCCTGCAGGAAGCCCTGGGCGAACAGAATTTCGCTTTGCTGAATGATGCTCCACAGGGCGTAATGCCAGACGTCGTGACGGCGGGCCATCTGTTCGGTCTGCTGCATCACGGCGAGAGATTTGGTCAGTTTCCCCTTACAGTGGAGGACTTCGCCATGTACTGAGGTGGCGACGATGCGGCTGTAATAGTTGGCCAGCGGCAGCTCTTCCAGCGCCACCATCGACAGACGTTCCGCTTCGTCCTGGTCGCCGTCGTTAATCGCCACCTGCGCGCGCAGGGCGTTGAAGTCGCCATGCATCGCGGTATCCATTTCGACGCTCATCTCCTGCTCGGCGCGCGCCAGCAGGGTATTGACTTCGCTGTAGCGATGCTGGCTCTGCATCAGCCAGGCCTGCAGCAGGATCAGGCGCGGATTTTCCAGCAGATTTGACCAGGGCAGCGCCGACAGCGACTGCTCCAGCAGACCCAGTTCGCTATGGTTGAACATGCCCCAGGCGTGATTGAGCAAGATATCGCGCAGCATTTTGGCATCGCCGGCCGCCAGCGCATGGTGGATGGCCTCGCTGGGGAAGCCTTGCGCCATCCAGCTCTCCGCCGCGGCGCGGTGGATCTCCGGCAGTTCAACCGCCAGCTCCCACTGACAGCGCTGGCGCAGGAAACTGCCAAACAGCGGGTGATAGCGGAACCATTCGCCGGAATCATCCATCCGCTGCAGGAACAGCCCCTGACGTTCGATCTCCTCCAGCTGCATCTGGCCATTCTCTTCGCCGGTGACGCGCACGATTAACGCGTCGTTCATTGAGCGCAGCAGAGAGCTCTTCAGCAAAAAGTTGCGCGTGCGGGCGTCGACGTTATCCAGCACTTCATCCACCAGATAATCCGACAGATGGCTGGCGTTAATCCCGGCGAGGCGACGGGCGGAGTGTTGGGCGGAGGAGTTATTCTGGCGGGCGGAGAGGGCGATGAGCTGCAGCGCGGTGGCCCACCCGGCGACGTCGTCGCACAGCCGACTGCTGTCGTCGGCTTCGATAGGCGACGTCAGACGACAGTCGAAAAATTGTTTCGCTTCCTGGTGGGTAAAGGCCAGCTGCTGGCTGCCAATCTCCAGCAGCTGATCGCGGACGCGCAGGTTGGCAATGCCCAGCTGCGGCAGGTTCCGCGACAGGACCACGAGGGTCATATTCTCCGGCTGATGGCGCAGGAAAAAGCGCATCGCGTCATGGATCACCGGATTATTGATCAGGTGATAATCATCAATGACGAGGTACAGCGGGCGCTGCCAGTCGGCGAGTTCAATAAACAGCTGCGCAAAAAGAGAGGAGAGGCTGGCGTACTGGCGCTTTTGCACCATCGCTTCACTGGCCGCGCAGTGGTTGCCGGTGGCCTGCTGGATCGCCGCGATCAGATAGCTGGCAAAACGCTCCTGCTGGTTGTCGCCTTCGTCCAGCGAAAACCACCCAAGATCGTTTTTACCTGCGGCCCACTGAGAAATGAGCGTTGTTTTACCGTACCCGGCAGGACTGGTGATCAGCACGAGACGATAATTGTTCGCGCCGGAAAGTTTCGCCAGTAAACGCTCACGAACCACGGTGTGTTCAAGGCGGACCGGACGACTTAATTTGGACGGAATCAACATAGTTCTACATTTCGCTGTGCAAGAGAGAGGTTGCGATTTTTTTTGCGCTTCGTAATTAATATCTAATAAGGTCGGTGATTATGAAATTTATTGCAAGTTATGTCCGAAGTTTATGCTCTTGAATTTGCTCTATGTCACAAATTTCGACATTGGTTGCGAATGGGTAAAAATCGCAGGCAGGACTCGTCATCAGCGGTTTTTAGCCGGCAGCTGGCGGAGCGGGGAGAGATTTATTTTATATCGGGAGTAGTTGTTTGTTTTTATTAAATTATTGTCAGTGATTTCTTAGAAGTAATCTTTTTTGCGGAGTAATGTGATGAAATGTGCTTATTTTCCCGCAGGTCGCAATTTATTTTTTTAATAACCAGGCGAAAGGCGGGAAGCTTTTTGCCGCGTAGTGGCCTGTAACAAATTTTTACCCTGCACAGGTGACATCTCGACTGTCATACAGCGGTGATTTTTACAGCATATTTTGGCCTTCTCACCCACACTATAGTGGCCAGGATCACACTTTTCGCTCATCCCCGGTACTCCTCCCTGTCTAATCCCCGTCGGGATGAGGACGATGAATCGGGAGGTCGGCACACTAGCGCCATCGTTTTAGTAAAGGACCCGGATCTCATTATGTCACAGACTTCATTTAACAAAGCTCAGTTTCAGGCTGCACTGACGCGTCAGTGGCAGCGTTTTGGTTTACAGTCCGCTTCCGAGATGACGCAGCGTCAATGGTGGCGCGCCGTCAGCGGAGCGCTGGCGGAACTTCTGTCGGCGCAGCCGGTGGCAAAACCAGCGCAAGGACAACGTCACGTTAACTACATCTCGATGGAGTTTCTGATTGGTCGCCTGACCGGCAACAACCTGCTCAACCTGGGCTGGTACGAGGGCGTGAGCGACGCGCTGAAAGGCTATGACGTCAACCTCACCGATCTGCTGGAAGAAGAGACCGACCCGGCGCTGGGTAACGGCGGCCTGGGCCGTCTGGCAGCCTGCTTCCTCGACTCCATGGCGACCGTGGGGCAGTCGGCGACCGGCTACGGCCTCAATTACCAGTATGGTCTGTTCCGCCAATCCTTTGACGATGGCCAGCAGAAGGAAGCCCCGGACGACTGGGGTCGCAGCAGCTACCCGTGGTTCCGCCATAACGAGGCGCTGGATGTCCAGGTCGGCATCGGCGGCAAAGTCAGCAAAAACGGCGAATGGCAGCCGGCGTTCGTCATTACCGGCGAAGCCTGGGATCTGCCGGTGCTCGGCTATCGCAACAACGTCGCCCAGCCGCTGCGTCTGTGGCAGGCCAAACACGCCCATCCGTTTAACCTGACCAAATTCAACGACGGCGATTTCCTGCGCGCCGAGCAGCAGGGCATCGACGCGGAAAAACTGACTAAGGTGCTGTACCCGAACGACAACCATCAGGCCGGTAAAAAACTGCGCCTGATGCAGCAGTACTTCCAGTGCGCCTGCTCAGTGGCCGATATCCTGCGTCGTCATCATCTGGCAGGCCGCAAGCTGGCCGAGCTGGCGGATTACGAAGTGATCCAGCTGAACGATACGCACCCGACCATCGCCATCCCGGAACTGCTGCGCGTGCTGATCGACGAGCACCAGCTGAGCTGGGACGACGCCTGGGCGATCACCAGCAAAACCTTTGCTTACACCAACCATACCCTGATGCCGGAAGCGCTGGAGTGCTGGGATGAGAAGCTGGTGAAAGCGCTGCTGCCGCGCCATATGCAGATCATCAACGCGATTAACGACAAATTTAAACTGCTGGTGGACAAAACCTGGCCGGGCGATAAGCAGGTCTGGGCGAAACTGGCGGTGGTGCATGACAAGCAGGTGCGGATGGCCAACATGTGCGTGGTGGGCGGTTTTGCCGTCAACGGCGTGGCGGCGCTGCACTCGGACCTGGTGGTGAAAGATCTGTTCCCGGAATATAACCAGCTGTGGCCGAACAAATTCCATAACGTGACCAACGGCATCACGCCGCGCCGCTGGATCAAGCAGTGCAACCCGGCGCTGGCCACGCTGCTGGATGAGACGCTGAAAAAAGAGTGGGCCAATGACCTCGACCAGCTGATCAATCTGGAAAAATATGCTGACGATGCGGCATTCCGTCAGACTTATCGCGATATCAAGCAGGCCAACAAAGTTCATCTGGCTGAGTTTGTGAAGCAACGTACCGGGATTGAGATCAACCCGCAGGCGATTTTCGACATTCAGATCAAACGTCTGCACGAGTACAAGCGTCAGCACCTCAACCTGCTGCATATCCTTGCGCTGTACAAAGAGATCCGCGAAAACCCGCAGGCCGACCGCGTTCCGCGCGTCTTCCTGTTCGGCGCGAAAGCGGCGCCGGGCTACTATCTGGCGAAAAACATTATTTTTGCCATCAACAAGGTAGCGGAAGCGATCAACAACGACCCGAAAGTCGGCGATAAGCTGAAAGTGGTCTTCCTGCCGGACTATTGTGTATCGGCTGCGGAAAAACTGATCCCGGCGGCGGATATTTCCGAGCAGATCTCCACCGCGGGCAAAGAAGCCTCTGGCACCGGCAACATGAAGCTGGCGCTGAACGGCGCGCTGACCGTCGGGACGCTGGATGGCGCCAACGTGGAAATCGCCGAGCAGGTCGGTGAAGAGAACATCTTTATCTTCGGCCACACGGTAGAAGAAGTGAAAGCCCTGAAAGCGAAAGGCTACGATCCGCTGAAATGGCGTAAAAAAGACAAACTGCTCGATGCAGTGCTTAAGGAGCTGGAGAACGGCACCTATAGCAACGGCGATAAGCATGCCTTCGACCAGATGCTGCATAGTCTGCTGCAGGGCGGCGACCCGTATCTGGTGCTGGCCGATTTCGAAGCCTACGTGGCGGCGCAAAAACGGGTAGATGAGCTGTATCGCGACCAGGAGGCCTGGACCCGCGCGACAATCCTCAACACTGCGCGCTGCGGCATGTTCAGCTCCGACCGCTCGATCCGCGATTATCAGCAACGTATCTGGCAGGCGAAACGCTAAAGGAAGGCCTATGGAGAGTAAACGCCTCGATAATGCCGCGCTGGCGGCGGGCATCAGCCCCAGCTATATCAACGCGCACGGCAAGCCGCAGTCTATCGCGGCTGTCACCAAACAGCGTCTGCTGGATGCGATGCATCGCTCAACCGCCGCCACGAAAGTGGCGGTTAACCCGCTGCCGAACGTGAAGATCTTCACCCACGGCAAAAAAATGTCGCTGCCGGTGGCAGGACGCGGTGAGTATCAGTGGATCCTGACCACTGAGGACGGTAAGCAGTATCAGGGTAAAACCCGCGGCGGCGAGACGCTGCCGCTGCCGGCCAGACTGCCGGAGGGGTATCACTCCCTGACGCTCACCCAGGAGGGGGAGCGCTGGCACTGCCGGACCATCGTCGCCCCGGCCCGCTGCTATGAGCCGCAGCCGCTGAAAGAGGGGAAAAAGCTGTGGGGCACCTGCGTGCAGCTGTATACCCTGCGTTCGGAGAAAAACTGGGGGATCGGCGATTTTGGCGATCTGCGCGCCATGCTCCCGGAAATCGCCCGCCGCGGCGGGTCGTTTATTGGCCTCAACCCGATCCATGCCCTCTATCCGGCGAACCCGGAGAGCGCCAGTCCGTATAGCCCGTCTTCACGGCGCTGGCTGAACGTCATCTACATCGACGTCAACGCGGTTGAAGATTTCCAGCGTAGCGAAGAGGCGCAGGCGTGGTGGCAGTCCGCTGCGACCCAGCAGGCCTTGCAGGCGGCGCGGCAAACGGATGATGTGGATTACACCGCCGTCACCACGCTGAAAATGACCGCGCTGCGTATGGCGTGGAAACGATTCTCCCGTCGTGAAGATGAACAGATGACGGCGTTCCGCGAGTTTGTTCTGCGCGAAGGGGAAAGCCTCTACTGGCAGGCCGCTTTCGATGCGCTGCACGCCTGGCAGGTTCAACAGGACCCGCTGCGCTGGGGCTGGCCGGCCTGGCCGAAGGCCTTTCAGGATATCGACAGCCCGGAGGTGAAAGCCTTCTGCGTCGAGCATGAGGACGACGTCAGTTTCTATCTCTGGCTGCAGTGGCTGGCCTGGAGCCAGTTTGCCGCCTGCTGGGAAACCAGCCAGCGCGACGGGATGCCGATCGGCCTCTACCGCGATCTGGCGGTGGGCGTCGCCGAAGGCGGGTCGGAGACCTGGTGCGACCGTGAGCTGTACTGTCTGAAAGCGTCCGTGGGCGCGCCGCCGGATATTCTGGGCCCGCTGGGCCAGAACTGGGGCCTGCCGCCGATGGATCCGCATATTATTGCCGCTCGCGCCTATGAGCCGTTTATCGACCTGCTGCGCGCCAATATGCAGAACTGCGGCGCGCTGCGTATCGATCACGTGATGTCGGTGCTGCGTCTGTGGTGGATCCCCTATGGTGAAACCGCCGACCATGGCGCTTACGTTCAGTATCCCGTCGACGATCTGCTGTCGCTTCTGGCGCTGGAAAGCCAGCGTCATCGCTGCATGGTGATCGGCGAAGATCTGGGCACGGTACCGGTGGAGATCGTCAGCAAGTTACGCAACAGCGGCGTCTATTCGTATAAGGTGCTCTATTTTGAGAGTGATGCAGAGAAAACGTTCCGCGCGCCGGCGCTGTACCCGGAGCAATCAATGGCTGTGGCGACGACGCACGACCTGCCCACCCTCCGCGGCTACTGGGAAAGCGGCGATCTGACGTTAGGCAAAGCGCTGGGTCTCTATCCTGATGAGGTGGTGCTGCGCGGGCTGTACCAGGACCGTGAGCTGGCGAAGCAAGGGCTGCTGGATGCGCTGCATAAGTACGGCTGTCTGCCCAAGCGTGCCGGCCATAAGGCCTCCCTGATGAGCATGACGGGGATCCTCAACCGGGGGATGCAACGTTATATTGCCGACAGCAACAGCGCCCTGCTGGGCCTGCAGCCGGAAGACTGGCTGGAGATGGCGTCGCCGGTCAATATTCCGGGCACCAGCACTGAGTACCCAAACTGGCGCCGGAAGCTGTCCGTCACCCTTGAGCAGATGTTTGCCGATGAACAGGTCAATAAGCTGATTAAGGATCTGGATAAACGGCGCAAGGCGGCGAGCAAAAAAGCCGCCTCCTGATGACTCCCCGCCGCGCGCACCTCAGCGCGGCGAAGAGTATGTCCGATAAAAAAGGCCGGTCCGCATCATGCGGACCGGCCTTTTTCTATGGCGGGAGTAACCTTACACCACCATCCCCAGCAGCAGACAGCCTACCAGGCCGCAGACCGAGATAATGGTTTCCAGCACCGACCAGGACCTGATGGTCTCGCCGATGGTCAGGTTAAAGTACTCTTTGAACAGCCAGAAGCCCGGATCGTTCACGTGGGAGAAGATAACGCTGCCGGAGCCGACCGCGATAACCATCAGCTCCGGGCTGACGCCGGTGGTGGCGATCAGCGGCGCGGCGATCCCGCCCGCGGTGATGGCGGCAACGGTCGCCGAACCCAGCGCGATACGCAGCACCGCGGCGATGGACCAGGCCATAAACAGCGGAGACATATTCGATTCGTGCATGATAGAAGCGATATATTTATCCATGCCGCTATCCACCAGCACCTGTTTGAAGGCGCCGCCGCCGCCGATGATCAACAGCATCATGGCGATGATTTTAATCGAAGAGGTCAGGGTATCGTTGATCTGCTCCATGGAGCGGCCGCGGTTCAAACCGAAGGTGAACAGCGCGATCAGTACCGCAATCAGGGTGGCCATGACCGGGTCGCCGAAGAACTCGGCAATCGGCAAGAAGGCGTGGCCCTTCGGCAGGATCATCTCGGCAACGGCGCGCATCGCCATCAGGATCACCGGAACCAGCGAGGTCCAGACGCTGACGCCAAAGCCAGGCATCTCTTCTTCAGTGAACACTTTCGGGTTATGCAGGCCTTCCGGGATCGGCTTATCAATGCCTTTCAGGAAACGGGCGAAAACCGGGCCGGCGAGAATAACCGTCGGGATAGCCAGAATGGTGCCGTAGAGCAGCGTTTTACCCATATCGGCGTGGAAGATGGTGGCGATCGCGGTCGGACCCGGGTGCGGCGGCAGGAAGCCATGGGTGACGGAGAGCGCGGCGGCCATCGGTACGCCGACGTACAGCAGCGGAATACGGGCCGAGGCGGCGATGGTAAACACCAGCGGCAGCATCAGCACGAAGCCCACCTCATAGAACAGGGCGAAACCGACGGTGAAGCCGGTCAGGACCACGGCCCATTGAATATGCTTCTTACCGAATTTATTGATAAGCGTGGTGGCGATACGCTGCGCGCCGCCGCAGTCTGCCAGCAGCTTACCGAGCATAGCGCCGAAGCCCATGATCAGCGCGAGGCTGCCAAGGGTACCGCCGACGCCGTTCTTGATGGAGACGATCACTTTATCCAGCGGCATACCCTGCATTAATCCGACGGCGAGCGCCACCAGAACCAGCGCAATGAAGCCGTTCATTTTGAAACGGATCATTAACAGCAATAACAGGGCAACCCCGATAGCAACGATGATTAATGGCATGATTTACCTGGCCTTAATTTGTTATGGGTAACGTCAAAGTTTCAACCTTTACAACATTCGCTCCGTCAGGGAGCAAAATAGTCTGGCACCGTAAACGCTTGCATTATCCTTACCCAGAGAAAGGATAGCTGGCTATTTTTTTGCCGGTGGCGCCTGAAGGGGATGATACGGGTAACATGTGAGGGTTGAGAATCACCTGGCGGGGGAAAATGTTAAATATGAGACTTAAGTCATACTCTTTCCCCGGTTTTTGCCGGTCGTGTAGCGGGAGATGTTGCGCGGTAACACAGAAAGGAGAAAGGAGAGCCGGCGACAGGCTGCCGCCGGAGGGAAGGCTTAGTAGTAGGAGTGCTCGCCGCGCTGGTGCTCGGTCAGATCGCGAACCCCTTTCAGCTCCGGAAACTCGTTCAGCAGCTGTTTTTCAATACCTTCTTTCAGGGTCACGTCGACCATCGAGCAGCCGTTGCATCCGCCGCCGAACTGCAGGATAGCCAGACCGTCGTCGGTGATCTCCATCAGCGACACGCGGCCGCCGTGCCCGGCCAGCTGCGGGTTAATCTGTGACTGCAGCAGGTACTCGACGCGCTCCATCAGCGGGGCATCGTCAGCGACTTTGCGCATTTTGGCGTTCGGCGCTTTCAGGGTCAGCTGCGAGCCAAGCTGGTCGGTGACGAAATCAATTTCAGCGTCTTCCAGATAGGGCGCGCTGAGCTCATCGACATAGGCGGTCAGCTGTTCAAATTTCAGCGCCGTGTCGGTGTCTTCCACCGCATCCGGTGGGCAGTAGGATACGCCGCACTCAGCGTTTGGGGTGCCGGGATTAATCACAAATACGCGAATTTGCGTCCCTTCTTCCTGATTTGCCAGCAGTTTGGCAAAGTGCGCTTGTGCAGCATCGGAAATACGGATCATAGCGTTGGCCTAATAGTTGACTATTTTACTGGGTTATAATACGCCCATCAGCGGGGGTCTACAAGGTACGGCATACACACCATACCTGAACCGTCGCGGCGCCGTTTCGCAAAAGCAGGCGGGATATCTCGGCGACGGTGCTGCCGGTCGTGACGACATCATCCACCAGAGCGATATGGAGTCCCTGCACGGCAAATTCAAGCTGAAAGGCATTTTTCAGGTTCTGCCTGCGCAGGCGGGCATTAAGCGAATGCTGCACGGCGCCCGCTCGCTGGCGCGTCAGGCCGTCGCGACGCCAGACGCACCCACGCCAGCGGGCTAACGGTCGGCACAGCTCATCGCACTGATTATAACCCCGGCGCCAGCGGCGGCGATGCCCCAGCGGCACGCCGACCAGCGCGTCTACCGGCGGCAAATCGTCACGCTGTTTAAGGCGCAGCAGCAGCAGGCGCGCCAGGGCGGGGCCCAGTTCCGGACGATGGTGAAACTTCAGCTGCCGCACCAGATCGCTCAGCGGCGGACGATAGTCATTGACCGCCACCATCCGATGCCAGGGAGGCGGCTTTTGCAGGCAGCGGCCGCAGGGATGCCGGGACATTGCCGACGGCAGGCCGCATTGCGGGCAGAGCGGGGGGCAGGCGAGCAGGGCGCGGCTGCAGCGAGAGCAGATCCCCCAGCGGGCGACCGCCAGCGGCATTTGGCATAGCCAGCATAAGCTGTGTGCTGTTAGCATATTTGGCCTTCTGTCCAGTAAAAAAGAGAACGGTAACGGATGAACGACATCTGGTGGCAAACAATCGGCGAAGGTGATTGTCATCTTGTGCTGCTGCACGGTTGGGGGCTGAACGCTCAGGTCTGGGATTGCATCACGCCGCAGCTGGCTTCGCATTTTACCCTTCACCTGGTGGACCTGCCGGGCTATGGCCGTAGCGGCGGGTTTGGGGCGATGTCGCTGGAGGCGATGGCGCAGCGGGTGCTTGAGCAGGCTCCGCCTCAGGCGGTGTGGCTGGGCTGGAGCCTGGGCGGGCTGGTGGCCAGCCAGATAGCGATAAGGTGCCCGCAACGGGTACAGGCGCTGGTAACGGTCGCTTCTTCCCCCTGTTTCGCGGCCCATGAGGACTGGCCGGGCATCAAGCCGGAGGTGCTGGCCGGGTTTCAGCAGCAGCTGAGCGAGGATTTCCAGCGTACCGTCGAGCGGTTCCTCGCCCTGCAAACCATGGGAACGGAGAGCGCCCGTCAGGATGCGCGGGCGTTAAAGCAGGCGGTGCTCTCGCTGCCGATGCCTTCCGCTGAGGCGCTGAACGGCGGTCTGGAGATCCTCAGAACCGTCGATCTGCGTCAGGCGCTGGTCGGACTGCCGATGCCGTTTCTGCGGCTGTACGGTCGGCTGGACGGGCTGGTGCCGCGTAAGATTGTCCCGCTGCTGGATAAGCTATGGCCGGATAGTGAGTCCATTCTCTTTGACAAGGCAGCGCATGCGCCGTTTGTTTCCCATCCCGCGGCCTTCTGCGAGCCGCTGCTGGCGTTGAAAAAACGGCTGGGGTAATTTTTTTTGCCGCGCCATGGTAAAAGGGCCATTCACAGCAATACTTAGGTTGTTACGGTGGTTGATTATTTCATTCCGCCACCGTGACCTAAAATAACAACCTAATGGAGAGTAGAGGCTATGAAACTTGTTACAGGAATGGTTGCATCTCTGGTGATTGGCTGTCTGTCTTTTGGCGCATTCGCAGCGAAAGAGATCCAAAAAGAGGACGTGGCGAAGATGAATCTGACCAAGGTCGGCAGCATCACGACCTCAAGGACGACCTCGCCGATGGACGCCCGACGCGATCTGTCGAAAAAAGCCGATGAGCTGGGTGGAAAATACTTTGTGGTGATTGCCGGGCAGAAAAACGAAAAAACCGTTCACGCTAACGCTGACGTGTATAAATAATCCAGTCATAAAAAACGGGCCTGCTGGCCCGTTTTTCCCTGCTGTCGCACTCGTTTTATCCCGTGGCGCTGGCAGGCCTTACTCCCTTCATCGCAGCGCCCACCACTCCTGCTGGCACGCCGCTTTCCCTTCAGGACAGCTTTTACAGCTGCCGGAGAGACAGCCCTCGCTGGTTTCGCTGATCCGTACCACCTTACCCATGGCTTCCATGCGTTCGAGCATGGCGTCAATCAGCGGCTGAGGCGTCCGCAGGCGGGCGCTGAGCTGTTTCGCCTCCATGCGGCCCTGCAGGGCCAGCATATCGCGGACTTCCATTAACGACGCCACAGATCCTCCTTAGTGGCAATCGCCAGCCGGGCTGGAACAGCAGGAGGCCGGCGTTTTCCGGGTGGCCAGCAGCGAGACGTCAACCCGGCTGCGCGCCCGACGCAGCAGACCGAAGAGCACCACGTTGAACAATATCACCGCCAGGATACACACCAGGCTGTAGCGCGGATGGTCGCTAAAGCTGACGGTCTGGTAGTAGAGCGTCGAGAGCGAATAGGCGATATTCAGTCCCCACAGAATGGAGAAGGTCATCCAGCCGCGGCTCGATTCGCGGGCGATGGCCCCCATCACCGAGATGCAGGGGATATAGAGAAGAACGAAGATCAGGTAGCTGTAAGCCGCCGCGGCGCTGCCAAATTTACTGCCCATCACGCCCATCGCGCCGGTGGCCATTTCGCCATCGCCTTTGCTGGCTTCGATGGGGTTGGCCAGGACGCTGAGGCTGAAGGTGTCTTTCAGTCCCTGCCATGTTTCGTCGACGGCGGCCAGCAGTTCCTCGCCGAGGCTGAAGGTCTGCGGATTGAACTCCTCGTTTTGGATATCTTCGGCGGTATAGAGGGTGTTCAGCGTACCGACCACCACCTCCTTCGCCATTGCGCCGGTAAACAGACCCACGGTGGCCTGCCAGTTATCTTCATGCACGCCGATCGGCTTAAACAGCGGAGTGATGACCCGGCTCACCGAGGCCAGCGCGGAGTCGTTGATGTTGTCGACGACCTTACCGCTCAGCGAGAAGCTGTTCAGCGCGCTGAGGAAGATGCTGACAATGACGATCACCTTCCCGGCGCGCAGCACAAAGCCTTTCAGGCGCTGCCAGGTCTGGATAATCAGGCTCTTAATATGCGGGACGTGGTACACCGGCAGCTCCATCACGAACGGCGAGGCTTCGCCGCGCATAATGGTGTGCTTCAGCATCAGGCCGGTGAGAATGGCCATCACAATGCCCAGCACGTAGAGCGAGAAGACCGCCAGCGCGCCGTTCTGACCAAAGAAGGCGGCCGCGAAGACGGCGAAGATCGCCAGCCGCGCGCCGCAGGACATAAACGGCGCCATCATAATGGTCATCAGACGTTCGCGCGGGGCGTCGAGGGTGCGGGCGCCCATCACCGACGGCACGTTGCAGCCGAAACCGACAATCAACGGGACAAAGGATTTCCCCGGCAGGCCGAGTGCTTGCATCAGGCGGTCCATGACAAAGGCGGCGCGCGCCATGTAGCCGGAGTCCTCGAGGAAGGAGAGGAACAGATACATCATGCCGATCTGCGGCACCAGCGGCAGTACGGTGTTGATACCGCCGCCGATCCCCTGGGCGAGGAAGACGGTCAGCCAGTCCGGGAAGTGCAGGGTGTAACCCAGCCATTGAATACCGTGAATAAAGACCGCGACCGAGCCGGCGTCGAAAATCGGCTGCAGCGCGCCGCCGATGTTGATGGCCAGCAGGAACATCAGGTACATAACAAAGAGAAAAATCGGCAACCCGAGGAAGCGGTTGAGGATCACTTTGTCCATCGCCGCGGTGAAGCGGCTTGGCTCGGCGGTCAGGGTGTTACTGACGGCGTCGCAAATGGCGGCGATGGTCTGATAGCGCGCGTCAGCGATATGCAGAGCCGGGTCGTCGATCTCGTCGCTGAGATTCGCCAGGGCGATATCCAGTTTATCGGCGGCGTCGCCGGCATAGGCCCGGCTGTAGATGTCGCCCTCCAGCATCTGCAGACCAAGCCAGCGCCGCTGCCGGGCCGGGATCTGCGCTGACATCTGCTGCGCCAGCAGGTCGGCTTCGCGCAGC
Organism: Klebsiella sp. C239; assembly: GCF_048822715.1. Classification (NCBI taxonomy): domain Bacteria; kingdom Pseudomonadati; phylum Pseudomonadota; class Gammaproteobacteria; order Enterobacterales; family Enterobacteriaceae; genus Klebsiella; species Klebsiella sp. C239. The sequence goes on along the minus strand of NZ_JBMEZK010000006.1, from coordinate 54,931 downwards.
AGCGGCTGTGGATAGTGGACCAGCTCGATATCGCTGTTCGCCTGATGACGGTCGAGGGCAATCTTCAGCGCTTCGATCCCGCGTCCGCGGGTCGAAACCAGCGGAATGACCGGGCAGCCGAGGCGTGCGGCGAGGGCATCGATATCGATACGCACCTGCTGCTTTTCGGCAATATCCAGCATGTTCAGCGCCACGACGCAGGGGATCCCCAGCTCGAGCAGCTGCAGCGTCAAATAGAGGTTTCGCTCGAGGTTGGAGGCATCGACCACGTTAATCAGCATGTCGGCGTCGCCGCTGAGGATGTAGTGGCAGGCGATCTGCTCGTCCAGCGAGGTTTGCGAAGAGATGGTGGTCAGAGAGTAGGTTCCCGGGAGGTCGACCAGCGTGACCTGGTGGTCAGTGGTGGCGAACACGCCCTCTTTACGCTCAACGGTGACCCCGGCCCAGTTGCCCACGCGCTGGCGGGCGCCGGTCAGCTGATTAAACAGGGTAGTCTTGCCGGAATTAGGATTACCAATTAAACCAACGGTTAATTTTTTCATATTTCAAACTCTTGTGCCGGGTCAGCCGTTATTGTGCAACCGCTTCCAGTTCGATTAAGGCGAGATCTTTTTTGCGTAATACCAGACTGACGCGTCGGGTTTCAATATGAACAGGATCGCCGAGCGGCGCCACGCGCACCACATGAAAAGAGGATCCGGGCAGCATGCCGAGGGAGAGCAATTTCTGACGGTATGCTGGGCTAATATCGCGGGAAAATCCGGTAATTTTCCACGCACTATCAGGTGTGAATTGCATAGGGCCTACTTGTCTATCGCTAACCGAAGAAGAATTTTCCGGACGCCTGGAGGCAGTTGCGCCGGGGACCGTAGCCAACGAAAAAGAAAAAACATTCTGCAAGCGATGATAATGAGAATGGTTTTTATCATCAATACATATGATACGCTTTATGCCATTTTTAAAGTGAAATTCACCTTTTTATTGATATGCCGCAAAGTCCGCCTGTGATCGAAAATATGCGAAATATTATTTTGTCGCTCTAATGTTTAATTAAGGTTTCTTAAGTTAACGAAATGAAAATATTAATTTCGCTATCTGCCCGGCGTGGAATAAATGCAGGTTATCAGAAATAACTGAGAGCCTTTTGCGCGAAAAGGCGGCTATAGGGCAGTGACAATGAAAAGGAAAACTGCCCCTGAAAAGGGGCAGGGAGGGATTAGCGTTTTTTACCCATCGCCGCGGCGAGGGCATCCATCATCGCGCTGTTGCCGGCAGGCTGCGCGTCGCGACCGCGGGGTTTGGCGGCTTTCGCGGCCGGGCGATTGCCCTGCGGGCGATCCTGACCGCCGCCGCGGCGGGCGTTGCTGTCGCCCGGCTGCTCGTCGAGACGCATGGTCAGGGCGATACGCTTACGCGGCAGATCGACTTCCATGACCTTGACCTTCACGATGTCGCCCGCTTTCACCACGGTGTGCGGATCTTCAACAAACTTGTCAGAAAGCGACGAAATGTGGACCAGTCCGTCCTGATGGACGCCGATATCGACAAACGCGCCGAAGTTGGTGACGTTGGTGACGGCCCCTTCCAGAATCATCCCCGGCAGCAGATCGTTCATGGTCTCTACGCCGTCGGCGAACTTCGCCGTCTTAAATTCCGGACGCGGATCGCGGCCCGGTTTTTCCAGCTCTTTGATGATGTCGGTAACGGTCGGTACACCGAACTTCTCATCGGTGAAATCCACGGCCTTCAGGTGGCGCAGCTCGCTGCTGTTGCCCATCAGATCTTTCAGCGCCTGCTGAGTCGCCGCCAGAATGCGCTCGACCACCGGATAGGCTTCCGGGTGAACGGTGGAGGCGTCCAGCGGGTTGTCGCCGTGGTTGATACGCAGGAAGCCGGCGCACTGTTCAAAGGCTTTCGGCCCCAGACGGCTGACCTTCAGCAGCTGCTGACGGTTCTGGAACTGGCCATTCTCGTCGCGCCAGGCGACGATGTTCTGCGCCATCATGCGGGTCAGGCCGGCAACGCGGGTCAGCAGCGGCACGGAGGCGGTGTTCAGGTCAACGCCGACGGCGTTCACGCAGTCTTCCACCACCGCGTCCAGCTTACGCGCCAGCTGGGTCTGGCTGACATCATGCTGATACTGACCGACGCCGATGGATTTCGGGTCGATTTTCACCAGCTCGGCCAGAGGATCCTGCAGACGGCGGGCGATGGAGACCGCGCCGCGCAGCGACACGTCGAGGTCCGGGAACTCCTGCGCCGCCAGCTCGGAGGCGGAGTAAACGGAAGCCCCGGCTTCGCTGACGATCACCTTCTGGGCGGTGACCTTCGGGAACTGCTTCTGCACGTCGAGGAAGAAACGCTCGGTTTCACGCGAGGCGGTACCGTTGCCGATGGCCACCAGCTCAACGTTGTATTTCTCACACAGCGCGGCGACGGCGACGGCCGCTTTGGCAGCCTGGCCGGTGTGGGGGTAAATGGTGTCCGTCGCCACCAGTTTGCCGGTACCGTCAACCACGGCCACTTTCACCCCGGTGCGCAGGCCCGGGTCAAGGCCCATGGTGGCGCGCAGCCCGGCGGGCGCCGCCATCAGCAGGTCGTGCAGGTTGCGGGCGAAGACGTTAATGGCTTCGTCTTCGGCGCGCTCGCGCACGGTGCCCATCAGCTCGGTTTCGAGGTGCATCAGGACTTTGATCCGCCAGGTCCAGCTGACGACGCCTTTACGCCAGCTGTCCGCCGGGGCGTTGTTCAGGCGCAGGCCCAGGTGGTCGATAATAATCTGCTCGCCGTGGCTCTCTTTCGGCGGCTCGTCAAACTGCGGGTCGGCGTTTAAAGAGAGCTGCAGAACGCCTTCGTTGCGGCCGCGGAACATCGCCAGCGCGCGATGCGACGGCACGGCGGCGATCGGTTCGTGGTGATCGAAGTAGTCGCGGAATTTGGCGCCTTCCTCTTCTTTGCCGCTGACGACGGTGGAGACCAGGTGGGCGTTTTTCCACAGATAGTCACGGACCTTCGCCAGCAGCGCGGCGTCTTCGGCAAAACGCTCCATCAGAATATAGCGCGCGCCATCCAGCGCCGCTTTGCTGTCGGCCACGCCTTTATCGGCGTCAATATATTTTGCGGCTTCCGTTTCCGGATCGTGGGACGGTTCGTTCCACAGCAGGTCAGCCAGCGGCTCCAGCCCGGCTTCGATGGCGATCTGTCCGCGGGTACGGCGCTTCGGCTTGTACGGCAGGTAGAGGTCTTCCAGTTCGGTTTTGCTGAGCGTGGTATTGATGGCTTTTTCCAGCGCGTCGGTCAGTTTGCCCTGTTCAGCGATGGATTTGAGGATCGCCTGACGACGGTCTTCGAGTTCGCGCAGGTAGCCGAGGCGGGTTTCCAGATTACGCAGCTGCGTGTCATCCAGACCGCCGGTGACTTCTTTACGATATCGTGCAATAAACGGCACGGTGTTCCCTTCATCAAGCAGGCGAACGGCAGCTTCTACCTGTTCGGCTCTGGCCTGAAGTTCACCCGCAATAATGCGGCAGAGCGAATCATTCATCATGGCTTTTAATTCATCTTTAGGGTCAAAAAACAGGGACTAGTTATACGGACTGGCGGCTGAAAATGCCAGCCGCGCCCGGCGTCTCTCGGAAAGTTCTTGTCTATTTTACGTATTCGATCTCGTTGACATACCAGCTGGCTTCCCCCGCCGGCGTGTTAACGATGGCCAGATCGCCGACCTCTTTTTTTAACAGCGCGCGCGCCATCGGCGAGTCGATGGAGATATAGTCTTTGCGGCCAAAAATTTCATCGTAACCGACGATGCGAAAGCGCTTGATATCGCCTTCATCGTTTTCAATTTCTACCCAGGCGCCGAAGAAGACTTTGCCCTCCTGCTGCGGGGAGTAATCGACGATCTTTAACTGTTCCAGACATTTGGTCAGATAGCGGACCCGGCGATCGATCTCGCGCAGGCGCTTTTTGTTGTACTGGTAATCCGCGTTCTCGCTGCGGTCGCCAAGGCTGGCGGCCCAGGTCACCTTTTTGGTCACTTCCGGGCGCTCCTGGCGCCACAGGTAGTCCATCTCCTGCTTCAGTTTTTCATATCCCTCGCGGGTGATCAGCGGCGTTTTCATCGTGAGTTCAACCTTCTGACAGTCTGTCGTTGCGCACAATTTGTAGCGCGCAATAATACCGACAGGATAAATACTGTGTCTTATGATTAAATGTATACTTAACCTGCTGTTAAATATGCTTTGTAACAATTTAGCCTGGAATGTATACCAGATTTAGCTGGTGAGCGCGCCGGGCTTTTTTGAGAATACGCACTGACTATTGCAGTGAACCTTTGGGAGTACAAACAATGCAAGAGAATTATAAGATTCTGGTTGTGGATGACGACATGCGCCTGCGTGCGCTGCTCGAACGTTATCTGACCGAGCAGGGCTTCCAGGTTCGTAGCGTGGCGAACGCCGAACAGATGGATCGTCTGTTAACCCGCGAATCCTTCCACCTGATGGTGCTGGATCTGATGCTGCCCGGGGAAGATGGTCTCTCGATTTGCCGCCGTCTGCGCAGCCAGAGCAACCCGATGCCGATCATTATGGTGACGGCGAAAGGCGAAGAGGTCGATCGGATCGTGGGCCTGGAGATTGGGGCTGACGACTATATTCCGAAGCCGTTCAACCCGCGCGAACTGCTGGCCCGCATCCGCGCGGTGCTGCGCCGTCAGGCGAACGAGCTGCCGGGCGCGCCGTCGCAGGAAGAGGCGGTTATCGCCTTTGGTAAATTCAAACTGAACCTGGGCACCCGCGAAATGTTCCGTGAAGACGAGCCGATGCCGTTGACCAGCGGCGAGTTCGCGGTCCTGAAGGCGCTGGTGAGCCATCCTCGTGAGCCGCTGTCGCGCGATAAGTTAATGAACCTCGCTCGCGGCCGCGAATACTCTGCGATGGAGCGTTCCATCGACGTACAGATCTCCCGCCTGCGCCGCATGGTGGAAGAGGACCCGGCGCATCCGCGCTATATCCAGACCGTCTGGGGTCTGGGCTACGTCTTCGTCCCGGACGGCTCTAAGGCATGAAACGCGTGCGCTTTTCGCCGCGCAGCTCCTTTGCTCGCACGCTGCTCCTGATCGTCACCTTGCTGTTCGTCAGCCTGGTGACGACCTATCTGGTGGTACTGAATTTCGCGATCCTGCCGAGCCTCCAGCAGTTTAATAAAGTATTGGCCTACGAAGTGCGTATGCTGATGACCGATAAGCTGCAGCTGGAGGATGGCACCCAACTGGTGGTGCCCCCGGCGTTTCGTCGTGAAATTTATCGCGAGCTGGGGATTTCGCTCTATTCCAATGAAGCGGCGGAAGACGCAGGCCTGCGCTGGGCGCAGCATTATGAATTCTTGAGCCAGCAGATGGCTCATCAACTTGGCGGCCCCACTGAGGTGCGGGTGGAGGTCAATAAAAGCTCCCCCGTGGTGTGGCTGAAGACCTGGCTGTCGCCCAATATCTGGGTGCGGGTGCCGCTGACCGAGATCCATCAGGGCGACTTCTCGCCGCTGTTCCGCTATACCCTGGCGATCATGCTGCTGGCGATAGGCGGCGCCTGGCTGTTTATCCGAATTCAGAACCGCCCGCTGGTGGATCTGGAGCATGCGGCGCTGCAGGTTGGGCGCGGCATTATCCCGCCGCCGCTGCGCGAGTACGGCGCCTCTGAGGTGCGATCGGTGACCCGCGCCTTCAACCACATGGCCGCGGGCGTGAAGCAGCTGGCCGACGACCGTACGCTGCTGATGGCCGGGGTCAGCCATGATTTACGTACTCCGCTGACCCGCATTCGTCTGGCCACCGAGATGATGGGCGAGCAGGACGGCTATCTCGCGGAGTCGATCAACAAAGATATCGAAGAGTGCAACGCCATCATCGAGCAGTTTATCGACTACCTGCGCACCGGGCAGGAGATGCCGCTGGAGCTGGCGGATCTGAATGCGGTGCTGGGGGAAGTGATCGCTGCGGAGAGCGGCTATGAGCGGGAGATCGCCACCGCCCTGCAGGCCGGCGAAATTCCGGTACGCATGCATCCTCTGTCTATCAAGCGCGCGCTGGCGAATATGGTGGTCAACGCGGCCCGCTATGGCAATGGCTGGATCAAGGTCAGCAGCGGCAGCGAAGCGAGCCGGGCGTGGTTCCAGGTTGAAGATGACGGACCGGGGATTAAACCTGAGCAGCGGGAGCACCTGTTTCAGCCGTTTGTGCGCGGCGACAGCGCCCGCAGCACCAGCGGAACCGGGCTGGGGCTGGCGATTGTTCAGCGTATTATCGACAATCACAACGGCCGGCTGGAGATTGGCTCCAGCGAACGCGGCGGGTTACTGATCCGCGCCTGGCTGCCGGTGCACCGGGCGCTGACGCCGATGAAACCGGCCAAAGAGAGCTGATCGCGCCCGCGGTTGGCTGGTCAAAACGTTGCGCAATAAAAAGCCGGGCAAGCCCGGCTTTTTCATCTCTGCGTCCGTTAGCGCTGCGGCCCTGCCGCCACCAGCGCGGCGCCCGCTGGCGTATCGGTATACTTCTCAAAGTTCTCAATAAACAGCTTCGCCAGCTGGTCGGCTTTTTCCTGCCACTGCTCCGGGGAACCATAGGTGCTGCGCGGATCGAGGATCTGGGTATCGACACCCGGGAGCGCCGTCGGGATCTGCAGATTAAACATCGGCAGGGTAAAGGTCTCCGCGTTGTCCAGCGAGCCATTGAGGATGGCGTCGATGATGGCGCGGGTATCTTTAATCGAGATGCGCTTGCCGGTGCCGTTCCAGCCGGTATTGACCAGATAAGCCTGCGCGCCAGCCGCCTGCATACGTTTGACCAGCACTTCGGCGTACTGCGTCGGATGCAGCGACAGGAAGGCGGCGCCGAAGCAGGCGGAGAAGGTTGGCGTGGGTTCGGTCACGCCGCGCTCGGTGCCGGCCAGTTTGGCGGTAAACCCGGACAGGAAATGGTACTGCGTCTGATCGGCGGTCAGGCGGGAGACCGGCGGCAGTACGCCGAACGCATCGGCCGTCAGGAAGATCACTTTGGTGGCGTGACCCGCTTTGGAGACCGGTTTGACGATATTATCGATATGGTCGATGGGGTAGGAGACGCGGGTGTTTTCGGTTTTTGAACCGTCATCGAAATCGATTGTGCCGTCGGCGCGCACCACCACGTTTTCCAGCAGGGCGTTGCGGCGGATGGCGTGATAGATATCCGGCTCGGCCGCTTCAGAGAGCTTGATGGTCTTGGCGTAGCAGCCCCCTTCGAAGTTAAACACCCCATCGTCATCCCAGCCATGTTCGTCATCGCCAATCAGGCGGCGTTTCGGATCGGTGGAAAGGGTGGTTTTGCCGGTGCCTGAGAGGCCGAAGAAAATGGCGACATCGCCTTTCTCGCCGACGTTGGCAGAACAGTGCATGGAGGCGATGCCCTTCAGCGGCAGCAGGTAGTTCATGATCGAGAACATCCCTTTCTTCATTTCGCCGCCGTACCAGGTGCCGCCGATCAGCTGAATGCGCTCGGTGAGGTTGAAAGCGATGAAGTTTTCCGAATTCAGGCCCTGCTCTTTCCACTGCGGGTTGGTGCACTTCGCGCCGTTCATCACGATGAAGTCGGGCGCGAATTCCGCCAGCTCTTCGTCGCTCGGGCGAATGAACATGTTCTTCACGAAGTGCGCCTGCCAGGCCACTTCGGTAATGAAACGTACGCTGAGACGGGTATCGGCGTTAGCGCCGCAGAAGGCGTCGACGATAAACAGGCGTTTACCGGACAGCTGCTGTGTCACCAGCCCTTTCAGATGCTGCCAGGTTTCCTGCGAAAGCGGCTTGTTGTCGTTTTTACCCTTGCCTTTATCGGACCACCAGACGGTATCGCGGGTGGTGTCGTCGCGCACGAGGTACTTATCTTTCGGAGAACGACCGGTAAAAATGCCCGTGTCGACGGCGATAGCACCCAGACTGGTTAATACGCCACGTTCGTAGCCTTCCAGGTTGGGGTCGAGCTCTTCCTGAAACAACATGTCGTAGCTGGGGTTGTGGACGATATCCTGAACGTCATTGATACCATAAGCCTTGAGATCCTGCGGGGTTAAACCATGATTAACGCGCATGTCACTGCTCCTTAGCCAAGATGTACTGCTGTAAATTGTAGGGTTTATTACCGGGTATTGACCGCGACCAGGCTCATAGATTTACGTATCTCGACATTCCGCAGAATGACGAATAAAACGGTGACTCCTGTCACGAAGTGAAGTGGATTATCTCAGGAAATGGCCGGATGGTGGGGTTAGATGTTTCTCAATGGTTAAAAAGTAATTAAAAAAACTGCTGAAATGTGAATGTAATCGCTTTCCTGGAATAAAATTACGTAACTCTTTCAGCGAGAATCGATTCAACTCGTGAATAAATAAAAGTCAGGCACCGGGCGACAAACCACATCGCCGCCCGGTGCCTGAAGAAGAAGTGAGGATTAATGGACCTGCGGGTCGGCCGGAGAGGCGTTGTTACGGATCTCGGCGATGTCCATGGCGTTGAAGATATAGTGGTTACCGCAGTAGTCGCAGTGCATATCAATCTCGCCTTCGTCGGCAAGGATGCTATCTATCTCTTCGTCCGGCAGCGTCTTCAGCGCGCCGGCGCAGCGTTCGCGGGAGCAGGTGCACTTGAACTCCACGCTTTGCGGATCGTAGACCGTGACTTCTTCTTCATGGTACAGACGCCACAGCACATCGTTCGCCGGCAGGGTGAACAGCTCTTCCGCCTTGATGGTCTCGGTGAGCGTCGCCAGGTGCTCAAAGTCGGCAGTCTGGGCATCCTGGGCCGGCATCACCTGCAGCAGCATCCCGCCCGCCATCGGCTGGCCTTCATGTTCGCTGGTGCGGATGATAAGGCGCGTCGGCAGCTGCTCTGAACGCTGGAAGTAATCTTCCAGGCAGGCGGCCAGCGTATCGCCTTCCAGACCGACCACGCCCTGATAGCGCTCACCCTCTTCCGGGGAGATGGTAATGACCAGATAACCGTTGCCGACCATCGCTTTTAGATCCGCATCGTCCGCAATCTCGCCCTGCACGCGCGCGACGCCGCGCAGCTGCTGCTGGTTATTGCCGTTGATCACCGCCAGCTGTAAAGGCCCATCGCCCTGCAGCTGCACGGTAATGTCGCCGGCAAACTTCAGGGTCGCAGTCAGCAGACTGGTGGCGACCAGCAGCTCCGCCAGCACCGTTTTCACCGGCTGGGGATAAGTGTGATTCGCCAGTATCTGTTCCAAGGTTTCCGACACCGTCACCAGCTCGCCGCGCACGGCATAGTTTTCAAACAGATAACGATGTAATTGATCGTGTTGAGTCATAATCATCTCTCTTTCTGGCGCGAGTTACTCACTCTCGCCGTGTTTAAATCTCATCAGGTCGCGGCGCTCTTTCTTGTCCGGACGTCTGTCAGGGTGCGGCATGGTCAGGGCGTTCATTTTGCGCGCCAGGGCCATTTTTTCACGCTTCTCGATACTCTCCGCCGTCTCTTCATACAGGGTGACGGCTTCGCTTGCCGGGCGGCGCTGCTCGGTGATACCGACGATGCGCACCGTCCGCTCGTCGTTGCCCTGACGCAGCGTCAGCATGGCGTCCAGTTCGACGATTTTCCCTGGTTTGCTGCGTTGTCCGTTGTAATGCACCTTGCCGCCTTCAATCATCTCCCGCGCCAGCGCGCGGGTCTTGTAAAAGCGGGCGGCCCAAAGCCATTTATCCAGTCTGACGGTTTCGGCAGGCTTCTCTTTCATCGCCTCTCCTTCGGGGTAAGCGAAGGGATCAGTCGTCGGTAATCATTCAGCCCCGGATGGCGCAGATACTGCTTTTCCGCCAGCCCGGAGTCGGGATTGGTAATGCCCAGGCAGTAGCGAATGCCAAACTCCCTCGCGGCATCCAGAATCGCCTCGCTGTCGTCGACAAACAGCGTTTTATGCGCCTCAAGGCCGGTTTCCTCCGCCACGGCGCGCCACAGACGCTGATCCTCTTTCGGATAACCAAATGTGTGGGTGGAAAGTAATAAATCAAGGTGCGCATCCAGGCCGGTGTGTTTGAGTTTCACCGCCAGATTGTGGGGATGGGCATTGGTCAACAGAATACGTCGCTTACCGCTGGCCTTGAGCGCATCAAGGAACGGCACGGTATCCTCACGCAGCGTGGCGCGCGGACCCTGTTCGCTGGTCATCGCACAAATATCCAAACCCAGGCGCTCGCTCCAGTAATCCAGACAGTACCAGTTTAGCGTATGCTGCACGGCATGATACTCCTGGTGCATGGCCTCTTTCGCCTGTTGCAGATTGAGGCCGCGGGCGGCCCCCCAGGTTTCCGGCACCAGCGTTTGCCAGAAATAGTTATCGAAAGCGAGATCCAGGAGCGTGCCGTCCATATCCAGCAGAACGGTATCGACCTCCTGCCAGGCGATATCAAAATGCATGATGACTCTCCAGCGAGCGGGAAATGGGCGACAGGGTATCACACCCTGCCGCCGGGGAAATTAATCTTGCGGGTCAGACGAGGGGAGCAGCACCGGGTTCAGGCAGCTTTCGTAATATTTCTGAATCTCTTCCATACGCTGGCGATGGCGTTGATAACGACGCAGCGCCTGCACGCCGTGGTAAGCCATGCATCCCACCATCGACAGCAGCAGAAGAGTGATGCCCAGATAGCGCCACAGGCCGCTGCGGTCGGGAATGCGGTGCAGGTTGATATGCTGGGTGCCGTTGGCGTCAGTAAACAGATTGGTGACGATCCCTTCGGCATGGAAGGGAGTATGCATCAGCATACCGGCCAGCCGCCGCAGTTCGCCCCATTGCTCATGCGCCGGGTAATCATACAGGCTTACCGCCGGCCACGGCTGATTGACCAGCACGCTGCCCTCGTCGCTGGCGATGAGGAAGCCGCCCGGGGCCGGGCTGTTGAGCGCCTGCGCCGCTCGCGAGGTTTCACGCATTACAAAGGGGGCGGTTGAGGTGGTCACCAGATTCTCCAGCGACTCGGCGCTGACTGGTCGCAGGAGCACGTTCACGCCATCCAGTTTCCCGGCGGACGCGCGCTTGGTTAAGGTCTCCCAGTTACGGGTATTGCCGAGATTAACCAGCGCATTCTTCAGGCGCAGGCAATCATCTTTTGCCGAGCAGAGATCGTTGGTTTTCTGAACGATATCGCCGAAATCATCCAGCAGCACCATGCCAGATTTCTGAATGGCGGAGCGCAGCGCCGGGCTGACGCGGGAGTCGTCGTCGGTTTCCGGGTGCAGCTGACGCTGGACGGACTCCATCAGGGCGGTCGCTTTGCTGACAATGTCAGACTCCGGCAGCGGCAGAGGAGGGGCATCGTTCCACACAATCTGCGAACAATCGAAAGGCAGGAACGGCGAATCCTCTTTGGCCGTCCAACTGCCCGGCGTGCGGATGTTGCACATCCCGGTACCGGTCAGGCGCAGCGTATCGCCAATGCGCACATGGGCCTTTTCCAGCTGGCTGACGGTCGTGGCTTCAATCGTCTGCGCCCCCTTCAGCCACGACAGGGTGAACTTAAACGGCATATTCAGCGGTACGCTGGCCCATAGCATGATCACCACCACCAGGGCGCCGGCGGCGATAATCGCGCTGCGCAGCCAGTACTGCAGCGGGAAATTTTTCACTTCATCATGAAGCGACAAGTAGCGTCCCTGACGGGCCACATGGCGGTTGAGATAGATATCAATATCGGTCTGCTGTCCGAGGTCCTGGGCGATCCAGGGCTGCCAGTGGCGCGGATAGATGAGATCGATAATGCCCAGCGAGATATTATTGATATGTTCCTGATCGTTTTCGCCGAACAGCCCCCAGCGCTTCGGGACGCCGCGCAGGCAGTGGATTTCGCGCAGCGCGGCGCGGCGCGGCGGGGCATAGATCCCCCACAGGCCGGCGGCGAGCAGCAGCAAACCGGCGGCCACCAGCCACGGGGTAAAGACGGCTGGCCCAATCAGGCTGAAATAAAAGACCAGGAAAGAGGCGACGATCAGGATCGCTTCCCGCAGACCGTCCGGGCGATTCAGGGCGTGCTCTTCCGGGCTTTCCCGCCGGATCTGCCGCAGCTCTACCTGTTCGCTCTCTTCGCCGCGAATCGAGGCCTGGGTGGCCGAGGCGCGTTCCAGAGCGTAGCTTTGCGCTTCCTGACGATAGTCGCTCAGGGTATGACCGTTAAGGGTGATAACCAGCGGCAGGCTGTCGGTGGGGATCAGCTCGACGCTGTTTTCATCGTTGATATGCTGTTCCCAGAACGGCGGCAGATGTACCTCCACCGAATCGAGAAAATAGCGCCATTTATTCGGCGCGTCGGTGGTGATCCCGTAGCGGGTGATGGCTCGCGTCAACCCATAGACGGTATCGCTCTGTTCGTTTAGCGCCAGAGCGACGGGCGCGCTGGTGGCGCCGGACGCGGGCACCTGCTGGGCGCGGCTCAGTTCGGCAAGATACTTTTCGATGGCCTGGCGCTCATCGGCAGGGAGCGGCCGCGTGGTGGCATCGCTAAAGGCGTGCAGTAGGGGGAGCCGGCGGCGTCTGGCGTGCGTGCGATACCACCATCCAATGAGCAATACGCAGATTAGCAGAGCTGTAAGGAATATCAGAAAGGTGCCCATGCCCATCCCATCATAGTTATATTTTTCTTACGAAATCGTCGGTGAACGTGAAGACTAACGTCAAGCTGCAGTGTTAGCGGCGCACCTGCTTGCAGGGTAGTGAATATGTCATGCAGCAGTGTATAAGCTTACCAAAAACGTTAAAGCGCAGAAATCGGTAAATTCTCAAACAGAATTCAAGCTATTGACTTTTTTATCTTTATTACTTTCACCTTTGCAGGGAAAAGGTTACAACTCTGTAAATAAGTGGCGATTTGGATTGCCGAAAGCGTGTTGCGTATCGCACAATGACTGCTTAATCACAGCATAGACCGATGACAATGAGCAAATCATTACAAAAACCCACCATTCTCAATGTTGAAACTGTCGCCCGTTCGCGCCTCTTTAATGTCGAAAGCGTCGATCTGGAATTCAGCAACGGTGTGCGTCGCGTTTATGAACGTATGCGGCCTTCCACCCGCGAAGCGGTAATGATTGTGCCGATTGTGGATGATCATATTATTTTGATTCGCGAGTATGCCGTCGGGACGGAATCCTACGAGCTGGGCTTCTCCAAAGGGCTGATTGATCCGGGTGAAACCGTGGATGAAGCGGCCAATCGCGAGCTGAAAGAAGAGGTTGGCTTCGGCGCCAATAAGCTGACGTTCCTGAAGAAGCTCAGTATGGCTCCCTCTTACTTCTCCAGCAAAATGAATATCCTGGTGGCGGAAGATCTCTATCCGGAGTCGCTGCCGGGCGATGAGCCCGAGCCGCTGCCGCAGGTGCGCTGGCCGCTGGCGCAGCTGATGTCGCTGCTGGATGAAGAAGATTTTAACGAGGCCCGCAACGTCAGCGCGCTGTTTTTAGTGCGGGAATGGCTGCAGGCCCAGGGGAGACTCTGAACGAGCGTTCACGCTAAGCAGCAATAAAAAAGCGCCCGCAGGCGCTTTTTTTGTCAGAACAGCTCGTGGGTTTCACCGCCGCCGTCCGTCAAGGTGGTGCCCACCTCATGGACCGCCTGCTGCGTGGGCTGGGTACCCTCAATAAAGTATTCCGCCCGGCTGTTGCCCCCGTTCGCCAGCTGACCGGTGCTGCGATCGATATTCACCGTGACGATTCCCGGCGGCGGCGTTAACGGCTCTTCCGCAACGCCTTCCAGCACGCTCTTCATAAAGCTGTCCCAGGCCGGCTGGGCGCTTTTGGCGCCGCCTTCGTAGCCGGAGATCTGATCTTTAATCGCCCCTGACGCGGTGGTCCGGCCAAGATCGCGACGATGATCGTCAAAGCCGATCCAAACCGAGGTCACCACGCCCGGCCCGTAGCCTGAGAACCAGGCGTCCTTCGAGCTGTTGGTGGTTCCGGTTTTGCCGCCGATGTCATGCCGCTGCAGATCCCGTCCGGCGCGCCAGCCGGTTCCCATCCAGCCCGGTTCGCCAAAGATGTTGCTGTTCAGCGCGCTCTTGATCAGGAAGGCCAGCGGGGTATTGATCACATGCGGCGCGTATTCCTGGGCGCCGCTCTGCGCCACCAGTGACTGATTGGCCTGCTCCAGCTGCGGCTGCGGCGGCACGTTGCCATTCTGCGGTTCCGTCGAGGTGGCGACATCTTCCACATCTTTGTTTTCCAGCACATTGGATTTTGGCGTATCGCCGTAAATCACCGGTAAATCACACTGCGGGCAGGCGATTTTCGGGCGCTCCTCGAAGAGGACCCCACCCTGATCATTCTCAATCTTACTGATAAAGAACGGGTTGACCAGGAAGCCGCCGTTGGCCATCACCGAATACCCGCGGGCGACCTGCAGAGGCGTAAAGGAGGCGGAGCCCAGCGCCAGCGATTCGGTGTGGACAATGTTTTGCGCCGGGAAACCAAAGCGCTGCAGATACTCGGCGGCATAGTCAACGCCCATGGCGCGCATGGCGCGCACCATTACCACGTTTTTCGACTGCCCCAGGCCCTGGCGTAAACGAATCGGACCGGCATACTGCGGCGGCGAGTTTTTCGGCCGCCAGTCGGAGCCGGCCCCGGCGTCCCAGCGCGAGATTGGCACATCGTTGAGCATGCTTGCCAGAGTTAAGCCTTTATCCATCGCAGCGGTGTAGAGGAACGGCTTGATGTTGGAGCCGACCTGGCGCAGCGCCTGGGTGGCGCGGTTAAACTTGCTCTGGTTAAAGTCAAACCCACCGACAAGGGCAATAATCGCGCCGTTTTGCGGGTTAATGGAGACCAGCGCCGAGTTGACGTCCGGGACCTGCGACAACCACCAGCTGTCACCCACTTTGCGAACCCAGATCTGCTGCCCGGCCTGCACGACGTCGTTGACTTTACGCGGAGTCGCTCCCTGCTGCGTATCGGAGATAAAGCGACGAGCCCAGCGCACGCCGTCCATCGTCAGTGAAACGGAGTCGCCGTTAGCCAACAGCGCGACGGCCTCCTGGGCATTCGCGGAGGTGACCACCGCAGGAGAAAGCGGGCCTAAGCCAGGCTGGCGCTTCAGGGCGTCGACGATCTTTTTCGCCTCCCACGGCGTTTCGCCGACCTTCCACAGCACGCTGGCCGGGCCGCGGTAGCCGTGACGCATATCGTAATCCAGCACGTTATTGCGGACCGCCTGCTGGGCCGCCTGCTGGTTTTTGCGGGTAATCGTGGTGTACACCCGGTAGCCATCTTCATAGGCCTGCTCGCCATAGCGATTCACCATCTCCTGGCGCACCATTTCGCTCAGATAAGGCGCTGAGAAGGCGATTTTCGGCGCGTGGTAGCTGGCGTCGATGGGTTCGCTGCGCGCTTCATCGTATTGCGCCTGGGTGATGTACCCCTCGCTCAGCATACGCGACAGCACCACGTTGCGACGGGCTGTGGCGCGATCCATCGAATAGAGCGGGTTAAAGGTGGACGGGGCTTTCGGCAGACCGGCAATCACCGCCATTTCGCTGAGGGTCAGCTGGTCGATAGGTTTGCCAAAATAGACCTGCGCCGCGGCGCCGACGCCATAGGCGCGGTAGCCGAGGTAAATCTTGTTCAGATACAGCTCAAGGATTTCATCTTTGTTCAGCAGCTGCTCGATGCGGATGGCCAGAAAGGCCTCTTTAATCTTACGCATCAACGTCTTCTCGGGGCTGAGGAAGAAGTTACGCGCTAACTGCTGGGTGATGGTGCTGGCGCCCTGCGAGGCGTGGCCTGAGAACATCGCCACGCTGGCGGCGCGGAAAATACCCACCGGATCGACGCCGTGATGCTCATAGAAACGACTGTCTTCGGTGGCGATAAACGCTTTCACCAGCTCGGGGGGAATTTGCTGCAACGTTACAGGGATACGGCGCTTTTCGCCGTACTGCGCAATAAGCTCACCGTCGGCGCTATAGACCTGCATCGGGATCTGCAAACGCACATCCTTCAGGGTTGCGACGTCGGGGAGTTGCGGCTCTATGTATTTGTAGAGGCCAAAAATCGAGCCTGCTCCCAGCAGTACGCAACAGACTGCAAGGATCAATAGATACTTTACGAACTTCACCGGTGTTTTCCCATTTAGTTTTATTTGGGCAGTTTATAAACAAACGCGCGGTAGTATAAAGGCAAGCCAGGTGCATTGATATAGCCGGACAGTTTTGCCGGATAAGGAGATCGTAAGCATGGCTTTCAGAAACTGGCGGATCGGAATGCATATCCAACAGGATAGCATTGCCATTGTCGCGCTACTGCATGAGCGCTCACGCTGGGCACTGCGCCGCTGGTGGCGCATTCCGCTGCCGCCAGGTCTGGTGCGGCAGGGGATGGTGGAGGACGTTTGCGCCCTCGGCTCACGGCTGGCAGCCTGGCGGCGGGAGCTACCGGCGCAGCATCAGATCAGTATCGCCTTTCCCGCGGCTCGCACGCTGCAAAAACGCCTGCCTTATCCCCAGTTCGCCCTGCGAGAGCGGGAACAGGCGACGTGGATAGCCAGCGCCATGACCCAGCAGCTGGCGATGCCCGCCTCCTCTCTATGTATTGATTATGCGCCCACCTCGCGGGATGACGGCTGGCAGGTGACGGCGGCGCAGCGGCTGGATATCAATGTTCTGCGGGAGCTGGCAGGGCGGCTGCGGCTGCGGGTGGCGGCCATCGTACCGGATGCCAGCGCGCTCGGCGCCTTTTTCCCCTGGATGACGGCAGCAGAGCAAGGCCTGGCGTGGCGGGATGAAAAGTACTGGCTATGGGCGACCCAGGAGGCCTGGGGCTGTGACGCCTGCGATGCGATAGGGTCCTTAAGCCAGCTGGCGGGGCAACTTCAGGTTCCTCTGCGCCTGTGCGCTGATGCGGGCGACGAGGCCAGTCGTTTTGATGTCTGGCAGGTGGTTCACCGCCGGCAGCCTCCGCTGCCAGCCGACGGCGATCGCTACGCCATTGCCCTTGGGCTGGCGCTGGGAGGCGGGCGCCATGACGCATGTCGTTAATCTTCTCCCCTGGCGTGACCTGCGTCGCCGCCAGCGCCTGCGCTACGCCCTGTTGTTAGCCACCGGTATCGTGCTGCTGGTGGGGACGACTCTGCAGGCGGGGCGAACAGCGGGTCTACAGCGCGACGCCCTGGCGAGGATCCACAGGACAGCCGACGCAGCGTTGCTCGCCTCGCTCAAACAGCGCGAACAGGCGATGCGCGAGGCATGGCAGCAGCATCAACGCCAGCGCGAGCAGCGCCAGCGCAGATCGACGATCGCCGCCTGGCAACCCCGACTAATGGCGCTCGCGGCAGGCCTGCCCGCTCAGGCATGGCTGACGCGGCTGGAGTACCAGGGGGCGCGCCTGACGCTGGATGGTCTGGCCCTCAACCTGCAGGCGCTGGCCCGGGTGGAGGCTGCTCTGGCCAGCGTCGCGGGATTCGCGCCGGCTAAAGCCGGCGGAACGCAGCGCGACGCCGAGGGGCGCTGGCGGTTCAGTTTTACCCTGTCGGGAGCGCGCGCCGATGCGGATTAACACCCGGCGCACCCGGGCGGGGCTGTTGATCCTGCTCGCGATGGGGCTGATGGGGGGCGGCGTGGCGCTCTGGCGCGATGCCCGCCCGCCGCTGGCGGCGCTGTCCCGCGATGGCGCTCTGCAAACGCAGTGGCGGCGGATCATGGCGCTGCGCATCCCCGCCGGTGAAAGTTCCGAGGAACGCATCGACAAGCAGCCGTTCTCGCCCATCGCCATTCCGCTCGCCGGCGCGAAGCTAATCGCCTGGCATCCGCAGGGGAGCGGCGGTGAGATGGCGCTGTCTCTCCCCTGGCCGACGGTACCCGCCCTGTTCTCATGGCTGGCGCGCTGCGGGATGAACCCGCGTTCGTTCTCGCTGGAGCGCGAGGGGCAGGCGCTGCGCATGCGGCTGCAGCTGGAGGCGGAAGATGGGCGGTAAATGCTGGATTTTGCTGTGGTTGCCGCTGTCGCTGCTGGCGGGCGGGCGCGATCCTTTCCTGCCGGTTGAAGATCCTTGCCGCACGGCGCAGCTGTCGCAATGGCGCTATGGCGGCGCGGCCGGCGATGGCGCAGGCTGGACGGGGTTTTTGCAGGACGGAAGCGGCATGTGGCGACGGGTACGGCTGGATGAGCAATTGCCCACGGGCTGGCGGGTGAGTCGGCTGACGGCCGGCGAGCTGGACATCGTCACGCCCCCGGGATGTGAACCGCCAGCGTGGCGCTGGCAACGTGAAGGAAAACAAGATGATGCGATGGATAAGCCTGCTGCTTCTGCTGCTACCGCTGGCGGTGGTCGCCGCGCGAAATGACAAGCCGGTTTCGCTGGTCGTTGACGACGCGCCAGTGGCCCAGGTGTTGCAAGCCCTGGCCGAAATGAACCATAAGAACCTCGTTGTCGCACCGGACGTCAGCGGCACGCTCTCCCTGCGCCTGCAGAAGGTCCCCTGGACCCAGGCGCTGCGGGCAGTGGCGGATAGCGCAGGCCTCTCTTTGCAACAGCAGGGGACGGTCATCTACGCGCATACGCAGGCCTGGCAAAAAGCCAATCTGGCGCAGCGCGAAGCTGAACAGGCGAAACGTCTGCAGAACCTGCCGCTGCTGGCGGAGAGCGTGACGCTGCACTATGCCGATGCCGAGGAGCTGGCTAAAAGCGGCGGTAAGTTGCTTAGCGCCCGGGGAAACCTGATGGCGGACAAGCGGACCAATCGGCTGCTGATCCGCGATGATGCGCGGCATCTGCCGGCGCTGAAGGCCTGGGCGCAGGAGATGGATCTGCCGGTCGGACAGGTGGAGCTGGCCGCCCATATCGTGTCGATGAGCGAAACCAGCCTGCGTGAACTGGGGGTGAAGTGGCGGCTGGCGGAGGCTGAAAGCACCCCGGGATCCGGGCACATCACCACCCTAAGCAGCGATGTGTCGGTCAACGATGCCAGCACCCGCGCAGGCTTTAACATCGGCAAAATTAACGGGCGCTTGCTTGAGCTGGAGCTTTCCGCGCTGGAGCGCAAGCAGCAGGTCGAGATTATCGCCAGTCCTCGTTTGCTCGCCTCCCATATGCAGCCCGCCAGCATCAAGCAGGGGAGCGAGATCCCCTATCAGGTCTCCAGCGGTGAAAGCGGCGCCACGTCGGTGGAGTTTAAAGAGGCGGTGCTGGGCATGGAGGTGACGCCGACGGTGCTGCAGCAGGGGAGAGTGCGGTTGAAGCTGCGAATAAGCGAGAACACGCCAGGCCAGGTGCTGAAGCAGGATAACGGCGAGGCGCTGGCCATTGATAAACAGGAGATCGAGACCCTGGTGGAAGTCCGCAGCGGCGAGACCCTGGCATTGGGCGGCATCTTTTCGCAGAAAAACAAAACCGCCCGCGACAGCGTCCCGCTGCTTGGCGATATCCCGGTGCTGGGGCGTCTGTTTCGCCGCGACGGGAAAGATAATGAACGCCGTGAACTGGTTGTCTTTATTACGCCACGGATTCTGGCAGTACGTTAAGCAGGTTTTTCATGCTAAACACGTTTCAGGTGTTTGACGTGAGGACGGATTTAGCATACAAGGGGTACCGATTTGAGAGTCGGGTACGACATCAATCCTCCCTTTATTGTCCGGCGATTTTATTCAGTTGCCAAACCAGCCGGAGTATTGAGATAATTTTTAGTCTGACTCTCGCTCTATTGCATATGAGGTTTCAGTTCATGCCCTGCGGCGCTGGGTGTCTGCGAAGCGGGTTTATCATTAACGAATAGTCTTAGTAGTACCGAAAAAATGGCAGAGAAACGCAATATCTTTCTGGTTGGGCCTATGGGTGCCGGCAAAAGCACTATTGGGCGCCAGTTAGCCCAACAGCTCAACATGGAATTTTACGATTCTGATCAAGAGATTGAGAAACGCACTGGCGCTGATGTGGGCTGGGTCTTCGATGTTGAAGGCGAAGAAGGCTTCCGCGACCGTGAAGAAAAAATTATCAATGAGTTGACGGAAAAACAGGGGATTGTGCTGGCGACTGGCGGCGGCTCTGTAAAATCCCGTGAAACGCGTAACCGTCTCTCCGCCCGCGGCGTGGTGGTCTACCTGGAAACAACGATCGAGAAGCAGTTGGCCCGTACGCAGCGCGATAAAAAGCGTCCTTTGCTACAAGTCGATGCGCCGCCTCGTGAAGTACTGGAAGCGCTGGCTGACGAGCGTAACCCGCTGTATGAAGAGATCGCCGATGTGACTATCCGCACAGACGATCAGAGTGCGAAAGTCGTCGCGAACCAGATTATTCATATGCTGGAAAGCAACTGATTCTGGCTTAATAAAAGTGCGTCAGAGTAAAAGTCATTGAGGTGGATGTCGCGTTATGGAGAGGCTTACTGTTACCCTCGGGGAACGTAGTTACCCGATTACCATCGCGGCTGGTTTGTTTAACGATCCAGCTTCCTTCCTGCCACTCAAGTCGGGCGACCAGGCTATGCTGGTCACCAACGAAACGCTGGCGCCGCTTTATCTGGATACCGTCCGCTCTGCGCTGGAGCAGGCAGGGGTCAACGTTGACAGCGTGATCCTGCCCGACGGCGAGCAGTATAAAAGCCTGGCGGTGATGGATACCGTATTTACCGCGCTGTTACAAAAACCCCATGGCCGCGACACCACGCTGGTGGCGCTCGGCGGCGGTGTTATCGGTGATTTAACCGGTTTCGCCGCGGCAAGCTATCAGCGCGGCGTGCGTTTTATCCAGGTCCCTACCACCTTGCTGTCGCAGGTCGACTCGTCGGTCGGCGGCAAAACCGCAGTGAACCACCCTCTCGGCAAAAACATGATTGGCGCCTTCTGGCAGCCGGTTTCCGTGGTGGTTGATCTTAACTGTCTGAAGACGCTTCCGAAGCGCGAACTCGCTTCCGGACTGGCTGAGGTCATCAAGTATGGGGTGATCCTCGACGGCGCATTCTTCAGCTGGCTGGAAAACAACATTGATGCCCTGCTGGCGCTGGATGAAAAGGCCATGGCGTACTGCATTCGCCGTTGCTGTGAGCTGAAAGCGGAAGTTGTGGCTGCCGACGAGCGTGAAACCGGGTTACGTGCTTTACTCAATCTTGGACATACCTTCGGCCATGCTATCGAGGCTGAAATGGGCTACGGTAACTGGCTGCACGGCGAAGCGGTGGCGGCAGGTATGGTGATGGCGGCGCATACGTCCGAGCGGCTGGGGCAGTTCCGCGCGCAGGATACTCAGCGCCTTATCGATCTGCTCAAGCGTGCAGGTTTACCGGTACGCGGCCCGCAGGAAATGAGTGCGCAGGCGTATTTGCCCCATATGATGCGCGATAAGAAAGTACTGGCTGGCGAAATGCGGCTGGTGCTCCCGCTCGCAATAGGAAGCAGCGAGCTGCGCGGCGGAGTGCCGCATGATGTGGTTCTTGGCGCGATTGCTGATACTCAGCAGGCGCAACAATAAGAAGGTCTGGCCGCGTTCGCGCGGCGTTATCATTTCGGGTGATGTGCAATAATCGTGAGCATAAGCCTTTTAGTGGGGTGTTAAATGGATGATTTCAAACCAGAAGACGATATGAAAGCCGATCGCAACGATCGTCGTGCTGGTCGTTCCCGTCAGTCTTCCGAGCGTGATGCCGATCCGCAGATCAATTTTGACGATGTTGATCTTGATGCCGATGAAGGCCGTCCGACGCGCGCCGGCAAGGCCCGTCGTGAGCGTGAAGAGGAAGAGTTCGAAGAAGAACTGGATGCGGAAGATGAGGAGATGCTCGAAGAGCAGCCTGTAGAGCGTCGTCCGCGTAAGCGTAAAAAAGCGCCGGCGAAACCCGCTTCCCGCCAGTACATCATGATGGGCGTGGGGATTCTGGTGCTGTTGCTGTTAATCGTAGGTATCGGTTCCGCGCTGAAATCGCCATCTTCGTCCAGCCAGCAGACCGCTTCCGGCGAGAAGAGCATTAATCTGTCTGACGACCAGTCCGCCAGCACGCCAGCTGCCGGCCAGGATCAGACAGCCGCCAATACCACCACACAGCAGGACGTCACGGTACCGCCTATTGCCGCGAACCCGACCCAGGGCCAGGCAGCGACAGAGCCGCAGGGCCAGCAGCGTGTTGAAGTTCAGGGCGATCTGAATAACGCGCTGACCCAGCAGCAGGGCCAGCTGGACGGCGCCGTAGCTAACTCGACGCTGCCAACTGAACCGGCAACCGTCGCGCCGATCCGTAATGGCGCCAGTGGCGCCGCGGCGCCGCGCCAGACGACCGAACGTCAGACGGCTGCAACGTCGCGTCCGGCCGAGCGTAAGCACACCGTCATCGAAGCGAAGCCGCAGCCGAAACCACAGGCGGTGGCGAAAGCGCCGGTAGAAACGAAACCGGTCCAGCCGAAGCATGTTGAAAGCGCGGCCACTACCGCTCCGGCGAAAACGACCGTCAGCGAAAGTAAACCGGCAGCCACCGCGCAGAGCAAACCAGCCACGACCGCGACGACCGCAGCGCCAGCCGCAACGGCAGCCGCGGCAGCGCCGGCGGCGAAGAGCGGTAAAACGGCAGGTGACGTCAGCTCGATGAAATCTGCGCCGTCGGGTAACTATACCCTGCAGCTCAGCAGCTCCTCTAACTATGAAAACCTGAATAACTGGGCGAAGAAAGAGAAGCTGGACAGATATGTTGTCTATGAAACGTCGCGTAACGGCCAACCGTGGTACGTGCTGGTGAGCGGTATCTATTCATCGAAAGATGAAGCGAAACGCGCGGTCACCTCGCTGCCGCCGGACGTGCAGGCGAAAAATCCATGGGCAAAACCACTGCATCAGGTTCAGGCTGATCTGAAATAATGCCGTGGGGTAGTCTTAAGCGCAGGATGCTGTCGGAGCTTTCTCCACAGCCGGAGAATGTGTAATTAGTTAGGCAGCATGAAAAAGAATCGCGCTTTTCTAAAGTGGGCAGGGGGGAAGTACCCCCTGCTTGACGATATTAAAAAGCATTTGCCGGAAGGTGAGTGCTTAATCGAGCCCTTTGTGGGCGCCGGGTCGGTATTTCTCAATACCGACTTTTCTCGTTATATCCTCGCGGATATCAACAGTGATTTAATCGGCCTGTACAACATCGTCAAATTGCGCACCGACGAGTATGTCGCTGCCGCCCGCGAGATGTTTACCCCGGAAAACAACGTCGCTGAGCGCTACTACCAGTACCGTGATGAATTCAACCAGAGCCAGGATCCGCTGCGTCGCGCGGTGCTGTTCCTGTATCTGAACCGTCACGGCTACAACGGCCTGTGTCGCTACAATTTGCGCGGCGAATTCAATGTGCCGTTTGGCCGCTATAAGAAGCCCTATTTCCCCGAGGCTGAGCTCTATCATTTTGCCGACAAGGCGCAAAACGCTGAGTTTTACTGCGAATCTTATGAAGAGTGCATGCAGCGTGCGGATAGCCGCACGGTGGTGTATTGCGATCCGCCCTATGCGCCGTTGACGGCGACGGCGAACTTTACCGCCTACCACACCAACAGCTTCAACCTGGAGCAACAGGTGCTGCTGGCGCAAAAGGCGGAATCGCTGATGAAGAAACGGATCCCGGTGCTGATTTCCAACCACCGCACGCCGTTGACGCAGGAGTGGTATAAAAACGCGGCAGAAACGCATATTGTGAAGGTTCGGCGCAGCATCAGCAGCAACGGTGGTACGCGTAAAAAGGTGGACGAGCTCTTAGCGCTCTACCGTCCGCCTAAGACCAAATAAATTTCAAGGAGATGCGGATGAAGCAGTATTTGATTGCCCCTTCGATTCTGTCGGCTGATTTTGCCCGGCTGGGTGAGGATACCGCGAAGGCGCTGGCGGCGGGTGCGGATGTCGTGCACTTCGACGTCATGGACAACCACTACGTGCCGAACCTGACGATTGGCCCGATGGTGCTGAAGTCGCTGCGTAACTACGGTATTACCGCGCCGATCGACGTCCACCTGATGGTGAAGCCGGTCGACCGCATCATTCCTGATTTTGCCGAAGCTGGCGCCAGCATCATCACCTTCCACCCGGAAGCCTCCGAACACGTCGACCGCAGCCTGCAGCTTATCAAAGAGCACGGCTGCAAAGCGGGCCTGGTGTTTAACCCCGCGACGCCGCTGAGCTATCTCGATTACGTGATGGATAAGCTGGACGTGATCCTGCTGATGTCGGTTAACCCGGGCTTTGGCGGCCAGTCCTTTATTCCGCAGACGCTGGATAAACTGCGTGAAGTGCGCCAGCGCATCGATGCGTCCGGCTACGACATTCGCATGGAAGTGGATGGCGGAGTGAAAGCGAGCAATATCGGCGAAATCGCCGCGGCGGGCGCTGATATGTTCGTTGCCGGTTCGGCGATCTTCGGCCAGCCGGACTACAAGAAAGTCATTGATCACATGCGTAATGAATTAGCGAAGGTGAGTCATGGATAAATTACAGGCGATCCGCGGCATCGCGTTTGATCTCGACGGCACGCTGGTGGACAGCGCGCCGGGTCTGACCGCCGCCGTTGATAACGCCCTCTACGCCCTGGAGCTGCCGGTGGCGGGAGAAGAACGCGTCGTGACCTGGATCGGCAACGGCGCCGATGTTCTGATGGAGCGGGCGCTGACCTGGGCTCGCCAGGAGCGTGCAACGTTACGTGCGGCGATGGGCAAGCCTTCCGTCGACGATCATGATATTCCGCAAGACGAACAGCTGCGCATTTTGCGTAAACTGTTTGACCGCTATTACGCCGAAGCGGCGGAAGAGGGCAGTTTCCTGTTTCCGGCAGTGGCCGATACGCTCGGCGCGCTGCAGGCCAAAGGCCTGCCGCTGGCGCTGGTGACCAATAAGCCGACGCCGTTCGTCGCCCCGCTGCTGGACGCGCTCGATATGGCGAAATACTTTACCGTGGTGATCGGCGGCGATGACGTACAGAACAAAAAGCCGCATCCGGAACCGCTGCTGCTGGTGGCGCAAAAGCTCGGCCTGACGCCGGAGGTGCTGCTGTTCGTCGGCGATTCCCGTAATGATATTCAGGCGGCCAAAGCGGCAGGCTGCTGCTCTGTTGGCCTGACCTACGGCTATAACTATGGCGAACCGCTTGCGCTGAGCGAGCCGGACTATCTCTTCGACCAGTTTAATGAACTCTTACCCGCTCTCGGGTTACCGCACAGTGAAACTCAGGAATTGAAACATGACTAAGCCCATCGTTTTTAGTGGCGCACAGCCCTCAGGTGAACTGACCATTGGCAACTACATGGGTGCGCTGCGTCAGTGGGTAAACATGCAGGACGATTACCACTGCATCTATTGCATCGTGGACCAGCACGCCATCACCGTGCGCCAGGATCCGCAGCAGCTGCGTAAGGCGACGCTGGACACCCTGGCGCTGTATCTGGCCTGCGGCATCGACCCGCAGAAAAGCACTATTTTCGTTCAGTCTCACGTGCCGGAACATGCCCAGTTAGGCTGGGCGCTGAACTGCTACACCTATTTCGGCGAACTGAGCCGCATGACCCAGTTTAAAGACAAGTCCGCGCGCTACGCGGAGAACATCAACGCCGGTCTGTTTGATTATCCGGTACTGATGGCCGCTGACATTCTGCTGTACCAGACCAACCAGGTTCCGGTGGGCGAAGATCAGAAACAGCACCTTGAACTGAGCCGCGATATCGCCCAGCGTTTTAACGCTATCTACGGCGATATTTTTAAAGTGCCTGAGCCGTTTATCCCTAAATCCGGCGCGCGCGTGATGTCGCTGCTGGAGCCGACGAAAAAGATGTCCAAGTCCGACGACAACCGCAACAACGTCATCGGCCTGCTGGAAGACCCGAAATCGGTGGTCAAGAAGATCAAACGTGCGGTCACCGACTCCGACGAGCCGCCGGTGGTGCGCTACGACCTGAAAGAGAAAGCGGGCGTCTCCAACCTGCTGGATATCCTCTCCGCGGTCACCGGGAAAACCATTCCTGAGCTGGAGCAGCATTTCGAAGGCAAAATGTATGGCCACCTGAAAGGCGAAGTCGCCGAAGCGGTATCGGGCATGCTGATTGACCTGCAGGAGCGCTATCACCGTTTCCGTAACGACGAAGCGTTTCTCAATCAGGTGATGAAGGACGGCGCAGAAAAGGCCAGCGCGCGGGCTTCTCAAACCCTGAAAGCGGTATACGAAGCGATTGGCTTTGTCGCCAAGCCGTAAGCGACGCAACAGCTAAAAAGGGCGGGATTATCCCGCCCTTTTTTATGCCTGTCGTTCACGCCGTCAGGCGAAGGTTAATGGTTCGAAAACCAGTTCAGTTTATCCCGCAGACCGACCACGCGGCCGACAATGATCAGCGCCGGGCTGGCCATCTGCTGCGCCAGAATATCTAGCTGTCCTAAGGTGCCGCTGACCACTTTTTGCGTCACGGCGGTGCCGTTCTCGACGATGGCGGCAGGCATATCTTCCGCCATGCCGTGGGCGATAAGCTTCTCGCGGATCGCCGGCGCCTGGTTCAGACCCATGTAGAACACCAGGGTCTGCTTCTCCACCGCCAGGTTCGCCCAGTCCAGCTCGCCGCCGGTTTTCAGATGGCCGGTGACCAGGCGGACGCCCTGGGCGAAATCGCGATGGGTCAACGGGATCCCCGAGTAGGCGGAGCAGCCGGAGGCGGCGGTGATGCCGGGCACAACCGAGAAGGGGATCCCCGCCTCGCAGAGGGTCTCCAGCTCCTCTCCGCCGCGGCCAAAGATAAAGGGATCGCCGCCTTTCAGCCGGACCACGCGTCTTCCTTTTTGCGCTTCGCGCAGCAGGATCTGGTTGATCTCCTCCTGCGGCACGCAGTGATAGCCTGAGCGCTTGCCGACGAACACCCGGTCGGCATCGCGGCGCACCAGATTCATAATGTCGTCGGAGACCAGCCGGTCATAGACCACCACGTCGGCCTGCTGGATCTGCTGCAGGCCCTTGAGCGTTAGCAGCCCGGCGTCACCAGGGCCGGCGCCAACCAGGACGACCTCGCCGCGATGCTCTAACGGCTCGGTCAGCAGCTGCTCGGTGGTATCCGCCACCGCCTGCCGATCGTCATTGGCCAGCGACTGCGCCAGCCGGTCGTTAACGAACAGCTTCTCCCAGAAGCGGCGGCGTTCGCCTACGGTGGCAAACTGCTGCTTCACGCGCGCGCGCAGATGGCCGGCGTAGCGGGCCAGCTGGCCAAGATGCAGGGGTAAGACTGACTCCAGCTTCTCGCGCAACAGGCGCGCCAGCACCGGGGATGTCCCGCCCGAGGAGACGGCGACCATCAGCGGCGAGCGGTCGATAATGGACGGCATGATAAAGCTGGCCTGGCGCGGGGCATCCACCACGTTACAGAAGATACGCCGCGCTTCGGCCGCGTCGCTGACCTGCTGGTTCACCGTCTCATTATCGGTAGCGGCGATGGCCAGCCAGCAGTTGTCCAGCAGCGAGGGGATAAACTCCCCCTGCACCAGGGTTAGCATCTGTGAATCGGCCCACACATGAAACTGCGGGGTAAAGTCGAGCGCATTGACCGTGACGTTTGCGCCAGCATCCAGCAGCAGACGGGCCTTGCGTTCGGCGACATCCCCGCCGCCAACCAGTAAACAATCACGCTGGCGCAACTGGCAGAATATGGGTAAGTGATCCACAGAATAACCTCATAAAAATAAGGGGTAGAAAATGAGTGGTCGTAGAATAGCAGCAAAGGTAATACAAAACATGCGACATATCCCGCACTCATGCGCTGTCGGTCAGAAGTGTTACTTATATCTCCCCCCGTGGCCGGGGGGAGGATGCGGGACTCACGCCTTAAGCTGAACGTGGCCGTCTTTTACCCGGGCGTCGAAACGGGCGATAGAGTGGCTGGCATCTTCCATACACAGGCCGTCGCTCAGGCGGAAACGTTGTTTTTTCAGCGGGCTGGCAACCCACAGGGCGCCGTCATGCTCGGCGATAATGCCGCGAGACAGTACGCTGGCGTTAAAGAACGGATCAATGTTGCTGATGGCGAACACCCTGTCGTCATGATAGGGACGGAAGATCGCCACCTGCTGCTGACCGAGCAGGGCGCAGACGCCGGTGGCGGGCAGGATGTCGTCAATGTTGCAGATGTTTACCCACTGGCTCATGCTTTTTCCTCCACCAGAGTAACCGGGATGCGCTCATACGGCGTGGCCGGGCGATGCTGGTCACGTTCCGGCACAACCTGAACGTTCGGGTCGCGCTGGTCGCTGTTGATAAAGTGTTTGAAGCGGGTCTGCGCCGCCGGGTTATTGACGGTCTCGGTCCACTCGCAGGCGAAGGCGGCGCGCAGGCGAGCCAGCTCCTCTTCCAGATGGTCGTTCAGACCGAGCTTGTCATCGATGATGACGCTGCGCAGATAGTCGATCCCGCCTTCCATGTTGTCCAGCCACGGCGCGGTGCGGGTCAGCTTATCGGCGGTGCGGATGTAGAACATCATAAAGCGGTCGAGATACTTAATCAGCTTCTCGCGATCGAGGTCCGCGGCCAGCAGATCGGCATGGCGCGGCTTCATCCCGCCGTTACCGCACACGTACAGGTTCCAGCCTTTCTCGGTGGCGATGATCCCGACGTCTTTGCCCTGGGCTTCCGCACATTCGCGGGTACAGCCGGAGACGCCGAACTTCATTTTGTGCGGCGTACGGATGCCTTTGTAGCGGTTTTCCAGTTCGACGCCGAAGCCGACGCTGTCGCCGACCCCGTAGCGGCACCAGGTGCTGCCGACGCAGGTTTTCGCCATACGCAGCGCTTTGGCGTAGGCGTGGCCGGTTTCGAAGCCCGCTTCAATCAGCTGCCGCCAGATCTCCGGCAGGTCGTCTTTCTGCGCGCCAAACAGGCCGATGCGCTGGGAACCGGTGATTTTGGTGTACAGATTGAATTCACGAGCGATACGGCCCACGGCGACCAGCCCTTCCGGCGTGATTTCGCCGCCCGCGGAGCGCGGAATGACCGAGTAGGTGCCATCTTTCTGGATGTTGGCGAGGAAGTTGTCGTTGGTGTCCTGCAGCGGCGTGTGCTGAGGCTTGAGGATGTACTCATTCCAGCAGGAGGCCAGCAGGGAGCCGACGGTCGGTTTACACACTTCACAACCGTAGCCCTGGCCGTGTTTGGCCAGCAGTTCGTCGAAGGTTTTGATGCCTTCCACGCGGATCAGGTGGAACAGCTCCTGGCGGGAGTAAGCGAAATGTTCGCACAGGTTGTTGTTGACCTCGATACCCTGTTTTGCCAGCTCGGCGTTGAGCACCTGGGTGACCAACGGGATACAGCCGCCGCAGCCGGTACCGGCCTTGGTTTCCGCTTTCAGCGCCGCGACGGTATGGCAGCCTTTGTTGATGGCGGCGATCAGGTCGCCTTTACTGACGTCGAAGCAGGAGCAGATTTGCGCGCTGTCCGGCAGTTTATCGACGCCGATCGACGGCTTGCCGCTGCCGGCGTGGGCCGGGAGGATCAGCGAATCCGGATTCTCTGGCAACTCGATGGCGTTCAGCACCAGCTGCAGCAGGTTGCCGTAGTCGCTGGTGTCGCCGACCAGCACCGCGCCGAGCAGGGTTTTGTTATCGGCGCTGACGATCAGACGCTTATAAACTTCTTTGCTTTCGTCGAGATAGACGTAGCTGCGGGCGCCCGGCGTGCGGCCGTGGGCATCGCCGATACCGCCCACGTCTACACCCAGCAGCTTCAGCTTGGCGCTGAGGTCAGCGCCGGTGAAGCTGTTTTCACTGCCGAGGAGGTGGTCGACGGCCACCTGGGCCATTTTATAACCCGGCGCGACGAGGCCATACACGCGGTTGTTCCAGCTGGCGCATTCGCCGATGGCATAGATATCCGGGTCGGAGGTCTGGCAGCTATCGTTGACCATGATGCCGCCGCGCTGGGCAACCGCCAGTCCGCACTGGGTGGCCAGTTTATCGCGCGGGCGGATCCCGGTAGAGAAGACGATGAAATCGACCTGCAGCTCGCTACCGTCGGCGAAGCGCATGGTTTTGCGCGCCTCGGTACCCTGCTGAACGATCTCTTTGGTGTTTTTGCTGGTGTGAACTTTCACGCCCATGCTTTCAATTTTGCGCCGCAGCTGCTCGCCGCCCATCTGGTCGAGCTGCTCGGCCATCAGCATCGGCGCGAATTCGATAACATGGGTTTCGACACCGAGGTTTTTCAGGGCGCCTGCGGCTTCCAGGCCGAGCAGGCCGCCGCCGACCACCGCGCCGCGTTTGCTGCGACGGGCGCAGGATTCAATGGCGTTAAGATCTTCAATGGTGCGATAGACGAAGCAATCCTGAGTTTCCGCGCCTTTAATCGGCGGGATCCAGGGGTATGAGCCGGTCGCCATAATCAGCTTGTCGTAGAACACCGTGCGCCCGGCGCTGGAGTGGATCACTTTCTCCTGGCGGTTGATGGTGATGGCCCGTTCGCCGACCAGCACCTTGACGCCGTGTTTCTCATAGAAACCTTCGCGGACCAGCGACAGCTCTTCTGCGGTATGGTGGGAGAAATAAGACGACAGGTGGACACGGTCGTAGGCGATACGCGGTTCTTCACAGAACACGGTAATGTCGAACTGTCCGGTAGGCGCCTTATCGAGAAGCTCTTCGATAAAGCGATGGCCAACCATGCCGTTACCGATAATAGCGATTCTGACTTTGCTCATTTTTGCCTCGATTTCTTTTCTATTACCGCCTACCTTAACGATTCAGCCATCAGGCTTATTGATGCAAATCAATGACAACTTCACCTACCACTTAATGGGTATATAATTGATTTGTCTGTAATTTTCTAAGTTGTGGAAAACGCTGGCTTTTCCTTTTTGCCGATTTTGTGTACAAGAATTGGGTGGGTCGCGATTGGGGTTGAGTAGAAAACAAGCCGTATTGAATAGAGAGGGTGATATGACAGCAGCGCCGCTTTGGTTGATTCAGAACGTACGCCTGGCAGACCGCGACGGCCTGTGGCAGATAGCGATAGATAAGGGCCGCTTTGGCGAGATCACACCGATGGGGGAGGCGCGGGACGAAAGCTACGAGGTGCTGAACGCTCGCGGCGGCCTGGCGATCCCGCCTTTTATTGAGCCGCATATCCATCTGGATACCACCCAGACGGCCGGTGAGCCGAACTGGAACCAGTCCGGCACCCTGTTCGAGGGGATTGAGCGCTGGGCGGAGCGGAAAGCGCTGCTCAGCCATGAGGACGTTAAAGCCCGGGCGTGGAAAACCCTCAAGTGGCAGATCGCCAACGGCGTGCAGTTTGTCCGTACCCATGTCGATGTCTCCGATCCAACGTTGACGGCGCTGAAGGCGATGCTGGAGGTCAAAAAGGAGGTGGCGCCATGGGTCGAGCTGCAGATTGTCGCTTTTCCGCAGGAGGGGATCCTCTCTTACCCCAACGGCGAGGCGCTGCTGGAAGAGGCCCTGAAGCTGGGGGCGGATGTCGTCGGGGCGATCCCGCACTTTGAGTTCACCCGTGAATATGGGGTGGAATCGCTGCATATCGCCTTTCGACTGGCGCAGAAATATGACCGCCCGCTGGATATTCACTGCGATGAAATTGACGATGAACAGTCGCGCTTTGTTGAAACCGTTGCCGCGCTGGCGCTGAAGGCGGGGATAGGGCCGCGGGTGACGGCCAGCCATACCACCGCCATGCACTCCTATAATGGCGCCTATACCTCGCGCCTGTTCCGCCTGCTAAAGCTCTCCGGCATCAACTTTGTCGCCAATCCGCTGGTCAATATTCATCTGCAGGGCCGGTTTGACGACTACCCGAAGCGACGGGGCATTACCCGGGTGAAGGAGCTGATGGCGGCGGGGATCAACGTTTGCTTTGGTCATGATGATGTCTTTGACCCGTGGTACCCGCTGGGGACCGGTAATATGCTGCAGGTCCTGCATATGGGGCTGCACGTTTGCCAGCTGATGGGCTACCAGCAGATTAACGACGGCCTGCAGCTTATCACTGACAACAGCGCCCGCACGTTTGGCCTGACCGATTACGGCATCGTCAGCGGCAACCCGGCTAACCTGATCATCCTCCCGGCGGAGAATGGCTTTGAGGCGGTACGCTGCCAGGTGCCTGTGCGCTGGTCAATTCGCCAGGGAAGGGTGATCGCGATTACCCAGCTGGCGCAAACCTGGATCCAGACCGACCGCGGTGGCGAGGCGCTCTCTTTTATGAGGAACAGCCCCCTTGCGGACGCAAAGGGGCCGAAGGCTTAGTGAGACGCCGCCTGCGCGTTGTTCTGGCGGTGACGGGAGACGAAGCCGAGGATAAAGCACATCACGAACACCACGGCGTAGAGGCCGTTAGCGGTGTGCAGCGCTGCCAGCGGACCGCTGGCAGCCACAATCGGGCCGGTGACCACGAAAGTCAGCATGGTGCCGATGGTGCCGCAGGTGAGGATAAAGTTCACCAGCTTTGGTGAAGCGACTTTAGTTTGCTGCGAACCGAGCGTAATGATCGAGGTGTAGATGGCGCTGGAGAAGAAGCCCAGTGTCAGAATAAACCACGGCATATGCTCCGGCGAACCATTGATAAACAGGTACATCAGCACCGTCGCGAGGCCGGCGAGGACGGTTAAGATGCGCTGCAGGTCGAAGAAGCGCAGGATAAAGCTGAATGACCACATGCCGATCATGTAGGACATCCAGAAATCGCTCACCAGTTTACCGGCATCGCCGAGGCTCATGCCCAGGCTC
The DNA here is from genome assembly GCF_048822715.1 of Klebsiella sp. C239. Lineage (NCBI taxonomy): Bacteria > Pseudomonadati > Pseudomonadota > Gammaproteobacteria > Enterobacterales > Enterobacteriaceae > Klebsiella > Klebsiella sp. C239. The sequence continues at coordinate 22,206 of NZ_JBMEZK010000006.1, read as the reverse complement.
TTGGCATATTCCGGTACCCAGGAGATAAAGCCCAGCTGACCGAGGATGTAGCACAGCGCCGCGACGGAGAGGAACAGCACGCCGATGCCCCACTTCTCTTTCACCACCGGCTGGCTGTTTTCGCTCTGCGCTTTTTTGCCGAGCACCGGGAAGTCACAGCCGAATGTCAGGACGAAAATAGCGACATACACCAGACCGATACAGGCGTAGACCCAGTACCACTCGATGCTGCGCGCCAGCAGGACCGCGGCGACCATCGGAAAAATCATTCCCGCCATGCTAAAGAAGGAGTCGGTAAACAGCAGACGCGCCCCGCGCTGACGGCCTTCATACATATGGGTGATCAGGAAGGTCCCGATCGACATGGTGATCCCGCTGACCAGGCCGAGAACGAACATCGACGCGGAGAACAGCGCCAGGCTGTGGCTGAGCATCAGGCCGGCCACCGCCAGCACCATTAAAATAAAGCCAAAACGCAGCTGAGTTTTCAGCGGCACGATCTCCATCAGCCAGGCATTGAGGAAAATGGAGATCAGAATACCGGCGTTCAGAAAGGTAAAGGTGTTGCTCATACTGGAAACGGGCAGATGGAAATAATCCGCAATGTTACCCATCACCATCCCGGTGACGATCACCAACGCGCCGGTCAGGGCGTAGGAGAAGAAGCTGATCCATGTGAGCTTAATACGGTTGCTGTTAGTCATGACTGGCCTGTGAATAGAAAGGTAAAGCGCGTTGACGCTGCGCCGGGCGGACAGATTTTAGTCGTTCAGGTGATGTAATTAAATGTTTATTGTGAAATACGTTATCTTTTGCATGTTTTAATGTGACTTGCATCACGCTTTTTTCGACGCCAGGGAGAACGTTTGCGCGGTTACAATTATTACAGCTAAGTAAAATTTGGTAAAAGGCTGGCCCAGGATGCAAAGGCTCTTTAGAATCAAGGCACTCGCTTTTATTCTGCTCCGTTAAGGAATTTCCATGCTCAAATCAACACTGGCGGCGATGGCTGCCGTTTTCGCCATTTCAGCTTTCTCCCCGGCCATGGCGGCAAAGGGCGATCCGCATGTGCTGCTGACCACCTCGGCAGGTAACATTGAGCTTGAGTTAAACAGCCAGAAAGCCCCGATTTCCGTGGATAACTTCCTGAAGTACGTTAACAGCGGCTTCTACAACAACACCACCTTCCACCGCGTGATCCCGGGATTCATGGTGCAGGGCGGCGGCTTTAACGAGCAGATGCAGCAGAAACAGCCTAACCCGCCGATCAAGAATGAAGCAGACAACGGCCTGCGCAACACCCGCGGCACCATCGCGATGGCGCGTACCGCCGATCAGGATAGCGCCACCAGCCAGTTCTTTATCAACGTGGCGGATAACGCCTTCCTCGACCATGGCCAGCGCGACTTTGGCTATGCGGTGTTTGGCAAGGTAGTCAAAGGCATGGACGTTGCGGATAAGATCTCCCAGGTCCAGACTCATAACGTCGGCCCATACCAGAATGTGCCGACTAAACCGGTTGTTATCCTCTCTGCGAAAGTGCTGCCCTAATCCTCCCGCGGCGCGGTGGTTTATCGCCGCGCCCGGTTGCCTCCCGGCATAACCTGTAATTGCTGCTTATACTTGTGGCACACAGGGGACGATAAGGGGGGCGACGATGCGTCCACTCACCGATAAGCAAAAATCCCGGCTCTGGGAACAGACACGTAATAGCAATTTTCAGGCCAGCCGTCGCCTCGAAGGCGTATCGGTGCCGCTGGTTACGCTGACTGCCGAGGAGGCGCAGGCTCGCCTCGCGACGCTGCGGAGGGAGTATGAGCGATAAATTTGGCGATGAACGCGATCCTTACCTCTATCCGGCGCTGAACGTCCTGCGCAACCGCCTCGGCATCCGCCAGGCTAAAACGCTGCAGCAGGCTGCCCTGGAGATGACGTCCCTGCGGGCGGCCACCCTGCCGCTGGGCCCGCGGGTGCGCGGCTTACCCTATCTGTGCGCTATTCATCATCAGCTGTATCAGGATCTGTTTGACTGGGCGGGTAGGCTGCGTGAAGTGAACCTCTACCTGGGCGATACGCCGTTCTGCCACTTTGGCCGCATCGAAGAGGAGGGGAACGCCCTGATGCAGGCCCTGGAGCAGGAGGATTATCTCTGCGGCCTGCCGCGGGATACCTTTATCGAACGCCTGAGCTGGTTCTATGGTGAAATTAATGTGCTGCACCCTTTTCGTCTCGGCAATGGCCTGACCCAGCGCATTTTCTTTGAACAGCTGGCGATACATGCCGGCTACCTTCTTGACTGGCGTGACGTCGATCCTGCCGCCTGGAGCACCGCCTGTCAGCAGGGCGCGATGGGCGATCCGGACCCGCTGGCGGCGATCTTTCGCAAAGTGGTAAGCGAAGCGCGGGAATCTGAGTAGAATAGCCCGGTTTGATTGTTCCGGAGCCGCTATGATCCTGCTTATCGATAACTATGACTCTTTCACCTGGAATCTGTATCAGTACTTTTGCGAACTGGGGGCGGAAGTGCTGGTCAGGCGCAACGATGCGTTGACGCTGGAGGAGATAGCGTCGCTGGCGCCGGAGAAGATAGTGATTTCGCCTGGTCCCTGTACGCCGGATGAAGCGGGGATTTCCCTCGCGGTAATCCGTCACTATGCAGGGAAAACGCCGCTGCTGGGCGTCTGCCTCGGGCATCAGGCGATAGCCCAGGCGTTTGGCGCGACCATTGTGCGGGCGGCGCAGGTGATGCATGGAAAAACCTCGCTTATCGAGCATAACGGCGAAGGGGTGTTTCTGGGGCTGAATAATCCTTTGACGGTGACCCGCTATCATTCGCTGGTGATTGACCCGCCGACGCTGCCGCCTGAGTTTATCGTCACCGCCCGCAGCGCCAGCGGTGAGATTATGGGGATCCGTCATCGCGACTGGGATCTCGAGGGCGTGCAGTTCCATCCGGAAAGCATCCTCAGCGAACAGGGCCATCAATTGCTGGCGAACTTTATTAAGCGGTGATTTCGGTTGCCATTGACTGATTTTTTATGCATATTTTGTGATTAGATTATCATAATCGCATCTGCATAACGAAGAGGGATGGGCAAGACATGGCAACTGAACAACCGGCAATCACCCGCGCCACATTCGATGAAGTTATTTTGCCAATTTATGCACCGGCAGAATTCATCCCGGTAAAGGGAAAAGGCAGCCGCGTCTGGGATCAGCAGGGCAAAGAGTATGTTGATTTCGCCGGCGGTATCGCGGTGACGGCGCTCGGCCATTGCCACCCGGCGCTGGTGGCGGCGCTCCACGAGCAGGGCGAAACGCTGTGGCATACCAGCAACGTCTTTACCAATGAGCCAGCGCTGCGCCTGGGACGTAAACTTGTCGATGCCACCTTCGCCGAGCGAGTGGTGTTTATGAACTCCGGTACCGAAGCCAATGAAACGGCCTTTAAGCTGGCGCGTCACTATGCGGTGACCCGCCATAGCCCGTACAAAACCAAAATCATCGCTTTCCATAATGCCTTTCATGGTCGCTCCCTGTTTACCGTCTCCGTCGGCGGGCAGCCGAAGTACTCCGATGGTTTCGGCCCGAAACCGGCGGATATTGTCCATGTTCCCTTCAACGACCTACAGGCGGTAAAAGCGGTGATGGATGACCACACCTGCGCGGTGGTGGTGGAGCCGATTCAGGGCGAAGGCGGCGTGACGGCAGCGACGCCGGCGTTCCTGCAGGGGCTGCGCGAACTGTGCGAACAACACCAGGCGCTGTTAGTCTTTGATGAAGTGCAGTGCGGAATGGGGCGTACCGGATCGCTGTTTGCCTATATGCACTATGGCGTAACCCCGGATATTCTCACCAGCGCCAAAGCGCTGGGCGGCGGTTTCCCGGTCAGCGCCATGTTGACTACCCACGAGATCGCCAGCGCCTTCCATGCGGGTTCCCATGGCTCAACCTACGGCGGCAACCCGCTGGCCTGCGCGGTCGCCAACGCCGCTTTCGATCTGATCAATACCCCGGCGGTGCTGGATGGCGTGAACGCCAAACGCGAACTGTTCGTCAAACACCTACAGCAGCTGGATGCCGAGTTTGATCTGTTCAGTGATATTCGCGGGATGGGCCTGCTGATTGGCGCCGAACTCAAGCCGCAGCACAAGGGCCGCGCGCGTGATTTTCTCTATGCCGCTGCGGAAGCCGGCGTCATGGTGCTTAACGCCGGGCCGGACGTGATGCGTTTTGTTCCCTCGCTGATCATCGAAGAGCAGGATATTGCCGAGGGGATGGCGCGCTTTGCCCAGGCCGTGGCAAAGGTGATTAACGGCTGATCTTCCGCAGCCAGATGCCGTGATGCGGCCGCTGACGCCATGCCACTGACGAAATGGTGTGCATGGTGTTCAGATGGCCCAGAATGCGTTGCAGATGCTGCTCCAGGGTGCTTAACGGACCGATCGGCACCTCGCTTTCCGGTGACTCCATAATATTGACATCCCCTGCGCTGCCGGGACCATCGCTGTCCAGCCGTTGCTGACAGCGCTGCAGGGCAATCTCACAGGATTCGAGATAGCGCTGGGCAAGATCCGGGGTGAGCATCGTATGCTCCCGGGCCAAAGTGGTCATGGCGTTGATGTGTTCGACGATAAACTGGCTGTGCGTCACCCATAGCTTCATATCTTCCAGGTAGTGGGTATTAAACCCGGGCTCCTGCATCGCCTGATTCAGGGAGTTGTAGAGCGCGTTGTGCGCCTGATTGACGCGCATGCGCTGGTAGGCCAGCGCGGGCGCTTTGGGGTCGGGGCTGAGGATCAGGCGAATCGCCTGCTGGTCGGCCTCCAGCGCATCGTGGGCGTTTTTTTTCAGCAGGCCGCTCTGCCACTGCGGCCACAGCCAGACCATCCCGCCGAAGGCGATCAGGCAGCCGATCAGCGTGTCGATCAGCCGGGCGATAATAAACTGTTCGCCGTTGAGCGTCAGAAGCTGCAGGGTATATACCGCCGTCACCGTAAACCCCACCATCGCCCAGCCATAGTGTTTGCGGATGATCAGATAGCTGAACAGGGTGATCAGCAGCATCCCGCTCAGGGTATAGCTCTCCGGAACGTGAAAGTGCAAGGTCAGCCCGGCGATGATCAGGCCGGCGAGCGTCCCCGCCGCCCGGTGGACAATACGTACCCGCGTGGCGCCATAGCCGTTCTGTGTCACGAAGAGGACGGTCATCAGGATCCAGTAGGGCTTCGGCAAATGCAGGGCGTTGCCCATCAGGCTGGCGATGCTCAGCATCACGCTGATGCGGGCGGCGTTGCGCAGCGCGGGCGACTTCAGCGACAGATAGTTCTTTAGCGCGGGAAACAACGGTAAACGACGCTCTTTGTCAGCCATCAGATCCCGGGCATACAGCGGGCGCTGGGTATGCAGCACCCGGGCGATGCGGCTGAAGTGCCAGGCGCAGAAGTGGCCGACCGGGTTATCCGGATGCTGGCGGGCGATCTTTTCCAGGGCGCCGATCTGTTTATCCATCTGGAAACGCTGCGGAAAACGATGATAGAGCATGTCATCCGCCAGCACCCGCAGGCGGGCGGCGACGGTCTGCGCGTTCCAGCGGATCACCGCTTCGGCATGGCTGCGCTCAACCAGCTTTTGCACCTCTTCCGGCTGATGCAGGCTGACCGAAATATGCTCCTGTAGATCCAGCCCCATCTGGAACGCCCGCAGAAGACGTTTGTGGTCGTTACGTTGGTTGGCGGCCAGCATATGCATCTGCTGATAGCACTGGGTGATTAAATCGACCACCTTCTGCTGGCGGATGAGCAGCGGCGGCAGGGCGGTCGAGGGATCGGTATGCTGGGTCAACAGGCTATATTTGGCTTCGCAATAATTGGCCAGTTCCCGGTAGAGCAGACTGAGCGACTCCCGCAGCGGCTGTTCGCGCCACAGCCAGAACCAGTTAAACACGCCGTACCATAGCGTGCCGAAGGCGTAGATCAGCAGCGGCTCCCAGACGGGCATATTGCCCGCCAGGCTCAGGGTAAAGATGGCGGCGATCAGCGACGCGGGCAGCAGGCGCGCGTGCAGCGAACTGATTTCCGCGGTGACGCCGAGCAATAGCGCCAGGCCGCTGAGAATAAGCGGCAAAGGTATGGTCTGGGCGAGCAGCAGCTGCACCACCAGGCTGCATCCGGCAAACAGACAGCCGCCGATAATCAGACGCTTAAAAAAGCGCTTATGCGGAGTGTCGAGACCGGCGATGTTGCAGCAGGCGGGAACTAAGGAAAACAGGAGTCCCTGCTGGAGATGGCCGAGCAGAAGACCGATGGCCACAGGCAGACACAGCACCAGCGTTTGCCGCAGTGCATAGTTGACTTCCGGGTGGTAAATCAGCCTGCGCCACATGAGGGAAAAACAAAAACGGCGTACTGCAGGAGCAATACGCCGCTTAGCAACTTAACGGGTGCCGTAGACGACGATAGTTTTACCGTGGGCGGAAATCAGGTTCTGATCTTCCAGCATTTTCAAAATACGGCCAACGGTTTCACGAGAGCAGCCGACGATCTGACCAATTTCCTGACGGGTAATTTTAATTTGCATACCATCCGGGTGGGTCATGGCATCGGGTTGCTTCGCCAGGTTCAGCAGCGTCTGGGCGATACGGCCCGTCACGTCGAGGAAGGCGAGGTTGCCCACTTTCTCAGACGTCACCTGCAGACGGCGAGCCATTTGCGAAGAGAGACGCATCAGAATGTCCGGGTTCACCTGGATCAGCTGACGGAATTTCTTATAAGAGATCTCGGCCACTTCACATGCGGTTTTCGCCCGTACCCAGGCGCTACGCTCCTGACCCTCTTCAAACAGGCCTAATTCACCGATGAAATCGCCCTGGTTGAGGTAGGAGAGGATCATCTCTTTACCTTCTTCATCCTTGATGAGTACAGCCACGGAGCCTTTAACGATGTAGTACAGCGTTTCTGCTTTCTCACCCTGGTGGATCAGCGTGCTCTTTGATGGGTACTTATGAATGTGGCAATGAGACAAGAACCATTCAAGGGTAGGGTCTGTTTGCGGTTTGCCAAGCACCATGCGCGGTTATCCTCTGTTATAAGCTATCTCCGGGCGCCGACACTACACGGCGTCCGGGCATGCAATCGTATTGTTTCCCTATACCTGGGAAGCTGGCTGATGATTTTTCGACAGCCTGTAATGTGAACTCCTCTGCATACATGCAGTACATCAATGTATTACTGTAGCATCCAGACTGTTTTAGCATAGCTTTCGCCGCATGTCTCCTGGTGTCTCGCTTCAGCATGACGCAGGTCGCCTTCCGTTGCGAGAATTGTTATGTGCGCGTAATCTGACAGGAATATTGCGATACTGGAGTTAAATTTTATGCAAGCGCGTGTGAAATGGGTTGAAGGGTTAACCTTTATCGGGGAGTCCGCGTCAGGACACCAGATTCTGATGGATGGCAACTCCGGAGATAAGGCGCCCAGCCCGATGGAGATGGTGCTGATGGCGGCGGGCGGTTGCAGTGCGATCGATGTGGTCTCTATTTTGCAAAAAGGGCGTCACGACGTGACCAACTGCGAAGTGAAGCTGACCTCTGAGCGTCGGGAAGAGGCGCCGCGCCTGTTCACGCATATTAATCTGCACTTTATCGTCACCGGTAAGGCGCTGAAAGATGCCGCAGTCTCCCGTGCGGTGGATCTGTCGGCAGAGAAATACTGCTCGGTGGCGCTGATGCTGGAAAAAGCGGTGAAGATCACCCACTCCTATGAAGTGATCGAGGCGTAGTCTTCGCCTGCTGATGTGAATGATCTCAACCCCGGCCTGGCCGGGGTTTTTTCTGTTAGCCGATCTTTCGGCCTTCCATCAGACGCTCGACCAGCGGCGCCATAATAAGCTCCATCGCCAGCCCCATTTTACCGCCCGGCACCACCAGGGTGTTCATGTGCGAAATAAACGAGCCCTGTAGCATCGCCAGCAGCCAGGGGAAGTCGATGTTCTGCAGATTGCGGAAATGGATCACCACAAAGCTCTCGTCCAGAGAGGGGATCGCCTTCGCGGCAAACGGGTTGGAGGTGTCCACCGTCGGCACGCGCTGGAAATTGATATGGGTGCGGGAAAACTGCGGGGTGATGAAGTTGATGTAATCTTCCATCGATCGGACGACGGAGTCCATCACCGCCTCCCGGGAGTGGCCGCGTTCGCTGGTGTCGCGAATGAGTTTCTGGATCCACTCCAGGTTAACGATAGGCACGACCCCGACCAGCAGGTCGACATGGCTGGCGACATCATGCTGCGGCGTGACAACCCCGCCGTGCAGCCCCTCATAGAACAGCACGTCCGTCGGCTCCGGCAGCGGCTGCCATGGGGTGAAGGTTCCTGGCACCTGATTCCACGGCACGGCTTCGTCATAGGTGTGCAGGTATTTACGCGACTGGCCTTTGCCATGGCGGCCATAGTCGACAAAGGTCTGCTCCAGCAGGCCGAAGTCGTTCGCCTCCGGGCCAAAGTAGCTGATATGTTTGCCCTGATCCCGCGCTTTGCGGATCGCCATGTCCATTTCCGGGCGGGTGTAGCGATGAAAGCTGTCGCCTTCCACCTCCGCGGCGTGCAGATTTAGCTGCGCGAAGATTTTGCGAAAGGCGAGGCTGGTGGTGGTAGTGCCCGCGCCGCTGGAGCCCGTGACGGCGATCACCGGATGTTTGGCAGACATAACAACTCCCTGGTTAAACGATGTAGTGGCGTCGCCTTAGCCGTTAAACAGGGCGCGCGGCATAATATTGACCGTCTCATGCAGTTCCGACCACACGAGGACCGCCTCTCCGCGTTTCAGCTGCTGTTTTACATCGGCGACTTTATCGGCAAGTGAACGTTCATGTTCACCATAATCGGTGCCTTCGCGTAACACAAAGCTTTCAATCAGGTTATCCAGCGTTTCGGGATCCAGATCCTGCCAGGGAATAATCATACGGGAACCTCCAGCCAGCGGTTTAACCAGTCGGGAATGCGTCTTTCCAGCCACATCTCCGGTTTACGCAGGGTGCCGCCGACGAAGCCGACGTGGCCGCCTTGTTCAGTCAATTGATACTCAACGTTCGCCGGCAGTTGCTCCTGCGGGGGAATGGAGTGGTGGTCCATAAACGGGTCGTCTTTCGCATGGATGATGAGCGTCGGCTTAGTGATATCGCTGAGCCGCGGCATGGCGCTGCATTGCCGGTAATAATCCAGCGCATCGGCGAAGCCATGGATTTTGGCGGTGATCATATCGTCAAATTCCCGGATGCGGCGCATCCCTTTGAGCTGGCGTAAATCGACGGGCAGCGAGCCAGGATACGCTTTCAGCTTACGTGAGGCGTTGGCTTTTAACAGATTGAGCAGATAGCGCTGATAAACTCGCGAGAAGCCCTTATCCATATGATAGCTGCAGGCTTCCAGCATGAAAGGCGCGGAAACGATCACCGCCGCATCCAGCGGGCAGCGGTCGCCTTCTTCTGCCAGCAGGCAGCCCAGCATGTTGCCGCCCAGCGAATAGCCGACGGCGGCGGTCGGCGCGGGGCCAAACTCGCGCTGCAGCCAGTGGAGAAACCAGGTGCCATCTTCCGTTTCGCCGGAGTGATAGATGCGGTGATTGCGGTTAGGTTCGCCGCTGCAGCCGCGAAAGTGCATGACCACGCCCAGCCAGCCGCGCTGCATCGCCGCGTGGATCAGGCCATGGGCATACGGGCTGTGCAGACTCCCTTCCAGACCATGAAAGACGACCAGGCGCGGCTTGTGGCGCGCCTGGTGCGGGTCTTCGCTCCAGGCGAGATCGACAAAATCGCCGTCCGGCAGCTCAAGGCGCTGCCAGTGCGGGGTAAAGCGCAATTTACGGCGGATCAGCCGCGGCAGCATGGTTTGCAGATGACGATTGCCCACGCCGCGCATGGGATGGAACTCACGCGAATCGTTTTCGGGGGGCGTCATGTCTGTGGGGATGATTTCAACCATAGCACCAGAATAATTAATAAACGTGATGATGACTATACCGCGCAGGGCGCGCGGGAGTTAGCCAATATGTGGTCTTGTGGCCAATGACGCCCGGTGACACCGAAAACAAACCATTGATGTCATTGATGGCCTGAGCATGGGAATGGCAGAAACCCATTCTGCCCGCGCCGTCGCAGGCAGAATGATGAGGCGGCGTTAGCCTTCCTGAAGCATGCGCTCCAGCTGCTCTTGAGCCTCCAGCCAGGCCATTTCGCACTCTTCCAGCCCGGATTTCGCGCTGGCCTGCTGCTGCAGGCATTCAGTCAGTTCCGCTTTCCGCGAGGCGTCGTAGAGTTCGCTGTCGCCAAGTTTCTCTTCCGCACTGGCCAGCTGCGCGTTGAGCTTGTCCATCTCTTTCTCCAGACGGGCGATCTCTTTGCGCAGCGGTTGGGTCTGGCTGCGCAGCTCCGCTTCCCGACGCTTCTGGTCTTTGCGCGCTTGCGCGCTGTTGCCGCTCTCTTTTGGCGTGTCGCCGCTCTGGGACTCCTGTTTTTGCGAGTCGCTGAGCCACTGCTGATAATCGTCCAGATCGCCGTCGAACGGTTCGACTTTACCATCGTGGACAAGGTACAGATCGTCGGTGGTGGAGCGGATCAGGTGGCGATCGTGCGATACGACTACCAGCGCCCCTTCAAAGTCGATCAGCGCTTCGGTTAAGGCCTGACGCATATCGAGGTCGAGATGGTTGGTCGGTTCGTCGAGCAGCAGCAGGTTAGGGCGCTGCCAGACGATCAGGGCCAGCACCAGACGCGCCTTTTCTCCACCGGAGAAGCGGCGGGTCTCTTCGCTGACCTTATCCCCCTGGAAACCAAAGCCGCCAAGATAATCACGCAGCTTCTGCTCCAGCTCCTGCGGCGCCAGGCGCGCCAGGTGCTGCAGCGGCGACTCATCGGCGCGCAGGAACTCCAGCTGATGCTGGGCGAAGTAGCCGAGCTTGATGCCTTTGGCGAGGCCGATCTCGCCGCTCACGGGCTGGAGTTCGCCAGCCAGCAGCTTAATCAGCGTCGATTTCCCTGCGCCGTTGCGGCCCAGCAGGCCGATACGCGACCCCGGCACCAGATTGAGCTTAATGGAGTCGAGGATAATACGCTCACCATAGCCGGCGCTGACTTTCTCCATCTTCAGCAGCGGGTTTGGCAGGCTCTCCGGCTGGCGGAAGCTGAAGTGGAACGGGTTATCCACGTGCGCCGGGGCGATGAGTTCCATCCGCTCCAGCATTTTAATACGGCTCTGCGCCTGCTTGGCTTTGGTGGCTTTGGCGCGGAAGCGATCGATATAGCTTTGCAGATGCGCGACACGCTGCTGCTGGCTTTCGTACATCGCCTGCTGCTGAGCGAGCCGGGTGGCGCGCTGCACTTCAAACGAGCTGTAGTTGCCGGTGTACTCAAACATCGTCTGCTGTTCGATATGGATAATTTTGTCGACGATAGGATCGAGGAAATCGCGATCGTGGGAGATCAGGATCAGCGTCCCCGTGTAGCCCTTCAGCCACTTCTCCAGCCAGATCACCGCATCAAGGTCGAGGTGGTTAGTCGGTTCATCGAGCAGCAGCAGATCGGAGCGGCAGATCAGCGCTTGCGCGAGGTTAAGACGCATACGCCAGCCGCCGGAAAAATCGCTGACCGGCCGCTCGAGCTGTTCATTGCTGAAACCCAGGCCGTGCAGCAGGCTGGCGGCGCGGGAGCGGATGGTCCAGGCGTCGATGGCGTCCAGCTTGCCGTGGACGGTGGCGATGGCATGGCCGTCGTTGCGCTCGTTAGCCTGCTGGAGCGCGGCTTCCAGCTGGCGATATTCGCGATCGCCGTCAATGACATAATCGATTGCCGGCTGCGGCAGGGCCGGGGTTTCCTGATTCACCCAGGCCAGCTGCCAGTTGCCGGGAAAGGTCATACTGCCGCCGTCAGCGCTTATCTCGTTTTTCAAAAGCGATAGCAGCGTCGATTTCCCGCAGCCGTTTTTCCCCACCAGACCGACCTTCTGGCCAGGGTTGATGGTAGCGGTGGCGTTGTCCAGCAGGACGCGTACGCCGCGACGAATTTGTAACGAGGAGAAAACAATCATAAGGCGCCGTATGTTCAGACTATGTTAATTTGTCATTATGATAATGTAGTGTGGAAGCGAATCGCTTCACCGGGCCGCCATGGTAGCCCAAAACGAAGACGATACACAAAGTCATTCTGGCTGTGTCAAAACGCCAGGGCTGTGCAGGCCGCCAGAAGACCTACGGGAGGGGAATGATGTCTCAGACAGCGAAAGTGTTGCTGCTGTATGCCCACCCAGAATCTCAGGATTCCGTGGCCAACCGGGTTTTATTACAACCGGCCTTACAGTTGCCAAACGTCACCGTGCACGATCTCTACGCGCACTATCCGGATTTTTTTATCGATATTGCTCACGAACAGGACCTGCTGCGCCAGCATGAGGTGATCGTTTTCCAGCATCCTTTATATACCTGGAGCTGTCCGGCGCTGCTCAAGGAGTGGCTGGATCGTGTCTTAAGCCGCGGCTTCGCCAGCGGCGCCGGAGGGAACGAACTGGCGGGAAAGTACTGGCGCAGCGTGATCACCACCGGCGAACCTGAGAGCGCCTACCGTCGCGATGCGAATCGCTATCCGATGAACGATATTTTACGTCCTTTTGAACTGACCGCCGGCATGTGCCGTATGCACTGGATGAGCCCCATTATCGTCTACTGGGCCCGGCGGCAACAGCCAGAGGAGCTACGCAGCCGCGCCCTGGCCTATCGGGACTGGCTGGCCAACCCCCTTGCCGCCGGAGGTGTCCATGGCGGGATTTGATTTGCTGCTGGCAGGGGTGCTGTTTTTGTTCGCGGCCGTTATCGCCGTCCCTCTGGCTTCAAGACTGGGGATTGGCGCGGTGCTGGGCTATCTGCTGGCCGGGATCGCCATTGGTCCGTGGGGGCTCGGGTTTATCAGCGATGTGGATGAAATTCTCCATTTCTCTGAACTCGGCGTGGTGTTTCTGATGTTTATCATCGGCCTGGAGCTCAATCCCGCCAAGCTATGGCGGCTGCGAAGCTCCATCTTCGGCGTTGGCGCGGCGCAGGTGATGCTCAGCGCGGCGATCCTCGGCGGTCTGTTGATGACGACAGGATTTTCATGGCAGGCGGCGGTGGTCGGCGGGATCGGCCTGGCGATGTCCTCTACCGCGATGGCACTGCAGCTGATGCGCGAGAAGGGAATGAGCCGCAGCGAATCAGGGCAGTTAGGCTTTTCGGTCCTGCTGTTTCAGGATCTGGCGGTGATCCCGGCGCTGGCGCTGGTGCCTCTGCTGGCGGGTTCCGCGGATGAGCATGTGAACTGGCTAACGGTCGGCATGAAGGTCCTGGCGTTTGCCGGGATGCTGATTGGCGGACGCTATTTACTGCGGCCGGTGTTCCGCTTTATCGCCAGCTCCGGGGTCAGGGAAGTGTTCACTGCCGCCACGCTGCTGCTGGTCCTTGGATCAGCCCTGTTTATGGAGGCGCTGGGGCTGTCGATGGCGCTGGGTACCTTTATCGCCGGCGTGCTGCTGGCGGAAAGTGAGTATCGCCATGAACTGGAGATCGCCATCGATCCGTTCAAGGGGCTGCTGCTTGGGTTGTTCTTTATCTCGGTCGGTATGGCGCTGAACCTTGGCGTGCTGTACACCCATCTGCTGTGGGTGGCGGTGAGCGTGGCGGTGCTGGTGGCGGTAAAAATGCTGGTGCTCTATCTGCTGGCCCGTCTCTATGGCCTGCGGAGTTCCGAGCGTATGCAGTTTGCGGGCGTATTAAGCCAGGGCGGCGAGTTCGCGTTTGTTCTCTTTTCGCTGCCCGCTTCTCAGCGGTTGTTCCAGCACGACCAGATGGCCCTGCTGCTGGTGGCCGTCACCTTGTCGATGATGACCACGCCGCTGCTGATGAAAGGGATCGATAAGATACTGTCGCGACGCCTGAATCCAGCAGAGGATACCGATGAGGCGCCGTGGGTAGAGGACGATAAACCGCAGGTGATTATTGTTGGCTTTGGCCGTTTCGGCCAGGTCATCGGTCGCCTGCTGATGGCCAATAAGATGCGTATTACGGTGCTGGAGCGAGACATCAGCGCGGTGAATCTGATGCGCAACTATGGCTATAAAGTCTATTTTGGCGACGCCACCCAGCTGGAACTGCTGCGCTCGGCGGGGGCGGAGGAGGCGCAGTCGATCGTCATTACCTGTAATGAGCCGGAAGACACCATGCGGCTGGTGGAGATGTGTCAACAACACTTTCCACATCTGCACATCCTGGCGCGCGCTCGCGGGCGCGTCGAGGCGCATGAGCTTCTGCAGGCCGGCGTGACGCAGTTTTCCCGTGAGACTTTCTCCAGCGCGCTGGAGCTGGGGCGTAAAGCGCTCATCACCCTCGGGATGCATCCTCACCAGGCCCAGCGCGCGCAGCTGCACTTCCGACGCCTCGATATGCGAATGCTGCGTGAGTTAATGCCGGTGCATACTGATACGGTACAGATATCACGCGTGCGGGAAGCCCGGCGCGAACTGGAAGAGATTTTTCAGCGCGAAATGCAGAAAGAGAGCCGGCAGCTGGACGGCTGGGACGAGTTTGAATAAAGGTAAATCATATGGCAGTACGTAAACGTTTTATTGCCGGGGCGAAATGTCCGGCGTGCCAGGCGCAGGATTCACTGGCGATGTGGCGTGAAAATAATGTCGATGTTGTTGAATGCGTTAAGTGCGGTCATCAGATGCGTGAGGCGGATAAAGAGGCCCGTGAGCATGTACGCAAAGAGGAGCAGGTGATTGGCATTTTTCATCCCGACTAGCGTTATCCGTCGGCTTTTTTTAAGCTAAAGGGTACACGGCAGCAGAATTCCGCTACAATCTGCGCCACTATTCTTCCCATCTCAGGAGATATCATGAAAGTAGCAAAAGACCTGGTGGTCAGCCTGGCCTATCAGGTACGTACAGAAGACGGTGTGTTGGTTGATGAGTCTCCGGTAAGCGCGCCGCTGGATTACCTGCACGGTCACGGCTCCCTGATTTCCGGCCTGGAAAACGCGCTGGATGGCCACGAAGTGGGCGACAAATTTGACGTAGCCGTTGGCGCTAACGACGCTTACGGTCAGTATGACGAAAACCTGGTGCAGCGTGTACCGAAAGACGTCTTCATGGGCGTTGATGAACTGCAGGTTGGCATGCGCTTCCTGGCGGAAACCGATCAGGGTCCGGTACCAGTAGAGATTACTGAAGTTGAAGACGACCACGTTGTGGTTGATGGCAACCACATGCTGGCAGGCCAGAACCTGAAGTTCAATGTGGAAGTTGTCGCCATCCGCGAAGCGACCGCTGAAGAGCTGGAGCACGGTCACGTGCACGGCGCGCATGGTCATGATCACGACCACGATCATGGTCACGATGGCTGCTGCGGCGGTCACGGTCACGACCACGACCATGGTAAAGGCGGTTGCGGCGGCCACGGTGGCTGCGGTTGCCACTAATCTTCGCGCTTCGGCACGAAGACGACAAAAAAGCGGGGAGACCCGCTTTTTTTACGCCTCAATAATGCGGCGGCGGCGTCTCTTCGGCCTGGGAGGCGATATGGGAGGGTTGGGTCGCCTTCAGCTTCTCGATCATCAGACGCATATGCTCGCGCATCTTCGCCATCTCAATCTCGTGGGCGGTCACGGTTTTATTGAGGTCTTCGATGGTGATTTCCTGAAACGCCAGCCGGCTTTCCAGCTCCGCAAGGCGCGTTTCTAATGTGCTATCGTGCATGGGTAACCTCTTTAGTCTGATCCTGCGGGCGGATTCTACTTAAGTTTCCCCCGGCGCGCAGCATCGCTGCGTCCTACAGGAAACTTATTCATACAAAAATAGTCCTAAAAGAGGCGATATTCAGGAACGTCCGTATGTAGATTTTAACGGCGACGTTCTATAGTACGTTTTTTGCTTTTTACGATAACCCTGGGGTGAGAGGCCCCGGCCCTGGAGAAATGGATGAAATCACTGTTTAAAGTAACGTTGCTGGCGACCACAATGGCCGTCGCCCTGAATGCACCGCTGACCTTTGCTGCAGATACCGCGGCGAAAGCAGCCCCGGCGGCTGAGAGTAAATCGGCATTTAAAAATGACGATCAGAAATCGGCCTATGCGCTGGGCGCGTCCCTGGGGCGTTACATGGAAAACTCCCTGAAAGAACAAGAAAAACTCGGCATTAAGCTGGATAAAGCCCAGCTGATCGCCGGCGTACAGGACGCGTTTGCCGATAAGAGCAAACTGTCCGACCAGGAGATCGAACAGACTCTGCAGGCCTTTGAAACGCGCGTGAAGACCGCGGCTCAGCAGAAAATGGAAAAAGACGCCACTGAGAACGAAACCAAAGGTAAAGCTTTCCGTGACAGCTTTGCCAAAGAGAAGGGCGTGAAAACGTCGAAAACTGGCCTGCTGTATAAAGTCGAGAAAGAAGGCACTGGCGATGCGCCGAAAGACAGCGACACCGTGGTGGTTAACTACAAAGGTACGCTGATCGACGGCAAAGAGTTTGATAACTCTTATACCCGCGGCGAGCCGCTCTCTTTCCGTCTCGACGGGGTGATCCCGGGCTGGACTGAAGGCCTGAAGAACATCAAGAAAGGCGGCAAAATCAAGCTGGTCATTCCGCCAGATCTGGCCTACGGCAAAACCGGCGTCCCGGGCATCCCGGCCAACTCTACGCTGGTCTTTGATGTAGAGCTGCTGGATATCAAACCGGCGCCGAAGGCAGATGCTCAGCCGGAAGCCGCTGGCGATGCGAAAGCCGCGGACGCGAAAGCTGACGCTAAGAAGTAATCGGGTTCAGGCCGCCGTCTCGTCAGAGGCGGCGGCTTTTTTATTGAGCGCAGATATAATTAAAACTGGAAAGATCCTCAGGCGCTGTATTACTTTAGATAGCTTAATAATGATGATGAGCCTGCCCTGACAATAACGACAGGCTCCTGAAAAGGAGTGCTTTTTTTCATGTCCAGGTCGCTTTTAACCAACGAAACCAGCGAGCTTGACCTGCTGGATCAACGTCCCTTTGACCAGACCGATTTCGATATTCTTAAATCTTATGAAGCGGTGGTGGACGGGTTGGCGATGCTCATCGGTTCGCACTGTGAAATCGTGCTGCATTCTTTGCAGGATCTGAAATGCTCTGCCATCCGTATCGCCAATGGTGAACATACCGGCCGCCAAATCGGTTCACCGATTACCGATCTTGCGCTGCGCATGCTGCACGATATGACGGGCGCCGATAGCAGCGTTTCCAAATGCTACTTTACCCGCGCCAAAAGCGGCGTCCTGATGAAGTCGGTGACGATTGCCATCCGCAACCGCGATCACCGGGTGATTGGTCTGCTGT
This sequence comes from Klebsiella sp. C239, assembly GCF_048822715.1. Classification (NCBI taxonomy): domain Bacteria; kingdom Pseudomonadati; phylum Pseudomonadota; class Gammaproteobacteria; order Enterobacterales; family Enterobacteriaceae; genus Klebsiella; species Klebsiella sp. C239. Next base: position 4,829 of record NZ_JBMEZK010000006.1, on the reverse strand, counting down.
GCATCAATATGAATCTGGATGTGCCGTTTTCCCAGATCATGAGCACCTTTATTCCGCCAGAAACGCCCGAGGTTAACTCGCCGGTGAACTTTGCTTCCTCGGTTGACGATCTGGTCGCCCAGACTCTGGAATTTACCATCGAAGAGGTGAATGCCGATCGCAGCGTGTCCAACAATGCTAAAAACCGTCAAATCGTGCTGAATCTCTACGAGAAAGGGATCTTCGATATTAAAGACGCCATTAACCAGGTGGCCGATCGTCTGAACATCTCCAAGCACACCGTCTACCTCTATATTCGCCAGTTCAAAAGCGGCGATTTCCAGGGGCTGGATAAGTAATGCGTTTTGCCCTCACGGTGACCGGCCCTGCCTATGGCACGCAGCAGGCGAGCAGCGCCTGGCAATTTGCGCAGGCCGTGCTGCAGGAAGGCCATGAGCTGGCGTGCGTTTTTTTCTATCGCGAAGGCGTGCTTAACGCTAACCAGCTGACGGCGCCCGCCAGCGATGAGTTCGATCTGGTGCGCGGGTGGCAATCCCTCCACGATGAGCACGGCGTCGCGCTGCATATCTGCGTGGCGGCCGCCCTGCGTCGTGGCGTAACGGACGAGCGCGAAGCGCAACAGCTCGCTCTGCCTGGCCATAATCTGCAGCCGGGTTTTACGTTGAGCGGACTTGGCGCGCTGGCGGAAGCGGCGCTTACTTGCGATCGGATGGTACAGTTTTGATGAAACGTGTGGCTTTCGTTTTTTCCTCCGCACCGCACGGCAGCGCCGCCGGCAGGGAAGGCCTCGACGCCTTATTAGCCACTTCCGCCCTCACCGACGAGATTGGCGTATTTTTCGTGGGCGACGGCGTGTTTCAGCTGTTGCCCGCCCAGCGGCCTGGCGCTGTGCTGGCCCGCGATTACATCGCCACTTTTAAACTGCTGTCGCTATATGATATCGACCAGTGCTGGCTGTGCGCCGAGTCGGCGCGAGAGCGCGGCCTGGACCCCGCGACCCCGTGGGTGGTGGATGTCGAATGCCTGGCGCCGGATGCCCTGCGCGCCCGTCTGCATGAATTTGATGTGATTTTGCGTTTCTGAGGCCCCCATGCTCCATACGCTCAGTGTTTCTCCCTGGCATGCCGATATCGCAGCAATGCTTCGCTTGATGGAGCAGGGTGACGATCTGTTACTGCTGTCTGATGGCGTCGCGGCGGCTATCGCCGGCGGTCGCTTCCTTGAGATCCTGCAATCCGCCCCCATAACCCTTTACGTGCTGCAAGACGACGTTGACGCCCGCGGGCTAACTGGTCAAATTGCGGACAGTGTCGGCAGGGTTAGCTATACTGATTTCGTCAGACTCACAGTCAAACATGCCGGTCAGTTGGCCTGGTGATGGCGGGATCGTTGTATATTTCTTGACACCTTTTCGGCACCGCCCTAAAATTCTGCGTCCTCATAATATATGAGGCGATTTATTACGTGTTTACGAAGCAAAAGCTAAAACCAGGAGCTATTTAATGGCAACAATTAACCAGCTGGTACGCAAACCACGCGCGCGCAAAGTTGCAAAGAGCAACGTGCCAGCGCTGGAAGCCTGCCCGCAGAAACGTGGCGTATGTACTCGCGTATATACCACCACTCCTAAGAAACCGAACTCCGCACTGCGTAAAGTTTGCCGTGTGCGTCTGACTAACGGTTTCGAAGTCACCTCCTACATCGGTGGTGAAGGTCACAACCTGCAGGAGCACTCCGTGATCCTGATCCGTGGCGGTCGTGTTAAAGACCTTCCGGGTGTTCGTTACCACACCGTTCGTGGTGCGCTTGACTGCTCCGGCGTTAAAGACCGTAAGCAGGCTCGCTCCAAGTACGGCGTGAAGCGTCCTAAGGCTTAATGGTTCTCCGTTAAGTAAGGCCAAACTGATTTATCTTAATGTCATACTAAACTCTTAGAGTTTTGGACAATCCTGAATTAACAACGGAGTATTTCCATGCCACGTCGTCGCGTCATTGGTCAGCGTAAAATTCTGCCGGATCCGAAGTTCGGATCAGAACTGCTGGCTAAATTTGTCAATATCCTGATGGTAGATGGTAAAAAATCTACTGCAGAAACTATCGTATACAGCGCGCTGGAGACCCTGGCTCAGCGTTCTGGTAAATCTGAACTGGAAGCCTTCGAAGTTGCGCTCGAAAACGTGCGCCCGACTGTCGAAGTTAAGTCCCGCCGCGTAGGTGGTTCTACTTATCAGGTTCCAGTTGAAGTTCGTCCGGTCCGTCGTAATGCCCTGGCAATGCGTTGGATCGTTGAAGCTGCTCGTAAACGCGGTGATAAATCCATGGCTCTGCGCCTGGCGAACGAACTCACTGATGCTGCAGACAACAAAGGTACTGCAGTTAAGAAACGTGAAGACGTTCACCGTATGGCCGAAGCCAACAAGGCGTTCGCTCACTACCGTTGGTAATCCCTTCGGAGTCATAGTCACCAGGCGGGCGCTTCAGATGAGTCGCCCGCTCTGGATAACTTAACTGAACGCCTAAAGAAATAAACGAGGAATCAAATGGCTCGTACAACACCCATCGCACGCTACCGTAACATCGGTATCAGTGCGCACATCGACGCCGGTAAAACCACTACTACCGAACGTATTCTGTTCTACACCGGTGTAAACCACAAAATCGGTGAAGTTCATGACGGCGCCGCTACCATGGACTGGATGGAGCAGGAGCAGGAACGTGGTATCACCATCACTTCCGCTGCGACTACTGCATTCTGGTCTGGTATGGCTAAGCAGTATGAACCGCACCGTGTAAACATCATCGACACCCCGGGGCACGTTGACTTCACTATCGAAGTAGAACGTTCCATGCGTGTTCTTGATGGTGCGGTAATGGTTTACTGCGCAGTTGGTGGTGTTCAGCCGCAGTCTGAAACCGTATGGCGTCAGGCAAACAAATATAAAGTTCCGCGCATCGCGTTCGTTAACAAAATGGACCGCATGGGCGCTAACTTCCTGAAAGTTGTTGGTCAGATCAAAACCCGTCTGGGCGCGAACCCGGTTCCGCTGCAGCTGGCAATTGGTGCTGAAGAAGGTTTCACCGGCGTTGTTGACCTGGTGAAAATGAAAGCCATCAACTGGAACGATGCAGACCAGGGCGTAACCTTCGAATACGAAGATATCCCGGCTGACATGCAGGATCTGGCTGACGAATGGCACCAGAACCTGATCGAGTCCGCAGCTGAAGCTTCTGAAGAGCTGATGGAAAAATACCTGGGTGGTGAAGAACTGACTGAAGAAGAGATCAAAAAAGCTCTGCGTCAGCGCGTTCTGAACAACGAAATCATCCTGGTAACCTGTGGTTCTGCGTTCAAGAACAAAGGTGTTCAGGCGATGCTGGATGCGGTAATTGACTACCTGCCATCCCCTGTTGACGTTCCGGCGATCAACGGCATCCTGGACGACGGTAAAGATACTCCGGCTGAGCGTCACGCAAGCGACGACGAGCCGTTCTCTGCACTGGCGTTCAAAATCGCTACTGACCCGTTCGTGGGCAACCTGACCTTCTTCCGCGTGTACTCCGGTGTGGTTAACTCTGGTGATACCGTACTGAACTCCGTGAAAGCTGCACGTGAGCGTTTCGGTCGTATCGTACAGATGCACGCTAACAAACGTGAAGAGATCAAAGAAGTTCGCGCGGGCGACATCGCTGCTGCAATCGGTCTGAAAGACGTAACTACTGGTGACACCCTGTGTAACCCGGATGCGCCGATCATTCTGGAGCGTATGGAATTCCCTGAGCCGGTAATCTCCATCGCCGTTGAGCCGAAAACCAAAGCTGACCAGGAAAAAATGGGTCTGGCTTTGGGTCGTCTGGCTAAAGAAGACCCGTCTTTCCGCGTATGGACTGACGAAGAGTCTAACCAGACCATTATCGCCGGTATGGGTGAGCTGCACCTCGACATCATCGTTGACCGTATGAAGCGTGAATTCAACGTTGAAGCGAACGTCGGTAAACCTCAGGTTGCTTACCGTGAAGCAATTCGCGCGAAAGTTACCGATATCGAAGGTAAACACGCCAAGCAGTCTGGTGGTCGTGGTCAGTACGGTCACGTTGTGATCGACATGTACCCGCTGGAGCCGGGCTCTAACCCGAAAGGTTACGAGTTCATCAACGACATCAAAGGTGGTGTAATTCCTGGCGAATACATCCCGGCCGTTGATAAAGGTATCCAGGAACAGCTGAAAGCTGGTCCGCTGGCAGGTTACCCGGTAGTTGATATGGGTATCCGTCTGCACTTCGGTTCTTACCACGACGTTGACTCCTCTGAGCTGGCGTTTAAACTGGCTGCGTCTATTGCCTTTAAAGAAGGCTTTAAGAAAGCAAAACCAGTTCTGCTTGAGCCGATCATGAAGGTTGAAGTAGAAACTCCGGAAGAGAACACTGGTGACGTTATCGGTGACTTGAGCCGTCGTCGCGGTATGCTGCGCGGTCAGGAATCCGAAGTAACCGGCGTTAAGATCCACGCTGAAGTACCGCTGTCCGAAATGTTCGGTTATGCAACTCAGCTGCGTTCTCTGACCAAAGGTCGTGCATCATACACCATGGAATTCCTGAAGTATGATGATGCGCCGAACAACGTTGCTCAGGCCGTTATTGAAGCCCGTGGTAAATAATCCACAGGATTAAAACCTAAGTCCCGTGCTCTCTCCGAAGGGGAGAGCACTATAGTAAGGAATATAGCCGTGTCTAAAGAAAAATTTGAACGTACAAAACCGCACGTCAACGTTGGTACTATCGGCCACGTTGACCATGGTAAAACTACCCTGACTGCTGCCATCACTACCGTT
>NZ_JBMEZK010000005.1:0-424706 GCF_048822715.1 Klebsiella sp. C239 | reverse complement strand
AATATATATACAGTAGTTTTGCCGGTTTTGCCGGTCAATATCGGCTCCAGCTATCAATCTCCAGCACTGAAATAACTCCTTGATGTCACTGAAGGTCACCGTCGTCGGTGGCGAACCGTTTGCTGCTTTTGCGCGCAGCCCCTCTCCCGCGCGAGGTGGCGGATACGCAGCGCCTCGGCAATCGCTTGACACTGTACATTAATACAGTAAAACTATCGCCCGCGATCAGCATACAGAGGACAGAATATGTTTGTGGAACTGATTTATGACAAGCGCAATTTTGCCGGGCTGCCGGGCGCCAGAGAGACCATTCTTAACGAGCTGACCAAACGCATGCAGCGCATTTTTCCGGAGGCGGAAGTGCGGGTGAAGCCGATGATGACGCTCCCGGCGATCAACACCGACGCCAGCAAGCATGAAAAAGAGCTGATCAGCCGCACGGTGCAGGAGATGTTTGAAGAAGCGGATATGTGGCTCACTGAAGAGTGATGCCGCCCGTCGTTGGCGGCGCCCCCCTCTTTAAGAGCTTTCCCGGATGTGGCAGAGCCACGGGCAACAGTACAATAGCGGCGGTTGCAGACTGGCAATGCAACCTTCGCTCACCTGCTGGCTCTTGCATACGGCCAGCAGGTGAGCCTCCCCTCATCGCCTCACAGCGTCTCCGGCAGCGCCGCCATTATCCGATCCACCAGCTCGCGATGCTGATGCACCTTCCCGCATTTAACGATAACCTGCCTGGCGTTGTCATAGCCCGGCGCCCACAGACGGTTGTTGAGCAGAACGTCCTTGTAGACCGCGATCAGCGGTTTGTTCCACGCCGCCGCCATGTGCACCACCGAGGTGTCCGGGGAGATAATCAGCTCCGCCTGGGCAATCAGCGCCATCGCATGGTGCAACGTGTTAAATGGATTAACCACCACCTCCGGCGGCAGCGGGATGCGGATCTCGCGCCGGTGATCGAGCAGAATCACCGCGATCCCCGGATGGCGAGCCAGCAGCTTGTCGAGGAGTTCGGCCAGCTGCGTCTGGGAGAGACTCCGGTCGGCATGGCCGGCAAAAATATTAATCACTACCGCTTTTCCGCTCAGCGACGCCAGATACTGCGCCACCTCCTGCATAATCGGCCCGGGGATCGCCAGGTCGTAAGCATCCAGCCCGCAGGTGTCCAGTTTGAGATAGTCGGCGATCAACTCGAACGTTTTCGTCACGTGCCAGCGCTGGCAGTCAAAATCAAATGAGTGGGAGTAGTGCTTAATCGACGGCCATTTATTAAACCCGAGCACCGATTTCGCTTTTATTTGTCGGAAAAGCCGTAGACGATGCACGGGAATATCGAACAGCGAAGGGTCAATAATAATATCGTACTTATTATTAGCCAGTTCATTAATAACGTCGCGGGGAACGTTATGATTAAATTTTCGCAAAAAATCGGCGGACGTGACCGGGTCAGCTTCATAAATATGGCGGATCCGCGGGTTATAACGCATCACCTGGCTATTAGAGGTCGTCAGCAGGAAATCAACGATATAGCCTGACTGATGCAGGCATTTCACCAGCGCGGAATCCACAACCACATCGCCGACCGCCCCCTCATTGCGCATCAGTAAGACGGTTTTCGCGGACGACAAATCCACCGGCTGACGGCGTCGGCGATCCCAGAGCGCTTTCGCCACTCCCACCCGCAGGGCATTACGTACTTTCTTAGTAAAGTAATTTCGCCGTCTGTTGAGCTCCCTTATTTTATTAAACTTCTTGCGTGGGGAACCCTGCATGGTTGCATCGTGCATCATCCTAACCTCATTACGGCAATCATTAATATTCTGTGTCGTCCGATAAAGACTGAGCGAAATAAAAAAAGTTCGATTGAAAATGAAAATCATTCTTTTTTTTATTTACAAAACTCATCCAGCCCTGCGGGATTGCAACACAGCACTGTGAAGCAATAATGAGCGAATGATGAATTTCCCGGCCCACCGTTGGCAGGCTGGCGCAACAGCGCTAAGCTGGCTGCTTTATGCTGTCAGGAGGACGCTATGCTTGAAGCAGTAGAAGGTAATATCCACCAGCGACTGTGCGCGCTGCTCGACGAACACCAGGCGCGCTACCGGGTGATGGCGCACGACGCGGTCGGCCAGTGCGAAGCTGTCTCGGCGATCCGCGGCACCGCGCTTGGCCAGGGCGCGAAAGCGTTAGTCTGTAAAGTAAAAGGAAACGGCGTCAACCAGCATGTGCTGGCGATCCTCGCCGCCGATCAGCAGGCCGATCTGGCCAGCCTGGCCCGGCATATCGGCGGCAGCAAAGCCTCGCTGGCCAGTCCGGCGGAAGTGGAGGCGCTCACCGCCTGCGTGTTCGGCGCCATTCCCCCCTTCAGCTTCCATCCGGCGCTGCGCCTGCTGGCCGACCCGCTGCTGTTTGAGCGCTTTCCACAAATCGCCTTTAACGCCGGGCGCCTGGACCGGTCGATCATTCTCGATACCGAAGACTATTTACATATCGCCCGACCGGAGATCGCGACCTTTCGCCGTCTTAGCTAACCGGGCATCGGCCCTGATTTCCGCCGCATGGCGCAAAAATCCTGTTTATTCACGCCACGATGCGTAGAGTAAGCGGGATATTTTTTAGCTTTCTTTTTTTGGCAAGGACCTCTGTACATGTTTGATACCACCCTGTTGATCCTGCTGGGTCTGGCGGCGCTCGGCTTTATCAGCCATAACACCACCGTAGCGATCTCCATCCTCGTGCTGATTATCGTGCGCGTCACGCCGCTGAACGCCTTCTTTCCCTGGATTGAGAAACAGGGACTGACCGTCGGGATCATCATTCTGACTATCGGCGTGATGGCGCCCATCGCCAGCGGCACGCTGCCGCCGTCGACCCTGATCCACTCCTTTATGAACTGGAAATCACTGCTGGCGATTGCGGTCGGGGTGTTTGTTTCGTGGCTCGGCGGGCGCGGCGTCTCGCTGATGGGCTCCCAGCCGCAGCTGGTGGCCGGACTGCTGGTCGGTACGGTGCTCGGCGTCGCCCTGTTTCGCGGCGTCCCGGTCGGGCCGCTGATTGCTGCCGGGATCATCTCGTTGTTTATTGGGAAGTCGTAGCCAGGCTGCCGTGATAGCGGCCCGGCGTCTGTCCGAGCCCTTTCTTAAACATGGTGATGAAGGCGGTGGTGGAATCGTAGCCCAGCGCCTGGGCCGTCTGCTGCACCGTCTGCCCGCGGATCAGCTGCTGCAGCGCAAGGATCAGCTGCAGCTGATGGCGCCAGCGGCGAAAGCTCAGCCCCGTTTCACGCACTACCAGCCGCGCCAGATTGCGCTCGCTCATCGCGAACTCCGCCGCCCACTGGCTCAGGGTCTGCCAGCGCGCCGGATCCTCGGCCATCATCGTCACCATCTGACGAATTTTCGGGTGGTTCGATACCGGCAGTTGCAGGTGCTCCTGCGGCTGCCGGGGCAGCTCATCAAACAGCACCTGCACCAGCCGGGCCGTGGCGGGGGCGGCCAGCGACTCGCCGCCGCGTTCCGCCAGGGTGAGGATCAGCTCCCGCACCAGCGGGGAAATCTTTAACGTACAGCAGCGGTCCGGCATCGGCGCGGCGCCCGGCTCAATGAACAGGAAGCACACCTGGGCGCCGGGGGTGGCGCGGTTACTGTGGGAAAGCTGCCCCGGGACCCACACCGCATACTGCGGCGGCACCATCCACATCGCGTTCTCCACCTCGCAGGTCAAGGCGCCGTGCAGGGCGAGGATCAGCTGCCCCTTACGGTGGGAATGCGCCGGAATATACTGCTCCGCCTCCACCACCCGAATACGAAAGGCAATAGCCGATTCGTGGCCACTGTCCGGTTCATAACCATCCAGACCCAGTCCGATCATCATGTTGTCCGATATTAGCGATAATCTGTCATTTTAGCTTGATTTAAACAGGGGACAAAGTCGCTATCGTAACCCCCCTCGTTAGTTACCTTGAGAATGATATGTCTTCTGTGATCTCCTCCACCGGCCGCCGCCCCGCGCTGCTGATTGCCGGTATCCTGCTCATCGCCACCACCCTGCGCGTGGTCTTTACCGGCGCGGCGCCGCTGCTGGACGCGATTCGTAGCGACTATGGCCTGACCACCGCGCAGACCGGGCTGCTCACCACCCTGCCGCTGCTGGCCTTTGGCCTTGTCTCGCCGCTGGCGGCTGGGGTTGCCCGCCGGTTCGGCATGGAGCGCAGCCTGCTGCTGGCGATGCTGCTGATCTGCGCCGGCATTGCCCTGCGCTCCCTGCCCTCCGCTGCATGGCTGTTTATCGGCACGGCGGTGATCGGCTGCGGCATTGCGCTGGGTAACGTGCTGCTGCCCGGGCTGATTAAACGGGATTTCTCGCAGCATGTCGCCCGGATGACCGGCGCCTATTCCCTGACGATGGGCGGCGCGGCGGCGCTTGGCTCGGCGCTGGTGGTCCCCGTGGCGATGGCCGGATTCGGCTGGCGCGGGGCGCTGCTGCTGCTGATGATCTTCCCGCTGCTGGCGCTCGTCAGCTGGCTGCCGCAGTCCCGGCGTCAAGCGGAGGCGCCGCTGACCGGCTCAGGCGCCATGCATAACCGGGGGATCTGGCGGTCGGCGCTGGCCTGGCAGGTGACGCTGTTCCTCGGCATCAACTCGCTGGTCTATTACGTGATTATCGGCTGGCTACCGTCGATTCTGCAGAGTATGGGCTATAGCGAAGCGCAGGCCGGCTCGCTGCATGGCCTGCTGCAGCTGGCGACCGCCGCGCCCGGCCTGGCGATACCGCTGATCCTGCATCGGCTGCGCGACCAGCGCGGGATCGCGGTGCTGGTCGCCCTGATGTGCGCCATCAGCGCCGCCGGGCTGTGGCTGCTGCCAGGGCTGGCCATCGGCTGGACGCTGCTGTTCGGCTTTGGCTCCGGGGCCACGATGATCCTCGGCCTGACGTTTATCGGCCTGCGCGCCAGCTCGGCGCACCAGGCCGCGGCGCTGTCGGGGATGGCGCAGAGCGTCGGCTATCTGCTGGCCGCCTGCGGACCGCCGCTGATGGGCAGGATCCACGATGCCAATGGCGACTGGCATATTCCGCTGCTGGCGGTGGCGCTGATTTCGCTGGTGATGGCGGTCTGCGGCGCCCTCGCCGGGCGCGACCGGGAGATTCATCCCTGAAGATGACCGGCAGCGCCCGCTGCCGGTAGGGTTATTGTGCCGCGGCGCGCAGCAACGCCTGCACCAGCGGCGCAGGACGCCCGTCCAGCGCGTGGCGTTCATGTTGAAACAAGGTGGCGACAAAAAACGGGTGCGTCACCAGCTCGACGGCGCGGATCTCGCCCTCTTCATCCCAGCCGGTGACGCGCAGATCGCCCTGCTCCAGCTCCGCGGCAAACGCGCTATCCACCCCGTAGCGGCAGTGGTAGCCCTCTTCAATGCTCTCCCGACCATAGGCGCGGGCAATCAGCGTATTCGCCCGCAGCTCGACGACGGCAGAAGTCTCCACCAGCGAGCAGCTGAGGGGAGCGATCACCATCCGCCCTTCGCTGTCGGTTTCCGCATGACCCGCGTCCTGCCAGCCGAGCACGTTACGGGCGTATTCAATCACCGCATGCTGAAAGCCGCCGCAGGTGCCGAGGAAAGGAATGCTGTTTTCACGGGCATAGCGGATAGCGGCAAACGCGCCTTCCGGGTGACGATACGGGCTGCCGGGAACGACCCAGACGGCATCGTACTCCGCCAGCGCGTCGCCGGAGGCGATCGACGGGGTGGCGAGCCAGTCATATTTCACCGGCTGCTCCAGCACGGCGGCAGCATCGTCTATCGCCAGGGGAATGGCCTGATGGGCAACAATATCGGGGTGATAATCGCCGACGAGGGCGAGGCGTAAAGGGGTTTTCATAGCAGGTTCCTTATGTCTGGACGAGACGAGCAGCACAAGGCACGTCAGGATAGCGATCCCCTCCGCGGAACACAATCCTTATTTTCACCCCACCGCCGTGGCCGGTGGGTGAGGTATACTGGAGCAAGCGCAAAAGGGAGAAAGGATGAAAAGTAAGCTTTTGGTCAGCGCCTGCCTGATGGGATTCCAGGTGCGATATAACGGTAGCGAGAAAGCGCAGCTGGCGGCGACGCTGTCCCGCTGGCAGCAGGCGGATCGTCTGGTAATCCACTGCCCGGAGCTGGCGGCCGGTCTGCCGACGCCCCGCCTGCCGGCGGAGATCCTCGGCGGCGCCGGCGGCGATGTGCTTGCCGGACGGGCGCGGATCGTGGAAAGCGACGGCCGCGACGTCACGGGACATTATCAGCTGGCCGCCTGGCTGGCGCTCAGCGCCGCCCGGGAAGCGGGATGTCAGGCGGCATTACTCACCGACGGCAGCCCCACCTGCGGCAGTCAGTTTATCTATGACGGTTCCTTTCGCGGGCGGCGCAAAGCGGGCGCCGGCGTGGCCGCCGACCTGCTGCGCGCTCACGGCATCACGGTATTTTCCGACGGGCAGATCCCGCAGTTGCTCGCCTGGATGGTACAGAGGGAGCAGGATGATGATTCAATGTAAACGGGTGTACGATCCACAGGAAAGCAGCGACGGCTACCGGGTGCTGGTCGACCGTCTCTGGCCGCGGGGGATTAAAAAAGAGGTGCTGGCCTGTGATGAGTGGTGTAAAGAGTTAACGCCGTCCGCTGAGCTGCGGAAAGCCTTTCACGGCGAGGCGATCGATTTCGACCACTTCAGCCAGCGCTATCGTCAGGAGCTCGACGCCCATCGCGAAACGGGCCTGCGGCTGGCGGCGCTGGCGCAGCGCCAGCCGCTGACGCTGCTGTACGCCGCGAAGAACACCGAGCAGAATCATGCCCGGGTGCTGGCCGCCTGGCTGGCGGCCCTGCCGGTTACGATTTAGCCGGATGGTCCCGGCGCCATAGCGCCCACTCATCGAGGGTTTCGCCGCTGGGCAGCTTGCACTGGGTGCTGACGCCCTGCGGCGTTTGCACCGGCACCCGGGTGCCGCCGGATTGCTGACAGTAGACCGACGCGGGATTGGCCATGCCGATGGTTTTCGTCGGCGCGGTGGGCTGCGGCTGGGCGCAGCCGGCCAGCGCCAGGGGCAAAATAGCCAGTAACTTTTTCATCTTTTCTCCCTTTCTTCAATTCCCGGGGATTTTAGCCTGAATCTCCACGTTTTCTCCATCTTGCCTGCACTTTTCCCCCGTAGAGTAGCCCCTGTTCTCGAACTGACCAGAGAACAGATCATTCCATAATCAATGAGTTTTTCCCCGTCGCCCCCGACGGGGCTTTTTTTTGGGATTTAATAAATTGAAATAAAAGGATTTATTTCAAAAGTGTCCACATATCGACCACATTGACAAGAATAGCCCCCTTTACAGGGGGCTATTTTTATACCGCAAGACTAAGTTGACTGTTCCCGTAATGAGAAGCCGGGAAAGCGTCGCCGGGGATAAATCCAGGAGGCAAAGGATCTGCGCTGGTTGAGCGCTTCGTTACTCTGCGCTCTACGGTGTTAAGTGTCGTGAATGACTCGCTGCATTCAAGATTCTGGCATTGATGATATTGCCGGATGGTGAACTCGCTTAACCGGCGGCTGGTGCGGGTGCGGGCGTTTGCGCCGCAGTAGGGACAAACAAACATGATGATCTCCCATAGGGAGTTGAACTCACGGCTATTATGGCCGCTACTGTTCAGTTTCTGCAATCCAGTCGCTTATTTTCGCCTCAAGCTCCATTTTCGTGGTAAATCCGTTATCACCGATCACATGTTCCGCTCTGGCAATGATCCAATCCTGAGTATCAATTTCAGGCTTAAAGCCCGACACGGTCAGATGCATACCCGGATATAAATCGGCGCGGCCGCGCGCCAGGGTTATCGAAAACTGTGCCGCGCCTTTCTGGAGTTGTATCCATTTTGCCGCAGCTGCGCGCCTGGCCGCCGTTTCGTTCTGATAGGTTTTACGCAAAACATACACGTTACCTTCAGCGCCCTCCATGTAATCCCCCTCCGGCCGGCTGCTTTTCTCCTCAGCCTTTTTTCTGGCAGTATTTGTTTTGCGCTTAGTGACCTTGACCGGTTTTTTCTTGCCGAAATTAAGATCCAGCCAGTACGCCCGCACGCCGGTGTAAGCATCGCGATCGGCAATGCGGAACCTGTGACGATCTCCGCTGGCACGGGTTATCTCAGCCGATGGCAGCGCCCTACCAGATGCACTAACGCCGCCCCCAGGCAGGATAAACAGCAGACAGCCATTTTTCACGGTGGCAATGGCCCCCAACATCTCCGCCATGCGCGTTAAAAACGACATGTCGCTCTCTTCGGTCTGATCCGCATGGTCGATCTCAATGTCGATCAGGGCCTCGCTAATCATCGGCTTCAGGTCATAGCGCCGGGCAATGGCCGATACCACCCGCTCTACCGTCAAATCATGCCAGGACACCTCCCGCCTGACGTTCATCTCTTCGCGAAAATCAGCGCTGTGCGCGGTGATGTCGATAACATCCGGCGGCCCGCTATGCCCCACCTCGTCAACGGTGTAGAGACCTTTGTAAATCAACGCCTCACCCATCCAGCCGATGGACACCGCCAGCTCCGCACCACGTGGGGGTAAATCTGTTACCCCGTCAGAGTCATCTACTGACAGGGTTAGCTGGTCAGCATCAAAACCGTTGTTATCTGTAACAGATAACGAGGTGATGCGGTCGGCCAGTTCGGTCAGGGCAACCCCACCCAGCGTGATACTAAAATCCGGTGTCTTTACGACCTCACTTAATTTTTCTACATACGCTTCGGCTGCTGTTGTCAGCGTGTCTGCTATCGACATAACTCCCCCGTTTTATGCTGATGATTCCATGCCCGCGCGCGGGGCTGAATCCCTTTTTGTTGTCAGCGAACGGGCAGACCGGCAACCAGGCGACGCCAGCAGACTTAACGTTGAATATGGCCCTGAACTCAAAGAGCAACATGATGGTGAACTTATGTCTGAAACTCGTTTTCACGGCGTCCGCTCTCGCGAAAATACCGACCTACAGCAGGCAATCAATGACATTGATTCCAGTGTAATCGGTATTGTTGCTGTTGCTGATGACGCCGATCCGGAAACCTTCCCGCTCAATACGCCGGTTCTGCTGACACGGGTGCGTAACGTCCTCGGCAAGGCAGGTAAAACCGGGTCACTTTACAAAACCCTCAAAGCCATTTCCGATCAGTGCAGTCCGCGTGTTGTGATTGTCCGGGTGGAAGAGGCTTCCGGTAACGGCCCCAGCCAGTCTCAGGCCGTTATTGGCGGAACAGATGGCGACAGCTACACGGGAATATATGCCCTGCTGACAGCGGAAGCCAAAACCGGCTATCGGCCGCGCATCCTGGCGGTGCCGGACTACGACACCGAGGAAGTGACGTCACAACTTTGCGTGATTGCCCAGAATCTGCGGGCTTTTGTTTATGCCGGTTGCAACGGCTGCGCGACCATGGCGGAGGCTATCGCTTATCGCAAAACCTTCGCATACCGCGAGCTGATGCTGATCTGGCCGGACTTTATCGCTTACAACCCCCTGACGGATGATAACGAAACGTTTCCCGCCCCGGCTTACGCCTGCGGCCTGCGCGCCGCTATTGATAACAGCCAGGGCTGGCACAAATCGCTGTCGAATGTTGTGGTGAATAACGTTCTGGGTATTTCGAAAGATGTGTTCTGGGCATTGCAGGCAGAAGACAGCGACGCTAACGAGCTGAACAACAACGAAATCACGACGCTTATCAAGCGTGACGGTTTCCGCTTCTGGGGTAACCGCACCACGGACACCGAAACCTACACTTTTGAGGTGTTTACCCGTACCGCGCAGATCCTGGCGGACAGTATTGTGGAGGCGCAATTTACCTCTGTTGACAGCCCGCTCACTCCGGCCAACGTGAAAGATGTGGTAAGCGGCATCCGCTCTACTCTCAGCAAAAAAGTCACTGCCGGCCAGCTTATCGGCGCTGACTGCTGGTATGACACGCTGGACAACGGCACCACGGATTTGCGCCAGGGAAAACTGATTGTGCGCTATAGCTACAGCCCGGTCCCACCGCTTGAAGATCTGACGCTATACCAGACCTTTACTGATGATTTTTACGAACCGGCGTTCGCGTCGCTCGGGGGTGAATAATGGCTATTCCTCACAAACTGCGGCTTTTTAGCTGCTTTGTTAACGGCGACAACTATCTGGGAAAAGTGACCTCTTTCACTCGCCCCAAACTGTCACGAAAGATAGAGGACTATCAGGGTGGTGGCATGCTGGGTGCGGTCGGTGTTGATCTCGGCCTTGAGGCTGGAGCGCTGGATTCCACCATTGTATTTGGTGGTGTCATCAAAGCACTGTTTCTCGAATACGGGGCAGAAATTGACGGCACGCGGCTGCGCTTTGCGGGTGAATATTTCACTGATGGCGAAAGCCAGCTTGTCGAGGTGGAGCTGCGCGGGCGATTTACTGAACTCGACGGTGGAGACTCAAAACAGGGGGAAGACACGGAGGAAAGCTACACCTTTAAATCCACCTACTACAAATTCTCCATTGATGATCAGCCCATTATCGAAATCGATCTGCTGAATTTCATCTACAAAAAGAACGGTCAGAACATGTTCCCGGACCGCATCACCTCCGCCCTTGGCATGGGCAATTGATAACCTTTCAGAGGGTGGCGAAGATGCCGCCCGGAGATTTTAAACATGGCTAAAAAAACTAAAAACCTGTTCACGCTGATGCAGCCGGTAGTTCGTAAAGACAGTGAGATCGGTCAGGTGGAAATTACCGGCGCCATCAGTCAGGCAGGATCGCTGCGCGGCCTGAATCTTATCCGCGTTGCCAATATGGATGCAGACTCAATTGCCACGCTGTTGACGCGAGTCACCGCGCCTGCGCTGACACAAAAAGAAATCAACGAAATGCACACTCTGGACTTTATCGGGCTGGCAGAGCTTCTGGTCCCTTTCTTGAATCCGCCGGAGCCTGGAGCGTCGAACGTGGCGGAGACGGAGAGCGAGTAATCACCGTTGCGTTTGACCAGATCGACGATCTGGTTGCTGATATTGCCGTTATTTTTAACTGGCCGCCCTCTGAAGTTTTCGGCATGGATCTTGGCGAGGTGATAGCCTGGCGCAAGCGGGCGGCGCTTCGAAGTGGTGCCAGTGATGAAGAGTCTTGATATACGCGTTGCTTTCAGCGCGATCGACAGATTTACCCGCCCCGTTAATGCTGCCCGCCAGAGTGCGGGCGGCCTATCCGACTCCCTCAGAAAAACACAATCCACCCTGAAAGGGCTCGATAAGAGCAGTGCTACTTTTCAGCGAATGACCGCGGCCGTCGGCAAAACCGACCGTTCCATCTCACGTGCCCGTGCCCGCTTTGATGGCTTGTCAGAAGCACAACGTAAAAACGGAACGCTGACGGAAAAACAGCAAATACTGATGTCGCGACTGGGTGAGCGGCTTGATCGGTTGACCGCAAAACGTGTGACGGAAGTGGCCCGCCTTCGTGAAAGTGCATCAGCCCTGCGCCAG
This sequence comes from Klebsiella sp. C239, assembly GCF_048822715.1. Classification (NCBI taxonomy): domain Bacteria; kingdom Pseudomonadati; phylum Pseudomonadota; class Gammaproteobacteria; order Enterobacterales; family Enterobacteriaceae; genus Klebsiella; species Klebsiella sp. C239. Next base: position 413,178 of record NZ_JBMEZK010000005.1, on the reverse strand, counting down.
CATGGCGTCATGCTTTCCGGTAGTAGTGCCACCATCGGTAACGCGATACGCCGCACAGAACAATACAACCAATCCCTTGAACGGGAAAAACGGCAACTTGCTGCGGTCACTCAGGCTAGTAAACGTTACGAGGGTGCACAGCAGATGGCCGGAAAGTTGCGCTCTGGCGGTGCCATAGCATTAGGTACAGCAACCGCTGCCGGGTACGGCGCCGGACGCTTCCTGTCGCCTGCGGTTGGTTTTGATGAGGAAATGTCAAACGTTCAGGCGCTGACGCGGCTCGATAGAAGCGATTCACAGCTAGCCGCCCTGCGTGCTCAGGCAAAAAAACTCGGTGCTGAAACCGCCTTCACTACACGTGACGCCGCCAGCGGCCAGGCCTTTCTGGCAATGGCGGGCTTCACGCCAGATGCTATCCGTGCCGCACTGCCCGGCGTGCTCAATATGGCGCTGGCAGGCAGCATGGAACTGGGCGAAACGGCAGACATCGGCTCAAACATTCTTTCTCAGTTTTCCCTCGATGCCGGAGAAATGGACCGCGTCAGCGATGTGCTGACAGGTACATTTACCCGTACCAATACCACGCTTAGCAGCCTCGGCGAGACAATGAAAGTTGTCGGGCCGGTAGCGGCGGGACTTGGGATTAGCCTGGAAGAAGCCGCAGCCATGACTGGCACGCTGGCGCGCGTGGGTATTCGCGGTAGCGAGGCCGGTACGGCAATGCGTCGCTCCCTCTCCCGCCTGGCCTCCCCCACTACGGCAGCCAAAAAGGCGCTCAAAGAGCTGGGAGTGGAAACTGCCGACGCGAGCGGAAAGATGAGACGTCCGTTCGATATTCTTCTCGATCTACAAAAACGCGTTTCCCGCTTTGGCGAGGTGGATCAGGTTTCATTTTTCAAAGATATCGCCGGAGAAGAGGGTTTTACGAGCCTCCAGTCTTTGGTCAACGGCGCAGGTGATGGCTACCTCCAGTCACTCTATGAACAAATTGCAGAAGCACATAAAAATCAGGAGGCCTTCGCCGTCGCTAACAAGAAGAAAGACAACCTGGGCGGCGATTTGAAGGAGCTGGACAGCGCGTGGGAGGCGTTCCGCATTTCTGTGGCTGAGACAGTAGACGGCCCATTACGCAGGCTGACACAGGGGCTTAGCCGGGTTATTGGCACTATTCAAAGCTGGATAGAAGAAAACCCCAGACTTTCACGAACGTTGTTACTCGCCGGTGGTACTGCACTGGCATTAACCGCAGTAATTGGCGGTATGTCATTAGCTGCTGGTCTACTTTTAGGGCCGCTAGCGAAGCTCAGACTGGGGTTTGCGCTTCTGTCCGGCGGGAGAGGAATCGGAGGTACGGTATCAGCGTTCCGCATGTTGAGTGCTGCGGGCGGTAGCTCACTGGTAAAAATTAACGGATGGGGTGCTTTACTCAGCGGCCTGGTCGGACGCCTCGGCGTATTAACCAGATTGATGGTACCCCTGCGCGGTGCGTTACTTGGCGCCTTTACCTCTCCGGTGACTGCTATTGGCGCCCTGTCAAAAAGCATTGGCGGGCTGGCACTGCGGCTAACCGGGATCCCTGCTCTCTTCGGCATTGTGAAAGGCGGAATTGCGGCGCTGAGTGGCGGCTTATCAATGCTATTGAGCCCAATCGGCTTAGTGGGTGCTGCGTTTGTAGCGGCTGGGGTACTGATCTGGAAATACTGGGGATCAATTAAGGCCTTCTTTAGCGGTTTTTTTACAGGCGTCATCCAGGGGTTAGCGCCTGTTTATAACGCATTTTCCAGGCTGGCGCCCGTTTTCGGTGCCATGGGGGATGGCGTTAAAAACGTCTGGAACTGGTTTAAAAAAGTATTAACGCCCGTTGAGGAGAGTCGCGAGGCGCTAAACAAATGCGCCAGCGCCGGGCAGACTTTTGGCGAAGTCCTGGGGACCGCACTTAGCGTTCTGCTTTGGCCGCTTCAGAAGTTAATGGAAGGCGTCGGCTGGTTACTGGAGAAGCTCGATCTCATCCCCGATGGCATTGAAAGAGCCAGGTTGGAAGCGGCCAGACTCAGGGCTATTCCGGTTATGTGGGAATGGGATGAAAAATCCGGGCGCATGGTTAAAAGGGAGTGGCAATGGTCATCTGAAAAGCCTGCAAGCAAAGGCAGCGCCCCGCCGCCCAATGTGCTCGGGGGCAACTCTGGAACAGAGCGGCGGCTGGGCCAAATCGCGGATAACACCAAAGGCCTTTTAGATGAGGAAAAGCGCAAACGTATCGGGCCGGGTGACATTGTATTTAAAAATCTCCCTCCAGCCTTTGCTGTGCGTGGTGAATGGCAGGAATCTCGGCTTATTCGGCAACCTGTTAGTGCTCGTCCGGTTATTGCTGCCGGAGAGCCATTGATTAAGCAGGCACCCGCCTGGCAGGCAGTCCGCCGAAATGAAATCAAGCGCCCGGCAGCTTCGGTGCCGGCAGATGGTTTTTCTGGTGAGATTCACGTCCATTTGCATGGCATCAAGAGCGACAATCCGCGCGAGCTGGCTCGACTTGTCGGGGAGGCTGTCCGTACAGAGATGGATAAACAACAACGTGCTGCCCGGGGTTCGTTCCGGGATAGCGATTGACTGGAGGTAAAACTATGATGATGGTATTTGGGCTTTTTGTATTTGAACTCAGGACACTGCCCTATCAGCAATTACAGTTATCTCGTAACTGGCGGCACGTAAAGAATGACCGTGTGGGCCGGAGCGCAAAATGGCAATACATTGGTGCAGGCGAGAACCAGCTGACGCTTGGCGGGTTGCTGTACCCTGAAATCACCGGCGGTAACCTGTCGTTGGGTGCAGTCTCAACAATGGCCTACACAGGGCTGGCCTGGCCGCTGATTGATGGTGTCGGGTCTATCTACGGGATGTTTGTCATTACAGGATTGCAGGAGACGCATCAGGAGTTTGACCGCTATGGTAAGGCGAAAAAAATTGAGTTCACGCTTTCGTTGCAGAGGGTTGATGAGGATATCCGGGAGCGGCTGCAAAGTTCCTCTGTCAGCGAGCTGATGGCAACCATAAAGGATGGGGTTGAAACTGCGTTGAATTAAGCCCAGGTGAAGCTTGATGGCCAAACTTCTTAAGCAGCAGCAAGAACATTTATGCATGCCTTAGATAAGATTCGGCCTAATACATCCATAGCAAAGAGGTATAACACTAAGCCAAACATAATCTTACAACAGTTCCATACCCAAGCGGGGTGAAAAACTAAAAAAGTTGGAGAAATGCAACTAATGTTAAAAATAGTTAGTCTGGAAAGTCCTTTCGAGAGGAATCAAACTCAAGGACTCAGTAGGTAGCATTGAATCTAATGTTTTTTTTTCACTATACGTAAGGTATAATTTTACAACACAGCATACCTATAATCCTATCAATGATGCGTATATAAATCACTCAAAAGGAAATTTTATGTCCAGCTACTGCTTTTACTCTCAAGATGCATTAGCACTCGCTCAAAGTTCTGGGATCGATGTGCTTATCAATGATTATGCAGAGCAGCACAAAAAACAAACATACATTCTTTGCAGACCATTATCTAATGAGGATGTAATATATGATTACGATAAGGCAATAGCTGTATTTTCATCTGGAATAAAACCTTTTTTCATAGATATTGGCAACAATTTAGAATTATTTGAAGAATATCAGGAAGATTTTCTAGAGGATGTTTCATTCTTAGCTGAGAAATTCAAATATAGAGAAAAAATTGGTAGGAAAAAATCATGGCAAAGCCTATTCGTTTCACTTCCCATAGATGATCTTGACTTCAGTAAATTAGAAGTTGAAACTAAAGAAAGTCGAGTGATTGACCTAATAATTTCACTTATCGTTGGAAGTATTAATGATACCTCTAGAATAAATCTGGAAGCGAGTAACCTGTTAGATACAATTAAGTCTAAAATTATCTTATTTGACACCGATCAAACAAGATTTGTTTTCCAAAGTGGATTTGGGAAAAAAAGTGTAATTCAGGGATTAGCTGGTTCTGGTAAAACGGAGTTATTATTACATAAGTTGAAAGAAATCTATTCTAAAAATCCGGATTCTAAAATTGCCTTTACATGTTTCAATAAAATCCTCGCATCTACAATGAGAACAAGGATTCCTGAATTTTTCGATTTTATGCGAGTTGAAAAACAGATTGAATGGGGCACAAAACTTTTTTGCTTCAACTCTTGGGGTTTGACTAAAGATCCTCTCTCTGGAATGTATAGATACATTTGCCATTTTTATGAAATCCCATTTGGTGGTTTTGGAAACGGAGACTTTGACTTCCTTTGCAAGAAAGCCATTGCAGATATAAATAATAGCGGACGATCAGATAAAAAGGCTCTTGATTATATCTTTATCGATGAAAGTCAAGATTTCCCGCAAAGTTTCATTGATCTCTGTGAAATGGTAACATCTAAAAAGCTGTACGTTGCCGGAGATGTTTTTCAAAATATTTTCATGCCTATAAATGATAATGTAAATCGGGCCGATATCGTTCTTAAAAAATGTTATCGCACAGATCCAAAAAATTTAATGTTTTCACATGCTTTGGGAATGGGTCTTTATGAAGAGCCTGTTCTACGATGGTTAAAAGAGGCTGAGTGGGATTCTTGTGGCTATAAATACAACAAAATAGGCAATAGAGTTGAATTGTCAAGAGATCCGCTAAGGCGCTTTGAAGATATTCCAAAAGATTATAAAAGCACAACTCTACATTTAATGGAGAGGACCGATAATGGACCAGATAAAATAATTGAAATAATAAAAGATATTAAACACCGCAATCCTACCTTAGCAGAAGGCGATATAGCTGTTATATTCCTTGATTCCAGTGGATATATATATGATTACATTCAATCTCTAAAATTGAAAATTAAGCAACAACTTGGCTGGGATTCTAATATCTCACATGAAACAAAAGCCAAACAAGATGGTAAATTGTTCATTTCGAACATTAATAACGCTAAAGGTCTAGAGTTCCCTTTTGTAGTTTGTTTTGCCATGAAACTGGTTAAAAGATCAAACTTCCGAAATGCACTCTATACTATGATGGCACGGTCATTTCTCGAAAGCCATCTAGTTTTAAATGATGATAAAGAAAATCCATCGATGCCAACTATTCTTGAAGGCTTACATTTCCTAAATAACAATAATTACATGAATGTAAGACTACCCTCTGAAGAAGAAATAAGAAATCAAAAAGATTTCATTGTGTTGGATGAGTCTATTTCTATACCTAAACTAGTAAAAGCCTATTGCTCAGACAAGAGAGCATCACCTTTATTAATTGCCAAAATAATTGACAAGGTTGAAAGAATGATTTCAGAAGATGATGATGACGTTGATGGAGAATACATTAAGAGCCTGATTGGACTAGAATATGAAAGGAATAGAAAAAAATGAGCCAATATCTATTCAATAACATACCCGGCGAATATTTTGATAAATTTCGCCCTGTTAGAGATGTGTTTTCTAATTTAGAAAACCTCCTTGTGATTGCGGAAATCGTGAACACTTGCCATAGTTCATGGAATAAAAAAACAAATGATTTTGATTTACTAATAACAACTGGCACTCACAAAAGAATACTTATAAGAAAACCAGATGGTTTTTTTACAATGAACCTTCCCTTTCAGGTAATAGAGTTTGAAGAAAACATCAGCTTTAATTATGACGCCTATGGATTAGCAGTTAATGCCGAGTTCATTTCTAGATGCAGGAATGTTATTACAACTTGCGATAATGGATTCTTTTCTCACGAGGCAATAGCTGTTGATTTATGTGATAACTTTGATGGAGACATGCAACAAGCTATACATTACTCTGATGCAATTTCAGCCTTACTATTATTAGACCATGGATATTTTAGGTTTGATGATGATCCAATAAGGGTTAATGGTAAAATACATCCAAGATATCATTTCGATTTCTTCTGTAATAATTCAACAAATGTGAAGATTGGTTCTAATACTCGTATAGAAGATTCGTTTTTTTTGAACTTATTTGATGTTAATAAAGATCGACCTTATCTTGCTTAAATCATAGGCGCTCAATTGAGCGCCTATCTTATTTTATAATATTGATTATTAAAAAATCACTCGATAACCGCAAGCATAATATTAGCTGAATTCTATTATTATACTAATTAAAAAACATAGAATGTCACTTTCTATTGTGTGCTATATGTGAAAACTTTCAGGTTAAGTTTGTAAGGATACATGTCTGATACTAGCAGATATCGGCAAACACGGTCATTACTGACCGTGTTTTGTTATGCTGAGCGTATCCACATGCAGAGGCTAACATATTCGTTAGTCACATCAATCGACTCATTTGTGGATTCCGTTAAGCCCTTCATATCAGTGTAAGTCCCATCAGTGAGGGCTAGCGGACCGCTTTTCTGGTTATCTGTGCCGTGTGTCGTGTTTGGATCCCATGTAGCCCCCGGAGATCGGTCGCCAGACCGGTGCCAGTGCGGCGGGAGATTATTGGCTTCAATTTTGACCTTATGATTAGAAGTGAGATAAATGGACAGGGATAAGCGAGATAATTGTGGGATTCTGTGGCAGGTTCCAAGATTTATCGGGACGTGAGTGTAATTAATTTGCAAATACTGAAAAAAAACACGCCCCTATAATTTATTGCTTTATCGCCCATTCAAGTATGGATTCAGCATCCTTTTTCAAATCCTCAAGGATATGCTCTGGTGATAGCTTAGCGGCAATCTGTAGCGCTGATAGCTTTAGGCTTGCCAGCTCATATCGACTCCCTACATGAAGGCCCAAGATCTCCTCCCGATGCTTTATAGCATAACGGTTGATCGCGGACCTCGCGATTGGATAGCCTTTCTCTTCAAGCCAGAAAGTTAAATAATCAAAGTTACTAAAGTTGGTTCTGATCAATACGTCATTCAGTTCCTGACGAATTTCCGGTGGTAACTTATCTACAGCAGTCGTTCTAGCCATATTTTATCCCATTATACTGCGGTTGATATGAAAAAAAGGGCAGAAATTCTGCCCATAATTTTACTCGTTATCGCCGAACGAAAACAGCTGTGGTTGGCGGTGAGCCATCACTTGTTTGTGTACACGGTGAATCAGTTTCCGTAGCCCCCGTTCAGTAATGCCGTATTTCGTACTTAACTCAGCCCAGTTATTCCCCCGGAACTCTTCATAAATCTGCATATCACGCAGAGAGAGCTTATATGCGTAGTCACGAGGAAAGGTGAAGTTTTGCCCGCCAAAGTGAGATGCCAGAAAATCTGCCACAGCCAGCCCCAATTGTTCAGCCTGTTCGGATGATAAACCGTAATCAACGCCAGTCTCAGTAACGTGGTCGGCAACTTCAGACAGCAGTTTATGCCGCTTATGCTCCATTGGTGTTGTCATGGTGACCTCCAGAAATCACTTTGCGCCCTGCAGTTCTTCCAGAGCCTTGCGTTCGCGAGTCTGCCACTGCTTGAGTGTCTCAATCACACGGCTTGCTGCCGATGTATTGAGCCAGTCAAGGCGGCTGACGCCCGTAATGCGATGCACATAGACGTTGATTGCCCGTTCGGTGCGGTCGTGAATAAAACCTTCGTCAGCCATTTCCAGCCACAGTGCCCGGATTTTCTTCGACTGATCGTCGGTGGCCGTGAGCTTTTCTTTCTTCTGAGTCCGAACCTTAAACCCGATTTTTTTCATCGCATCGAGGATCTGGTTCAGTTGCCCAATATTCATTTCTCGCGTGGATTCAATGCCAGCGTAGGTATTCAGCAACTGGCGGTAAGTATCTTCATCCATGCGCAGCTCACGCTTTGCCACATGGATTATTTTAATCAGCTGGGTTCGTGTCATTTACCTGCCTCCTGAGTAACAAGGGGCGAATCCGGGGCATTGACCTTGCCCGGACCATGAGCCAGGGCAAGTGCTGCAATAACAATAACTGAACCGATGACTCCCAGCATGGCTGGTACAGGGCTTAGGTTATTTGCCGATAAAGACCCAGCCATGATAGCGAGTAAAAGGCCGATAATGGTTAAAATCAGTGCGCCAATAATCATTTTATCTCCATCAAAGTAAATTAAAAATGAATAAAACAATTAAAGCAGCAACTACAGTTCCCAGAATTAACCACCAGAACCCTTTTCGCTCTTGCGATGACTGAAAGCGGGAGGCTTCAGCTATAAGTTTTTTATTCATATATGTAAGTCCCTTACGGTTTATTAAAATAATCCAGGGCAGCGATAACGGTGTAATAACCGATAAACCCGACAGCAACCCAGATGACAAGGCAGCCCAGTACGCACAATAAAAGGATATTCCCGACAGTCAGCTTCATGACTTGTACTCCAGAGAAAGGGCAGAATCTTTACTGGATACGCCGTGATTTAAACGCGCTTTTAATCCCTCGTTAAACCCCGCTTCCGCTGCATCCTGATCACCCCGGCATTTTTTAGCTTCACGGGGTTTCAGATCGGATAATTCCTGCTCTTTCTTCATCTTCGCCAGAAAATTCGCCATCAATGTTTCTTCGCTTTCAGTCACTATAAATGGCTCTATCGCCTGATACGCGCCTTCAGCCCACCCTTCGCAGAACTGGTCTGCGCGGGCCGTTTTAGTGGAAGGCTTAATATTCTTACGCAGAGAGCTAATAAAGATACGGCGGGCTTTGACCATCTGGCGGGAAAGCACATCAAAGGCATAAGCGGCAATTTCCGGGCGCTCATCCGGACCATAAAAAATGACGGTATTTTGCTTCTGGCCGTTCATATAGTTGCGGCGGAAAGAGTAATAGCAGTTAACACCCATAGCACGGCAAATTAACTGGCCCAGAAACGTCATGTAACGGGGGATGCTTTGTGCATGGGATGGCGCACCTTTACTGGCCTTGCTGGTGATATCCATCAGATCGATATCATTCTGGCTCAGCTTGTGCTTACGCATCAATGCCTGCGCCTGATTGAGCGCAGTGGCCGCTTCATGAGAATTCGAACTGCGACGGGCCAGATTCAGAAGCTTTTTGATTTTTGCCAGGTACTTTTCAGTTTCATTTGTCATTTTCATCACCAGTCAGAGGTTGTAATTCAGCGGTGGGGACAAAAGCGTTATAGGAAAGTCCGCAGTGAGGGCATTTCAGAATCAGGTCGATACACCACGTACCATCAAAACTTTCCATAATGGTCGCTTGCTCAAAATCCAGATCATCGACCGGGTTGTCGCAACGTTTGCATAACAGAGACATTTATTCTTCCTCCCGCCAGACTTCCCCACAAATCAATAAAGCGCCCGGTGAACGCTCATGAATGACGTCTGCGACCAGCTCGCAGGACTGCTTATTCAGATAGATATCTTCAGTAACAGGCAGTGCGTCACAGGCATCTGTTCCGCAGGCTGATACCAGTAAAATAAAACCGGCTAATGTCAGCATAAATAGTCCTATTGCTAAATCCGGCGTGCAGAATCCCACGGCACTGACGCCGGATTAAAAAGAAATGGAGAAATAAATTAAATAGCAGCGATATCTAACGGTATATTAACCAGCTTCCCGGACTTATCTTTCTCCCGGAAATTAATATAGGTTTTGGACATGGCCACCTGCAGCGATTCCGATATCGCATCCATTGCCTTAATCCAGCGCTCATCCTGGATTTTTACCCTTCGCAGGGAGAGAATACGCCCGGTGTTAAGCTGTCCCTCTTTATCAACCTGGAAAGCATCGCTCACAATAGCCCGCAGGTTAACATTGGCATCTTTCGACCATTCAGTGACGCATTCATCAAACAGATCTTTAGCAATCTGTAGCTCCGGCCCGAACGTCAGCGTTTCCTGTACACGAATAGTGATTTGCTCGCTACCGTCAAAGCTGCTGAATGTCACATTACCCTTTGCGCCGCCGCGAGTTCTGCCATATTTTTCAGCCACAAGGTCAAGCCAGGCATAACATTCATCAAAGGCGCGACGTTTAAACTCGCTGAGTTCATCACGCTTTATCTTTGCAGCAGAAACCTGTTCCCGGACAAAACTGTCCATTGCCAGATCGTAATCAGAAATCTGGCTTATCGGAACCAGGCGACCTTTACGGTCTTTCATGTATTCGTCCTGATTAATTGTCGTCATAATATGACCTCAGTGTTTAATGTGATTTGCCGGAAGGCTGCAGATAATCAGCTGCAACCCGATATCCGCTCTGTTTCAGTTTGTTGAGAACAGATTCATTTACAACGGGCTTTAATGACTCAAGCGTCGCCAGCTCACTTTCACTCGCGTCTTTTGTATTTGCGCCGGTCATTTTGCAATAGATAAATCCTTCTGGCGTCAGCGCGATTAAAATCTCTATCTTTATTGCCATTATATTTTCCCTTCAGTGAAGTAATGACTCTGACCAGATAACCCTGCAACCATACATCTCAACTTCCCCCTGACGGTAACGCCCCTGATGGTCAATACCTGTCATGGTATAACCCGACTTTTTCCCCCTGAAATGACTGACGCACGGACTGTCGCGAGAAACACGAATAACCGGCTTTCCTGAATAAATCATGATGCTGGTGACAGGCGTATTCATTGCATTGAGTGCCGCAATGGCATTCATCAAATCAGCCAGCTGTTTATTAACGTTCGGTATTGTTTTCATTTAAACCGCCTTAATAACGTCGGCATTAACAACCGGAACACCGAGCTGCGCCGCCATATTCATGGCTGCAATCACCAGATTGCTGACCGCCAGAGGATATAACAGGCTGACAACCCCTCTGCGACCGCCGATATTGTTACTGAGGCGGGCACGGATAGCGTCGACAGCGGTGTTATCCAGCACATCAGTTATTGGTTTTCCGGCTCGTTCGAATTTGAACTTCAGAAAGCGCTCCAGCTCTGTGTCCAGCGGCAGCAGTTCAACTACTTCGCAGCGCTGAACTACCTCACGGACTTCCTGGTTGCGTTCAGACAGCTTCATCGCCAGTTCCGGCTGGCCAATCAGCACGATGGACAGCAGCTTTTTAAAGCCATGCTCCAGCTCAAAGAAGCGTTTCAGGTGCTTCAGCGTGGGCAGCGGCAGTGAATGTGCCTCCTCAATCACCAGAACGTGGCTGTAACCGGCGTTGCTGGAGTCCTTCAGTACGCGGTGTAACTGGCGAAAACGGGCCTCCTGACTGCGTTTGACGTTCTCCAGAGGCGCAATGGTGTTAATGATGGCTTCGGCGATGCTGGCCGCTTTCAGGGTCTTCCCTTTGTTGTCGTTGTCTTCCATCGCGATGATATAGGGCTCAATGACGATGACCGGCGCATTTTCGCGGTGAATACGCTCAATCAGGTCGCGGCGCAGCGTGCTTTTCCCCGCGCCGGATTCCCCGATAACCGCCATAAATCCGCCAAAACGGGCCGTCTGATACAGTGCCTCGCGGACATAGCGAATATCCGGCGTGGTGAACACGTCCTCTGAACTCTGCATGGCGTCATCCGCAAACGGGTCACGGAAAATACCGAATTGCTTTTTGGTGACTGGATTTAATACCTGTTTTGCCAGTAACATATTTTCGTCCTCTTCGTTATTTGCCTGTTGCGGGACGGAGGTACTGGCGGGTTCCGCCGTCAGTACCTCATCAAACGCCCGGGATAATTCCTCCCCGAGCCCGCGTGATGCCAGGAATGTCATAATATTCTGCCGCACTTCTTCAGGGCGACGCTTTGGCCAGATGCCGTGGTTAATCAGCTGTGAAACGGCGGGCTGCGAAACAGCTGCTGCTGCAGCGACTTCCGTCTGTTCAATACCGTGCTGCTTCATCAGGTCTTTCAATACCAGCATGGGTGCCTCCCGTTAATGGCCGTTAACGATGCTGAGCCGTGGCGCTTTGTTCCCGGCCAGCTCCTGCGCGATGGCGTCAATATCTTCTGCCGGAACGCCTTCCGGAAAGCGACTGACCAGCTGCGCGTAGTGTTCCGGGAACCAGTTATGGCCAGTTGCCGTCAGACGCTCACGCAGTAATTTAGCCGCCTCAACATGGGATAACGGACGCTGCTCGATGCGCGGGCCACGAACCTGACTTTCCTGGCCGCGTTTTGGCAGGTAGGTCGGGTGATCGTCGCGTTCAATATCGAGATATGGGTTGAAACGTCCCCCGAACGGCAGGGCTTTGCCTTTTCTCGCGGCCTCGGTTTCTTCTTTACTGGCCGTGCCGAAGACGTGCTGCTCAACTTCATCAAGATGCTGCTGAGCAACGGTCTGGGGCAGCGGTTTAAAGCTCTCACCGATAACCGGGGCATCAACAGCAAAGCCGTGTTCGTCTTTCTGCACCTCGTCAACCAGGAAGAACGATTTCAGACCATCCTCACCGGTCATCACCACCTGAGCCTGATCGTCCCGGTAGAGGTTGCGGGCAACCATCACCCGGTCATTCACACAGACACCCGGCACAGCGGAAACGTCGTACTGCCGCCCCCGGAAACGTACCCGGACAAAGCTGTCCACCTTACAGCAGACCGGCGCTGACACTGCTGCTTCCCGGCAGACCTCAACAGAGGGGGCCTTGACCAGCTGCTCTTCGGTGATCAGCAACCATTTATCCGTGCGGGCCATGCCGTAACGGCTGTGAATGGCCGTGCGGTTGAACTTCATCCGCCACAGACGCGCCAGGCGGTTCAGTTCGTCGATGCTCTCCACCCGACAGAAGCGCAGGCCATGTTCGAAATCCCGTTCGAGAATGTCACGGGCCTTTTCCACCGAGCCGGTGGCCCGGGCGTTGCGGGCTTTGTGCGCAATCAGCCTGATACCCAGCGCCTGGCACAGATTGCCCATCGTGGGGGACTTCAGGGCTGCGCCGGGGTCTGTGAACAGCACCTTCGGCACCCCGTGCAGCACGTCAGCGCCGCCGCGCTCCTGCATCATATTGATGAGCACCGAGGTGAAGTTCTCGGTGGTTTCGCCACCGAACCGGTACTCCAGGTAGATCCACCCGGTAGTGTGGTCGGTTCCTTCAAAAGACCAGACGCGATCATTGACGACTTTGGCCACGTTGGCAGGTTTATTTTTGTTGAACTCTTTCTCATCCATGATGCGCAGTCCGGTATCACCTTTAACCCCTTTGGCCGGGTTCTTGAGGTAATAAAGCACGCAGATAGACGCATCCAGCTGCCAGACGTGGTTCGGGTGGCGGCTGGCCAGCTGCACTGCCGGAGCCGGTGCCCGCAGCTGGTCAGGGTGCAGGCGGTACTGGCGCAGGGCGCGGATAATGGCGCTGGCCGACAGCGGCACAATCTCACCGGTGGTCTCATCAAGCCTGCCGCTGACGATCAGACCGTTATCGCGCAGGCTGTTGATGGCTTTTTCCACGCTGAGGGTACGTTTGCCCGTCCCGCGAATGGTTTCCATCAGAGTGCCGGAAATGGTCATCGCCTCCTCGCGGGTCAGCGCGGAATCACCGGCATCAGAGCGTTGTTTTCTCGGCTTCTGCAGGCGGACAGCATTCAGTTTTTTGAGCAATGTGGCACGTGACATACACAATTCCTCGCAGGCGGCCTGATACACCGCTTCTTTGTTGCCATGACCGGCTGCACTGGCCGCTTCAGCAATGGCAACGAGTCGCTGAGTAAGGACTGGATTCATAGTTATTGCCCTTATTTATTGTGATACCTTGAACTCTCTTCCTTTGAGGCAGGATGTTTAAATAATGAAAAGCAACGAATACGAGCAATTAAAGAAAGAAACCGACCACACGGACGACTGGGCGAGTGGGGTTTTTGTTGCATTGTTTGATGTACTAATGGCAATGGCGCATGAGCATCCTGAAGTCCTGAGCCGCCTTGAACCCCAGTGGAAAGAGGCATATGACGATTACAATCATGCTGTTCAGAACCGCCACGTAGGGCAGTCTGCCCGATTACTTGAGGCCCGAAAGATGCTTTATGGGATGCTGAAAACTCAGGGGGCATTTGATTTACATCGTCCTGATTAAGCAGACATTTACCATTAGCTCTGGTTGCAGCCTGCAGTAACTGGTTTGTTTTATTCGTCATCATGATTGCTGGCCTCTTGCTGTGCTTCTGTTACCCAGTCCGGTATCACGCTGGTCTCGCGGGCTTCCGGCAGGCTGAATTCCTGACGCAGCTCTTCAAACTGCGCCTGAAGGTCATCGAGCAGGCCCGCCATCATGCCGGTATGGTTGATGCCGGTGCGTTCGGTGTGCTCGGTCAGCGCGTTGAAACCGCTTTTAAGGTCAAAGAATGCGCTGAGAACCCCGCTTTTAAAGCCGGTGACTTCCGTCTCAAGCGCCACGCCTTCTTCGTCCGGGGTTTCAGTGGTGGTGCGGCGAACCAGACGGGACTTGAGTTCTTCTTTTTCATTGCGCATCGTGCCGAGTTCTTCCTTTTTCTCGGCCAGCATCTGGCGACTGATTTCAAGGTCGGTCTTCAGCTCTTCCTTCTCGCGAGCATGTTTGGCGATCATTTCTTCGGCCAGTTCAAGCAGCGCGGTTTTGTCGCCTTCTTTGGCCACTTCGATCAGGGCACTTTTCTGGTCTTCCGGCAGGCGACGGAACTGGCGCAGTTCGCGGTAGCCGATGCCCATGCGGGACATGGATTCAAGGGCTTCTTCGCCGAAGGCGGTAAGATTGGCAATATCTCTGTCTACTTGATCAACAGACCTGCCCAGCAAGCCGCAAAACTCTTCCCAAGTTCCAGATAGTTTTTCCGCACCGTGCGGATTTTTTGCATCCTTTAAATTCCGGTACAGCTTGTTTTCCTTAACAAAAGCCAGTTTAGAAGTCCGCACCGTGCGGGAAAAATCTTCGAAAGCACCCGCCATCTGAGCCTGACCAAGTAGCTGGTTCAGCAGGTCACGTTCGTCATTCATCTGGCTGCTGACCGTGGCTATCAGGTTCTGGGTGGCCTCAAGTTCTGGATTTAACGCGACGTCCGGTATTAGTTCAGCAGGTTGCGATTTGGTACGTGCCATTTGTGTCTTTCCTTAATTAGTGGCTACCAGAGACGATGCGCTGGTTCATCTCATCAATGCGGCCCTGAGCACGAGCCATTTCATTGCTGTGAGCAAGGGCAATTTGCAGAAGCTGAACGCTCAGAGCGAAACGACCATTGTCCAGCTTCTGGGCCAATCCTTCTTCAATAAGGGTATTGAGGGCGCGGTTGATATTGGCCGGTGATTCGTCCAGTGCTTTAGCAAGCTCGCTGTTGGAGCGGCCTGTTAGTGAGGCACCTTTAAGCGCCTTGAGCACCCGCAGGATGCGACCACCGGATGTGGATGTGATTACCTTGTTCATGTCACATACCTCTTTTCTATATACGAAACACTGTTACACTTATTGCAGGTATTTCAGGCTGCAACGTTGCCGGATTTGAGGCCCAACTTGACGGCGATCTCGTGCGATTTACCGTAGTTGGCTTTGGTCTGGCCGTTGAGAACCCGGTAGACCTCGTTCCGGGAGTAGCCATGCTCTTCAGCCCACTGGGTGAAAGTGACCCCTCGCTGGCGAAAGAGTGCTTTGACTTGTTCTGCAGTCATCGTTGTCCCCTTTATTGATGCAATGATGTTTGCCTTATGTGTGTTAGATTATTGCTCATTATTTTGAGCATATCAATGTCGAGATTCATTTTTATGAGCATTTCTGTGGGTGAGAGAGTGATTTCTATTCGAAAACAAGCTGGATTAAACCAGCGTGATTTTGCCGCTCGCCTGGGGATATCCAATGGAGGCATTAGCCAAATTGAAAATGGTAAAGCTATGCCTGGCGGAGATTTCCTCCTACGGATACATCAGGAGTTCGGCGTTGATATAACATGGTTGCTCACAGGAGTGAGCAATGATCATTCTGTAAAGGAGGTGCAGGCGATGTCTCCAGAAAAAAAAGAGTTACTGGATGCATTCGATGGGATGACACCAGAGCAACGGAGGGCGATTCTTGAGGTCGGCAAAGGGCTTGCACAACCAAAACCAAGCAAGTTCGCAAGCTAGTAATGAGAGTTTGGGAAAAGTAATGTGGTGAGCATTGCTGACTATCTGAAAAATAAAACGTCACCCGATAGTAATAATTGAGCTACGGGGATGTCTTTGGGGCTGATTTGCCCCACTAGCACAGCAAAGTAAGGAATAAATATGCGTTATCTCTGGGTTAGTGCAGTTGCTTTGGTTTTAGTGACTGGGTGTTCAACAAAGAATTATGGTCGACAAGGTGAACTTACTCAGTATGAGAAGGAGACTATGTCTTGCCGTGAAATAGAGTTAGAGGAAGCCAAAGTTCATGGTTTTCTGCAACATGTTGATAAAGAAAGTGAGTTCGATGGTCGTTCAGTTCTTTCCTTTTTGGGTGATTTTGGCATCGGCAATACTATGGAAAAAAATAGTGCTCTTGAGAGTGCAAATACCCGACTGTCACAACTGCAACTACTTAGGGTAAAAAATGGCTGTACTCCAGGTGTGTCCAAAACGCCCTCAAACGCATAGAACGCAGAGTAATTGAACTAGAGTCAGAATGGCCGATATCGGCCATTCTCTTCAGGATATGATTAGAAATTGCAGATAATTAGCTCTCGCTTGAGTTCAGCTTTACCCGTTGTCTGCAGGTTGTAGCGGATATCGACCGTCTGAATCCGTAGTCCGGCAAAGGTTTCCCTCATTTCCTCAATATCGTTCACCGATATAACCATTTTCCCGCTGATGGTGCGCGCCAGTTCCGCCATGCGCACATATTCCTCCAGCCCAAATTCAACGCCATACCCCTCAGTTTTCAGGTACGGTGGGTCACAGTAAAAAAGCGTATGTGGCCTGTCGTACCGCTTAATGCAGGTAGCCCAGTCAAGGTGCTCAATGGTGGTTCTGGAAAGTCGCAGGTGAGCCAGCGACAGTTCTTCTTCGATGCGCAGCAGGTTAAGGCGTGGTGCGCTGGTGGTAGTAGTGCCAAAGGTGTGATCGGCCACTTTGCCGCCAAACGCCTGTTTCTGCAGGTAGAAGAAGCGGGCCGCCCGTTGAATGTCGGTCAGTGTTTCTTCCGGGGTATCCTTCATCCAGCGGTATATCTGCCGACTGACCAGTGCCCACCTGAACTGCCGGACAAACTCATCAAGGTGATGCTTGATCACCCGGTACAGGTTAATCAGTTCTCCGTGGATATCGTTGATGACCTCTACCTTGCTGGGCTCTTTCATGAAGTAGAGCGCAGCTGCACCGCAGAACGGCTCCACGTAGCAGGTGTGTGACGGAAATAACGGAAGAATATGTCTGGCCAGGCGGCGTTTGCCCCCCATCCACGGTAATACTGGCAAAAACTGAGATTTCATATTCTGTAAGCCTTTTTCATTGAATGAAAATGCAGTAGGCTGAATCTGTCTCGCGAGACGGACTGAGCCATGATGTGACTCACAGGAATGCTCTGTGTGTTACTGGCCTGCAGGATGTTGACGCATCCCGCAGGCCGCTCTTTCTCCAGAAACGCTAACACTAAGAAAACAAGAATTAATCTGTCCGTGGACTAATAAACTCTGGGGGATTTGATGAGTAAATTTGAAGAGATTTGCGCAGCGTTTGATGAGTCACAAAAAAAATTTATTGTGTATCGCGCCCATTGTCATAAGTTCGCTCGTGATTTTGGAATGCGTTTTATCAGATACCTTGAGGTGCCTGAAGAAAACGTTGAATGGTTTAACCCTGATACTGTTGAGCCGTCCGAGGGTAGGGTCACTATACCAGGCGCTATGTATCTGGATGATGATACCTTCTGGCATTTTGGGGTGCGAATTACGGTATTTGATAAGCAAAAAAGTGATTTCAGACCACAAATTGAGATTGTTTTCATGGTGAGGAGACAATCGGATGGTGATTTCCAGGTTGCGGTTAAGCACATTGATAAAATCCATGACATTCAACCTGATAAGGATGCAAGCTATACCGTTTTTTTCAATGCATTACATAAAATAATACTGGCTCTTTACGAGGGCGATCTCGAAAATTTCCTCGCGTCCCAACAGCCTGTTAGACGTATTGGATTTATTTGACAAATCTGTAGACTTGAGAGGAGATATTAAAGATGAATGATAAATCAAAACAAAAACCATCTAATGGCAGGCCTCAAAGACCCTCCGGCCCAATAACAGAAAGCCATAAGGACAAGCGACCAACTGACTTTGGCGATATCCGTGATGGTATTGTAATATCGAACACATTCGCTCCACCGGACCCACTTCCAACAAAAGGGGATAAAAATGGAGGAAGCACAAGATAACATCACCAAAAAATGGCATCACTTGCTGTTTGATATCCGTCGTTCTGTAAGATATCACAACCGTCGTCGGGCGTTTTACGACAGGTTAGATCAAGTCAGCAATATGTTATCCGTGATGCTGGGTTCAACAGCCATTTACGGGGTACTCGAACAATCGTGGAAAACCGTGGCACTTGTTGCCCTTGGGTTGGTGACTGGTCTATCAGCTATTAATCTGGTGTTGGGGTCTTCTCAGAGGGCTCGACTTCACTTCGATCTGGCACGTCAATTTGTAGAGATCGAGAAGGCGATGATGAAAACCGAACCCTCGGAGGAAAACATTGCTGAATTCACAGATAAGCGCCTGACCATCGAAATGGATGAGCCACCGGTTCTCCGCGTGTTGGATGCGTTGTGTTATAACGAGCAGCTTCGTGCAATGAACTATCCGAAATCAGAAATGGTTAACATCGGCTGGTTCCAGCGTAAGATGGCTCCTTTTATTGACGTTCACAGCGATCAACTGAAGAAAATAGGTAATACACCTCAACAACAGAATTAACCTTCAGGAAGCCCGATATCTGTCGGGCTTTTTTCTGCCCGGGGGCAAATTACTCTGCACCCCATTCTGACACACACTATCTCCTGATCTATTTAGCCCACGGGCACATTCATCTTCAGGAGTCACCTCATGTCGTTACTTCACAAGGTCCGTCACCAGCGGCTGCGCAACTGGATCATCCTTGCCGTTGCGCTGCTGGCCGCTATTGCCGTCATTTCCCCGGAACAGCTCGGCGTCACGCTGTACAAGCTGTCGCTGGTTTCTATCGCCGCCATTCTCGGCTACCACCTTGATCGGGCACTGTTTCCCTATGCCAGCCCGGGGAGTTATCTGACTGAGAACTGGAAAACCCGAGAAGCGAAGAAGCGAAGCACCGGAAATAACAGCCATTCTGATGCCCCTCCACCACTACCTCACGGTTGCGAGGGAAGAGTGGAATTTCCGGTCTCGCACGGCTATGAGCTGATTTTTGCCGCCGTTCTGCTGCGACGGGCACTGATTGTCGCGGCGATTTGTATCGGCGTGACGATGGGGCTCTGACGATGATCCGACTCGCGCTGTCCCTCGTCCTGCTTTGCCTGCTGAGTGGTTGCCATCCGGTCTTTGCGGCCAGCATTCCGGTTGAGGCCCGGCAATACCAGCGCGAGCTGACCCGCAATGCCCGCGCTGTCTGGGGGCTCAACGCTCCGGTATCCACCTTCGCCGCCCAAATCCATCAGGAATCACAGTGGAACGCTCGCGCCCGTTCTCCGGTCGGAGCGCAGGGGCTGGCACAGTTTATGCCTGCCACCGCCAGCTGGATTGCCGGTATTTACCCCGACCAGTTGAAAAACCATCAGCCATACAACCCGTCGTGGGCCATGCGGGCGCTGGTACAGTACAACCGCTGGCACTGGCAGCGTATCCCGGGTACCGCCAGCGACTGTGACCGCATGGCTTTTGTGCTGTCGGCCTATAATGGCGGTCTGGGCTGGGTCCAGAAAGACCGGAAGCTGGCCACCAGTCGCGGGCTGGATGCCAGTCGTTACTGGAACCAGGTCGAAAAGGTGAATGCGGGCCGGAGCGCAGCCAACTTTCGCGAGAACCGGGGCTATCCCCTGAAAATCATCTACACCTGGCAACCGCGCTATCTGGCAGCGGGCTGGGGACCGGGAGAGTGCCATGACGTCGACTGAGTGGGTGAAAGTGTTCGCCCGTTATCTGTTGTGGGCAGCGCTGATACTGGGATCGGTCTGGTTTATCTGGCATCAGGGATACGAGCGCGGGGAAGCGGATGTGCGACTTGAGGTTGCGAATCAGAAGACTCAGCAGGCCGCCGACTCCCTGAATCAGTTTATCGACGGGGCCAGGCAACTGACTGCGCAGGCGAATCAGGCCAGCAGCTTACTGGCACAGCAAATTAACGCCCGCCAGCAGGCGGATGAAAAATCCACGGAGGCCATTCGTGAGGCTCTCAAAAAGAACGCTGCCAGCCGTGCTGGTTGCAGGTTTGATGCTGACGTCATGCAGGAACTCGCCGGAGCCCGTGAGAGAGCAGCAACAGCCGCTTCCTCGGGTCTTGCCCGCGAGGATGACCGTACCATGCCCTCGTCCGGTGTTTCCGGCAAGTAGCAGCATGGACGATCTCGCGGTGGCTCAGAAGCAGTTATATGACCAGTACGGCCTGTGCGCCGGTCAACTGGTTGAAGTCATCAAGTGTGCCCAGGAGGGTAACTGTGGGAATAAATGAACTGAGATTCGACTGGGCATTTTTGCAATGGGCAGTGATGGCGGTGGTCGGTGTCTATACCTGGCTGATTGGTCGCCAGTCCGCCAGTCAGAAGGAATTGCTGGAGCTGCGCACCCGCATCACCACCGTTGAGGCGCAGATTAAATCGGTGCCAACGCAGTCGCAAATCACCGAACTCATCGCAAAACTGAGCCGAACTGAAGCCCAGATGCACGGGATGCAGGAGCAGATAGCGGCCACCTATCGTCGTACTGAGAATATTGAAGCCTATCTGCTGCAGAAGAAATAACGGAGGACCCATGAACTTTGCCAGTTTTTTGCGTGAGGACCAGCGCCTCGTCATGCTGCGTTTTTTATCCGAAATGCCGAGCTACAGCTCCAACAGTTCCGTCATTTACCAGGCACTGACCCGCTATGGCCACGCCCCCAGCCGCGATCAGATTAAATCAGAGCTGCGCTGGCTTGAAGAGCAGGGTCTGGTGACAGTTGAAGATATCGGGACGGTGCTGGTTGCCCGCCTGACCGAACGCGGCGCTGATGTGGCTGCGGGTCGGGCGATTGTGCCTGGTGTGAAGCGTCCCGGCGCGGGGGGCTGATATGGGAAGAAAGTCCACGATTCACCGTCTGGAGCCTGACGTCCGCGCCCATATCGAGCGCCGTCTGCGGGAAGACCGTATGACGCTGGATGAGCTGCTGGCCGATATCCACGAGCACTTCCCGGGCGAGGATGCACCCAGCCGCAGTGCGCTGGGTCGTTATAAGCAGACGTTTGGCGAAATGGTCAGTCGCATGCGCGAGCAGGACCAGATGGCCCGCCTGCTGGTGAGTGAGCTGGGTGAGAATCCCGACGAACGCGCCGGTGCCCTGATGGTTCAGGCTGTCACCACGCTCACCACCCATGCCGCCTTTACCGCCCAACAGGAAGAAGATCCGGATATTGATACGGTGCGCCACCTTGCCCGGGCAGCAAAAGACGTCCTGCAGTCGCGTAAGGCCAGCCTCGATGAGCGCCGCGAGATTGAGCGTGCCGCCCGTGAGCGGCTGCTGCGCGAGCAGGAAGAGAATCTGAAAGAGACGGCCAGAGCGCAGGGACTCAGCGAAGACCAGGTGCAGTTCTGGCGTGAGCGCGTGCTGGGGATCAAGTGATGAAACCATTAGCGTCCACTATCCGTACCGTTGAATGGGATGAGCTTCCGGCGCGGGCCAGGGAAATCCCGTTCGGCTTCAACCCGTTTGCCGACGGCGTGCTGATGGCCCACCAGGTCGAATGCCTTAAGTATGACGTCTCTATTCTGGCTATCCCGAAAGGCCGTCGTACCGGCATCACCTTTGCCTGGGGGCTTAACTCGACCCTGATAGCCGGGGCGCAGAAAGCCGCTGGCGGCGACAACGTCTACTACATCGGTGATACCAAAGAGAAAGGGCTGGAATTCATCGGCTACGTGGCCAAGTTCGCCAGGGTCATCGCAGCACAGCAGGCACAGGACGTCTCTGCCATCGAGGAGTTTCTCTTCGAGGACCAGGACGAACAGGGCAACACCCGGATGATTGCGGCCTATCGGGTCCGCTTTGCCAGCGGGTTCCAGGTTGCTGCGCTCTCGTCCAGGCCAGCCAACATCCGTGGTCTGCAGGGCGTGGTGGTTATCGACGAAGCGGCATTCCACCAGGATGTACAGGGCGTACTGGATGCAGCGACGGCACTGCTTATCTGGGGCGGGCGTATCGTTATCATCAGTTCCCATAACGGCAAGAACAACCCGTTCTGTCAGTTCTGTAACGATATTGAAGCGGGCCGCTATGGCAATGACGCCGCCGTATTTACCGTGACCTTTGATGATGCTGTCGCCAATGGCCTGTTTGAGCGGGTCTGCGCGATGAAAGGCGAAGCGGCAACCGTCGAAGGGAAAAAGACCTGGTATAACCGCATCCGTAACGCCTATGGCCCGCGTAAAGCGGCGATGCGCGAGGAGTTGGACGCCATCCCGCGTGACGGTAACGGTATCTGTATTCCCGGTGTCTGGATCGAGCGGGCCATGCCGGAGGAACGGCCAGTCATACGTCTCGCGCTTGATGATGACTTTATCCATATGACCGAGGCAGAGCGCGCGTCATGGGGTAATGACTGGATTGACAGGGAGCTGCGCCCGGTGATGGCAGAGACTCTGAACCCGGAGCTGCGTCACGTGTTTGGTATGGACTTCGCCCGCCACCGTCACTTCTCCTCCATCGTACCGATGGCCATCATGCAGAACCTGTGTCGCGACGTTCCGTTCCTGCTGGAGCTGAACAACGTGCCCTCAGCGCTGCAGCAGCAGATTTTGTTCTGGATCATCGAGCATCTTCCCCGCCAGTCAGGCGGTGCGATGGATGCCACCGGACCGGGGATGGTACTGGCCGAGTATACCGCCGACCGCTATGGTCGCCCGCGCATCGCCGAGATTACCCTGAACCGCAAGTGGTACGGCTTCTGGATGCCGAAATTCACCGGTCTGTTTGAGGACTGCATGATCATTCTGCCACGCGATGAGAACACGGCGCAGGATCTGCGGGCAGTGGAAAATATCGATGGCGTGCCGATGGTGGCCAGTCTGGAGAAAAAAGACCTCAAAGACCCCGAACTGGTGCGTCACGGCGATACGGCGATTGCCGGTTGTCTGGCGAACTATGCCGCCCTGAATCTGGCCACTGAGATAGCATTTGAGTCCACCGGTGAGCGCGATATTTTCCGCGTGCTGTCAGGCTTCGGCGACAGCAGCAGCGCCGGTGAATTCACTGACACCGGGTTCGGTACCGTGCGTGGCATTAATGACTTTGGAGGATTCCTGTGAGTCGCAAAAAACAAAAAAGACAAATGCCATCAAAACCCTCATCCACACCGCGTCCTGAACTGGGGCGCGAGTTTGCCTCGACCGGTGACGGGCGCGATATCACCCGCCCGTGGATTGGTGCGCTGGCATTATCCGATGACAGCGTTCTGCAGCATCGCGGCGCACCTGACCTGAAGATTTACCGCGAGGTACTGAGTGACGATGAGGTCAAGTCAGCCTTCAGCCAGCGGCAGGATGCGCTGATATCCCGTGAGATTAAGGTCGAGGCCGGAGGCGAGCGCCCAGTGGATATCGAGGCGGCAGACGCCATGCGCCAGCAGATAGACGCGCTGGGCTTCGACCGCATCACCCGTCTGATGCACTATGGCGTGTTCTATGGCTATGCGGTGTCAGAGCTGATTTATGGTGTCCGGGATAATTTACTGTGGATTGACGACATTAAGGTCCGCGACCGTCGCCGCTTCCGTTTCAGCCCGAAAGGCGAACTGCGCCTGCTGACCCCACAGAACATGATGGCCGGTGAGCCCTGCGAGGGGCCGTACTTCTGGTCATTTTCCACCGGCGCAGATCATGATGATGAACCCTACGGTCTGGGGCTGGCGCACTGGCTGTACTGGCCGACGTTCTTCAAGCGCAACGATATCAAGTTCTGGCTGATTTTCCTGGACAAGTTCGGAATGCCGACCGTCGCCGGGAAACACCCCGAAGGGGCCACGCAGGAGCAGAAACGTAACCTGCTGGCGCTGACCCGGGCCATCTCTACCGACAGCGGCGTCATTATGCCCGAGGGGATGAGCGTCGAACTGATGTCTGCTGCCCGTTCCGGTGCAGCTGACTATCAGGCGATGTACAACGCGATGAATGAGGCCATCCGCCGCGTGACGGTGGGGCAGATATCCAGCTCAGGTGGTGCGGCAAAAGGTATCGGTGGTAACGAGTCCCTGCAGGACAAGGTGCTGGACTCCATCGTCAAGGCCGATGCGGATGTTATCTGCGAGTCCTGGAACCGGGGGCCGGGGAAATGGTTTACCGAGTTTAATTTCCCCGATGCCGCAGTGCCGGTGGTGTCCCGCGTCTTCGAAGAGGCGGAAGACCTGAAAGACCGGTCCGAACGTGACAAAACCATCAGCGAGAGCACCGGCTATCGCCCGACGCTGGCTTACGTCAAAGAGACCTATGGTGGCGAGTGGGAGCCGAAGCCTGAGCCGGTATCCGTTCCCCGGGGCGCTGCGCCATCGTCATTTGCGGAGCATGACCCGGACCATAACGATACCGCCACGCTGATGGCCGGTCGCCTCAACACCGAACTGCGACCGGTCATGGATGGCTGGATCAATCAGATAAAAGCGCTGGTCGACTCTGCGGAGACCGCCGACGAGCTGCGTGACGGCCTGACGGCGCTGATACCTGAGATGTCGCTTGATGACTATGCCCGTATTCTGGGCGAAGCCATGTCCGCTGCCGCCCTGGCAGGACGTAACGATCTGCTGGAGGAAATGAATGGCCGGTAACGTCAGCTATGGCTCGCTGCCGTTCAGCGAGCAGATCGCCTTCTTCCGTCGCAAGTTCAGCACGAAGACCGATGCCTGGACAGATGTCTATGGCTCCGCGCATGACAATGAGTTTATGGTTGCCGGAGCCAGCCGGGATGCCCTGCTGGCAGACCTGCGTACCGCAGTCGAGAAAAGTCTTGACGGTGGTACGCTGGAAACCTTCCGCAAGGATTTTGCGGCCATCGTTGCGCGATATGGCTGGAGTTATAACGGCGGCTTTGAGTGGCGCTCCCGCACCATTTACGAGACGAACCTGCGCAGCGCTTACATGGCCGGACGCTACCAGCAGCTGATGGACATGCGCGACACCCATCCGTACTGGGAGTATGTCCACAGCGATGCGGTGGAGCATCCCCGCCAGGAGCATCTGGGCTGGAACGGTATGGTGCTGCGGGCAGATGACCCGTGGTGGATTTACCATTTCCCGATCAATGCCTGGGGCTGTCAGTGCAGTGTGATTGCCCGCACCGAAGACGACCTGCGACGCATGGGCAAAGACGGCCCGGATACTGCGCCCCCGATTAAATTCATGGCCCGCGTGATTGGTCAGCGCAGCCCGGGTGGCCCGAGGACCGTTATTGTGCCGGAGGGGATTGACCCGGGCTTTGAGCATACCCCGGGCCGCAGCCGGTATTTCAGCGAGGTGCCCCCACCCCGGGGCAGTAACCCGGTCGGTGACGGACCATTCACGCCGGTGGCGGAATCGCCAGCCACAGCGGCACCGTTGCCAGCGCCCCGTCCGGCTCCGGTGCCTGAAGGCGATACTGATGCGGTGGACACCTTCCTGCAACTGTTTGGCGCGACCGCTGATCGCGATGCAGCGTTCCGGGACCCGACAGGCCAGCGCATTGCCATTGGCAGCGACATGTTCACATCGCCGAACGGTCAGGGCCAGATACCGCTGACACTGGCGCAGGCACTTCAGCTGGCCGAGGCTGTCCGTCACCCCGATGAAATATGGGCGCAGATTGTCTGGGAAGAACAGCAGTCGCTGGTGAGGCGCTATTACCTGGCACGCCTGCAGCAGGAAGGTGAAGCGGACCCACTGTCGGTGGTGTTCGCGACCGGGCGCGATGGCTGGGCCGGGAATATTTCAACTGATGATACGCTGCTGCAGTCCCTGCGACAGGGTATCAGCCTGTGGTCGCGGGAGGACTGACGATGTCGGGTGTGACGCTGACGTTTGATGCTCAGGATGCGCTGAACCGACTGTGGGATGCACGGACCGAAATGATGCGCCCGGCACCGCTGCTGCGTTCAATGGGAGAGCGCCTGCTGGAGTTTCACCAGCAGCGTTTCACGGAGCAGACATCGCCGGAGGGCGTACCGTGGCAGGAGCTGTCGGCCCGGTACCGGAAACATAAGCGGAAAAATGCGGACAAGGTTCTCACCCGCGACGGTTATCTGCATAACACCCTGCGCTGGCAGGTGAATGCTGATGAACTGCTGTTCGGTACGAACCGGGTCTATGGTGCCATTCACCAGTTTGGCGGGACCATCGAAATCGCCGCCCGCAGTCAGCAGGCGTATTACCGGCAGAAGAAAAACGGCAAGGTTGCCAGTCAGTTCGTCCGTAAGTCGAAATCAAACTACTCACAGTGGCACACCATTCCGGCCTACAAAATCACGATCCCCGCCAGAAAGTGGCTGGGTGTGTCGAAAGCGGAAGGGGAAACCCTTATCGATATGGCAAAAAACTACCTGCAGGGGGCGTTTAACTGATGTCGCCGTCAGACGCCCTGTAACGCGTTCTGGTGGTCGCCAGGCTACGATGACGCAATCCACGCTGGCGACCCGTATTATAATACGTTTTAATACGGTTCCCGGCCCTTTTCCTCCCCTGCGCTGGCCCTCAGTTTTACCTTCCGTCCCGTTTTATCTGTCCGTGGGCAGATTACCCCCTGAGCACGTTTCGTCATGATGTCGCCATAACCCCTGACAACCAGAATGACGACAGCCATGACGACGAGCACAGCTAAAGCGACACTTGCGGTTTTTGCCCCCGGCACCCACACCGCGATGGATGGCCGGACCATCACGTTCACCCCTGAAGACTGCATTGATCTGGCCAACAGCTACGATCCTTCAGTATCGGAAGCCCCTTTTGTCATCGGGCACCCGAGCCTGACCGCTCCGGCGTATGGCTGGGCGGAACGCCTTGAATACCGTGACGGCATCGTCTACGCCGCGCCGCGTCAGGTGAATCCGGCCTTCGCAGAAGCCTTCAACGCGGGCAGCTACAAAAAACGCTCCCTCTCTATTTATCAGCCTGACAGCCCCGGCAACCCGAAACCTGGTCATTTCTATGCCCGCCACGTGGGTTTTCTGGGGGCCGTCCCTCCTGGCGTCAAAGGGCTCCCTGATGCGCAGTTCGCAGAGGCCAGCGGCGATAACGGCCCGCTGGAGTTCGCGTTGCCGTGGGAAGCCGACAATCTGGCCAGCCTGTTTCAGTCGATTCGCGACTGGGTGATTCAGGAGACAACCATCGAGCAGGCCGATTCCATCATTCCTCAGTGGCGTATCCAGTCGATTCTGGACTCGGCCACCGATGAACGTAAGTCAATCTCACCACTGGCATATGCCGAGGAGAATAATGTGGATCCGAACCAAACGCCCACCGTTACGGCGGAGGAGCTCGCCCGGCGCGAAACAGCGCTGGCAGAGCGTGAAGAGAAACTACGCAAGGATGAAGAAGCCGCAAAACAACGCGATGCGAAGGTGCGCCGCGACGCGGTTGTCAGCTATGCAGACGGGCTGGTTAAAGCGGGATCTATCCTGCCACGCCAGAAGAATACTGTGGTTGAGGTACTGCTTTGCCTTGACTCCACACCGCTGTCTTTTGCTGATGGCGACGCCACGGTGAACAAAACTCCGGAAGAGCTGCTGCGTGATGTGCTGAGCCAGAAGCCCAAAGTGATGGACTTCAGCGAAAAAACCGGCACGGCTGATGCTCCGGTCGATTTCGCCGACGCTTCCGCGCTGGCCACTGCCGCACAGAACTATCAGGCAGAGCAGGCTAAACAGGGTCGCACCATCTCCATGACGGACGCCGTTAACCACGTGAAGAAAGGAGCCCAGCAATGAATATTCCGGGTCTGATTACCTGCCATAAGGCAGAAGTGGCACTGGCTGCGCGTCGTATGGTCACGCATGGAACGGTGCCGGACGAAATCACTCTGGCCGTCGATGGCAGCAAGCTGATTATCGGTGTCACCACCCTCGTTGCTGCCAGCGTCGGTGAACCCGCTGATGTGGTTCGCAGCCAACTGACCCCGGTCATCTATGGTGGTGATGTTGTCGCCGGTGACCCGCTGACGGCTGATGCTGACGGTCGTGCAATTCCGGCTACAGCGGGTCAGTTCTATCTCGGCTTTGCGGAGTATGACGGTGCCGAAGACGATCTCGGTTCTGTCTGGATTGCTCCAGGCAAACTTCCGGCCGCCAGTGGCGGTTGACAGCTAAACCGGCAGCAGCATCAGGAGAACACTATGTCGCGTATTGTACTGACCCTCGACCAGATACGGAGTCTTTACTCTTTTGCTGAGGGTGAAGGACAGCCCGCTTACATCATCACCGACGGAAGCATCCCGGCTTTTGAAGCTGACGATGGCTCGGTGGTTCCCGAATATACCGGCCTGATTGTTTATTCCGAATCAGAGCAAAGCGGCGTACTGCAGTTAGCTGACCAGTAACCGGCCATTTAACGTTTATGGCCGGTTTATCCGGCCCTTTTCAGGAGTTCAAGAGTATGTCCAAAGCACCGTTTCCCATTGACCCCCACCTGACGGCGATTGCCATCGGGTACCGTAACCTCTCCCTGATTGCCGACAGCGTGTTACCGCGCGTGCCGGTTGGGAAAGCAGAATTTAAATGGTGGAAGTTCGATCTCGGTCAGGGCTTCACCGTACCGACCACCACCGTCGGACGGACGTCGCAACCCAATCAGATTGAGTTTGATGCAGAGGATGAGACCTCCTCGACCAACGATTACGCCCTTGATGCACCGGTTCCGCAGTCCGATATCGACAATGCTCCGGCCAATTACGATCCACTGGGCCGTGCGACCGAGCGCGTGTCCGATATCATCATGCTCGACCGCGAAGTTCGCACCAGTAAAGAGGTGTTTAACGCGGCCAATTACCCTGTGGGTAATAAAGAAAATCTGGCTGCTGCTGACCAGTGGGACAACGACGCGAGCAAACCGATTAAGAAAATTGTCACTGCGCTCGACAAGATGATCATGCGTCCGAACGTGGCAGTACTGGGACGCTCTACGGCAACAGCCCTGCGTCAGAACCCGTCGGTCGTGAAAGCCTATAACGGCACACTGGGCGAAGATGGCCTGGTACCGCTGGACTTCCTTCGCGGCCTGCTGGAACTCGACGAAATCGTCGTCGGTTCGGCGTTCGTCAATATCGCCCGACCGGGCCAGAAGCCTGTACTGGTGCGTGCCTGGGCCAACCATGCCGCCTTTATCTACCGTAATCTGCTGGCTGATACCCAGGGTGGCGTGACCTTCGGCTTTACCGCGCAGTTTGGCTCCCGTGTCTCCGGTTCTATTCCTGATCCGGACATGGGTATGCGCGGTGGCCAGCGCGTCCGTGTCGGTGAGTCAGTGCGCGAGCTGATTGTTGCTCCAGACTGCGGCTACTTCTTCCAGAATGCCGTATCGGCATAAGCGGAGGCGAGTGATGGCCGTGACCTGGTATATCTCCCTTGCTGAACTGGCTGACCGCCCGGGCGCGGTCGAGCTGTCTCAGGTGACTCAGCTTCCGGGCAAGCCTCCGGCCCGACCGGAGCTGCTGGATGCGGTATTGCGTGGGGAAGAGACCACGTCATGGCCTCCTGCTGAAGTGGCGGTGGCCCTTGAGGTGGTGGAGCGCATTGGCGGGGCGGTGGAGGAAGCCCAGAACCTCATTGATGGTTATCTCCGTCAGCGCGGTTACACCCTGCCGCTGGTGAAGGTCCACCCAATTCTGAGCAGCTGGGGCCGCTCAGTTGTCCGCTACAAACTGCATCAGCATCGTATTTCTGATGAACGGACAGACCCTATCGTCCGTGATTACCGCGATGCAATGAAACTGATGGAGCAGCTGGCCAACGGCAAATTCAGCCTCGGCGCAACCGATACGCAGAAACCCGCTGGCGGTCCGCCGATGGTGGATGGCCCCGGTCGCACGTTCAGCATGGACTCACTGAGGGATTTCGGAAAATGAGCAGCGAACCGTTTTCCATCAGTCTGATCGTCGAGCGCCTGCACCCACTGACGCCGTCCCCGCTGAGCTTCCTTGGCACCATCGTCGAATACAGCCAGGTGACGGAGTTATCCGGTTTTGCGGTCCCCGGGGCGTATGTGCTGATGGGGCCTGAGCGCGGCGTTCCGGGGAACGGGAGTCGGGCACAGGTTGCCGAGGCGGTCTTCGGCGTGGCCGTTGCCGTGCGCAACTATGGCCAGGGTGCAGACGGTCTGACCCATGAAATCAGCCCGCTGGTAGGCCAGATACGCGACCAGCTGATTGGCTGGGTGCCCGGCAAGCTCGCGACCACCGGTATCCAGTGGCTCAAGGGCGACATTCTGGACTATGACGGCGGTACCCTGCTCTGGATGGATACCTTCCAGGTCAATCATGTTATCGGAGGCAGACGATGCCCGACGTAAAACTCCTGCAGCCGCATACCCATCAGGGTAAGCGCTTTGCAGCCGGTGAAACCATCACCGTGACCGAAGCCGAAGAAGTCTGGCTCCGGGACCATCAACTTATCGGGGTTGCCACTCCGGTCGTCAGCGACACTCAGGGCAACCGTGGCAAAAGCAAACAACAGGAGCCGGAAGACAATGGCACAGCTTGAAACCTACTACTACGGCCAGGGGAAAGTGTTTCTGGCCCGTCGTCTGGCTAACGGCAAGCCCGGTGCATTCCGCTGGGTTGGCGATGTATCGGCCTTATCGCTGGCGCTGACGGTTGAGCGTCTTAACCACAAAGAGAGTTATTCCGGACGCCGGGGCACGGTGCGCAGCTTTGTCACCAACCAGGACGGTACGCTGACGTCAACGTGGCACGATCTGGCCCCGGAGAATCTGGCCGTGGTGCTGTACGGTGAGCAGGTTGTGATCCCCGCAGGCACCATCACCGGCGAACTTCTTCCGGCAGGTATTGCGGCGGGTGAACGCTACATTCTGGACCATCAGCGCGTCAGTGACGTGGTTATCGGTACTCTGGTGGAAGGGACCGACTATGAAGTGGATTATACCTACGGGGCGATCACCTTCCTGACCGCTCAGGCAACGGCACCGTCCGTGAATTATGAGTATGCAGGTTCGGTCAACACCACACTGTTCACGCAGCAGCCGGAAGATTTTTACCTGCGTTTCGAGGGGATCAACCTTGCCGAAGGCGGTGCGGCGAAGATTCTGGAGCTTTACAAAATCTCCTTCTCCCCGGCCTCAGCGCTGGCGCTGATTCAGGGCGATACCTCGCTGGCCGGGCTGGAAACCACCTCCACCGTGCTGTACGACAATGCCCGCCCGGACGACCCGACCATCGGTCGCTTTGGCCGCGTCATTGATGTTGCGGAGCCTGTAGCATGAGCAAGCAGAAACCCGCCGATACCGAAGACGAGCTGAGCGTGCTGCTCTCGACCCGCAATATCACCATTGCGGGCCGGGGGCTGGTTATCCGCGAATACACCCTGATGGACATGCTGCAGCTGGGCGACAAGCTTGATGCGCTCACCCACAGTCTTGCAGAGGTCATGCAGACACCGTGGCCACCGCTGGAAGAGGTTGAATCCGTGCTGCGAAAGCATGCAGGAGATATCCCGGAACTCATTGCCTGTACCGTAGAACAACCTATCCCGTGGGTGGCGCTGCTGCCCGCCGGTGAGGGGCAGACTCTGATGGACTGGTGGTGGACCCAGAACCGCCGTTTTTTTATGAACGCTGTCGTCCGGCTGGAAACCATCAGGGCAACACGGGCGAAATTGTCGGCTTCGGCAGCATCTTCGCAACCCTCATCCGGGCCGGACACGACCCGGGCAGGCTCGGAACCTACACCCTCCGCCAGTTGACGCTGTATTACAGCGAAGCGCTACGGCAACACCGGCAGGCGTGCATTGACCGCGTATTTGACGTCAATGCCGCATTTGCCGGTGGCAATACCGCCACCCAGCGGGTGAATGCCCTGAAATCCTGATCGGGGCTTTTTCTTCCTTTATATACAGGTGCGTCATGGCCGATAACTCCACCCTCAATTTAATGCTGAAAATCCGCGCCGACCTCGCGGATGCCAGCCGTGCCCTGCAGGGGCTGGCCGGAGATGTGGAAGACGTTGGCTCTGCAGCAACAACCAGCTCGCAGAAACTCAGTACCACTGCCCGGGCACAGGATAGCGTCGCCGAATCAGCACGTAGCCACGCTCAGGCAGAACAGAGCGCCGCCGCCGCTGCGTCACAGACCGGCGATGCGGCCCAGCAGGCGGCGACAGATTATGCCGGTTATCAGGCAGCAATCGCCCGTACCCGGGCCGAGATGGGCTCGCTCCAGAATGGTATGGACGGCACCACGGCAGATATTGATACCCAGCGTGCTGCGCTGAGCGCCCTGGTCAACCGTATCGATCCAGTCGTCGCCGCCTATGGCCGACTGGATGACATGCAGGAGCAGCTGAGTGCATTCCGTGGCGCGGGTCTCGTTGGTGATGATGATTTCGAGCAGTATTCCTCGCGTCTGAACGAACTGCGCCTGCAGGTGGAAAAATCCGCTCATGCCGCGTCCGATGCCGGGCGCAAGGAAGCGGCTGCAGCCCGGGAAGCCGCTCAGGCTGAAGCACAGGCTGCGGCCACTAAAGAACAGTTCATCAACCGGCTGCGCGAGCAGGCCGAGACCATGAACCTGACCACCGCCGAGCTGCTGCAGTATAAAGCGGCACAGCTTGGCATTTCGGCGGAAGCTGCGCCGTTTATCCAGAAGATTACCGACCAGAACGCCGCCATGAACAAAGGTGGCATCAGCGCCGGTCAGTATGCTCAGGCCATGCGCTACCTGCCAATGCAGATAACCGACGTCGTCACCTCGCTGGCCAGCGGAATGCCGGTATGGCTCGTGGCCATTCAGCAAGGCGGGCAAATCAAGGACTCGTTTGGGGGCGTGGGCAACACCTTTAAAGCGCTTCTGAGTATCATCACCCCCGCCCGTTTAGCGATGGGAGGGCTGGCTGGTATTGTTGCTGCTGTGGGCATTGCAGCTGTTTCGGCGATGAATGACCAGGATGAATTAAACCGCTCGATCCAGAAAACCGGCAACTATGCCGGTGTGACCTCCGGCGAACTGGAGCAGATGGCGCAGCAAGGTGGCCAGTTGCGCGGTAATTACAGTCAGGTACGCGATATCCTGAATGGTCTGGTCAGTAGCGGCCGCTTTACCGGCGAAACGCTGACCTCTGTGGCCCAGGCTGCGACGTTGATGGCAGAGCTGTCCGGCGACTCGGCTGATCAGGTTGTGTCAAACTTCCTGAAGATGAGCGACAGCGCAACCACGTGGGCCGCCAACACCAACCAGCAATATCATTTTCTGGATCTGGAGACTTATCAGCGCATCCAGAGCCTGGAAGACCAGGGGAGAAAAGAAGAAGCGATAGAAGTCGCATCTCAGGCATTTAAGAAGGCAAGCGAAGAACGCCTTCGCACAATGGAGCAACAGCTCAACCGGGCTGCGAGAGCATGGAATAATGTAAAAATTGCGGCCACTGGCGCATGGGAATCGTTTAAAGATAAAGCCGGTGGTGCTCTTGGTTTGGATGTTCCGGCTGACGAACTGACAGATAAAATTAAGGAATTAGAAGCCAAAATTGCAGCTGCGGGTAGTGATACTGAGGTTGCCATGCAGCCTCGTGAATACCAGGAGTCAGTGAAGCGATACAAAGAGGATCTGGCTGTACTGAAGGAAAAGCAACAGGCTGAAGAAAAAGCCATTGCAGTCGAAGCAAAGCGCAAACAAACCGATGCCGAGAGCATTGCTGCAGCCGAGAAACTCCAGAAACTCTGGAAAGGCAACCGCTCCGAGATTGAAAAAGAAGCAGATGCGGTAGAAGAAACCCGTAAGAACTATGAAACGTTATGGAAGAGCGCCAGCGGTCGGGACATGCTCCAGTCCCGTGGCGTCACTTCCACCGACGGTAAAAACTTTTCCGGCGGTCAGTGGGATACCGACACAAAAGCGCTGGATAAATCTGGCCAGAAGGCGGAGCAGTACAACAAACAGCTGCAGCAGACGCTGAACCAGAAAAAAGCCATCACCGAGCTGGACCGCGTCGAGGCTGAAATCCGCAACGGCACGCTCTCAAGTGCGACCAAAGCACAACAGGATGAAGCCCGGGCGCTGGCCAAAAAAATTGACGCGGCCAACGCGGCCAATAAGGCGACAAAAGAAGGACAGTCGCTGGCCAAGCAGCAGGAAACCTCGAATAAAAACTTCGTCAAACAGCTTGAGGATCAGGCCGCAAAACGCACTCAGGGTGCCGCAGCGACCCGCGCCCAGGAGATTGCCACCCGCAACCTGACCGCCGAGCAACGTCGCCAGGCGGAAGCAGCCAACGCCGCCATCACCGCCCAGGAGTTTAAGGGGCAGAACCTCCAGCTGCAGCTGGAATACATGCGCGATACCGGCGACACCGCTGGCGCATCAATGCTCGAGCTACAGAATCGCGTATCTGACCTGCGCCGCGAGTTTGAAGCCAGCGGCAACACCGAAGGTCTGAACTGGCTCGATAAGCTGCTGCCGGTCGCTGAAACCAAAATCCGCGTCGATGACCTCAAAAAGCAGCTCGACGACCTGTTCACCTGGCAGTCCCAGCAGGAAACCAGCATTCAGGCGCAGGTTCAGGGTGGTCTGCTTAATGAGATTCAGGGGCGGCAGCGCCTCGTTCAGCTTCACCAGGAAGTTGGCGACAAAATCAAGGGCTACCTCCCGCAGCTGAAAGAGATGGCCACCGCCCCCGGTGAAGCCGGTGACAAAATCCGGGAGATGATCCGCCAACTTGAAGAAGAACTCGGCAAGCTAAATCAGGCGGGTAATGAGCTGACTCAGGCATTCCGCGACGGTCTGCAGAGCGGTATCGAAAGCTCTCTGATGGGGCTGGCCAAAGGCACCATGAACCTGCGTGATGCGGTGAAAAACCTCGCCCTCACCATCATTAACAGCATGGCACAGCTGGCGGCACAGCAGCTGGCGCAGATGGCGACGTCCAGCCTGATGGGAGCTTCAGGTGGTATGGGCGGACTGATGGCCAGCGTCTTTGCCGCCGATGGCGGTCAGGTTCGCGGTCCGGGCAGCACCACGTCCGACTCCATTCCGGCGATGCTCTCCGACCAGGAGTTTGTGACCCGCGCCGCTGTGGTTCAGCAGCCTGGTGCGCTGGACTTTCTGCACGCCTTTAACCGCCACGGTATGGCTGCGGTTGAAGGCTGGCTCCCGCGCGTTCGTCATGCCACCGGTGGTCTGGCGGGCATCCCCGCGCAGAATATGCCGGTCCCGACCTCCGTGCCTGAAACCGCGATGGCCACACCCGCCGCTGCGTCGCAGCAGCCCATCAGCCTGCAGCAGCAACTGGTGCTGGACCCGTCCGAGGTTTATACCGCCGGAGCGCAGACGCTGGCTGGCCAGCGCCAGTTCACCACGTCGCTCAAGGCGCAGGTGCCGACCCTGAAACAATGGCTGGGGCTGAATAAATGACAACGATATTTCCCTGGCTGGCAGATCCCGACTGGTCCCGTGGCGTGACTGAGACACTGGAGTGGAAGACCGAGGTACTGCAGTCGCCAACCGGTGCTGAGCAGCGGATTTCCCGTCGACTTTCACCGCGCCGGACGTTTGAGTTCACGGTAATGCTGTATGACACCGCCCGCCAGC
The DNA here is from genome assembly GCF_048822715.1 of Klebsiella sp. C239. Lineage (NCBI taxonomy): Bacteria > Pseudomonadati > Pseudomonadota > Gammaproteobacteria > Enterobacterales > Enterobacteriaceae > Klebsiella > Klebsiella sp. C239. The sequence continues at coordinate 377,392 of NZ_JBMEZK010000005.1, read as the reverse complement.
GCTTCGAGCATATGCTCTGGCAGGGCTGCGCAGGTACCTGGGCCATGCCGGTTTATCCGGATGTTTACGCGCTGCCGGCAGCGGTGTCCAGTGGCGCGACCGCGCTCTCCATTCCGACCGCCGGGCGTGACTTTACCGTCGGCGGAACGGTGTTGCTGAAAACCGATGAGTCCTCTGATGCAACCAGCCGGATGGCCACCATTGCCGGTATAACCGGGGATACCCTGCAGCTGGGCTCTCCGCTGACCGACAGCTGGCCTGCGGGCTCGCTGGTTTATCCGGTACGCCCGGCAGTGCTGACGGAGCCGCCGTCGCTGTCACGTATCACCGATACCGCGACGACCGCGCAGGTGCGCTTCCGCATCGCAGAGCACAATGCCTTCAGCGATGCGCCGGTGCTCACACAGTACCGTGGCCACCCGGTGCTCGAGTCCGAAACCGACTGGGGTGAATCGGTCAGCGGGAGCTATCAGCCTCTGATCCGTGAGCTGGATAACGGCAGTAGCATGCCTCTTCGCATTGATACTGCAGGTCGTCCGTTCTGGCGGCAGACGCACAACTGGTTCACCACCAATCGTCCGGCACAGACTTCCCTGCGTCAGCTTCTGTGGTACCTACGGGGGCGTCAGCGCCCGATATGGGTGCCGGGGCAGACACTGGACTTTTCCCCGACGTCCGCCATCAGCGGCAATGCTGTTGATGTTGTCGAGGCAGGCTTTACTGAACTGGGCATCCGCCCGGGTCGCCGCGATATCTGCATTCTGCTAACGGATGGCTCCCGGCATTATCGCCGCATCACCGCAGTCAGTCTGGTCAGCGGTGCGGAGCGTCTTGCACTTGACGGCGACGCCATTTCAGCAGGCCAGCACCAGATTGTTTCCATTTCCCTGATGACCCTGGCTCGCCAGGACGCCGACAGCGTGTCCTGGGAGCATGCGACCGACGCCGACGGCGTGGCCCGGATTGCCACCACTTTTACCGGAGTACGTGATGAGCTGGAGTGAGTTTGAATATTCCGTGGCCGATGGCCAGCCGCTGACGCTGTATGAGTTCCGGCTGGGCGACAGCCTGTTCTGGCGTTATAGCAACGCCGACAAAGATATCGACTTTGCCGGTCAGGTCTGGGAGGCACAGGCCATCAGCAACAGCGGCCTCAGTTCCGGCAGCGGTGACGGAATGGATATCACTGTTCCGGCCAGTAATCCGGTGGCGCTACTGTTTCGTGCCACACCACCCTCGCGCACCGTCAGGGTGCGGGTCATACGCTGGCACGCGACGGATTCCTCCGGCGAGTTTCGCGTCGTCTGGATCGGGGAGATCAGCAGCGTCAAACGTGAGCAGATTGAATCCTGCAAGCTGATCACCATCAGCCTGGCCAGCACGTTTACACGGGTCGGACTCCGTCTCACCTGGGGGCGTCAGTGCCCGTATGCGCTGTACGACCATAACTGCCGTGTTGATCCTCTCCGATTTGCGGTCAGCGGTGTGGTGGTCACCGCCCTTGATGGCTCCTCCATTACCGCAAGCCTGCCAGCCGGGCTGGCCAGTGACTGGTTCTCGGGCGGTTACATTGAGTTTGACCGCAGTGGCTATACCGAGCGGCGCGGCCTGCGTGCGCAGAACGGAAACACGCTGCATCTGTTTGGCGGCACAGCCGGTCTGCAGGTCGGGCAGTCCGTCACGCTGTACCCGGGTTGCGACCGCACGATCGCAACCTGTGACAGCAAGTTTTCCAACCATCTCAACTACGGTGGCCAGCCGCATATGCCGGGTAAGTCGCCGTATACCATCATCAAACTGTTTTAGGAGGGATATGCCATGTGGTGGGTTGTAGCGAAATATGTGGCGATTCTGGTCGCATCGTATGTCCTCAACACGGCCTTAGCACCCAAGCAAAAAAACTCCACGCCGGAAGCGGCCACCGAGGACGACTGGAACATGCCCATGCCCGATGAGGGCACACCGCAGTGCGTCTTCTTTGGTGACTGCTGGACGGCGGACTGGTTCGTGCTCGGGTACGGCAATTATCGCTATCAGGCCATCAAAAAATAACGGAGGCGCTATGTGGATCACGATGGAACATATTCGCGCAGGTGGCGGCTGTGCATGGGGGCTGCGGACCTTCTTTTCCCGCTATAACCTCGACCTGCAGGCGTTCATCCGTGACGGCGGGATTGATTCAGACCAGCTGGCCGGAACCGGCGACGCGCTGGCGATTCAGATCGTCGAACTGGCGCAACAGACTCAGAAAGAAGCGGGAGCATAAATGGGCGGTAAAGGTTCAAAAAAAGTCACCGTTGGCTATCGCTATTCCTGGGATGTACAGGCGGGGCTGGGGCGCGGTCCGGTTAACGAAATTGTGTCGATCATGGCCGATAAAAAGACGGTCTTTGCCGGTACGCCGGGGCAGATTTCATCCAGCACCTCGGTGTACATCGACAAACCCGGTTTGTTCGGCGGCGATGATACCGGTGGTGAGGGTGGCATACAGGGTCAACTGGATATCATGATGGGCGAACCGGATCAGGTGCCACCGGCATCGCTCCTGAAGTTGCTGACGGGGTTAGTGCCGGGGTTCCGTGGCGTGGTGACCACCTTCTTCAGTGGCCTGGTCAGTTGCTACAGCGCCAGCCCCAAACCGTGGTTATACCGGGTTCGCCGTACAACAAAAGGCTGGGACGGTGATGTCTGGTACCCTGAGAAAGCCACCATCATGCTGGAGAACAGCGAGGCACAGCTTGATGATGAAGCTGATCTCCTTTCGGAGCAGCTCGCCAACCTCCGGGCCATTCATGCCATGAACCCGGCCCACATCCTTGTGGAATGTGCCACTAACCGCGACTGGGGACGCCAGCTGACGCTCGCAGATGATCTGAACCTCGATAGCTACCGTGTCGCCGCCGACACACTGTTTGATGAAGGTTTTGGCCTGTGCTTTCGCTACAACCGCCAAGATGGCCTGGACACGTTTGTGCAGCAGATCCTCGACCACGTGGGCGCGGTGCAGTATGCCGACCTCGAAACCGGCAAACTGACCCTGAAGCTGCTGCGCGGGGATTACCGTGTCGATGACCTGCCGCTCTTCACTTACGATAACGGCATTATCGCCGTTCAGGATGACGACAGCGCCAGCACCACGTCGAATCCGAATGAGATTGTCGTGACCTGGAATGACCCCGTTACAAATGCTGATGGCGAGGTCCGGGCGCAGAACCTCGGGGCGATACAGAATACCGGACTCAACAGCAGTTCGGTCGAGTACAAAGCGATCCCCACACATTCACTTGCCGCCCGCGTAGCCCAGCGAGACCTGGAGACGGCCCAGTCAGAACTGACCCGCCTGGTCATCCAGTTTGACCGGCGCGGGGGTATTCTGCGCCCGGGTGATGTTTTTCGCGTCCGGTTGCCCGACCGCAATATCGACAATATGGTGCTGCGCGTGGGGAAAATAGAGGAAGGCGACACCGGCGTCCTGACGCTGACTGTGGTTCAGGATGTTTTTGGCCTCCCATCCACCTCTTACAGCTCCGGGCAACAGGACAGCGGCTGGACACCGCCGGATAAATCCGCCCGACCTGTCACCATTCAGCGGCTGATTGAGCTGCCTTATGCTGTTCTGGCCGGGACCGTCAGCGAGGCTGAGCTGAACTATCTGAAACCTGAATCCGGCTATCCTGGCGTGATGGCCATCGCACCAACCTCACTCAGCATCAACTATCAACTGCAGACCCGCGCAGCGGGAGCCACGTTCGCCGACCGTGGCCAGGGTGACTGGACGCCATCAGGAACGCTGACGGCTCCCGTCGGGCGACTCGATACCGTCCTGCATGTCAACATGGCCATCTTCCCGACCGTTGGTGATGGTTTGATGGTTAATGATGAAATCATGCGTGTGGACGCGGTCGATATTCCTGCTGGCACCCTCGCGGTCGGGCGTGGTTGCATGGACTCCCTGCCGTCAGGGCATTTTGCAGGGGACCGCTGCTGGGCGTATCAGGATGCGCTGGACTCGGACGGGCTGGAATACCTGTCCGGTGAAACGGTTGAGGCTCGTTTGCTCACCCGGACCAGCACGGAGACGCTGGGGGAATCAGCTGCTCCGGTGGCGGCGCTGACCATAACCGGGCGTCAGGCCCGACCGTATTTGCCCGGGAATATCCGTGTGAATGGCGTGCTGTATCCCGATGTGGCGGCCAGCGCAGATAACTTTACTCTGGCATTCTCTCATCGTGATCGCCTGCTGCAGGCCGACCGCCTGATTGACTGTACCGAAAACAGCATCGGCCCCGAACCCGGAACAGAGTATGTGGTGAAACTGATTGCTCAGAGCACCGGGAGCGAGGTCTGGTCGTTGGCCACCAGTGACGCCAGCATCCCGATCCCCTATGTCACCGGTGATGATGATGCTGATGTGCATACTCTGACGCTGCAGAGCCGCCGTGATGGACTGATGTCGCTTTATACATTCGGGACGGGACTGCCTTCAGGTCGTTATAAGGCGTTCCCGCTCACCGTCACCCTGTCCCTGACTATTGTTGATGGTAGCGACTGGGCCACGGTAACGCCGGAAGATACCACTTCTGGTGCAGTGCCAGAGCTGCACGCTATTGCTGATGCTGCCGGAGTCACGGCCTGGTATCCACCCGACCTGTTGGCCAGCAGTCTTTCCATTCCAGGCGATGATATTGAATGGCCAGCCGGTACCTGGCCAACGTCGCCGTGGTCGTTCGGCCCCCATCCGGTGCTGGCCATCGCGCAGTGGACTGAAACCAGCGGGCCACTGACCGTGCTGGCGCTGGAAGGAGATGCCTCTGCGCTGCTGCTGGATTCCGTAACCGGGTCAGCCGCAGCTATCGAATGGGATGCCGGTATTTATCTCGCAGAAACGGATATCACTATTTTCACGGCAGGCGGTCCCGTTTTGAACGAGGGCATAATTTCCCTGGAACTGACTGAACGGAGTATCGGGCCATGAGGGAAAACTATTATTATGGTCAGGGTAAGGTGTTCCTGGCACCCAGAGATAATAAACGCGCATTCCGTTGGGTCGGCGATGTTTCATCATTGAAAATAGCGTTTTCGTATGAGCAACAAATAACAAAAGCATCACGTGGCGGACAGCTCTATCAGAATCAGCGAATCATTACCGGAGCCAGCGGCTCTATCAGTTCAACCTGGCATAATTTCTCGGTTGAAAATCTGGCGCTGTTATTGGGTGCTCAACCGGTGGATGAACCGTTTTCATTTAATGAGCAGTTCGCCGTACCTGATGGAGTGGTTAAAGGGGATATTATCGCGCTGCCCCATACCACGGTTTTTAACGTCAATATTAATGGGCTGGAACGTAATTCCGATTATGTTGTTGACCGCCAGTTCGGCACGATTGAGTTTCTGGTGTCCCCTGAATCGACAGGTCTTGTTGTTGCTTACGAGCACCTGTTTAACCAGTGGTTACCGTTTTTCTCAGCGAAAACGCAGGAGTTTTATTTGCGTTTTCAGGGAGTGAATATTGCTGAGGATTCAGATCCTGTACTGCTGGAACTGTACAGAGTTTCTGTTGATCCCCTGGCGACATTAGAAATGATTAGTAGCGGCACGGACATCGCAGTCATGGATATGACCTCGCTGATCCTTCCTGATTTTAATCAGCAGACAGGAGAGGCTTTCAGCTATTTCGGGCGGATGCAGGTTGTTGCTCCGCAGTCACCGCAACCACCGCAAATCGCCCTGACTTATGATGGTCGGGCCAATTATGACGGGCAATATCAATACCGAGGTAAGTAGTATGTCAAATCTGCAGGAAACTCCTGTCTGGGTAAGTGGTATCTACCAGCTTACTGAAGAGACCCCGGTACTCGGTAAGCAGGATGATGTCCCGGGGGATGGCCCGGCAAATCTTCAGGCGCAACAGCTTGCTAATCGTACCCAATATTTAAAAGCAATGATGGAATCTATTGCTGACTGGAAAGAGTATACATTTTATAAAACAGAATCTGATCCTGATGGCACTATTGCAGGGGTTCAGGGGACTGAGAGCGGAAAGGTTTTCCGGGTTGCTCAGGGTATTGCTGAAGTTATTTCATTCAAATATTACCTGAACGATTCAGGCACTCCAAGGTTAATTGCATGGTTGATTGGACAGGGCTCTATTTCCAACAACATTCGCATTTACTCTTCTGATATTAAAGCGAAGCAAGATGTAGATGCAGGAAATATCCTTGCCGGTGCTTATTGCTGGATTGTTAGTTCTTCTGATTCCATTCTTGCAGATGAGTTTATTAACGACGCAGGGGCATTGCAGCCCACTGGACGAAAAATTCCAACACATGAAGCTATTGAGGCAATTCGTGAACTTATCAAAAAATTGTCTACCATCGCCTTGGTTGATGACAATTTTTTCCCTTTTTTCGTGGATGGGACAGGAAATGTACCTGTGTACTGGGATAATGGTTTCGCTGTTTCCCGCATTGCCACATCGTTGTATCAGATGATTTATGCTGATGTTCACGCACGCCTGGGGGATGCACTGAATAAGCAGGTAACAGGGGTTTCCCCAGGTTTTTTCCCGTTATTCACTGACAGCGCCGGTAATGTTCCTGTGTACTGGGATGGCGGACTGTGCGCATCAGCAATATCAACAGGGCTGCTGGAAAAAATATGGGCTTACATCAATACAATTATTGCTGATGCCCTGAATTTAAAAGTTACGGGTATCTCGCCTGGATTTGTCCCTGGGATGACTGACGGTGCAGGGAATGTGCTGTTCTGGTTCCAGAATGGTGAGCTGGATGCAGGCGGTATTGGTCCAAACATTGGCGGATCGCTAGCCAGATTGTACCAGCGCCGGATGTATACCGCCGCTTATAGCATTCCGCTACATACTGACGGTCGAACCCTTTGGCGCTGGAAAGCGAAGAAAGCACAGCTCAAAGCAGGCCTGGCAGTCCGTCCACACTTCATGCTGACGGGGGACAGCTGGACGCAAAATAACGAACTTGCAACCGCTATTGCGGGAATACTGCACGCGGATTACGGCGATGCTGGTTTAGGCTGGCGTACCGTTAACTATGGTGCCGCGCGGGACGGTTCAAATATTTTCCGCTCCGCCGGGTGGGACCTGTACGACTCGTCACCGACCAGCGGAGCGCCGCTTTATGGCTGCGGTATTGATGGGCAAACCATTAATACGACGACAAACACCGCCTATTTCAATGTGACTAACGTGCGCTGTACTGATTGCCGGATTTACTATCAGGACCTGAACGGCAAGTTTCAGTACGGTTACGACGTTGGCGGCGTCACGCAGTGGACTGAAGTTATCTGCGGGAATTCCGGCACGACCAAATCAGTGCTGCTGACGGGAATGCCGGATGAGGTCCGAACTATCTATGTTAAAACCGATGGCAACGCCGGACGTGTTGCTATCCACGGATTCTATCTCTGGCGCAGTGGCGTGGCAGGCTGTGTGATGAGCAAAGCGGGTAATGCGGGGATTCTGGCGGACCAGTTCCTGTTGTTCTCAGACAAAATAGCGGAGTACCTGAGCACAATGCAGCCAGACGTCATTTGCATCGTGATCGGGAATAACGATTACCGAATTTCAGAATCGACAGCCACATTCCGTACTGCTCTGCAAACCTATATGGCTTCTTGTCGCTCAGTATTGCCGGACGTCGGCTTTATTCTGATGGCACCACCGCGAACAAACGGGACGGCAGTCACTCCCCTTGTGGATTTCCGCGACGTGATGTTCGACCTCTCGCAGACACTGAATGTTGAGTTCTTCAGTATTTACGACCTGTTTGATACCTGGACTGAGATGAACAGCCTGGGCTGTTTTGTTGACAATCTGCACCCCAGTGCTACAGGCAGCAACCTGATCGCATCCACTTTGAATACCGCACAGATTAAAGGCTGAATGAATTATGACAAATGATATCTACATTCCAAAACTCGGTGACGTCGTTATTCCGGGCACACATCCCAAAATCGGCCATTTTATGCAGCCTGACTTGCCTGTCACTGCAGGGTTAAAAGCGATGTACATCCACGGCGGTTCGGTTGATCTGAGCATCAGAAACCGGGCTGATAATTCAGCACCACTGACCCTGGTCGGCTCACCCGAGATTGCCAGCGGATTTGGGGCGGTATGTGGTTTTGGAAAATGTTTTGATACTGGAAAAGTTTCCACAAAAAACCAGACTCACATCGTGATCTGCAAACCGGTAAAGCCGACGGCGGCCACCGAGACCCAGCAGGCTTTTATGATGGGGAATTACAGCTATTCCGGTGCGCCTGCAGTCTACCGTGGTGACGGGCTCGCTTTTCTGTTCTCCGGGCAAAGTCTGTATGGAGCGTTCGTAGAAGACAATGGTGCTACACCGTTGAACATGATCAACTACTACAGCGCAGCATATGACACATCGAAGTGGGCAGCTTTCGTGGAACTGGTTGATGGTGATAACGGTATAGCGAGGATTGCCGCCCGGCAAGGAGGATCTCTTAACTGGCAAAACTCAAAGGCTCTGACCAACAGGACGGCATACACCGACCGGACTATTCGTATCGGGTCACATCATGCACCTGCTGCCTATCCTGCCGGTGCCAATATTACTATGGGGCTTGAACTCATATTCGATGTTGCATTGACTCAGGCACAAGTCGCATCAGTACTAGACAGCGTTAGCGCGTATCTCAGTACAGCCTGGGGAATAACCGAACTATAGTTTCTGACGAATTGCAGTTTTTAATAGAAAACTGCAATTCCTTTTCATCCACTGTAAAAGACATTCTCTGCATTTATCGCGCATCCACATCTGCATTTATCGCGCCCGGCATCAACCTTATTACTGCCGCCGGTCACACCATAATGAGAGCCAATCCTAACAACCCTATTCGCAAAGGTTTCGCTTAAGTCAGTCCATGTCTGCCAGGGGAACCGCTCCGCTGGACTTTGCTCGCCAGAGACAACAATTCCGACATAAAAAATGGCGTCAACAATTGCCTTATAGGCCGCTCCGTCGCTGTTGAGTCCCAGCGCCTTAAGGGCTTCGGATGTATCGCTCAGATCGGAAAGATTATTTTCTTTCTGAAGTGCACCGGTGATCCGCGAGTCATCCCCCGCAGCTACCGTTCCCGTCTCGGTGCCCACGTCCCGCGTGGCTGAGTTTCCCAGCTCCAGATTTTCCCGGGCCTCTTCTGTATCGTTTAAATCAGCAAGATTTTGTGCTCGCCGCAGATAACGTTTATCGCCCGTTTCCAGCGTGATAGTGGCAAGTGTCGGATCGATAACGAGCTGCACATTTGAGCTGTGCGTCAGCGTCAACACCAGCGTCAGAATGATCTCTTTGATAATGGAATCCGATTGCGCCGGGAGGTATGTCGCCGGGTATGTGCCGTAAGCGATGAGCGTACCCTTAGCGCTGACCAGCCCCGCTTCTCTGAGCGTTTTACCCGGATAATCCTGACAGTTGATAACGATCTGCCCGCTGATAAACCCCTCATAGCTTGAATCAGAGTCAAAGGTTTCACGGCCAAACTGTCCAAAAAGCGCCGTCACCGCCGCCAGCTCATCGGGATCGGTCGGCAATGTCACGCCGCCACCATCGCCGATCAGCACGGAGGTAATATCCACCACCTCCCCCGCCTGATACGCGGCCTCGATTTCGGCGGCGCCCGCCGTAGTTAGTGTCAGTCCCGTGGCCATTATACCTCCTCACTTTTTGTTTCTGGCTCAATGCCGTACACGCTGGCAAGTTGATCATAAAAATCATCACTCACGGTCTTGCGGTCAGCATCGATATCGCCTTCATCAAGATAAATCACACCAGCGATCTGAAGCCGGTTCAGGTGTTCCAGGAAAAACGCATCGGTCTGACAAAAGTCGATCAGGCTTTTTAATTGATTGAATGTTTTCATAGTTTGTTCGTTATCCAGTTGCCGGGTAAATCGTCGTAATCGTCCAGGCCCGCACAGGCATAAAACGCGTAATAGTGCGCGGTGACGTTCGGCACTTTGCCCATAAATACCAGGCCTTTGCCGGCGAGTAATGCGCAGCTCCTGAATATTGCCGTTGTGGTGACAATCTCCGGGTAACTCGCAAGATTAAATATCGTGTTAACGTCGCTGTGTAATGACGCGCAGCCGTCAAACAGATAACCCACCGTCGTTACCGCCGTGGTGTTGAGTAATCCCGCCCCGACGACTTCCAGCGCACTGCATTCCGAAAAGACATTCGTGAATACCGTGGCACTTATGCTGGCGGCAAAAAGACCGGCTGGCACTGAGCGCAGGTTTTTACAGCCCCTGAAAGTCTGGCCGTAAGAGGTCACCAGCGGGTTGCCGCTGAACAGGTTTTCCGGTATTTCCTCCACGCCGGTATTCTGGAACGTGGCGCCAAACGAGGTAATAAGCGAGCAGGACGCGAACAGCGTCGGCGGAATATTTACCAGTGAGGTGCAACCGTAAAACGTCGATCCGGCGCCGGACAGAAGAATGTTGTTTTTCAGCAAATCGCCGGGCAATAACGCCAGTGAGGTGCAGCCCGAGAATGTCAGCGTTAACGAAGTGAGATTGATGCAACCATCAAGCAGGCCGGATGGTAGCGAGATGAGTGCAGTACAATCCCGGAAAGTCGATCCCATGCCTTTCAAGGACACCATGTCGCTGAATAGCTCTTTTGGCAGTTCAACCAGCGCGGAGCACTTGTCGAATAAGAAATCGACGGCTGTCACTTTGGCGCAACCGGCAAACATATCTCCCGCGAGAGAAACCAGAGAGCGGCAACCTGAAAACGTATAGCCCAGGCTGGTTAACGCGCTACATCCCCGAAAAGCGCCGTCCCCCACAGAAACCAGCGAAGTACAGTTTACAAAAGCGTATGTGAATGTCGTGACCAGCGCTTTAACAGCAAAAGCATCTGCATCAATTTTCGTGAGCGATCCACAGTTAGCAAAAGCGTATGAGAAAGTGGTGACTTTCGCGCAGTCAGTAAAAGACGGGAGCGCCGTCAGGCTGCTGCACCCATAAAACGTACTGGCAAAGGTCGTCACCTCTACGCAGCCGCTGAAAATATCTTTCGCTACAGTTTCAAGAGAGCGGCAGCTGTAAAATGCAGAAGCGAATGTCTGCGCCTGGCTGCACCCGGCAAATAAACCCGCGCCGACCGTTTTCAGCGAACTGCAACCAGAAAAGACCGTGCCGAAATAGGTCACTTTCGACAGACCAGCAAACAGACCGGCAGGAACAGAAAGAAGCTGCGAACAGCCAGTGAATGCACCGCCAAAATGATTCGCTTCAGAACATGTTTTAAACAGGTTGGCGGGAATTGCCGTCAGTGCCGTGCAATTCTGGAATACGCCGGTGAATGCGCCGCCCGGAACATCCGCAAACATATCAGCAGGCAAGACAAGAAGATTTTTACACGCCCTGAAGCTATAAGAGAATGTCCCTGCTGAACCGCATCCTGTAAATATTCCCGTGCCGATATTTGCAAGCATTGAGCAACCATCAAACGCGTAACTGAAATTCACCGCAGATACACAGCTGTGGAACAGATTATTGCCGATACTGATCAGGCCGGTGCAGCCTGCAAATACCGATGAGAAGTCGATCGCATCGGGCTGGTTTGCAAATAGCCCCGATGGAACCTCTGTAAGCGATGTACACCCTCTGAATGCGTCTGAAAAATCCTCTATCTTCATGCGAGAAAACAACGATGCCGGAATACCTGTAAGCGACGAGCAGTGGGTAAAAATATTTTTGCAGTTATTCACGTTTGGCAAATCGTCAAATGCTCCGGCACGAATAGCCATTAATCCGGTGGTATCCAAAGCGAACCCTGAAAGATGACCTCTTTCCCCTGTAACACTAATCAATTCCACAACAGGGTTCAGTTTCGAAGAATAATTAGATAAACGGCTGCGCAGACAGGCAGTTTCCGTGTTCTTAACCGTGATGGTGTATTCCTTTCCCTGTACTAATTCACGTGTAGGAATAACCCAACCTGAAGCTTCACTGGCGGGATCGAAACGGTAATCCCGGCTGTCAATGCCGTCGCCATAGTCAACCGTGAAACCCTCGTCCATATGAGCAAAGAATATTGGCCTGGTTGCACTGTCGATGCGGGTAATGAACTTCATTACCGCGACCACTTTTATGCTTATCACCGCACTGACGCCATTAGTCGTCGTAACGGTGACCGAACAGGTACCTCGCTTCATGCCCGTAACCAGAATATCGCCGTTTACTATCCGGACGGTCGCGATTGTTTGATCCGATGTAGTTACCGTAAAGGTTTTATCTTCCGCGTATTCGGGGAGAATTGTCACCGTGACCGTTTCCGCGTCACCGGGGGCCAGATTCAGCTCGTAGCGGGATAAAACCACCTGCAACGGGACAAAGCGCGGCGTGATTTTCTCCGTGGCGTACATGTAACCGGCCGCATACGAGGTTCCCTGAAGTCGGCCAAATACATGAACGGAAAACCAGCTGCGCAGATTCCTGGCGCGCAGCACCGCCAGTTTTAGATCCTGCTGGTCGTATTCCGTCACCGGCAAATCGTTCTGATACACGTTCAGGCGAAAGGTATACGGATCCCCTTTCGGGTTCTGATTGAACCATTCAACAATATCCGTCCCGAAAGGACTGTCCACCAGGGCATGACGGACGGCGGCGACCGTACCACGATGGCGGTGGATGTAGTGGGCGCGCTTGATCGCATCGCGTTTCTTTTGTTCTGACCAGTTAATATTCCAGGTATCAACCTGATATTCCCACGCCAGCCACGGCAGCAGCGCCAGCGGGCAACTGTCCGGATCTTTAACCCAACGGATCAGATATACAGGCAACCTTTCCAGCGCTGCGGCGCTGGCTCTGTCGATGGCCCGCTCCACGGCGGTGGCGTTGGGGGGCAGAATGCTGGCGGGATAATTAGCGGTCATGGTCCATCACCACAAGATTGATTTTAACGGAGGTGCAATGCGGGGCTTCGCCCATCGTCGCAACGACGTCGGCGACGGGTGAATGCAAATCGACGGTGACAACGCCGTCCTGATGCAGCGCCCCGTCTATGCCTGACCGTGCAGCGGTGGCGTTGATAAGATGCACAGAGGCAGTGTATTCGTTCAGTGCTGCGGTGGCTTTTTCCAGCACCGTGGCGGTGTCCACGCCATAAGGGACGTAAATATCAGCAACCACCTGATAACTCACAATCACAGCGGAGCGGACATAATCAGCCACATAATCCGTAATCGGACGCACGTCTTCCGGGTTTACCGCTGACAGGACTTTATCAAGCAGCGCCTGCGGGGCAGTCCCATCTCCGGTACGTGACAGCACGTAGAGAAAAACTCGTCCTTCCTGGTTATGGGTTTCAGGGCCATAGGCGCGCACATCGAGCACATCCGCATCCGCACCTCGCGCAAAATAGTGATAGGCATTTCTGGCGCCCGCCGTGCTCAGGCGAGCCCATGAGAGCAGCGTGCGGCCGCGCAGCTCTTCGTCGCTTTCATATACTGCGTCCGTCTCGTCGGTGGCTTCGGTAATCAGCAGGCGTTCAGTGTCAAAATTCCCGGCGACCTGATCGAGATCCGCCCCCAGGGCGCTCGAAAGCAGCACCGCGCGCACGGCTTCATTGATACGTTGCAGCAGATGGATCTCGCGATAGGTGAAGGCTTGGGCCAGTGCCGCCATCGGTTCAGATTCCAGCAGCAGCGCAGCAGACACAGAAGCCTGAAGTTCCACAGGCATGGCCGCCACGATAAGCGCCCGGATATCAGCCAGCACCGTTTCAAAATCGGGCACCTCGACGATATCAGGCTGTGGGATCTGAGATAAATCGACGGACGTTTGCACACTAGCTCCTTAGCCTGATGGTGTTACTGGTTTCTGTCATGGTTTCCGTGATAGTGCCGGTCAGTTCAGCAGTCACCGCGCCTGTTTCTGAAAACACCACATTGACGGTGGTCAGACTGATCCGCGGCTCCCACTGCGCCAGCGCAATAGCGGTGGCGCCCATCAGTTGCATGCGGGTGACGGTGTTCTGTGGCGCATCGAGTAAATCAGGTACCACACTGCCAAAGTCCCGGCGCATCACACGGGAGCCTGTTGGCGTGGTGAGGATTTTTGTCACGGACTGCCAGAGCTGATCGTGATCGGTCAGCGCGCCGGTGCCTTCCGGGTTCATCCCGGTATAACTGGCTGTCATTGCGGACCTCCCGTGGTACTCCCGCCAGACTGCACGCCACCGTGTTTATGTTCATGTACGGTGATCCCGTTTGACTGCAACACGCCGCCGGAGTGGATCACATCACCGGCCATCGTGCCACCGTGGGTCAGCTCGAAAGTGCGCGTTTTGAGGTGGTTTGTGCATTCCACCTCCGGCGTGTCCAGCGTGACGCGGGTTTCGGCCTGGATATGCGCGGTATTAATGCCGGTTACGGCCAGCGCTCCGGCATCGGCGGCGGCGTCGTAATGCAGGCGCGCGCCATCCGGTGCGGTGATGCTTATTTCCAGCAGGCTGCTGCCCGTTGGCGGGTTATCTGCGTTGTATGCAGAGCCAATCACAAACGCGTTTTCAGGGTTGCCACCCGGACAACCGATCCAGACCTGCTCCCCTATCGAGGGCGGCAGCCAGATGCTGAATGCCCCTGCGCGGGTGACGTTCCAGCGGATCCAGGTGGTCAGCAACCTGCCGGAGCGAACGCGCACCGCTTTCTTATCGGCGCTGATTTGTTCCACGACGCCCAGACGCAGAATGTTTTCCAGCAGGCGCATCAGCTCAGCATTCATGACGCACCGCCCAGACTGCTGATAACGGCGTTTTCCGTAGCGATCAGGTCTGCCGGAGTCATGCCCAGCAGTTCGCGCGCTGGGTACTGCGCGTAAGCTCCCGGGCCAACCTCGTCTTTGAGGCCGTACTGGTGAATACGGGCAATGCGCGCGGCGATGCCATCAAATCCTACGGTGACGCCGCCCGCGTCCGGTCTGACTTTCATAAAACGCAGGGTGCGCAGGCGGGTAAACATCGGCGCTTTTTTTGTCTCTGTCTGCATCGCTGATTGCGTTTTGATTTCCAGATAGCGCTCGATATCGGCCCGGTAGAAGGTGCGTATACCGCTGCGTTTCTCATCAAAGCCCGTGATTGTCCGGCCATATTTACCGCGCCCGCCCCGCCAGTTTTTCAGCGCCCGGACCTCATTATTCCAGACGAACTTGATCCCCTGCTGGGTGCGGTAAACTTTGCGGCGGCGTACCGCGTAGCCGCTGCCGTCCGGGTTTTTCTGCGACGCGATACGGCGCTGCTGACTGCGGCGCACTGCCAGGCCAATTTTGCGCGCGGTACGGGTGCGCCCCGCCGGGCTGACGCCGTCGAGAATGTCCTGAAAGACCTGATCCAGCTCGCTGAACATCCGATCGCTCACGCTCCGGCCTCCTGAAGCATGCCTTCAAATACCAGCCCCCAACCAGAGGCGTGAGGGACCAGCACGCACGGGCGCGGCTCCGGCAAATGCTCGGCATACGGCACGCCGTTTTCATCCAGTTGCACCAGTACCCGCTGACGCACCGGCAGCTCAAACATCAGATCGGCGGTGTCGTCGTTGTTAATCAGCGTGGTGAATTTAATCTGCTGGTTTTTATCCGGGTTCAGCAGCAGATCGGGCTGATTAAACCAGAGCCAGGCCATCAGCGGCAGCGTGAAGTCGTCAATGCTCCCGGCGTAGTTCATGACGAACAGCACCAGAGAATAGCGATACATGAAAGACGGTGTTTCACCGGTGGTTTCAATGCCACCCTCTTCAACAAACACCGTCCAGGCTTCCGGGTTCGCCCGGCACCAGGTATTTGCTTTCTCTATTGCGGCGCGGAGTGTGTTTATCTTCAGCATTTATGGCTCCTTTCGGGTGTTCTGGCGCAGACTGTCCCACTGGCGGATCGCCGCTTTGTCAGCATTGCAGGCATCAAGCGCATCCATCAGCCTGTCGCTGAATATCGCCACCGCGCCCCAGGTCACTGGCTTATCCAGCGCCGGGCGTGGCGTCTCTTCGGTCAGGCTCTCCGGGACGGGTTCACGGACCAACTGAATGACCGGCGCGGGCGGCGCGTTTTTGCAGGCTACGACTGACAGCGTCAGGCACAGGAGTAACAGCGCACGTGTCACCATTGAACGCGGCCTGCATTGCTTCACGTCGTCGCTCCCCTTCTGCATTACGCTGTTGCTCACGGACTTTCACCTCTGCCAGTAACTTATGGGTTTGTATGGCGGTCGCTTTCACTTCCTGGATAACCTGGTCGTAACCGGTCGCCGTTTCGGTCAGCAACTTGTTGCGGGTCCTGGCCTCGCTCAGCTGGTCGGTCTGCCACCAGACAGCAGCCAGAAGGACAAGCATCACAATCACACTGCCCGCCCTCATGACGGCGTACTCAGGCCCAGCAGGCACCAGGCTTTAAAATCATTGCGCCGGTTAACCAGGCCGGCGGAGCGCTTACCGCCCACATTGACGAAATCAGTCAGCCTGTTGCACATCTGCGGCCATTGTCTGGCCTGGGCATGCTTCCAGATCGTGGTCCTCTGCTTGCGTCCGTTTTTATCGGTGAACCACATCAGCCCGGTGCAGCCCAGATTCAGGGCGGCATCCGTCATGGCCTCAAAGGTGAGCTGGGGCATGTCGGCGCCGTGGAAATTGTTATTGATGCAGTTTTCAGCCCGTTGCAAATCGTTAACCCAGCGCCGCGCTATTTCCTGGTTGCTGTATTCGCGGTTTTCCACGCCGCCCGTGGAGCCGACACCAATGGTCAGAGCGCCCGCCGTGCAGTAATAAGGCGTGCTGCGGCAGTCCTCCCAACCGGCAATTTTCTGCTGCCCTTCTTTCGATGTTCTGACGCTCCCGGGCGCTAGCGAAATACCCAGAGCCACAATCACCGCAATCGAACATTTTTTGATGATGTTCTTCATGTCGGGTTATCCCCGTGCAGTTGCTCCAGCAGCTGCCGCTCGCGGTCCGAAAGGTTGCGGGTTTCCGCCTGGTGGAGAATCTGCTCTATCAAATCGTTACGGCGCTGGCTGGCCTGCTCAATGCGGCGGCGGTGAATCGCCAGCCGGACGGCGGAAACAATCCCCAGAAGAAGGCCAGCCAGCGCCAGTTTTTCGCTGACGGTCATGACGCCTACGCCGGTCACCAGGGCGGATGTTGCAAACGCAAAATATTCGTTAATACGATCCAGAGTCATTCCCATAACTGGACGGTTACCCGTTCCACCTCGCTGGTTATCACGGGCATCTCGATCTCCTGCCCGGCATTCAAAAATATCTGGTTGCTCAGTCCCGGATTGGCTTCGAGCACCTTCTCCGTGACACCTGCGGTTTTGCCGTAATGACGCCAGCAGAGCTGATCAACCGTGTCATTTTGCAACGCCCTGACTTTCATCAGAACAGCTCCGCATAAATACGGGCTTCTTCCCGAATGTCCGCGATACTCCAGCGCCCGTCCCGCCATAGATCGTCGATCTGCCTGTCCAGGGCCTCCGCATCCTTGTCGCCCTTTGGCGTGGTGCCGACGTCCCTGTAACCTTCCAGTACGCTGGCGCGCGTGAAGGAGTAGACCGCGCGTCGGAAGCGATAAACTTTTGCGCTTTCGCCGTTAATCTGCTCGACAGGTTCACCGGCGGAAGTCAGCAGTACAGAAGCCAGTGACTCCGCGCCTTCCGCTTCCCTTTGCTTGCGCCAGTCCTTCAACTGATCCGCGACATGCAGCGCGGCCTCCGTTGCCATATGCATTAATCGGGATGTTGTAATGTCACCGGCGATGCGGGCAGCCAGGCGCAGATCGTGGAGTTTTACCGTCGGCCAGAAAGTTCCGATGGCAATCTGTGCGCCGCCGTCGTCCACGTCTGTCACATCACTTTCAGCAGGTCTGACGGGGCGCTGTGCGATAAAACTCATCGTCGTTTCTCCGGTAGGTCAGGCGGTGGGCGTCCGGTAAAAAGACCGCATTACGGGCAGATCGCCGGGCGCGCCGCCTGTGGCGCGGGGCCAGTTCATTACGCTCAGGCGTTTACTTTGTGGCGGTTTTCGTTGTCTTTTTTGCCGCCGTTTTGCGGGTGGCTTTTTGAGTGCCGGCCGCCGTTTTCGTCTGCTTGCGTGTTCGTGTGGCTTTTTCTGCTGCGGATGTTTCGGGTGCCGCTGCATCTCTGAATGAAGTCTCATCTTCCGCATAACCTCCCGCCGCGCTGATCTGCGGTGCCTTCTTCAGGGTGCTGACCAGAGAGGCGATCTCCCGTTTCACACCTGCACCCGGGTTCAGGCTCATGGCTTCCCGGAAGAGTTTCAGCGCTTCGCCTTTCGTTTCCGCGTCTTCCGTGTCACGGCGGCAAAATGCCCTCACCTTGCACAGCTTCGCGCGGACCTCATCCGGCATATCACTGTCAGCCACAATTTCGGCCAGCTCGTCCAGCATGGCGATATAGCCTGACAAATCGGCTCCGGCGTCCGTGGTGGCGAGGTTAAGAATGGGATTGCAGATTTCCTCGGTCAGCACCGTGGGTGCCGGGCGGCGATAGTTGTCATCCGGCATGCTCAGGCCATGCTTAACGACATAGCGCCCGATGCGCAGCGCCAGTGCATAGTCGGAGCAGTCCACCGCCCAAACCATCAGCGTAGTGATAACCGAATCGGCGCGTCCGCTGTCGCCCTCGATAGTTCCGTCAATCCATCCCTGAAACTCAGGAAGGATGCTGGCCTTTACAGCAGCCTTCGCCTGGCGGGACTGGATCTGGCTCAGCGAGGATTTATGCATATGCAGGCGAAAGAGGATCTGCTCATGCGCGGTGCGCGTCTCCGCGTCACGCTCATCACTGATGCCCCGCCTCTCTGCCATAACCTTCTGAAAGTGTCTTTGTGCCGGTGTCAGCATGCGTTCATTCTCCTGGGCGGGCTTGCTGCCCGCCATGTGATGGGGATTATCAGGCGAATGTCACGCCATCGATCATGGCAATCATGCCGTACTCTTCAATGACATAGTCATCATTGCTGGACTGGTAAGTCGCCACGCGGTTGTAGTGCGGCTCCTCCCGGATAGAGCGACGCAGGGAGCCTTTCTGGTAGTACACAGAGAGGTTTTTCAGGTTAGTGATGAGCACGACATCTTCAGGAATGCCCGGGACAAAGACCGTCGGCAGACCGCCGATCTTTTCCTGGCTGACAATGAGCTGCGCGGCCAGCAGTTCGGTATTCGGATTGGTCTGGCTGAGCGCGTTCACTTTCGGCAGGTTCACTTTCAGCAGCAGATCGGACGAGAGCACAGTCACCAGGCCGGGAGCGCGGCGGAACCAGGGATCCATAAGGCTGTGACGCGCATCAAGCACGGCGGCATCAATATTGCCGTAGGTGCCTGACGCAATTACCGCGTTATTCTCATCACGGGAGGTCAGCGTGATACCCGGCATAATGCGCTGCGGCGCTTCATTGCGGATTTTTTGCAGCCAGCCAACGCCGCAATCCTGCAATAACGGGTAGGTCGTGCGGTCGGAGTTTTCAGAGTAATGCGTGCCATTAAAGCCAATCATCTGGCGATCCAACCCCAGCTGACGAGCCATAGCATTACTGATTAATGACTGAAATTCAGGGTGACCGGCCCACGCGTCCAGCTCCGCATACGAAAGCGCATAGTCATAGTTGGTTTTGCGGCAGTGGTAGTTCTGCGGCTCTTTGTTATGGTTCGGTGCAGGGTTACGGCGATTGGTGCCGTCCGAGCTGTTATTAGTGCTCGCCATCGGTCCCTTACTGCCAATTTTTACTTTCTGCCCTTCCTGCTCTTTAACCCCAAAGTGGTTAACCAGCTTCATGAAGTCATCCGACTCCATGGCGGCCTGTTCCAGTTTTTGCTGGATAGTCGGATCGACGCTGAAACGATTGGCAACGGCTGAGGGTGAGACACCGTTCAGATGTGCCTGGCGCACAATGTACTTATCAAATAGTTCGCGGGTCTGGTTTTCCATGGTTACCTCTTAGAAGTCTGCAAGCTGCGCGCTGCTGTTGCCGGTTGCCGCCGGTCGTGCGCTGTAATTTTCTGCGGGCTGGAGCTGAAGCTGACCGCGCAGCTCGTTAAGTTCACTGGTCAGTTGCTGAATGGTGGCTTTATCCTGTTGGCGTTCCTGTTCCAGGGCTCTGAACCGGTCAATCTGGTCTGCCTGAGATTGAGCAACGGCTTCAACAACCTGATGCAACTGACTGAAACGCTGATCGTCGGTTTTCTGGCCTTTGCCAAGGATGCCCATCACTCGGTTGAACCAGTTGACGCCCTCCTCGCTGCGATGAGCTGCCAATTCGATCACTTCAGCTTCAAGCGCATCAGAGAACAGCGGCGCCTCGATCTGCTGGTTATTGAAGGCCATCACCTGCGCGCGCTGCTGCGCGGCAAATTTAAGGCGCTCAGTCCCCAGACTTGCCGGGGTGTCCGTCATCGCCAGGCCGACCACATACGCCTTACCGTTAAGGGCAAACTGCGGATGCAGCTCAATACTGGAATAGATTTTTTTTCCTTCATCGGTGAGCTGCTTCATTCGTGCCGAAGCGTCGATCTCGGCATAGAGCGCCGTACGACCGGCCAGCGGCCCTTCGGTGATATCCTCCGCGCTTAAAGCAACAACATCCCCCATGGCGCCAAAATTGCTATCAGGAAGCATGGAGAGATAGTGCTCCACGTTCACGCGGGCGCCGTAAACGGCCGGGTTGTAGCTCGCCGCCGCATCGCGGAGGTGCTGCGGCTGGATCTCGCGCCCGTCAACGGTAGCGCCGGAAACCGCAACGCGAAACTTTTTGCGGGCGGGTTTAGTCGTGCTGGCCATGTCGTTTTATCCTGTTGATTAATGTCAGTCGCTGCATCATCGCAGAGCCTGAAAGCCCGGCGCCACGCGGTTTTGTTGTCGGAGAACGGCCAGACCTGAAAGCCCGAGCCGCGAGGATCGCGCGCAGGTAATCTCCCTGCTCAAAAGGGGGAAGTGATGATTCAGGATGCGTTTATTCGATTGAGGGCAAAGCAGCTCTACTGGCAGGGTTACCCGCCCGCCGAAATTTCGCGACTCATGGGTATCAACTCAAACACGGTTTATTCGTGGAAAAAGCGCGACGCATGGGATGACACAACGCCCATCAAACGGGTGACGCAATCCATTGATACCCGTCTCTGCCAGTTGAGCGCGAAAGACAATAAAACCAGTGGCGATTTCAAAGAGATTGATCTGTTAACCCGGCAGTTGAAAAAGCTAGATACCGGGCAGGCCTCCACTATCAGCGGCGTAAAAAAAACCAGTCGTCGCAAGAAGAAAAACCACTTCTCCGAGGAGCAGATCGAGGCGTTGCGCTTAAAAATTCTCGACTCTCTCGCATGGCATCAGCGCGGCTGGTACGAACAACGAGATCAGCGTAACCGGATGATCCTCAAATCACGGCAGATTGGCGCTACCTGGTACTTTGCCCGCGAGGCATTGCTGGGCGCACTGAGAACAGACGTTAAGCACGACTACCAGCGCAACCAAATCTTTCTGTCAGCATCACGAAAGCAGGCGCTACAGTTCCGCAACTTCATCCGCAAAGCGGCTGAAGAGGTGGACGTCGAACTTAAAGGCGGCGAGCAAATCACGCTGTCAAACGGCGCAGAGCTGCATTTTCTCGGTACGTCGGCGGCGACGGCGCAGTCGTACACCGGCCACCTGCGATTTGATGAGTTTTTCTGGACAGGAAACTTTATCAACCTGCGTAAGGTCGCCGGCGCCATGGCAACACTTAAAGGCTTAACGCGTACTTACTTCTCTACTCCATCCAGCGAAAGCCATGAAGCCTATCAGTTCTGGACCGGCGATCGATGGAATGCGAAACGGCCTAAAGCGCAGCGCGTTGACTTTGACGTGTCCTGGAAGAAAACCCATAGCGGCGTGCTTTACCCGGACAAAACGTGGCGGCAAATCGTCACTATTCAGGATGCTATCAATAACGGCTGGGACTACACCGACATTGATGAAATCCGGGACGAAAACAGCCCTGATGAATTTGAAAACCTGTACATGTGCGAGTTCGTCAAAGACGGCGAAAGCGCGTTCAATCTTAGCCAGTTACTGGGGTGCGGCGCTGACGGGTATGACGACTGGCCCGACTGGAAACCGTTCGCCAGTCGCCCTATGGGCCAACGTGAAGTGTGGCTGGGCTACGACGCCAACGGCGGCAGCGGCAATGGTGATGCCGGTGCTCTGTCCGTGACGGTCCCTCCCCTTGTGGCTGGCGGTCGGTTTCGCACGGTTGAATTGAAGCAACTGCGAGGGCTGGAGTTTGAGCAGCAGGCGGCGGTCATCAAAGAGGCTGCCGAGCGCTACAACGTCACTCACATCGCCATCGACGGACAAGGCGTCGGGGAGGCGGTCTGGCAGATTGTTAAAAACTGGTTCCCGGCGGCTATTTGCTACCAGATGAGCCTCTCTTCCAAGCGCGCCCTTGTCCTCAAAATGTTGCAGGTCATCCGCGCCGGCCGCTGGGAATATGACCGCAGCGAGCAGGGCCTGGTGAGAGCCTTTAACGCTGTTCGCAAAGTTGTTACGCCCGGCGGTTTCATCACTTACGAAACTGACCGATCGCGCGGCGTAAGCCATGGTGATATGGCGTGGGCAACCATGCTTTCGATTATTAATGAACCGTTGGGCCAGGAAAGTGGCGGCGGTGGTTTCGCAATGGGATGGTAACTGTGAAAAAGAAATACGGTAAAAAGCCGATAGCCAGCACCGCCGGTTCTGACATTGCGGAGTCACTGAAGGCCGATCCCGCGTTGACAGCGTTCAGCTTTGATGGCCCTTATCCCGTGCGTGATATGGCCGATTTGCTGGACAATCTCTATTGCCTGGATAACGGGCGATACTATGAAACACCGGTAGATTTTTATGGGCTGGCTAAAGCTCCGCGCCAGAGCGCCTGGCATGAGTCTGCCCTGTACTTCAAACGTAATGTGCTCACCGGCTGTTTTATCCCGCACAAGCTGCTCAACCGTCAAACCTTCTCAGCCTTCGCGCTGGACTGGTTCACGTTTGGCAATGCCTACCTTGAACTACCGCGCAATCGCCTGGGCGGGCTACTTCCCTTCCGGCATTCACTGGCGAAATACACCCGGCGTGGGAGTACGGATCTCGATCAATACTGGTTCATCCGGCGCTGGAAAGAGGAACACTCGTTTAAACCGGGTTCAGTGTGTCACGTTCTAAATCCTGACATTAATCAGGAGGTCTACGGCATGCCCGAATATATGGCAGCGCTGCTGGCGGCCAGTTTGTCACACTCCGCTGATATGTTCCGCAAGCTGTATTACGACAACGGCTCCCACGCGGGATGCATTGTCTATATCGGCGCGGGACAAATTGACGATAAAAGCATGAAAACAGTCAAAGAAACGTTGACCGGCGCTCGCGGGAAAGGGGCATTTAAAAACGTACTGCTGCATGCGCCAGGAGGCGGCAAGGATGGCGTTCAGATCCTGCCGTTTCAACAGATCACGGCGAAAGATGAGTTTATCAACATTAAGAACGCCACCAGGGACGACATACTCGCGGCGCACCGTATCCCACCGCAGCTGATGGGCGCCATGCCAGCAGGAAATGGATCGTTTGGGGATATCGAGAAGGCCGCACGGGTCTACGCTATCAACGAGCTGACGCCAGTAATGGAGGCTCTGAAGGTGGTCAACGAGTGGCTAGGAGAAGAGGTGATCCGTTTCAACCCATATGCGTTGCTTACCCCTGAGAAATAACCGCCAAAAAAATTCAGTTTCTTTAAACAACATCAGCCATCTATACCAGGCCAGCGTTTTCGCTGGCCTCATCTTTACTGCTTAAAGAATCCCGCATCAGCGCCCCTCTGCGCGTCGCTGCTTTTTGCCTGCGCGAGAGGCATGCCTCTACCTAAAATCACCGCTCACCGTGACTCAGAACCCGTGAAATTGCGTATTCTTCCGCCTTCCCTACCCTGACCCGTTTGCGGGGGCTTGCCCCCCGTCACCTGCGCGCAGCTACCCTTCCATTTTTCGTGCATATACCAAACCGGCCTCAGACCGCACCTTGCATGGGCCTAAAAAGGAAAAAGTATATCAAAAAAATTGTGCAAATCTGCGCACTATTGTGCAAGAAAGAAAAAGACGAGGAACGGCCAACATGACCACAACTGGCTACACTGCACGTGAGCCCCTCAGCAGCCCGCTGGCAGGGGCTTTTCTAGTGTCTCAACCCAATACCCGATACGACGCAGATAATACCGACCCAATCCCTCTCTGTGCAGTGTTAATAAAAAAGCCTCAAACATGAGGCTTTTTGATGGATAATCAAGTTCTGACAGGTATAGTTGCTTGAGGCTGAATGGGTGCCAAGATCTGGTTATAACTTCGTAATATATCGTTATACAGATCCGGATGTTTATTTGCAGTTATCGTAAGTATCAATGCATATTTAATTTTCTCAGCTTTATTACCTTGTATCGCCCCTCCGCCTTGCCTCGCATTATAATGAATATCGAATACAGGTTTATTTAGAGAAGTGCCACGCATACTTTTTGATGCATGTAGCACTGTCTCCCACTTGCCCATATCAGAGCGACGCTCCTGCTCATTGGCATATTTTTTTAGTTCAAAAAAACCTTTGGTGTCAGCATTCTGAGCACCTTGTTTTTTCTTACTCTCATCAGGTCGGAACGATATTTCGAGTCCTGCTTTTGTGTAAGATGCTGAATCCTGAGGATCAACAGAAGTTGAAAAACAAAAGGTTGCAGTTAGGTTCACCATACCATTAAGACCGCCATCTGGTATTGGTAATGCTGCCCTCAGGTATTTGCCAGGTTTCAATTCTCCTTGATACACGATTCTGGCTACTCCATTGGGACTTACAATTATATCATTAATATTTTCAGGTAGTTTTCCCCAACCAACTTCTGCATGAGAATAATCTTTTTGAGAACATGAATGAATCATAAGCGCTTTGATCGCCAATGTTGTTAGATCTCCACCTAAAAGAGCTTTGATTCCAACCGCTGTACGTAATGCATATGGAGCGGCAAAACTTGTACCCATTTGAGGTGCGATTACTGGATTTGTATCGTCAGTTAGAACGTGAAAATATTCACGCTCTTCACCACCGAAAGTAACTAAGTCAGGTTTAATAACTCCAGGGCTTCTTCCAGGCCCCATAGCACTATATGAGGATCGCGCCCATTTGTTAGAGTCTGTAGAATTGGCTGCACCAATAGAAAGACCATTCACTGAGTCAGCAGGTACTTGAATTCTAGCATTGCCAGACTCTTTATCCATCTCACCATTATTTCCTACAGCGATTGTCATCAGCGTTTCACCATCGCTGAGCAGATCATCGATCACAGAAGTCCATGCATGAACTTCTGAATCCTCAATAGGCAAATTAGGCCCTAAACTTAAGTTAATGAATTGATACTGTCTAGAAAGAAGAACCTCTTCAATCAACCCTAGAGTTCTATAAAGTTCAAGAGGATGTTCATTACAGATGTCGGCATCTAAAACCCTCAAGTGATCAACATAAGAATATGGTCGAGGGGCCATGGTTCTGGCTTTTAAGGGGCCAAAAAGAAACGCTGATGTTACTGCGAGGCCATGCTGTAACGCATCGCTATCATCCGAAGCACCATCATCCATAACTCGATATGAATTAAGCCATTTCTGTATTGAGTGTTGTTTAGGCAGACCACCATCTAAAATAGCTACTCTTAAATCACTTACAGGTGGATCGCTGGGTAATAATGTTTGAATTTTAACACCCGAGGCTCTTTGTATTGGACGAATACCGCGCAGGGGAGGTACGGGGCGAATTACCCTAACAAATGTAAATAAGGATAAAGTCTCGATTTTTTCTTGACCGCACTGAACGGGGACAAACCAAAGATTACCCGCCGTAAAAGAAAGCTCTGAGTAAAGAGTAATGCCATTATCTTCGGCATAACCCATAAACGCTGATTGAACTAGGTCACTATTGTTACTCGGTAAAAGATGTATGCCAACCTCGAAGAACTCGCCGGCTTCCCTATTGCTAAAGGGGACTATTCTTTCTTCTGGCTTATAAGCAGAAAACATTTCAATTCGTGCGAAGTCTATCGCTTCGTCACTACCATCGTCTAAAGACTGTACCCATGGAATTATATTTTTGAAAGAAGAGCGTTTACCCGCCACAAAAATTTGGGTAGTTGGAAACTCTGTCACTTCGGTTTTGCGTTTCCAACCGTCAGGCTTAATTTTAACAGTCTTACTTCCTATTGATTGCAGGTTATTTTCCCGGAGTAAAGTATCCGGAAAAAAAGAACGAGCAATATAACTAGGGTTAAGTGTTAAAGTAGCTACAGCAAAATCATTTGGGCAAGCAACAGCTGGCAAATCATCCAAATCAGATGTTGCTTGTTCAACTTGAGGTATTAATCTCTGCTTTGCTTCAGCAAAAGTGTAAACCTCTGATTTATCCATTCCGCGTCGAGGGCCAACAACAGCACTTGCCAGCAATTCACCGCGACCTATTAAAAAATTAGTAGCCATTACCGTTCCTTTTATGCAACTGTGCCCTCAGAGGCACGATGTTTACGGATAGTATCTCGACTAACCCCGGTAATATCTGAGATAGAATGCTGTGAGAGCTTTGTCTCTTTACTGAGGCTTAAAGCCACCTCCAGCTTCTCAGTACGTTCCAATAGAGAAATCCTACTTTTTATAAACTCTTCAATTAATTCCTGATCAGATGCAATCCCTAATGCCACTGCTCTACGGAATTTATTTACTTCTTTTTCAATGTTGCTAAATGATTCATTTTTAAACGTTAAGGTCAAAATATCAACCCAGCGTGAAAACATTGCAAAATCAGGCCCTGAAAACCTTCTTAACGCATCAGAAATACTTGCAGCATCTGGTTTCTCGAAGTTAACTATCATATCGAAGCGGCGCCATAATGCAGGATCGATCAACTCCTCGTGATTTGTGGCCGCCAACAATAAAGAATTTGTCGGCCATTCATCAACTTCCTGTAAGATGACTGTTACTAGTCTCTTGAGTTCACCAATGTCAGAGTCGTCGCTACGTTTTTTAGCTATCGAATCAATTTCATCAAGTAATAATACGCATGGTTTTTTCTTTGCGTAATCTAATGCTGCTCGCAAATTATTACCGCTTTTGCCAAGATAACTACTCATAACAGCAGTTAAATCAAGGATATAAAATGGCACATTGAGTTGTTTTGCCAACCAAGCTGCCGTTAAAGTTTTGCCCACCCCTGGAGGACCTACGAAAATTGCAGATCGCGTCGGTGACAATCCCAAGTCGTTTAACCGTTGGATACTTTTGCGCTCGAGTATGAGCCTGTCTAATACCGATTCATTTTTTTCCGAAAGTACAGGTTTTTCAAGTTCATCTTTCAGAACTGGCGTCTTCAGTAGACTTAATCGCGATTCATCATCCACAGGCAAAGGCTGTGGGGAAACTGTGTGCGTGGGGCTAGATGCCTTACGCAAGCTGTTGTGGCTGTTCGCAGGTTTCGAACGCAAGTATTGATCAAGCTGAGCCGCCAATTCAGGTGATGAGTCACGATACTTACGAACTAAACGAGCGACATACAACCTAACATCATCATATTGTTCGGCTATCACCAGCCTAACCAGCTGGGCTAAATCAGACTGAATGCCGCTTAAATCGCCCATGGGAATCACAACCTCCTGATATACAACAAAAAAATAAAAACACATTCCGGACTATTTTAATAGTATTGCACTTATCATCCGAACATGAAAGCGTAATCCTATATAAAATCACAGTATGATTTGTGAATCACACTTCCCTAGCCGCCTGACGCCAACGGTTAATCAGAGTGTCCGCCTTGTGCTTCGCTAGAGTTTTTCGCCAGTGTATGTCCACCCCCGTAACTAACAGCTCACCAGTAACCGGATGTGCGCGATATACCGTATCCAGCACCGTCACTTCATTGCCGCGTGCCAGCTGTAAGGTCTGCGGTTTACTGATCAGCACCTTCTTCATTTTCGCCCATGACTGAACTAAGCCCGCCAGTCCGGCGATTTCCGGTGATAAAACCTGCTCTCTCCGCCTAATTTCCTGGGCGGCCTTGAGATAGCTTTCTGCCCTGCGGGTGTCATATTCGGTACAGTCGCCGACGGTAATGCTGTACGCCAGCGCCTCAAACTCATCGGCGGGGGATTTATGCCGCTGCTGTTTGTGGGTATGGATACCTCCCAACACTTGTTTTCGCTGTTCGCGTGTTAACTGACCAATCTCGAACTGTTCAGGCTCTTCCCGCTCATCTGGCACTGTCATTAATGGCGGTGAACCGGGATGCTGATTTGTTCGTTTTTTAACCTCGGGACAGTTATTGACACGAGTCCAAGGGGCGACGGGGTCGCCCTGGGCGGCGCTTTCAGCGCCTGGGTTAGCGGGAGCCTTCTTCACCATCTTCCAGGTATGGACATGCGTGCATATTTTGTTTTCCTTACCGGTGATTGGCGACCAAATGCCATAAATACGAATCCCGTGATCGCCATAGGTTCCTGGTTCGACTGTCGGCTCGTAGGCGGTATGAATGAGGTAATTTTTGCGGGGAACAAGTACACCGCCCTGCTTCATGATGTAAGTGGCAAAACAGCCAACATCAGCAGCTGCGAGCACAGCGTCCAGTTTTGGATCCATAAGTACCGGAGCACCCGGTTTGCTGGTTTTCATTGCACGAGATGCCCACGCAGCGACAAACTCAACGCTATCGCGAAGTAATTTCCTTGTATCCTTGCTGACGGTATCACCCAGACCACGCCCATCGATGTTTTTACGGATGTACTTTGCAATGTAACTGGCCGGGGTTTCCTTACGTGGGTCGGATGGGCTGGTAATGTTGAGGACATGGCACAGTCACCGCGCATTTCTACTATCAATTTCAAGTTCTTAATACAGGCCATCATCTCGTTACGGCGTTGTGCTGGGTTGCTACGACGCCACAGTTCGCGGCGCATTTTATAATTAATGGGGGAAGCATCATTATCATCACGTTGAAATCCACGGTTTCCTGAGTGATCTCCCCCCAACGGGGCTTTTTTCCCGCCGTGTCGACAAGTATTCCCCAGACAGATGTGATAAATTTAAAAATATCACTGTTTACTCGACGCTGATGTCCGTTTGCAGCCCAATATGCTGGGGTGACGTTTGGCGTGCTGGAGCTGTATTATTCATGTCAGATTTTATTCTTGCCCGGGTGTCGCAAACCCTCGCTACGGAACAGTCCCTGGAAACCCTGGTTCGCCAGCTGCTGGAGATGCTGGAGGCGGTGACGCGAATGGAGTCCACCTACCTTACCCGCATCGATATCAACGCCCAGCGGCAGCAGATCATGTTCGCCCACAACAGTAGCGAAATGCAGATCCCGGAAGGATTTTCCGTCCCCTGGGATGAATCTCTGTGCAAACGCGCCCTTGAGGATCAGTGTACGTTTAGCAATGACGTCGCCCGTCGCTGGCACTCCTGCATCGCCGCCCAGGAGCTGGGGATCGCCACCTTTTTAAGCATTCCTGTGCGCCTGGCCGACGGCTCTCTGTTCGGCACCCTCTGCGCCACCAGCCGGCAACAACAGCCTTATGACCTTGAAGGTGAACAGGTTATGGGCCTGTTCGCGAAGCTCATTTCCCACTACGTGGAAAAAGACACCCTGGTGCAACAGCTGCAGGCGGCAAACGTCGCGCTGGAGCTGCACTCGTCGACCGATGAGCTCACCCAGCTCCCTAATCGCCGCGCGCTGTTTAAGCAGCTGGCGCTACGCTTTGCCTCCGCCCGCGCTCAGCAGCAACAGGTCGCGCTCATTTTTATCGATCTCGACGGTTTCAAAGCCATTAACGATCGATTCGGTCATCCGTGCGGCGACAGCTTTCTGGTGCAGGTCGGCGAACGACTCACCGCCGTCGCGCGCCGTGAAGATATCGTTGG
Organism: Klebsiella sp. C239; assembly: GCF_048822715.1. Lineage (NCBI taxonomy): Bacteria > Pseudomonadati > Pseudomonadota > Gammaproteobacteria > Enterobacterales > Enterobacteriaceae > Klebsiella > Klebsiella sp. C239. The sequence continues at coordinate 347,390 of NZ_JBMEZK010000005.1, read as the reverse complement.
CCGCCTTGGCGGCGATGAGTTTTTGATCGTCGGTAGCGCCCAGCCGCCCGCGGCGCAGCAGGCGTATGTCACCACCCTGCGCCAGGCCCTGTGCGGCGTCTACTTCCTCGGCGAACAGCGTATCAACTATGAGGGCGCCAGCTTCGGGGTGGTCATCTGCGATCCGCAGAGTATCGATGTTGAAGCGGCCTTACGCGCTGCCGATGAGGCGATGTATCAGGATAAAAAGTCTCGTCGGCAGGAGAATTTTATTCATATTGACTAAAGTCACGCGATATCCAGTATCATGCTGGGCATCATTCGTGGGTACAGGGACACTATCATGAAATTGGGTATTCTTTTCCCGGTGGCGATCTTTATCATCGCCGTCGTCTTTCTCGGCTGGTTTTTTGTCGGCGGCTATGCGGCGCCGGGCGGAGCATAATGAAAAAAAGCACCATTATTATGCTGGTTGTCGCCATCGTGGCGGTGGCCGGCGCCCAGTTCGGCTGGTGGTGATCGCCGCGGCGATATTGCGGAGTTGTCCTATCCCATCAATAAGTTAACGCTTTACACTCACGTTATCCGCCGCGGCATTCTCGGCCCCGGGGAAAGTAAAATAGCGGGAGAAGTAAGGATGAAAAAACCGATCGTGTTACCGTTGATTATTGCGCTGTGCACGCTGTTATCGGGATGCATTGTTGACGATGGCTATCACCACCATCGCCATCACCACCATCATCACTATCATGACGATGATTAATGCTTCACGCTGTTGATGAGCCGATAAAACAGGGCGAACTTTGGTTCGCCCATTGACGCTTAATCCTGACGCTCGTCGCCGAGGAAAATAAAGCCGAGCGGAATAGCGAAGAGCGCGGTAAAGACGATGCTGTAAACCGTCACCATCGCCCCCTGCAGGAAGAACATGGACGTCGTCCACTCCGAGTACGGCATATTGTACTCGCTCACCACGCCGCCAAAGGTCGCCCGTCCCACCACCGCCAGCGCGATAGCAAACACCGCCGCGAGCGACAGACAGTATTTTTTGCAGTTTTTATTGCTGAGGAGTTTTTGCAGAATCATCCGGGCTTCCTTTTTGCTGAGCGATAAACGGCTGTATATGTAACACCAATGCAATAAAAAATGAAGGGTTTTTGTTACAGGGCAGAATAAGAGGCGGCGGGCCGGTCTGTGGGTAACCGGCCCGTGGGGATCAGGACTGCAGGGTAGCCAGGCGCGCGGCGAACCCAACGAAAACCAGGCCAATCAGGCTGTTGCCAAGTTTGGCCAGCTTCTTGCGGGTTTTGACGTAGCGGGTGACAAACGAGCCGGAGAGGATCAAAAAGCTCATATAGCAGAAGCTTATCACCTCGAGGGTCAGCGCCAGAATAAAGAACGCCACCCCGGGTGCTTTGGCGTTGACGTCGATAAACTGCACGAAAAACGACACATAAAACAGAATCGCTTTCGGGTTGGTCAGGCTCAGTGTCAGGGAGCGCTTGAGGATTGCGCTCGCCGGCTCTGCGCTGGCGTCGGCCTGGCCGTCACGCTGGGTCAGCACCGCATAGAGCATTTTGCCCCCCAGCCACAGCAGGTAAATCGCCCCGAGGTAACGGACGACGTTAAACAGCACCGGCGTGGTCTTAATCAGCGTCGCCACGCCGGCAAAGGCCAGAAACATCAGCACCGCGTCGCCAATAAAGACGCCCGCCGCCGCCAGATAGCCTTTCTTTACGCCGTGGGCAATGCCCGTCTTCAGCACAAAAAACGTATTAGGGCCAGGGACGAGGATGATAAAGACCGCCCCGACCAGGTAGGTCAAATAATTCAGAACACCAAACTCAGCGAACACTCTGCACTCCTTCGCGCACGACTAAAACATGATCCGGCTCACGTTACCCCAACTGTCGGGATTTTGAAAGCGCAGCCTGTGCGGGAAGGTTAATAGACGGAGGGTTCACCCAGCGGGCGGGTTTTAAAACGGCGATGCACCCACAGATACTGCTCGGGGGCGCGCAGGATCTCGCGCTCAATCACCTTGTTGATATAGCCGGCGGCAATCTGCTTATCCTCACCCGGATAGTCATTCATCACTTCGCTAATGTGTAGGCTGTAGCCCTGGCGATCCAGCTTGCGCACCATGCTGATGCTCAGCATTTTTGCCCCCGATAAACGGGAAAGCACATAGGTGCCGTTGGTGGTAGCCGCCTGCGGGACGGAGAAAAACGGCGCAAACACGCTGCCCTTGGGGCCGTAATCCTGGTCCGGAGCAAACCAGACGGCTTCGCCTGATTTTAAGGCATGTACCAGGCCGGTCAGGTTGTTGCGATCGATCATCGCTTTGTTCGAGCGCAGGCGACCGCGGGTTTGCACCCACTCCATCAGCGGACTGTTGTGCGGACGATAGGTGGCCATCATTGGACGACACAGCCCCATGGCGCGCCCGCCCAGCTCCAGCGACATAAAGTGTACGCCGACGACCATTACCCCTTTCCCGCCGCTAAGCGCATGATTAAGGTTGGCAAAGCCCTCGACATCAAACCATTTTTTAACCCGCTCATCGCTCCAGAACCAGGCCATGCCGGTTTCGATCAGTCCCATTCCCAGCGACATAAAGTTTTGATCGATGAGGGTCTCGCGCGCCGCCGGCGACATCTCCGGGAAGCAGAGCTCAATATTGCGCCGGGCGATATGTTCGCGGCGTTTGAGAAAGCGTCGGGAAAGACGACCCGCGCTGGTGCCGATAAAATGCAGCAGCGGATAAGGCAGTTGCACGATCAACCAGAGAATGCCGAGCCCGAACCAGGTCAGCCAGTTGCGCGGGTGTAAAAGTTGTTTATGAAATACGCAGGCCATGATTTTTCCTGTAAACATTAATTATGTGGTAACGCTTAAGGAAAACAGAGTCCATTTATCATCATTAGGCGGTACGTACAGCAAGTTCGACAATACTAATCCGGCGAAATTCCTTCCGGCAAGTAAAAAACTGCGTGCTGACAAAAAAACATAATTGCGGCACAAATGTTACTAAATGTAAACTTAAATCTCGCGACCCTTTTAATATATTCATCATGTATATCATTTTCACGCTAATCATCCGCGTTACTAGCAGAAAAAACCGAATTCTTCATCGGGGGCGCCCTGCCTGCGGGGAGATGTCGTCCGCTAAGCCGCGCGGCCAGCGGCGTGGCGCATCGCGTCGCGTCGTCATTTGTGGGCGTGATAATTAAAGCGCGCGCGCCGTGGAATGTATCATGTTTAATCTATCAGCATAAGGAAGATTAAATTCGCCTTAAGACAATAATTAAGAATAGGCTTATTTAAGCCTGCTTTAAAAATACTCGTCTTTCCCTGCGGAGGCATTTTAATGGCGCCCTCGCCGGCTGCTAAAAAAATATTTCTTTACGCCTCGCGCATAAAAACAGGCGGGGTGAATGACGGACAATGATCCGCCGCCGGTTTGCACTCGCGTCGGGTGATTGAGAGAACAACGCGGCCAGGGCGCGAACCACGCCCTGGCCGTAGAGGATCAATAGGTGTGGAAGTATTGCTGGATCAGCTGCGGATTTTTCGTCTGCGTCAGCGCCGTCATCAGCAGAATACGCGCTTTCGCCGGGTTGAGTGAATCGGCCACCAGCCCTGGCTGGCTGTCGTCCGGGGGCACCACGCCGCTGCCGGTGCGGGAGGCGCGCACCACCACGATACCCGCCTGCTGCGCTTTTTTAATACCAGCGGCGCTACGTACCGATACAGAACCCGCCCCCGTGCCGGCGTAAATAATACCGTCGGCATGATGGGCGATCGCCGCATCGTACATATACTCCGGGTCGTCCTGGTAACCATAGATGATCACCACTTTCGGCAGAGCCTTCAGCTGACGCACATCGAAGACCGAGCGCAGGGTATGAATTTTATCCACCCGCGTTTCAAACTGGGGTTTTCCCCCCACCACGACGCCAAGATAACCCTCCTCCGGCGCCCGGAAAGTATCCAGCGAGGTGGCATTGGTTTTGGTGACGAAGCGCGCCGCGCCGATGCGGTCGTTAAGCACCACCATGACCCCGCGCCCGCGGGCATCCGGGTCGGCGGCGACGGTGACGGCTTCCAGCAGGTTCATCGGCCCGTCGGCGCTGATCGCCGTCGCCGGACGCATCGCGGCGGTAAAGACCACCGGTTTATTGCTTTTCACCGTCAGATTGAGGAAATAAGGGGTTTCATCGAGGGTGTCGGTGCCATGAGTGATCACCACGCCATCGACATCATCCCGGGCTAATAACGCATTCACCCGCTTCGAGAGCTGCAGAATAATATCGCTGGTCATATTCTCACTGCCGATATTCGCCACCTGCTCACCTTCGACGTGGGCGATTTTACTTATTTCCGGCACGGCGTTAATCAGCGTCTGCACGCCAATTGCCCCGGCTTTATAGCCCGTCGTCTGGGTATTACTGGCCGCCGAGCCGGCAATCGTCCCACCGGTGGCTAAAATGACAATATGCGGTAAGCGCGTCTCGCTAAACGCCAGGCTGCTCATCGTCAGTAACGCAATGGCAAGTAATGCTCTAAAATTCATACAAGTCACTCCCTTCATAGACATTAATCAAACTTACGCTTGCTTAATGCAAAGGGCTTGCCAGAATTGATATCTTTTACGGGGGGTAAATGGTTAACTATCAGACAATAATAAGGTTCTCGCATCAACATCGCCCAAATCTGGTGCATGACTGGATCTGAACCGGGCAGGCGCCATGAACCCATACATTATGAGTTTTTACCCTTTCAGCAACACACAACACGCATTGGGATCAGATTATCGACACTTCCGTCACCCCCGAGGTCATTTATGCCCGCCGGGTGACGCGAACGGAGAACAGAAATGCGTATTGCCCTGAAGTCAGCCCTGATGCTGACCACCAACGTCATTCAGATCATTAACCCTGATCTGCACCGGCATATGCAACGAACGGCCTTAATCGCCCTGACGCTGGCGCAAAGGTTGGGGCTGCCTGCCGAGCGGCAGCAGACCATCTTTTGCGCCGCGCTGCTGCACGATATCGGCGTACTGGGTGATAGACGCACCATTCATTCGCTGGATGCCATCGATAATATTCACGATCCGCATCAGCGCCAGGGGGCGGCGATGCTCGAGGGGTTAGCCACCTTCCGGCCCATCGTCCCCTTTATTCGCGACCACCACTTTAGCCCGGAGCACCGCGGCAGCCGCGAACAGCATATTGTCTATTTCGCCGATGCCTTTGAACGGCTGCTGCCGGCGGATAGCCGCGTGACCGCCTGGCCCACGCGGGCAGTGGTGGAGCAGTTCGTCACCCTGCACCGGGAGATCGATCCGTTACTCTGCGATACCCTGTGCGAGGTCGCTGAAAATGCGAGCTTCTGGCAGCACCTGCATCCCGGGCATATTCAACGGCTGCTGGAAATTATTGCCCCCATCAACACGCTGTATCTGGATATTGACGGTCTGAAAGATGTCTGCCTGCTGATTGCCAAAATTGTCGACACCTACAGCAGCTTTACCGCCAGCCACAGTATTATGGTGGGGGAAATCGCCCGCCAGCTTGCCCACTGGATGCAGCTGCCGGAGCCCATCTGCCAGCAAATACAGGTTGCCGGCTATCTGCACGACATTGGTAAGGTTTATATCCCTCTTTCTATTCTGGAAAAAGAGGGGGAGCTGGATGACGACGAGCTGAGCCAGGTACGCGAGCACAGCTACATGACCGGGGATCTCCTTAGCGACTACAGCGAGCTTGGCGACATTATCAACTGGGCCTCGAATCATCATGAAAAACTGGACGGCAGCGGCTACCCTCTGCATCTCGAAAAGGATCACCTGACCCTCGCCGACCGCATTATCTCCATCGCCGATATTTTCACCGCCCTGACCGAAGATCGCCCTTATCGTAAAGGGATGGCCTGGCAGGAGGCCTTACAGATTATGGAAACGGATGTTATAAATGGCGCTCTGGATCGCGATGTCTTTCTCGTTTTGCGCCACCATGCGGAAACGCTACACGCCATCATTCTTCAGACCCTCGAACACCCCCGCAGCGAGCACCGTCCCTGAAGCGGACCGCCGTCGTGACGGGGACGGGTTCTATAATTAAAACAGCTTCATCTGCATGCAAGGAAACACAGGGTGAGAATCGCCACCATCACCAACTGGGCCTACGGGATCACCGTCGGCCTGACGCTGGCCTCCGGGAGCGCCATGCTCATGGCCTCCAGCGCCGACCGCGTCGAACGCCAGGCGGTACAGCAGCGCCAGGTCTTTGATACCCTCTCCGACAAGGTGGAAAACGACGCCTGGGCGCTGTCTGACCTCGCCCGGCTATACGTGGTTAAGCCCTCTCCGGAGACGCTGGAGCAGTACCAGCAGCTGCAGCGGACCGACAAAAACATTGAGCTGCGGCTGGCCAGATTGAAAGATAACGGCGCCAGCCGCGAGGAGCTGGCGCTGCTGCATGATGGCCTGCAGATTGCCGCTGAACTGCAGGATGAACAACAGGCCGCCCTGGCGCATGTCGCCCACGGCGATGCGCCAGCGGCCATCGCCGTGCTATACGGCAATGCATACGAGACCGAGCTGGAACGCATGCAGACGCTGATCGATCGCTTCCGCCAGATGCTCGAAAATCGCGCCGCCGTCGCCATTGACCAGGCCACCGAACGCTCGCGGATCTGGCGCACCCTGTCGGAAATCATGGTCGGCCTGACCGCGCTGATGTTTTTGTTCGTCCTCGGCTTTATTCTCAAGCGGCGGGTGCTCTACCCGGTGGTTCGCCTGAGCGACGTGGTGCAGCGTCTCGCCTCCCAGGACTATGCGGTGGAGACGCCGCAGTTTACTCAGGTGGATGAGATTGGCGATATGGCCCAGGCCATCCGCATTTTTCGCGAGAACGGCCTGGCCCGCCAGCAGCTGGAGCAGCAGCGCGACGCTGACTGGGCGATCCGCGAACTGCTGGCGCGCATGACCCAGCGTCTGCAGGGCTGTGAAACCATTGAGGATGTGATTAAGGTGGCGGAACTGTTTGCGCCGAATATCGCCCCGACGATCCCCGGGAAACTGTATATTCTGGATACCGACCCCTGGCAGATGCGCTGCGTGGCGCAGTGGCTGGCGCCCGCCGGGGAGACGACGCCCTTTTCACCCGACGACTGTTGGGCGATACGTCGGGGACTCAGCCATCCGCCGGTGCAGGGCGAACCCGATATCACCTGCTATCATCTGCCGGAGGCGCACGCCGGCCAGTCGCTCTGCGTACCGCTCATCGCCCAGGGCGAAGCCATCGGGCTGTTGACCTTTCAGAACGTTACCGCCAGTGACGCTCCTTCCCGGGCCTACCTTGAGCTGATGGCGGAAGCGCTGGGCCTGGCGCTGGCCAATCAGCGCTTACGCAGCGCCCTACTGGAAAAAGCGCTGTTCGATTCCCTGACCGGCCTGCGTAATCGCCATCATCTTGACGAAGCGCTGCATTCACAGATGGCGCTGGCGGTCCATACCCACACCCCGCTGAGCTGTCTGATGATCGACATCGATCATTTTAAAGCCATCAATGACCGCTACGGCCACGAGGCCGGGGATCTGGTGATTAAGAGCGTCGCCACCATCGTGCAGCGCGCGGTGCGCGATATCGGCACGGCTTTCCGCTACGGCGGCGAAGAGTTTCTGGTGCTGCTCCCCGGCCTTGACGAAGCCGAGGCGCACCAGTGCGCCAGCGAGATCTATACCCAGGTGCACGCGATGACGCTGCGCGATGGTCTGACCGAGATAGGCCAGGTGGATGTGTCGATTGGCATCGCCAGCTACCCGCAGCACACCCAAAGCGACAGCCTGCTGCGCGCGGCGGACGCCGCGCTGTACCGGGCGAAAGAGCTGGGCCGCTCAAGGATTGTCAGCTTTGGCCGCCTGAAGACCAGCTAACCGGATGATTGCTCGGTCGCATTGAGCAGCGAGATAACTTTCCGCACCACCGCCGAACGGATATGGCGGTGGTAAACTATGCTCAGCTCACTCTCCGCCAGCCGGTCCTGAAGATCGATATACACCACGTTATCGAGGCGTAAGGCCCGCGCCGAGACCGGAACCAGGGCCACCCCGACCCCGGCGGAGACCAGACTAATCATCGAGGTGACGTCGTTAATCCGCTGCGCCACCTGCGGCGTAAAGCCCGCGACGCGGCAGGCGTCAATAAACACCTGCTCCAGCCCGGTGCCCTGCGGATCGTCAAGCGAGATCCAGTTATCCGCGCGCAATGAGGCCAGATTGAGCGCCCCCACGCCCGCCAGCGGATGCTGTTGATAGAGCGCCAGGCAGAGCTTTTCCCGCACAAACGGCCTGACCACCAGCGCCTCCGGCGGCGAGGCCAGCGGCGCGCGGATGATGGCGATATCCAGGCGCAGATCCAGCAGCGCTTCGTAGAGCATTTGCACATCGCCATGCACCAGCGACAGCTCAATCCCCGGCCAGTCGGCGCGCAGCTCGCGCAGCAGCCCCGGCAGTTTACTGTCGTACATCGCGCTGGAGACATACCCCAGATGCAGCCTTCCCTGCTCGCCCCGCGCGGTGCGCTGGGCGTCCAGTGCCGCCTGGTCGACCATCTCCAGCGCCAGCCGCGTCTTCTGCCAAAAGGCCTCGCCCGCGGCGGTCAGGGTCAGACGGCGGTTGGCGCGGGAGAAGAGCACCACCCCCAGACGCTGCTCGAGCTGTTTAATCTGCTGGCTGAGGGCGGGCTGGGCGATATGTAACCGCTCCGCCGCCCGGTGCATATGTAACTCTTCGGCAACGACCACAAAATGGCGTAACGCTCGCAAGGACATGCCGGACTCCATAGGTTTTATTGATAACAAAAATCTTATCAATAACGCATGAATGATGCAATTGATAACCATTAGCCTGCGAAGCATACTGTGCGCATCGACACGCTAAGGAGAACATCATGACCGCACCGATTCAGGATCTGCGCGACGCCATCGCGCTGCTGCAACAGCATGACAATCAATACCTCGAAACCAATCATCCGGTGGACCCTAACGCCGAGCTGGCCGGCGTCTATCGTCATATCGGCGCCGGCGGCACCGTGAAGCGCCCCACCCGCATTGGCCCGGCGATGATGTTTAACAATATTAAAGGCTATCCGCATTCACGCATTCTGGTGGGCATGCACGCCAGCCGCCAGCGGGCGGCGCTGCTGCTGGGCTGCGAAGCTTCGCAGCTGGCGCTGGAGGTGGGTAAAGCGGTGAAAACACCGGTTGCGCCGGTGGTGGTTCCGGCCGGCAGCGCCCCCTGTCAGGAGCAGGTTTTTCTGGCCGACGATCCGGACTTTGATTTGCGCACCCTGCTCCCGGCGCCCACCAACACCCCGATCGACGCCGGCCCCTTCTTCTGCCTGGGCCTGGCGCTGGCCAGCGATCCTGACGACGCCTCGCTCACCGACGTCACCATCCACCGCTTGTGCGTGCAGGGCCGGGATGAGCTGTCGATGTTTCTTGCCGCCGGCCGCCATATCGAAGTGTTTCGCCAGAAAGCCGAGGCTGCCGGCAAACCGCTGCCGATAACCATCAATATGGGTCTCGATCCGGCCATCTATATTGGCGCCTGCTTCGAAGCCCCTACCACGCCGTTTGGCTATAACGAACTGGGCGTCGCCGGCGCGCTGCGTCAGCGCCCGGTGGAGCTGGTGCAGGGCGTCAGCGTCCCGGAGAAAGCCATCGCCCGCGCCGAGATCGTCATTGAAGGCGAACTGCTGCCCGGCGTGCGCGTCAGAGAAGATCAACACACCAACAGCGGCCACGCGATGCCGGAATTTCCCGGCTACTGCGGCGGCGCCAACCCGTCGCTGCCGGTGATCAAAGTCAAAGCGGTAACCATGCGGCACAATGCCATCCTGCAGACGCTGGTGGGACCGGGGGAAGAACATACCACCCTCGCCGGGCTGCCGACCGAAGCCAGTATCTGGAATGCCGTCGAGGCCGCCATCCCGGGCTTTTTACAAAACGTCTACGCCCACACCGCGGGCGGCGGTAAATTTCTGGGGATCCTGCAGGTGAAAAAACGTCAGCCCGCCGACGAAGGACGTCAGGGACAGGCTGCGCTGCTGGCGCTGGCGACCTATTCCGAACTAAAAAACATCATTCTGGTTGATGAGGATGTCGATATCTTTGACAGCGACGATATCCTGTGGGCGATGACCACCCGTATGCAGGGGGATGTCAGCATCACCACCCTCCCCGGTATCCGCGGTCACCAGCTCGATCCTTCCCAGACGCCGGAATACAGTCCGTCGATCCGCGGGGAAGGTATCAGCTGCAAGACGATTTTTGACTGCACAGTTCCCTGGGCGCTGAAAGCGCACTTTGAGCGTGCGCCGTTTGCCGATGTCGACCCGCGTCCGTTTGCCCCGGAGTATTTTGCCCGTCTGGAAAACGGCCACGGTCAGTAAGTCAGTCAAGCGGGGCGACAGGCGCCGGACACGCGGCGTCTGTCGTCCGATGCAGCGCCATCCGGAGCGGATGGCGAAGGCGGGTTAGTTGATCGCCGCGGCGAGGTCTTTTTTCACCTGCTCACGCTGCTCGGCGGTCAGCACCTGGCTGACGTCGAAGTAGTATTTCACGCGATAATAGCGCACCTGCTGATCCAGTTGGCTAAAGGCAGCCAGCTGCTGTTTGACTTTGGCTTCATCCCATTTCCCGGAGTGAATCACGTCGGCCAGGGCGCCGTCCTGATAGCCGCTGATTTTAATCTGGCTCACACTGTTTTCGAAGCCCTGACGCAGCGCCTGGATTTTGGCGACCTGATCCTCACTCAGCTTCAGGTGCTGGACGACCGGGTCCTGCGAGACAGACGGCACGTCAGCCGAGGTCGACGCCTGGCTGGCGGCGGTGAAGCAGGTGGTCAGCGCAATGGCGATCAGGGTGTTACGCAAGCGTGTATTCACAATGAGTTATCCTTCAGGCAAGTAAAAGAGACTGGATTATCATCGCGGGAATAAAGACTATCTGTAACAAAGCATTCGTTTAAAACTGGATAAGAAAAGAATGGCAGGTAACCGAAACCTGGCCCCGGCGGGCGCTCAGCAGCAAAGAAAGATATATTCATCCTTCCAGTAACGGCCCTGACCAATGATATCCCCGGCCGCAGTGATGAGCCGTTTTTGCTTTTCGGTTTCGATCCCCTCCACAATCACATGCCCGGTCAGGGTATGAATAGCCTGTAACAGCCCGGGCAAAGCGGGATCATTTTCTTTGTCCCAGAAATAGTCTTTATCCACTTTGACGCAATCAAAGCGAAATCGCTCCAGCAGCCGGAACGTCGTTCGTCCGCGACCAAAGTCATCCAGCCAGACCGGGCAAAGCGCCGCCAGCGTGCTCAGCGCCGTCAGTTCACGGCCAGCGATAAATTCATGAAAATTCTCATTTATTTCCAGAGCAATGTATTTACAGGAGCGCAGAAAATCACAGAGATAGCGGTCGGTCAGAATAAAATGGCTTAATAAATCATCAATATTTAGAGAGATCGGCTTATTATCGACCTGGGAAAAATCAAATACGGAAAGCAACTCGATTTGTCGGGTAAATAGTGCAAGTTTATCGCTTTCGGTGAGCGTGGAGAAAGAAAACGTGGGCGCTGAGGTGTTATTTTGTGCGGGTGCTATAATGTCTTTAGTGAGCAATTCCCACGAGTGGTAGCCGCCACCATCGCTAATAGCGGGCTCCAGAACGAAGCGATAAGAGGTATTTTTCACGTTTTCTTTAACCATTTAAAAAATACCAGAAATAAGAAAGGGTTAAAGCATGTCATATATTTCCCGCTAACAAAAATAGTTTAAAATGATCGATAAGAAACATTCGATAGCTAAAAGCTATCAAGATATAATTTATTGATCGGTAAAGTGAATTAATATAAATTTGCCCCCGCTGTCAGACCCGCGTAAATCACAATTAAAATATCGTTTCAAACCAGCCAGTTACAAGATAACCCCGCCGCCAGGCATGGCGACTTCATGCTTTTTCCCTGCAGGATAAAAAGCATGATGTAATAAAAACGAAAAAAACAAGCCGCCAATTTTGTCATATTGTTATGCCGAAGATGAATAACGCATCACCCGGCACGCCCCGCCGGCCATGCCTTCTGCGGGCGATAAATCAGGCAGCCGGGTCAACGAAACGTCATATTTTCCCGCTACCTTACTGGCAGAAAAGGCGAAGCGGGAAAAGGGAAGTGAAAAGAATATACGTGGTTCCGCTGGCGCTGATGCTGATCATGCTCAGCGTCAGCGCGTGGCGGGAACCGGCTCCGCGGCATGCCGCCAGAGGGCTGTGCGTCTGGTTTGATGGCGCAATGGTCGACTGCCTGCAGAGGCAGCGGCTGGGCGAAGCGAGACCCGCTCACGCGCTGGTCAGACGATAAACCGGTACCCGCCGGGTGGTATTGAACAGATTGTCGCTGACCTCCACCTCCTCAGTGACAATAGCCATACCGGACCGGCGCAGCTGGGCAATGTCCGCCGCCACCCGCTGACTGCCGAACCAGAACAGGGCATCAAGCGCGGTAACCGGCAGGCCGGCGATTAATGCCTGGCGGAGTCGATCCCGGGCAGGTTTAATCTCCCGGGCGATCTGCTGGTACGGCGCCGCCGTCAGGCCCGTCGCTTCGACGCGACGAATGCGGTTTGTCAGGTGGTAATGAAAGCTCTCCGGTACAGCCTGTAAATCCTGCTTCAAACTGTAGACGCAGCCGTAACGTTTGCCGTTGAAAACGGCGGCTTTACGGCTGAGCTGCAGCGTCTCGCGGACGTCGGCGATCAGCTGCGGCGCGCGGACCAGCAGCAGGCGAAAAGGCAGCTCGAAGCTGGTGACATAGTCGACGTTCAATAACGCAATGCGCAGGCGCTCCTCTGCCCCGGCCTGCAGCTGACGGCACTCCTGATAGACTTCGCGCCACTGCTCCCGCAGCCGCGACGTTTCACCGGCTTCGGTAAACTGGTATTTTTCAATATCGTAATCAACTCTCCCGGCCACCGCGCATTCCTTCCTGAATCAGTCCCGGCGTTATACTATCATCCTCCGGCGCTGTACCCTACGCCGAGCGCCGTCGCTGCTGTCGGTTATTTACGATAAAGATAACGGGTGATGACCACATCAAGAACAAACAGCAGGAAAATAACGCTGCTTAACCACAATAAGCCTGCGAATAAATCAAGTAATTGCATCGTTGTTCCCTCGCCGTTGGCCATAAAAAATAAAGCCCCATCACCATAAAGTAGTTAAGAACTACCTTATCAGCCACAGAATAAAAATTATTTAGCGATATGAAATCCCGAGCCCTTGCAGGTTCATTTTACTGACATCAAATTGTCATCAAACAATGTCTATCATCAGCCGACGCCACAGGATTGTTCCTGCCGTCATGGTATCGCCGGCAAACGCGCGACCGCACGGTTTAACAACACGGAATAATATCGCCCTACCCCACTCTTACTGTCATTGCATAATCTTATATCAGGCCCCATTGCCATTCTGCTGAATAATCCGGAAAGCGCGATAAGTCATAAACGCCCTGCTGATTGGTTGACCATGGAGAAATACGATGCCCAGCGAAAAAGCCCGCAGCCTTGACCATTTCTATGAATTACTGGCGACAGGACAACATCAGAAAATTGAACTCGATTTCGACGTCGCCGCGGACGATTTTTTTAAAATCGCCACCGAGTTTGGCGACATTGGCGCGAGGATCACCCGGCTGAATGAGCGATTTATTATTAAGATCAAGTCGCCGAAAGCCTAAGTCCCTGCCCGCCCTCTCTGGCGGGCGTCAGGCCAGCGGTCGTCGCCCGTCCCTTTTTCTTAACGAGTGCCGGTCTGCCGTTCGGCAAAATAGTGCGCCGGCGTCGTCCCCATCGTTTTTTTAAACAGGGTAATGAAAGCATTCACCGACTCATACCCCAGCTTAGCCGCCACGTTTTGTACCGAAACGCCGCTGGCCAGCTCCTGCAGGGCAATAATCAGATGAAGCTGCTGGCGCCAGCGTCCGAAGGTGAGGCCGGTCTCCCGCCGCATCAGGCGCGCCAGGGAGCGTTCACTCAGCGCCAGACGTTTCGCCCACACCGGCAGGGTACTGCGATCGTCAGGATGACTCACCAGCCTGTCGGCCATGGCGCGTATTTTGGGGTGCGCTGAGACGGGCAGATTCAGGCGCTGCGCCGGCATGGTCGCCAGCTCGTCAAGGGTCACCCGGGTCAGTCTCCCGGCATGGCTATCCGCCGCGTAGTACGCCCCTTCGCGGGTGAGCCGCCCCACCAGCTCATGGATCAGGGGAGAGAGCGCCAGCGCGCAGCAGCTGTCGGGCAGCGCCGCCGCCCCGGGTTCAATAAACAGGTAGTTGAGGCGCGCGTTCCAGGTGGCGGTCACACTGTGGGCAATACCGCCAGGGATCCATACCGCGCAGCGAGGCGGCACGATCCACAGGTTATTTTCCGCCCGACAACGCACCGCGCCATACAGCACGATAATCAGTTGTCCTTTGCGATGGCTATGCACCGGCACTTCGGCTTCATACTCGACAAAATCAAGATGACGCGCGACGGCCGGGCAGGAAGACGCGTCCGGATCGTACAGCGTATTGGCAAAAGGTGATGGCATACGGTTGGCAAGATTCAGGTATTTTTTGACAGAATAGAGTATTTCTCCGCAAGCGCAAGCCGGCAATAATCGGCGGCATGAACATCATCCTCTTTCGTCAGGCCCGCTGGCTATGGGCCGCAGGCGCCGTCGCGCGCCGTTTCATGCCGCAAACACCCTCAGCCACGCTGCGCAGCGATGGCCAGGCGGTGATCTATGCCGCGAAGAGTTTCGCTGCGGCGATGCTGGCTTACTATCTCGCGCTCTCCATCGGTCTGCAGCGGCCTTCCTGGGCCATCATCACCGTCTATATCGTCTCGCAGACCTCGGCGGGCGCCTCGTTGAGCCGTAGCGTCTATCGGCTGGTCGGGACCGTCGTCGGCGCGGCGGCCACCGTGATCATCGTGCCCACCTTCGTTAACCAGCCGATCCTGTGCAGCGTCGTGCTGGCCCTGTGGATCGCGGGTAGCCTCTGCCTGTCCCTGCTTGAACGCACGCCGCGCGGGTACGCCTTCCTGCTGGCGGGCTACACCGCGAGCCTGATTGGCTTTCCCGCCGTCTCCGCGCCCGGGACGATCTTTGACCTCGCCGTCACCCGGGTGGAAGAGATCGCCATCGGTATCTTATGCGCCGGCCTGATCCATCGCTTCGTGCTGCCGGTGCGCATCGCCGGGCGGTTTAACAGCACGCTGGCACAGACGCTGGCAACCGCCCGCCAGCGGATCGCCGATACGCTGGCAGGCAAGCCGGTGGCGGCGGAAACGCTGCGGCTGGCGCTGAGCCTGCAGTTTCTCCAGGGCATTAACCACCACCTGCCCTGGGATGACGGACTGTCTGTCCCTCACCGCCAGGCGAGAAAAGCGATCCACGACCGGCTGGCGCGACTGTTGATCGTCAATGGCGAATTGTATGACCGTTTACAGCGGAGCGGGCCGCCACCTGACGACCTGCAGGCGCTGCTGGCGGAGGCAGAGGCCTGGCTGACAGGCCCGCAAGCCGCCAGGTCGGCGCCCTCGGCAGACGGACTTCTCTCCCGCTGCGAGCGGCTCATCGTCCGGTACGCTGCTGACGCGCAGACCATGGACGAGGCGCTGCGGCTCAGCCTGGCGCGCCATCTGGCGGAAGCCATCCGCCTCCTGCAGGAGAGCGAGCGGCTGGCGAAGGCGGTTTATCGTCGGCGGTCGCCTGCCCTGCCCCCCGACGCCGGCGCGGCGAAGGGTTATGTTTTCCATCGCGATCCGCTCAGCGCCCTGCGGACTTCCTTCGGCGCCTTCGTCATCATCCTTAGCGGCTGCCTGATCTGGATAGGATCCGCCTGGCCCGATGGCGGCACCGCGGTCTCGATCCTCGGGGTCTGCTGTAGCCTGTTCGCCAGCTTCGACGCGCCGGCGGCGCATCTGGTGAAATACCTGATCGGCTGCGTGTGGGGCGTGCTGTTCAGCCTGCTCTACAGCTTCGTCCTGCTGCCGCAGGTGAACGAATTTGCGCTGCTGGCGGCGGTGCTCGCCCCGGTCTATCTGCTGGCCGGCTCGCTGCAGGCGCGGCCAGCCACCACCTTTATGGCGATGGGCATCACCCTGACGCTGCCGATATTGTGCGAGTTGGGGGCCAGCTACCGCGGCGACTTCGCGACGGCGATCAATACCGCGCTCGCGCTGTTTATCGCCGTCGGTTATGCGGCGTTTGGTATGCGCCTGCTGCAAACCGTGCAGGCGGAAACCGCTATCCGTCGTCTGCTGACGCTGTGCCAGCGCGATATCCGCCGCGCCGCTCGCGGCCGGCTGGCGCACAATGCCCACCGCTGGACCAACCTGATGATCGACCGTACCGCATTACTGCTGCCCCGCCTGCCGCAGAGCGGACCGGCAGCCGGTCAGTTGCTTGACACGATGCTGCGCGATATTCGTACCGGTCTCGCCGTGATCCATCTGCGCCGTCGCTATCAGCAGGCGGACAGTGCGTCGGCGGACGCAGTGCAAGCGCTGCTGGACGCGCTGAACCCGCAGCCGGACATAACGGCCCTGGAGCAACCGGTCAATGCGCTGCTGGCCCAGGCTTTACCGGCGACCGATGCCGCCTCGCGCGAACGCGCGGAAGCGCTCATCGCGCTGTATTGCGCCTTACACCTGCCTGAGGAGAGCCAGAACCATGCGTGACCTCGCGCTGGGCGGGGTATTTTTCCCCGGCCTGCTGATTGTCGGCCTTATCGCCCTGCTCGCTACACTGTTGCTGCAACCGCTTATCTTCTCCGCCCGCGGCCCGGGTCGCCTGCCGTGCCGGCCGCTGTGGGGGCTGTCCCTTTTTATCGCGCTTTTCTTCCTGCTCCTGCAGGGCGTTCACACGCTGGGGTTATCCGTATGACACTGTATCTGACACTTCTGGGCCGCTATGCCCTGACCTTAGGCGCCGTCGCCGCCGCCGCGCTACTGGCTTTCATTTTCTGGAAACAGGAGGCGCAGACGCCCTGGACCCGCGATGGCCGGATGCGGGCCGACGTGGTGCAGATCGCCCCCAATGTCTCGGGGCCGGTGGCCAGCGTGGCGGTGAAAGACAACCAGTGGGTCAATCGGGGAGAGGTACTCTATACCATCGATCCGCGCTGGCTGAAGCTGGCGGTCAGCAGCGCCCAGGCGGAGGTGGAAGCCCGACGCCAGGAGATGGCGATGCGCCAGGATGCCGCCAGACGTCGGGCGCAGATCCAGGGCGTCATCTCCAGCGAAGATCTGAAACAGACCAACAGCGCGGCCAGCGTCGCGGCCGCTAACTACCAGGGCGCGCTGGCGGCACTGGCGCTGGCGCAGCTGAATGTAGCGCATGCCACCGTGCGGGCGCCGGTATCCGGCTACGTGACCCATCTCCGGCTGCGCCCCGGCGACTATGCCACCGCCGGGGTGACGACAGTCGCCATTATCGATGGTCAGAGCTTCTGGGTGGTGGGGTATTTTGAAGAGACCCGTCTGCGCCACATCCACATTGGCGATACCGCGCACATCACGCTGATGGGCTATGACCCGGTTATTACCGGCCATGTGGAGAGCATCGGGCACGGGATCGGCGATACCAATGATGAAACCGGCGCCCTGGGCCTGCCGCAGGTCGAGCCAACGTTCAGCTGGGTGCGGCTGGCGCAGCGTGTGCCGGTGCGTATCCATATCGATACCCTGCCCGCGGGGGTGGAACGGGTCGCCGGTCTGTCCGCGACCATTTCGGTCATCCCTGACCGGACGGCGCGGCGCGCCGGTCAATCATCAGTAGCCGACTTGCTGTCCTCTCAGTGATAGCCTTCGCTGCCGGACACTTTGCCGCGAAAGACGTAATAGCTCCAGGCGGTATACATCAGGATCACCGGGATGATCAGCAGCGCCCCCGGCAGCATAAATACCTGGCTGGAGGGCGGCGCGGCGGCATCCCACAGGGAGATGTGCGGCGGAATAATGTTCGGCCAGACGCTGATCCCCAGCCCGCTGAAGCCGAGGAATATCAGGCCCAGCGTCAGGATAAAGGGACGAGCGTGGCTGGCGGGGCGCGCGCTCAGGCGCCAGATCCACAGGCTCAGGGTCAGCACCAGGATCGGCACCGGCACGAACCAGAAGAAATTGGGCAGCGTAAACCAGCGTTCCGCCACGTAGCGCCAGCCCAACGGCGTCCAGACGCTGACCACCGCGATCACCACCATCAGCGCCAGCAGCACCTTGCGGGTCAGCTCGCGCATCCGCTGCTGCAGCGCGCCTTCGCTTTTCATGATGAGCCAGGTGGTGCCCAACAGCAGATAGGCCACCACCAGCCCCAGACCGCAGAACAGGTTAAAGGGGGTAAGCCAGTCCAGCGTCGAGCCGGCGAAGCGGCGGTCGGCTACCGCAAAGCCGTTGATAAAGGCGCCGACGACAATCCCCTGGCTGAAGGTCGCCAGCAGCGAGCCGCCGGCGAAGGCATAGTCCCAGAAGGTGCGATGCGAGGGAACCGCTTTAAAACGAAACTCAAACGCCACGCCGCGGAAAATCAGGCCGATGAGCATCGCCGTCAGCGGGATAACCAGCGCATCGGTGATCACCGCGTAAGCCAGCGGAAACGCGCCGAACAGCCCTGCCCCGCCGAGCACCAGCCAGGTCTCGTTACCATCCCAGACGGGCGCCACGCTGTTAACCATCACATCGCGCTCTTCGGCGTCATGCACCACGCTGAACAGCATCCCGATGCCTAAATCGAAACCATCCATCACGATATACATCAACGTGGCGAAGACAATGATGACAAACCAAATCACCGAGATATCGATGCTCATGATGCGTTCTCCTCATCCCGCACCGGCTCTGCCGCCGAGAGCGGACGCGCCGGGGTGCCTGCGGTTTGCGAGGTCAGCTCCGTCACCGGCTGCGGCCCTTTTTTGATAAGCCGGAAGATATAGTAATACCCCACGCCAAACACCGCGCAGTAGACCACGATAAACACCAGCAGGCTGATAGCCATCTGCAGCGTACTGTGCAACGACACCGCGTCCCGGGTGCGCAGCAAACCGTAGATCACCCACGGCTGACGGCCCATCTCGGTGGTCACCCACCCGGCGACCAGCGCAATAAGACCGGCGGGCCCCATACAGAGCGCAAACCACTGGAAGGGACGCGAATGGTACAGCCGCCGCCGATAGCGCAGCCAGGCGCTGCAGATCCCTAAGGCGATCATCAACACGCCCATCCCAACCATGATACGGAACGACCAGAACACGGCGGGCGAATAGGGCCGGTCCTCTTTCGGGAAATCTTTCAGGGCCGGCACCTGCTTATGCAGGCTGTGGGTGAGGATCAGGCTGCCCAGCGCCGGGATCTCCAGGCCATAGCGGGTCCGCTCCTCTTCCATATCCGGCAGGCCAAACAGCAGCAGCGGGGTGGCCTCGCCCGGCCGGTTTTCCCAGTGTCCTTCAATCGCCGCAATCTTCGCCGGCTGATGCTCAAGGGTGTTAAGGCCATGCATATCCCCCACCACCGCCTGGATGGGCGCCACCAGCAGCGCCATCCACATCGCCATCGACAGCATTTTGCGGATGGCCGGCGAGTCGTTGCCGCGCAGCAGATGCCAGGCGGCGGAGGCCCCGACGAACATGGCGCTGCTGAGGAACGCGGCGATCGCCATATGGAACAAGCGATACGGGAATGAGGGGTTAAAGATAATCGCCAGCCAGTCCTGCGGGATAAGGTGGCCATTTTCGAGGGTAAAACCCTGCGGCGTCTGCATCCAGCTATTGGAGGCGAGGATCCAGAAGGTGGAGACCAGGGTGCCAAGGGCTACCATGCAGGTGGTAAAAAAATGCAGCGCCGGCGGCACCTTGCTCCAGCCGAACAGCATCACGCCGAGGAATCCCGCTTCGAGGAAGAAGGCGGTCAGCACTTCATACAGCAGCAGCGGGCCGGTAATACTGCCGGCAAACTGGGAGAATCCGCTCCAGTTGGTGCCGAACTGATAGGACATGACTAATCCGGAAACCACGCCCATGCCAAAATTGACGGCGAAAATTTTCAGCCAGAAGTTGTAGAGCGAGCGCCAGACGTTATCCCGGGTTCGCAGCCACATCCCTTCCAGCACCACAAGGTAGCTGGCAAGGCCGATGGTGATGGCCGGAAACAGAATATGGAAGGAAACGGTAAAGGCAAATTGCAGTCGGGCCAGATGAAACGCGTCAAATTCAAACATAATCCGCACCCATCATTATGAAACGCCCCGGCCGCAGCCGGGGCTTATGCGAACATCACTTAGCCGATGATGACGTGTTTTGCTTACCGGCGCCCAGTTCAGCGCCGGTCAATGGATCACCCTGCGGGTCAGACTCTGTTCGCTTCAGCATCGCTTTGCACAGCGCTTCCTGCTCCGGCGTCAGGCCGACAGAGGCGCTGCCATCTCCGCCATCCACGGCCGGCTGCGGATCCTTGACATAATCGAAGTGTTTGTCACTGTTCCAGCTGCCGCGTACTTCTCCACCTTCAGACATATTGTAGTAGGTGTTCGCGTACTCGCTAATGGGCGGCAGTTTGCCCGGCGGATAGTTGTTGCGAATTGACTGCAGCGCCTTCTCAAAAGAGAGCTGATGCGCCGCTTCGCGGGTCATCAGGAACGCCAGCGCGTCTTTTACGCCGGGATCGTCGGTCACGTTGATCAGCCGTTCATAGACGATCTTCGCCCTCGCCTCCGCCGCGACGTTCGACCGCAGGTCGGCGGTGGGTTCGCCGATAGTATCAATGTAGGCCGCCGTCCACGGCACGCCCGCCGAATTGGTCAGCGGGGTACCGCCGCCGTACAGTAACGACGTAATATGGCTGTCGTTGCCGTTGGCGGTGAGCGAACGATAGAGTTCCGCCTCGCTCTCGGTGCCCTCCGCCAGCGCCCCTTTGGCGCCTTTATTTAGCATGCCGACCAGGGTGCCAATAATCTCCAGATGGCTCAGCTCCTCTGTCGCGATATCCATCAGCATGTCTTTGCGGCCGGGATCGTCATCGCTTAATCCCTGAGTGAAATAACGACACGCGGCGGCCAGCTCGCCCTGAGGGCCGCCAAACTGTTCGAGCAGTAAATTCGCGAGCCCCGGATTGGGTTCAGCAACGCGCACGGTATACTGCAGTTGTTTCACATGACGAAACATAGGCCTGCCTCCTGGTTATTTTTTCGCTTCTACGCCGTCAGCATCTGAACGCAGGAGAAATTGCTCCGTGGTCTGAGGAATATGTTTGATCAGCCAGTCGGCCATGGCCTGCTCTTCCGCCAGGATGGCCTCAATGGCCGGAATGGAAGCGGTATCGCCCGCTTTTTCAGCCGCCGCCAGCAGAGAGGTATAGCAGGCGATCTCAAACTGCTCGAAGACGTACCCGCTGATCGAGCCTTTGACTATTTCATCGGAAGGAAACATCCCGCCGATGGACTGGCCGAGAGCCGCCATTTTACTCATCGAATCTTTAATCACCGAGCGCGAAATCTCGTTGCGGTCGAGGATCTCTTCCAGCACGGTAATTTGCCGTTTGGTCTCATTAATATGCTGTTCGATTCTGGCACGGAGATCCGGATAATTATCGATACGGCCAGCCATTGATTCCAGCATGGATTCTGCCTGTTTTTCCATGGCATGCGCATCTCGTAGCCAGTCATGATAATGTTCAATGTGATTCATCGTGATTTCCTCGTGTCAGGGAGCGTTTATTTTTCTGCTTTTTTATTAATATTACCTACCGCCAGGTCGGTTAATTTCACATCGGTTTGTTTTTCTTCTTCCAGGGTTTCGGCCAGCAGTTTGACCGCTTTTTTATAACCCAGCTGTTCCGCCAGGGTCACCAGGGTACCGTAACTGGCAATTTCGTAATGCTCTACCTTTTGCGCAGCGGCAATTAACGCGGCATCACGTACTTCATTTTTTTCCGTGCTCTCAACGACTTCATTGGCCTCTTCAATTAATCCTTCCATGGCCACGCATTTCATGCGTTTGATTTTCAGACCGGATTCCTGCTCAACGATCTGGTCGATACGTTCAATCTGGCCCTGGGTTTCTTCAAGATGAGCATTGAACGCCGCGCTGAGTTTTTCACTGGACGCCGCTCTGGCCAGTTTAGCCAGCCCGCGGGTTAATTGTTTCTCTGCGCTGTAGGTATCTGAGAGCAGGTGAATAAATACATCTTCAATGCTTTTCATATTCATAGAAATACCTTCCGGAGTCAGAAAATAACTGCGAGTCTGTGACAGACTCGCAGGAGATACTTTCACTTCAGGGTGCAAGGAAAAGGATAATCAGGAATTATCAGACTTGCGGCCACCGCCGTGGCTGTTTTGTCCGCCTTTTTTACCCGCTTCGGACGCACGCTGCGGATCATTTTTAAAGTTCCCGCCGCTGTGCTGACCACCTTTACGACCTGCTTCAGAAGCTTTTTCACGATCTTCAGCAAAATTACCGGAACCACCACGATGCTCTGCCATATTTTCACCTCATGTATATCGGTTATGTCAGTACGATACGAAAATATTCCGTATCACTCGTCGTTCGATATTTAAATCTAGCGGGTAATGCTGGTTAGTCAAATTATTATCCGGTGCTTTCGATGTCTTTTAGCAGCAATTCGGAATAATTCTACAAAACACATCAAAAACAACCAGACGGCACATTTCGGCTAACTTACTGTGTTCAGGGAAATAATGCATAGAGACCACCCATGCGGCAAAGAATTATTTATACCGGCGGGTAACTCCCGTTGGGTTATATAACGAAGCGGCAGTATTGCCTGTAGCCCGACTAAAATTAGGAATTTTTCTTGTTTTTAAGGAAAAAAAAGCCGCTGGGGAAGCGGCTGGAAAAATAAAATGGAGCGAATATCATGCCCGATTAAGCCTGGCATATTCAGGAGAAACAGGCAAATAACGCCAATAAATAAGCGAAGCGTGGAATATATTCAGCGACTGGAATATCACGCAGTTCCATTATTAGTACTCTACGCTTTATTTTCACGGTGGTTTATCGGCGGCAATAGCGTCAGGTCACTTTGCCTTTGCGCCTGATGCGATCAGCCATTCTCTCCAGGAGAAGACTCTATGAAAGCACTCACTTATCATGGCCCCCATCATGTCAGCGTTGACACCATGCCCGACCCGGCCCTTGAGGCGCCGGACGATATTATTCTGCGCGTCACGGCGACGGCGATCTGCGGTTCCGATCTGCACCTTTACCGCGGAAAGATCCCCGGCACGCACCATGGTGATATTTTCGGCCATGAATTTATGGGGGAAGTGGTGGACGCCGGTTCGGACGTCACCGCGGTTCGTAAAGGCGATCGGGTGGTTATCCCGTTTGTCATTGCCTGCGGAGACTGCTTCTTTTGTCGCCTGCAGCAATATGCCGCCTGCGAAAGCACCAATAGCGGCCAGGGGGCGACGCTCAATCGCAAAGGTATTTCGCCACCCGCTGCGCTGTTTGGCTATAGTGATTTGTACGGCGGGATCCCCGGCGGCCAGGCAGAATATGTGCGAGTTCCCAAAGCCAATACCGGCCCGTTTAAAGTGCCGGACACCTTACCCGATGAAAAGGTGCTGTTTCTGTCGGATATTCTGCCCACCGCCTGGCAGGCGGTAAAAAACGCCGAGGTCAAACCCGGCAGCAGCGTGGCTATTTTTGGCGCCGGCCCGGTTGGCCTGCTGTGCGCCTCCTGCGCCAGGCTCAATGGCGCAGAGCAGATATTCATCATTGATCATAACGATTACCGACTCGACTTCGCGCAGCAGCGCTATGGCGCGATCCCGATAAACTTCGACCACCATGACGACCCGGCGCAGTGGATTATCGACAACACCGCCGGCCATCGCGGCGTCGACGCGGTGATTGACGCCGTCGGCTTCGAGGCGAAAGGCAGCCTCACAGAAACCGTCCTCAGCACCCTGAAAATCGAGGGCAGCAGCGGGAAAGCGCTGCGCCAGTGCATCGCCGCCGTGCGCCGCGGCGGCATCGTCAGCGTGCCCGGGGTTTACGCCGGTTTCATTCACGGATTTATGTTTGGCGATGCCTTTGATAAGGGGCTGACCTTCAAAATGGGGCAAACCCACGTCCATGCCTGGTTGCCGGATCTGCTGGCGCTAATTGAGCAAGGGTTGCTCACCCCGGAGGAGATTATCACGCACCATATGCCGCTGGAGGAGGCCGCGCGCGGCTATCAGATCTTTGAGAAGCGTGAAGAGGCATGCCGCAAAGTGATCCTCGTGCCGGGGATGCAGCCCGGAAAGGCAACGCTTTGAGGCGGAGGTTACCGCAGCGAAACCCTTCGGCGGCCAGTGCGGGCCGTGATATAAAAACAGCATCCGCTGGCCCGCCGTGGCGGATACCGCCATTAACCACAGGAGAAGGTCATGCTCGAGTTACGCCCGAATTGCGAATGCTGTGATAAAGATCTGCCGCCAGACTCACCCGAAGCGTTTATCTGTTCGTTCGAGTGTACCTTTTGCCAGGACTGCATGACGGCCCGGCTGAACGGCCATTGCCCGAACTGCGGCGGCGAGCTGGTGCGGCGCCCGGTGCGTCCCGAAGAGGCGCTCCGGCGTCACCCCGCCTCCACCCTGCGTCGCCCTACGCAGTAAAACCGGATGAGCAGGCGTCGCAAACGGGAGCCCTCAGGCTCCCTTTCTTCACCCTTATTTCTCTGCCGAAAAGCGCCACTCTGCGGCGGTCGACAGCGTCACAAAGGGCCCCGCAAGGGTGACATTGTGATGGCCAATGATGTCAGGCGCTGATAAACGTTCGTTATCCATGGTTGAGTGCGCATCCGAGATTAACACCGTCCGTAATCCCAGCGCCGATGCCGCTCGGCAGGTTGTGTCCACGCAGAATTCGGTTTTCATCCCGGCAATAACCAGCTGTTTTACTCCGGCCTGGGCGAGCTGATGCTCAAGGTCAGTTTGCTGGAAACAGGAGGGGTATTTTTTAATCAAAACGATATCCCGCTCGCAGTTAACCCCCATCTCAGGCAGCAGTTGGGTTAATGGACTTTGCGCGGAGAACGGAGAGTCGTCAGGTCCGGTATGGCGGGCAAAGAAGACTGGCACCTCAGCCTGTCTCGCTTTTTCAATCAGCAGGCAAACGTTCGCCAGAAGCGCATCGGCCTGATACGGGGAAACCGGGCCACGGAAAAGCCCCTGCTGCATATCGATAATTAACAGGGCATGTTCAGATGAAATCATGATGGGTCTCCATTCAGTCTGTCACGAACGGAGAAGACGCTCCCCGTCCACATTGGCGGGGAGTGAGGATCTGTTTGTCAGGAGCCGGTCACAGATACGCCCACAACACCGCAGGTTACGGTGGTGGTGGTGACGGTGGTGGTTGGCTGCACTGACGTAATCATTATCTGACCTTCACTTATTCTTTACAGAAAAAACATAAGCGCCATTAAAACGGCTCTTTTCTTATAGCATTGAGCTGAGACGGATTGCAATTTATGCCTGAACAACGCAGCCGCTTTACGCAACCATTAACGGCTTACAATATAGGCGCGAAGGGTTTCGCCTGCTGAAAGAATATGTTTCACGGTATATGCCCGAGCCTCCTGCGGATTATTTTGCTGGCAGGCCATCAGGATCTGCTGATGCTCATCCTGGAATTTCAGCGTATCCGACAGCCGTCTGTTCTGAAAAAGCTCATATCTTTCAATCTGCTCGCGCAATTCACCGATCATCTTCAACAGGCGCTGATTGTTACACTTCCGATACAGCAGTTCATGAAACTCCCGGTTATACCTCCCCTGCTGCTCGGGTTCAGAAGCGCTGCTCAGCAGCTGATGCACCAGCTCTGCCCGGGCAAGCGTTTCCGGGTCCATATTCTTCAGGCTATGAAAAATGGCTTCACCTTCCAGGAGTGCCCGCAGCTGATAAATTTCATCGACATCTGCGGCCGTCAGCGTTTTCACCACCGCGCCGCGATTTCTGTAAATCTCAACCAGACCTTCGCGCTCAAGCTGCTGTATCGCTTCTCTCATTGGGATACGGCTGACAGAAAACTGGCAGGCCAGGTCGCGCTCCACAAGCCGGTCGCCATCTCGCAATGCCCCCTTGTTGATTAAGATTTTTAACTCACTGGCAAGGATGTCGGCGGTCGAACGGGTAGCAGCGTTCATTTGGCTCTCTTTACATCATTCATAAATGGTATACCATTATGCCATTCTAGCCAACGTTATGACAACCTTGCGATTCTACCTGCGGCTTCGTTCAGGCAATGCACCTGGACGATACCGCAGTGAAGAAATTCATCCCTCTCTAGAGAAAGGCAAACCAATGGAACATGCTTATACCAGTCACATCACATGGACCGGCAATCAGGGCACGGGTACCTCGGGTTACAAGGCTTATGCCCGAACCTGGGATATCGCGGTAAAGGGAAAAGAACCCATTCATTGTTCAAATGATCCATTACTGGGCGGCGATCCCGGCAAAATGAACCCAGAAGATCTCCTGCTCTCTTCTCTCTCTGCCTGTCACATGCTGTGGTACTTACATCTGGCCTCAGATGCCGGCATTACGGTCATGGAATATCAGGACTCGCCGGTGGCAACGGGCGAAGTATTAAAAGGGGGCGCGGGTCGCTTTATTTCTGCTACCCTCAGGCCGAAAATCACCGTATTACCAGGTACCGATCTCGACGCCGCCGCGGCCATTCATCAGCAGATCCATCACGTCTGTTTTATCGCCCGCTCGGTCAATTTCCCGGTCAGCTACCAGCCTGAATTTATTATCTTTAACGCAGAGTAACTCGTTTCTGGCGCGGTCATCCGGCGCTCAGGAAATGTGGCTGGGGTATCCAACCTCAGCCACATTTCGCTGCACACCGAAGCATCCTGCTCTGGCCGTCATTAGACTGCAGGGAAATTCACCACGGAGCAGACTTATGATTGCGGTACTTTTTGAGGCCGACGCCTTACCGGAAGCACAGGAAAGATATCTTCAGCTGGCGGCCGGGCTGACGCCTTTGCTTTCAGACACGCCGGGGTTTATCGCCATCGAGCGTTTTCAGAGCCTGAATTCACCCGGCAAAATCCTTTCGTTATCCTGGTGGGAAGATGAAGCATCGGTGGCCAACTGGCAGCAAAATGAGCGGCATCTGGCTGCCCAGCGCGAAGGCAAAGCATCGATTTTTTCATATTACAGAATACGCGTTGCCCGCGTGTTCCGGGATTACTCATCGGATCGGGGAGCACAGCCAGATGTATGATATTCACGTCATTCTCAGCAACACGCCGGGCTCGCTTGGCGCAATGGGTATAGCGCTGGGCAACAACGGTGTGGGACTCGAAGGTGGTGGGGTATTCACCACGCCTGATGCCGGACATGCGCATTTTCTGGTAGCAGACGGTGAGACAGCCCGCAGGGTGCTGACCGAGGCCGGATTTACAGTCAGCGATGTATGCCGCCCTCTGATACGCAAGTTACCCCAGGAACGACCCGGGGAACTGGGAGACATTGCCGACACCCTGGCCCGCAACGGTATTAATATTCTGGTACAGTACAGCGACCACCGTAACCGGCTCATTCTCCTTACCGATGATGACACCCGGGCAGCGGAAGTGACCAAAAAATGGGCCATACTTTCTGAATGAATCTCCTGAAAACGCAGCAAGACAGTGAGCCAGAGGCGGCGCTGGAAACCGCGATGGCGATGGTGGCCTCAGCCCTCTCTGACCCGTCAAGGGTGAGTATTCTCTGCGCGCTGATGGACGGGCGCGCATGGACGGCGACCGAGCTCAGCACGGTCGCCGAGGTCTCCGCCTCCACCACCAGCGGACATCTTGCCCGGCTGCTCAGCAACGGGCTGGTGGTGTGTCTCGCGCAGGGGCGCCACCGCTATTACCGCCTGGCGGGCCCGCATATCGCCGGGCTGCTGGAAAACCTGATGGGCGTCTCAATGCAGGCGCATAAGGCGCTGGCCACCAGCACGCCGGTTACGCTTCGCTACGCCCGCACCTGCTACGACCATCTGGCGGGCGAACTGGCGGTGAATATTTATGAGTTTATGCTGCGGCAGAAATGGCTGACGGCCGATGGGCAGTCCCTGACGTCAGCCGGTAAAACCCAGCTTGAAAGCTTGGGCGCAGTACTTAACGCTCGACCGCGACGTAAGCCTTGCTGCCCCTGTCTTGACTGGAGCGAAAGACGTTTTCATCTGGGAGGCGACGCCGGATCGGCGCTGATGGCGCTGTTTGAGCAGAAAGGATGGATCACCCGCACGCCGGGATATCAGGAAGTGCAAGTGACGGATAGCGGCAGAGCGGCGCTGTCCCGGCTGTTTAATCTGAAGGTGAACGGATAGCCTGAGTTTAGGCTACATCATATTTTCGCCGAACAACGCCGGTTTAAGCCGGTCGGGCCATCAGTATGGCCCCTGGCGTTCAATCCATTCCCACTCGCGATCTCGCGGTAAACTGAGCTATCCCTGTCACGAGGTGCATGGCTTTGATGGACATTGTGTTGCGGGAAATCGGCGATGGCACCGCGCAGCGAGCGCCCGGCAAAATAACGGCCTGCATGCGATAAAAAAACGGGAGCCCATCGGCTCCCGCTCTTACTTAATCCACCAACGGGATTACATGTTCGCGATAATCGCGTCGCCAAACTCTGAACATTTCAGCAGTTTAGCGCCTTCCATCAGACGTTCGAAGTCATAGGTCACGGTCTTGGCGGCGATAGCGCCTTCCATGCCTTTGACGATCAGGTCTGCGGCTTCGAACCACTGCATGTGGCGCAGCATCATCTCTGCGGACAGGATGATGGAGCCCGGGTTCACTTTGTCCTGGCCTGCATACTTCGGCGCAGTACCGTGAGTCGCTTCGAACAGCGCGCACTCGTCGCCGATGTTGGCGCCCGGGGCGATACCGATACCGCCAACCTGTGCCGCCAGCGCGTCAGAGATGTAGTCGCCGTTGAGGTTCATACAGGCGATAACGTCGTATTCCGCCGGACGCAGCAGGATCTGCTGCAGGAAGGCATCGGCGATCACGTCTTTTACCACGATCTCTTTGCCGGTGTTCGGGTTCTTGATTTTCACCCACGGGCCGCCGTCGATCAGCTCGCCGCCGAACTCTTCGCGAGCCAGCTGGTAGCCCCAGTCTTTGAACGCGCCTTCGGTGAACTTCATGATGTTGCCTTTGTGAACGATGGTCACAGAGTCACGATCGTTGGTGATCGCATACTCAATGGCTGCACGAACCAGGCGTTTGGTGCCTTCTTCAGAGCACGGCTTGATGCCGATGCCGCAATGTTCCGGGAAGCGAATTTTCTTCACGCCCATCTCATCGCGCAGGAATTTGATCACTTTGTCTGCTTCAGCAGAGTCGGCTTTCCACTCGATGCCGGCATAGATATCTTCGGAGTTTTCACGGAAGATAACCATGTCGGTCAGTTCCGGGTGCTTAACCGGGCTCGGGGTGCCCTGGTAGTAACGTACCGGACGCAGGCAAACGTAGAGATCCAGCTCCTGACGCAGCGCCACGTTCAGGGAACGAATGCCGCCGCCGACTGGGGTCGTCAGAGGACCTTTGATAGCAACGCGGTAGTCACGAATCAGATCGAGGGTTTCAGCTGGCAGCCAGACATCCTGGCCATAGACGTGGGTCGATTTCTCACCGGTGTAAACTTCCATCCAGGAAATTTTACGCTCGCCCTTATAGGCTTTCTCAACGGCGGCATCAACCACTTTCAGCATCGCTGGGGTAACGTCAACGCCGATACCGTCACCTTCAATGAACGGGATAATCGGATTATGAGGGACGTTCAGTTTGCCGTTTTGCAGGGTGATTTTTTGACCTTCCGCCGGAACTACTACTTTGCTTTCCATTAACCTCTCCTTCGAGCGCTTCTGGTTCTGCTCTTCCCTCTTCACGCGAGCCTGGTGTTGGCTGAGTCGGCCAGCTTCGGAGTACCGGGTCTTCCCGCTAACCGGAGCTATCGCGTCCGTGTCGCCTTCCTGCCTGTGTTGCGAATCGGTTTGAGCAATTTTTTGTTAATAATTTGTAATGAGCATGTCAATACTACCTGAATGTTTGCGTCCATGAAAGGCATTCGTAATTAGGCTATAATGCGGCAATTGATAGAGCCTGAAAATACCATGCAGAAAACTTCATTTAGAAAACATCGCGTTGAGCGATTCAGCACACAACAAGTCACCAGACAACGTAAAGAACGCCAGCCAAAAACTGTGATCTTGTTCAATAAACCCTATGATGTGTTGCCGCAATTTACCGACGAGGCCGGGCGCAGCACGCTGAAAGATTTTATTCCCGTGGCGGGCGTCTACGCCGCAGGTCGTCTTGACCGCGACAGCGAAGGGCTGCTGGTGCTGACCAACGATGGCGCGCTGCAGGCGAAGCTGACCCAGCCGGGTAAACGCACCGGCAAGATCTACTACGTCCAGGTGGAAGGCGAACCCACGCCCGAGGCGCTGGCCGCTTTGCGCGACGGCGTCACCCTCAACGATGGCCCCACCCTGCCTGCCGGCGTAGAACTTGTGGAGGAGCCCGCCTGGCTGTGGCCGCGCAACCCGCCGATTCGTGAGCGCAAATCGATCCCCACCCGCTGGCTGAAGATCACGCTCTACGAGGGACGCAACCGTCAGGTGCGCCGGATGACCGCCCACGTCGGCTTCCCTACCCTGCGGCTGATCCGCTACGCCATGGGCGGCTACACCCTCGACGGGCTGGCCAACGGCGACTGGCGCAAAGCCGAATAACCGAAAAGGAAAAGCGATGTTTAAACCTCATGTCACTGTTGCCTGCGTGGTTCACGCCCAGGATAAATTTCTCATCGTCGAAGAGACCATTAACGGCAAAGCATTGTGGAACCAGCCGGCGGGCCATCTCGAGGCCAATGAAACGCTGCTGCAGGCCGCCGAACGTGAACTGTGGGAAGAGACAGGCATTCGCGCCACGCCGCAGCACTTCATCCGCATGCATCAGTGGCTGGCCCCCGATAACACCCCGTTTCTGCGCTTCCTGTTCGCCATCGAACTTAGCGATCTGTGCGCCACTGAACCGCACGACAGCGATATCGATCGCTGCCTGTGGCTCAGTGCTGAGGAAATTCTTAACGCGCCAAACCTGCGCTCGCCGCTGGTTGCCGAAAGCATTCGCTGCTACCTGCAGGACCCGCGCCAGCCGCTGTCGCTGATTGGCGCATTTAACTGGCCGTTCACAGGGGGTGAATGAACGGTGAGCGCGTGCTAGAATACGCCGCCTCGAAGTTCAATGTAGCGAGTATTTCCATGTCAGAAAGCCAGAAAAAAGTGATCGTCGGCATGTCCGGCGGCGTCGACTCCTCGGTCTCCGCGTACCTGCTGCTGCAGCAAGGGTATAAGGTGGAAGGCCTGTTCATGAAGAACTGGGAGGAAGACGACGGCGAGGAATACTGCACCGCCGCCGCCGACCTTGCCGATGCGCAAGCGGTCTGCGATAAGCTGGGCATTGAACTGCACACCGTTAACTTTGCCGCCGAATATTGGGATAACGTCTTTGAGCTCTTCCTGGAAGAGTACAAAGCCGGCCGCACGCCGAACCCGGATATTCTGTGCAATAAAGAGATCAAATTTAAAGCCTTCCTCGAGTTTGCCGCCGAAGACCTCGGCGCCGACTACATCGCCACCGGGCACTATGTCCGCCGCGCCGATGTCGACGGTAAAAGCCAGCTGCTGCGCGGTCTCGACGGCAACAAAGATCAGAGCTACTTCCTTTATACCCTCAGCCACGAGCAGATTGCCCAGAGCCTGTTCCCGGTGGGTGAGCTGGAAAAACCGCAGGTGCGTAAGATCGCCGAAGAGCTGGATCTGATCACCGCGAAGAAAAAAGATTCCACCGGCATCTGCTTTATCGGCGAGCGTAAATTCCGCGATTTCCTTGGCCGCTATCTGCCGGCGCAGCCGGGCAAAATCCTCACCGTCGACGGCGAGGAGATCGGCACCCATCAGGGGCTGATGTACCATACCCTGGGCCAGCGTAAAGGACTGGGTATCGGCGGCACCAAAGAGGGTAGCGAAGACCCATGGTACGTGGTCGATAAAGACGTGGAGAATAATATTCTTATCGTCGCCCAGGGCCATGACCACCCGCGCCTGATGTCCGTCGGCCTGATTGCCCAACAGCTGCACTGGGTTGACCGTGAACCGCTGCAGGGCACCCTGCGCTGCACGGTGAAAACCCGCTATCGCCAGACCGATATCCCCTGCACCGTTACCGCGCTGGATGAAGACCGTATCGAAGTCCGCTTCGATGAGCCGGTCGCGGCGGTGACCCCGGGCCAGTCCGCCGTGTTCTATTTGGGTGAAGTGTGCCTCGGCGGCGGAATTATTGAACAACGACTGCCTCTGCAGTCCTGAACGCGCGTTATTTCCGCCGGGACGAACCGCCCCGGCGGCTGACAAGGAGTATGTGTGGCGAAGAATTACTATGACATCACCCTGGCGCTGGCTGGCGTTTGCCAGGCGGCGCGACTGGTTCAGCAACTGGCGCATCAGGGACATTGCGACAGCGATGCCCTGCATGTGTCGCTGAACAGCATCATCGACCTCGATCCCGAGTCGACGCTGGCGGTGTTCGGTGGCAGTGAAGCCAATCTTCGCCTCGGCCTTGAAACGCTGCTCGGGGTGCTCAATACCAGCAGCCGTCAGGGCCTCAATGCGGAACTGACCCGCTATACCCTGAGCCTGATGGTGCTGGAGCGCAAGCTCGCCGCCAGTAAAGGGGCGATGGACACGCTCGGCAACCGCATCGCCGGCCTGCACCGTCAGCTGGAGCACTTTGACCTGCAGTCCGAAACGCTGCTCAGCGCCATGGCGGGCATCTATGTCGATGTGATAAGCCCGCTGGGCCCGCGTATTCAGGTGACCGGCTCCCCTGCCGTGCTGCAAAGCCCGCAGGTGCAGGCGAAAGTTCGCTCAGCGCTGCTGGCGGGGATTCGCGCCGCGGTGCTCTGGCATCAGGTGGGCGGCGGACGTCTGCAGCTTATGTTTTCCCGTAATCGTCTGGTTAACCAGGCAAAGCAAATTCTTGCTCATTTAACCCCGGAGTTGTGATCTATGGAATTATCCTCACTGACCGCCGTTTCCCCTGTAGACGGCCGCTACGGCGATAAAGTCAGCGCGCTGCGCGGTATCTTCAGCGAATTCGGTTTGCTGAAATTCCGCGTTCAGGTGGAAGTACGTTGGCTGCAAAAACTGGCCGCCCACGCAGCGATCAAGGAAGTTCCTGCTTTTGCTGCCGACGCAAACGGTTTCCTTGACAAAATCGTCGCCGATTTCAGCGTCGAAGACGCCGAGCGCATCAAAACCATCGAGCGCACCACTAACCACGACGTGAAAGCGGTAGAGTACTTTCTGAAAGAGAAAGTCGCTGACGTCGCCGAACTGCACGCCGTGTCGGAGTTTATTCACTTCGCCTGTACGTCCGAAGATATCAATAACCTCTCCCACGCGCTGATGCTGAAAACCGCCCGCGACGAAGTGGTTCTGCCTTACTGGCGCAAGCTGATTGACGCGGTAAAAGATCTGGCGACCCAGTACCGCGATGTACCGCTGCTCTCCCGTACCCACGGCCAGCCGGCGACGCCGTCCACCATGGGTAAAGAGATGGCGAACGTCGCCTACCGTATGGAGCGCCAGTACCGTCAGCTGAACCAGGTGGAAATCCTCGGTAAAATCAACGGCGCGGTGGGTAACTACAACGCCCACATCGCCGCCTACCCGGAAGTCGACTGGCATCAGTTCAGCGAAGAGTTTGTCACTTCGCTGGGCATTCAGTGGAACCCGTACACCACGCAGATCGAGCCGCATGACTATATCGCTGAGCTGTTTGACTGCATCGCGCGCTTCAACACCATTCTGATCGACTTCGATCGCGACGTGTGGGGCTACATCGCGCTCAACCACTTCAAACAGAAGACCATCGCCGGGGAAATCGGCTCCTCCACCATGCCGCACAAGGTGAACCCGATTGACTTCGAAAACTCCGAAGGCAACCTCGGCCTGGCCAATGCGGTCATGCAGCACCTGGCCAGCAAACTGCCGGTTTCCCGCTGGCAGCGCGACCTGACCGACTCCACCGTCCTGCGTAACCTCGGCGTGGGCATCGGCTATGCGCTCATCGCCTATCAGTCCACCCTCAAAGGGATCAGCAAGCTGGAGCTGAACCAGGATCGCCTGCTGGACGAACTGGATCACAACTGGGAAGTACTGGCTGAGCCGATCCAGACCGTGATGCGTCGTTACGGTATCGAAAAACCGTACGAGAAGCTGAAAGAGCTGACCCGCGGCAAACGCGTTGACGCGGAAGGGATGAAGCAGTTTATTGACAGCCTCGCCCTGCCGGAAGAGGAAAAAGTGCGTCTCAAAGCGATGACCCCGGCCAACTATATCGGTCGGGCAACCACCATGGTTGACGAGCTGAAGTAATCGCCCTGCCCCTCTTTCCGCCGGAAAGAGGGGCGTTTTATCGCCGGAAGGCGATCAGATCCAGACGTCGTTCACCGCCGTCCGCTCGCCGCCCTCGTGGCCGGTATTCAGCACCCCGCGCGGTTCAATCAGCAGCAGCTTCGCTTCCATCTCCGCCGAGGTCTTATGTTCCACCCCGCGCGGCACGACGATCATATCCCCGGCCTTCACCAGCACATGTCCGTCGCGGAAGTCCACGCGCAATACCCCCTCCACCACCATCAGCGTCTCATCGGTTTCCGGATGGCTGTGCCAGATAAAGTCGCCGGCGATGCGCACGATCTTGAACTGATAGTCGTTCATTTCGGCCACCACTTTGGGCTGCCATTGTTCGCTGAACAGGGAAAATTTATGAGCAAGATTAACGAGTTGATACATAGGCTGTCTCCTTGTGATAAAGGCAGTCAGCATAGTTCGCCGCGCCGCGGTCACGCTTGAACGATTGTGCAACCTGCGCCGCCTTAGCCGCGGATCGCCCGCAGCCAGCGCCCCGGAGAGAGGCCAAAGCGGCTGATAAACTGGCGCGTCATGTGGCTCTGGTCGGCAAAGCCCGCCTCGGCGGCAATATCCACCAGACGCTCCCCGGCGCGCATCCGCTGGCGACAAAAATCGAGCCGGCGCATCATGACGTAACGCCACGGACTGGTGCCATACAGCGTTCTGAAATCGCGGCTCAGGCTCCAGCGGTCCCGGCCGCTGACCTGCGACAGGATGTCGAGGGTCATATCCTGCATAAAACAGGCATGGATATACTCCCGGGCCCTCTCCGCCGCCTGATAATCAAACGCCTGGCGACGGGAACGCTGCCCGCCGACCACGGCCAGGGTCTGCGCCAGGTCGTACAGGACGTCCTCTTCCTCCAGCGGCTCGAAGGTAGCCGTGACCGCTTTCAACAACGGTTGCGCGGCGCGACGTAGCCGTGGATCCGCCGACAAGCCGCCGGGGATAAACGGCAATGGCCTGCCGCCGAGTATCTTCTGGATCAGCGCGGGTTCGATATAGGCCATGCGGTAGTGAAACCCCGCCTCGGTGCCCGCCTCGCCATCGTGTATTTCGTCCGGGTGAAGGACCATCGTCCCGCCGGGCAGACTGTGCTGTAGCCCGCCGCGATAGTGAAAGCTCTGCACGCCGGCGATCGTCTGGCCGATGGCGTAGGTGTCATGCCGGTGCGGCTCATAGCCGTGGCCGCCGAAGAAGGCTTCGATGCGCTCCGTCCGACTGGGCGACTGCGCCAGCCTGACCCAGTCCGCGCTCTGCTGCTGAGACATAATGGATAACCTGCGGCGTCATTGAGGGATAATTCCAGCACTATTACACAAAAAATTAACATCACCAACCCGCCGCTGCCCGCGCCCTGCCGCTGGGCGTTTGCTGAAATTACGCATAGAATGAAGGAGTTCCATGCCCGTGCGCAAAAGGCGCCGCCCAACGCCGACCTGCCCGGCGATGCTGCACGCCGTTTGTATAAAAAGCTTTATTTAACAGCTGTTTATATTTTGCGTATATAATAAGCGTCAGACTACTTTCGAAATTGCAAGGGAGAACAGCCATGCGCGTACTCGTGGTTGAGGATAATGCCCTGCTGCGTCACCACCTCAAAGTTCAGCTACAGGAGCTGGGCCATCAGGTCGATGCCGCAGAGGATGCCAAGGAAGCGGATTACTATCTGGGCGAACATCTCCCGGATATCGCCATCGTCGATCTCGGTCTGCCGGACGAAGATGGATTATCGTTGATCCGCCGCTGGCGCAGCCACGACGTGTCACTGCCGGTGCTGGTGCTGACCGCCCGCGAAGGTTGGCAGGATAAAGTCGAAGTGCTGAGCGCCGGGGCGGATGATTACGTCACCAAGCCTTTCCATATTGAAGAGGTTGCCGCCCGCATGCAGGCGCTGCTGCGCCGCAATAGCGGCCTGGCCTCGCAGGTGATCTCTCTGCCGCCGTTCCAGGTCGACCTCTCCCGGCGCGAGCTGTCGGTGAACGACCAGCCGATCAAGCTGACGGCTTTTGAGTACACCATTATGGAAACCCTGATCCGCAATCGCGGCAAAGTGGTCAGTAAGGATTCGCTGATGCTCCAGCTTTACCCGGATGCCGAACTGCGTGAAAGCCATACCATCGACGTGCTGATGGGCCGGCTGCGTAAGAAAATTCAGGCTGTATACCCGCAGGACGTCATCACTACGGTGCGCGGCCAGGGCTATCTGTTCGAACTGCGCTGATGAAGGGACTGTTGCGGCATATTTTCCCGCTGTCGTTACGGGTTCGCTTCCTGCTGGCGACCGCCGGGGTGGTGCTGGTGCTCTCCCTGGCTTATGGCATGGTGGCGCTGGTGGGCTACAGCGTCAGCTTCGATAAAACCACCTTCCGTCTGCTGCGCGGCGAGAGCAATCTCTTTTATATGCTGGCCAAATGGGAGAACGGCGCCATTGACGTCGATATCCCGGAAAATCTGAATATGGAAAGCCCGACGGTGACCCTTATTTACGATAAGAAGGGCAAACTGCTGTGGGCGCAGCGCGATGTTCCCTGGCTGACAAAACGCATTCAACCGGATTGGCTGAAACGCAATGGCTTCCATGAAATTGAAGCCGATGTCGACAGCAGCAGTATGCTGTTGCGCAATAACCATGAGGTTCAGGAACAGCTGGACGCCATCCGCGAACAGGGCGACGATTCGGAGATGACCCACTCGGTGGCGATCAACTTCTACCCGGCCACCAGCAAAATGCCCCAGCTCAGTATCGTGGTGGTCGACACGATCCCGGTGGAGCTTAAGCGCAGCTATATGGTGTGGAGCTGGTTTATCTACGTGCTGGCCGCCAACCTGTTGCTGGTGATCCCCCTCCTGTGGGTCGCCGCCTGGTGGAGCCTGCGCCCCATCGAGTCGCTGGCCAAAGAGGTGCGCGAACTGGAGGAACATCACCGCGAGAAGCTCAATCCCAACACCACCCGCGAGCTGACCCGGCTGGTCAGCAACCTTAACCGGCTGGTTCGCAGCGAGCGTGAACGCTATGACAAATACCGCACCACCCTCACCGATCTTACCCACAGCCTGAAAACGCCGCTGGCGGTGATGCAGAGCACGTTGCGCTCGCTGCGCGGCGAGAAGATCAGCGTCGACGAGGCGGAGCCGGTGATGCTGGAGCAGATCAGCCGTATTTCGCAGCAGATTGGTTACTATCTGCATCGCGCCAGCATGCGCAGCGGCGGCACCTTGCTGAGCCGGGAGCTGCACCCGATCGCCCCCCTGCTCGACAGCCTGACCTCCGCCCTCAATAAGGTTTATCAGCGCAAGGGGGTCAATATCTCGCTCGACATCTCGCCGGAGATCAGTTTTGTCGGCGAGCAGAACGATTTTATGGAAGTGATGGGTAACGTTCTCGATAACGCCTGTAAGTACTGTCTGGAGTTCGTGGAGGTTTCCGTGCGCCAGACCACCGACAGCCATCTGCACATTCTGGTGGAAGACGACGGGCCGGGGATCCCGCCGAGCCAGCGCCGCGCGGTCTTCGACCGCGGTCAGCGGGCGGATACTCTGCGTCCCGGCCAGGGGGTGGGGCTCTCCGTCGCCCGGGAAATCGTCGAACAATATGACGGGGAGATCATCGCCGGCGAGAGCCTGCTCGGCGGCGCCTGCATGGAGGTGGTGTTTGGCCGCCAGCTGATGGAAGACAAAGAGAGTTAATCGTTGAGTTTTTTCACGGCGCCTGCATCGCCGGGGCGCCGCATCCGTTATAATCCCTGTCAGACACCTGCAGTGGAATATCAATATGGATTATCAATTAACGCTTAACTGGCCCGACTTTATCGAACGCTACTGGCAAAAACGGCCGGTGGTATTGAAGCGCGGCTTCGCCAATTTTATCGACCCGCTGAGCCCGGACGAACTGGCTGGACTGGCCATGGAGAGCGAGGTCGATAGCCGCCTTGTCAGCCATCAGGATGGAAAATGGCAGGTCAGTCACGGTCCCTTCGAAAGCTACGATCACCTGAGCGAAAACAACTGGTCCCTGCTGGTACAGGCGGTTAACCACTGGCATGAGCCGTCGGCGGCGCTGATGCACCCGTTCCGCGCCCTGCCGGACTGGCGTATCGACGACCTGATGATCTCCTTCTCCGTACCGGGCGGCGGCGTCGGCCCGCATCTGGATCAGTATGATGTGTTTATCATCCAGGGCACTGGCCGTCGGCGCTGGCGCGTCGGGGAAAAAGTGCCGATGAAACAGCACTGCCCGCATCCGGACCTGCTGCAGGTTGACCCCTTCGAGGCGATCATCGATGAAGAGATGGAGCCGGGCGATATTCTCTATATTCCGCCAGGATTCCCGCATGAGGGATATTCGCTGGAAAATTCGCTGAACTATTCGGTCGGCTATCGCGCGCCGAATGCCCGCGAGCTGTTCAGCGGCTTTGCCGACTACGTTCTCCAGCGCGAACTGGGCAGCCAGCGCTACGCCGATCCGGACGTGCCCTCCCGCGACCATCCGGCGGATATTTTACCGGCCGAACTCGACCGCCTGCGCGAGATGATGCTGGGGCTGATTAACCAACCGGAGCACTTTAAGCAGTGGTTCGGCGAGTTTATCACTCAGTCGCGTCATGAGCTCGACGTCGCGCCGCCGGAGCCGCCGTATCAGCCCGATGAAATTTACGATGCTCTGCAGCAGGGCGATACCCTGGAACGCTTGGGCGGCCTGCGGGTGCTGCGCATTGACGGCGAGGTGTTCGTCAATGGCGAGAAGATCAACTCTCCGCACCGCCCGGCGCTGGACGCCTTAGCCACCCACCTGACGCTGCGCGCCGACCATTTTGGCGATGCGCTGGAAGATCCCTCTTTCCTCGCCATGCTGGCGGCGCTGGTCAACAGCGGCTACTGGTTCTTTGGCGACTGAGTGCCATCCTGCCCGGCGGCGCTGCGCTTGCCGGGCCTACGGGTTCCGCAGTCACCGGTTGGACTGTAGGCCGGATAAGGCGTTAGCCGCCATCCGGCATAAAGACAAGTACCCGCTCTGCTGTTGACCGCCCGGCGGCGCTGCGCTTGCCGGGCCTACGGGGTCTGCGGTCACCTGTTGGACCGTAGGCCGGATAAGGCGTTAGCCGCCATCCGGCACGAAGACAAGTACCCGCTCTGCTGTTGACCGCCCGGCGGCGCTGCGCTTGCCGGGCCTACGGGTTCCGCGGCCACCGGTTGGACCGTAGGTTGGATAAGGCGCAGCCGACATCCGGCATAAAGACGAGTAACCGCTCTGCTGTTGACCGCCCGGCGGCGCTGCGCTTGCCGGGCCTACGGTTTCCGCGGTCACCTGTTGGACCGTAGGCCGGATAAGGCGTTAGCCGCCATCCGGCACGAAGACAGGCACCCGCTCTGCTGTTGACCGCCCGGCGGCGCTGCGCTTGCCGGGCCTACGGGTTCCGCAGTCACCGGTTGGACTGTAGGCCGGATAAGGCGCAGCCGCCATCCGGCGTCTTGTCCGACTCGCGGCCCTACCGGGCTGCCTGAGAAGATTAATGCCCTTTTCGTGCCGCCGTCAGCTCGGCGATACGCACGATCACCTGCACCGCTTTCTCCATCCCTTCTAGGGTGACAAACTCATGTTTGCCGTGATAGTTGTAGCCGCCGGTAAACAGGTTCGGGCATGGCAGTCCCATAAACGAGAGCTGCGCGCCGTCGGTACCGCCGCGGATCGGCTTCATCTGCGGTTCGATATCGCAGTCCACCATGGCCTGGCGGGCAATATCGACCACGTGCGGATGGGCGATCACCTGCTCATGCATGTTGTAATAACTGTCCTCGATCACCAGCTCGATATAGCAGTCCGGGTGCAGCCCCTTGCCCACCTTTTTGGCGATCTCCATCATCTTGCGCTTGCGCGCCTCGAAGTGCTTACGGTCAAAATCGCGGATGATGTAGTGCATCTCGGCCCGATCGACGCTGCCTTTGATGCTGGTGAGATGATAAAAGCCTTCATAGCCTTCGGTGGTCTCCGGCGCCTCGTCGGCCGGCACTTCGGCATGAATCCGCGCGGCCAGCGACAGCGCGTTGACCATCACCCCTTTCGCGGTGCCGGGGTGCACGTTGTTGCCGACGATCTTAATGGTCACCGAGGCGGCATTGAAGTTTTCAAACTCCAGTTCGCCGACCCCGCCGCCGTCAACGGTATAGGCCCAGCGGGCGTCAAAGGCCTCGACGTCGAAATGTTTCGCCCCTTTTCCGACCTCTTCATCGGGGGTGAAGGCCACGCGGATATCGCCGTGGGGGATATTTTTCGCCTGCAGGGTCGCCAGCGCGGTCATGATCTCGGCGATGCCGGCCTTATCGTCCGCCCCCAGCAGCGTTTTCCCGTCGGTGGTGATCAGCGTCTGCCCCAAAAGCTGATGGAGAACCGGGAACATCACCGGGGAGAGCACCTCATCGCCGATACCCAGCGCAATATCGCCGCCGCGATAGTTTTCGACAATCTGCGGGTTAACGTTTTTGCCGCTGAAATCCGGGGAGGTGTCAACGTGAGAGATAAAGCCGATGGCCGGGATATCGCCCTCGACGTTGGCGGGCAGGGTTCCCATTACCGTCCCTTTTTCACTCAGCGTTACCTTGACCAGTCCCATTTCTTCCAGCTGCGCCTGCAACAGGCGTAACAGCTTCCACTGCCCTTCCGTGCTGGGGACCTGACGAACGCCAGGCTTCGACTGCGTGTCCAAAGAAACGTACTGCAAAAAACGCTCAAGCAATTTATCCATGTAGCCACCCTCTTCTTTTGTGACAACATTATTGATAAGCCAGAAAAGACAAATATTGCGTCAGGTCATTCTTAGCCCGTAAAGCGAAATTTAATAACGGAACCGACGTTATGGTGTAAAGGTAGACTATGCAGGCGTATCAAGGATTGGCGATTACCCTCGTTTGCCGTAGAATGCTGGCCCTTATTAAAAACGTGCAACCCCAAAGGTGGTTAATCACAAACCCCGCAGCGGTCGGAAGTTTCCGTTGCGTCTACATGGGACAGAGTCAAAAATTGAATATACAACCGCGTTCGCGTTCGCCGCTGGTGCAACTGGCGGGAATTCGCAAAAGCTTTGATGGTAAAACGGTCATCGATAACCTTAACCTGACCATCAACAATGGTGAGTTTCTCACCCTGCTTGGCCCCTCTGGCTGCGGTAAAACCACCGTTCTGCGCCTTATCGCCGGCCTGGAAAACGTCGACAGCGGACGGATCCATCTCGAAGATCACGATATCACTCATGTTCCGGCGGAAAACCGCCACGTTAATACCGTATTCCAAAGCTACGCCCTGTTTCCGCATATGACGGTGTTCGAGAACGTCGCCTTCGGCCTGCGGATGCAGAAAACCCCGGCGGCGGAAATCACTCCGCGGGTGATGGATGCCTTAAAGATGGTGCAGCTGGAGGCGTTTGCCCAGCGCAAACCGCACCAGCTCTCCGGCGGCCAGCAGCAGCGCGTGGCCATCGCCCGCGCGGTGGTCAACAAACCGCGCCTGCTGCTGCTCGATGAGTCCCTTTCGGCGCTGGATTACAAGCTGCGCAAGCAGATGCAGAACGAACTGAAAGCGCTGCAGCGTAAGCTCGGCATCACCTTCGTCTTCGTCACTCACGACCAGGAAGAGGCCCTGACCATGTCCGATCGCATCGTGGTGATGCGTGATGGCAAAATCGAACAGGACGGCACCCCGCGCGAGATCTACGAAGAGCCAAAGAACCTGTTCGTCGCCAGCTTTATCGGCGAGATCAATATCTTCGACGCCACGGTCATTGAACGCCTCGACGAACAGCGCGTGCGGGCCAGCGTGGAAGGGCGTGAATGCAACATCACCGTCAATTTTGCGGTGGAGGCCGGCCAGCGTCTGCATGTCCTGCTGCGCCCGGAAGATCTGCGCGTCGATGAGATCCACCACAACAGCGACGCCGACGGCCTGATCGGCTATGTGCGCGAGCGCAACTATAAGGGCATG
Organism: Klebsiella sp. C239; assembly: GCF_048822715.1. NCBI lineage: Bacteria > Pseudomonadati > Pseudomonadota > Gammaproteobacteria > Enterobacterales > Enterobacteriaceae > Klebsiella > Klebsiella sp. C239. Next base: position 304,830 of record NZ_JBMEZK010000005.1, on the reverse strand, counting down.
ACCCTCGAGTCGGTGGTGGAGCTGGAAAACGGCAAAATGGTGATGGTCAGCGAATTCTTTAACGAAGACGACCCGGATTTCGACCACTCTCTTGACCAGAAAATGTCTATCAATTGGGTGGAGAGCTGGGAGGTGGTGCTGGCCGATGAAGAACACCAGTAAATTCCAGAATGTGGTGATCGCCACCATCGTCGGTTGGCTGGTGCTGTTTGTCTTTCTGCCCAACCTGATGATCATCGCCACCAGCTTCCTGACCCGCGACGACGCTAACTTCGTCAAGCTGGTCTTCACGCTGGATAACTACTCGCGGTTGCTGGATCCGCTTTATTACGACGTGCTGCTGCATTCGCTGAACATGGCGCTGCTGGCGACCCTCGCCTGCCTGGCGCTGGGCTACCCGTTTGCGTGGTTCCTTGCCCGGCTGCCGCAGAAGGTGCGGCCTCTGCTGCTGTTCCTGCTGATCGTTCCCTTCTGGACCAACTCGTTGATCCGCATCTACGGGCTGAAGATTTTCCTCAGCACCAAAGGCTACCTGAACGAGTTTCTCCTGTGGCTGGGAGTGATCGACACGCCGATACGCATTATGTTCACCCCGTCGGCGGTGATTATCGGCCTGGTGTACATCCTGCTGCCGTTTATGGTGATGCCGCTCTACTCCAGCATTGAGAAACTGGATCGGCCGCTGCTGGAAGCGGCGAAAGATCTCGGCGCCAGCAAGCTGCAGACGTTTATCCGCATCATCATTCCGCTGACCATGCCGGGGATCATCGCCGGCTGCCTGCTGGTCATGTTGCCGGCGATGGGGCTGTTCTACGTTTCCGACCTGATGGGCGGCGCCAAGAACCTGCTGATCGGCAATGTGATAAAGAGCCAGTTCCTCAATATTCGCGACTGGCCGTTCGGCGCGGCAACCAGCATTACCTTAACCCTGGTGATGGGCCTGATGCTGTTGATTTACTGGCGCGCGGCGCGCCTGCTGAATAAAAAGGTGGAGCTGGAATGATCGGTCGACTGCTGCGCGGCGGCTTTATGACCGCCATCTACGCGTATCTCTACATCCCTATTATTATTCTGATCGTTAACTCGTTTAACCGGTCGCGTTTCGGCATCAACTGGCAGGGGTTCACCACCGACTGGTATAGTCTGCTGATGAACAACGATAGCCTGCTGCAGGCCGCCCAGCACTCGCTGACCATGGCGGTGCTGTCGGCGACCTTCGCCACCCTTATCGGCTCGCTAACCGCCGTGGCGCTGTACCGCTACCGTTTTCGCGGCAAACCGTTCGTTAGCGGCATGCTGTTTGTGGTGATGATGTCGCCCGATATTGTCATGGCCATCTCCCTGCTGGTGCTGTTTATGCTGATTGGCGTCCAGCTTGGCTTCTGGTCGCTGCTGTTTTCGCATATCACCTTTTGCCTGCCGTTTGTGGTGGTCACCGTTTACTCCCGGCTGAAAGGCTTTGATGTGCGGATGCTGGAGGCGGCGAAAGATCTGGGCGCCAGCGAGATGACCATCCTGCGCAAAATTATCCTGCCGCTGGCCCTGCCGGCGGTGGCGGCCGGGTGGCTGCTGAGCTTCACGCTGTCGATGGATGACGTGGTGGTCTCCTCGTTCGTCACCGGTCCGGGGTATGAAATCCTGCCGCTGAAGATCTATTCGATGGTCAAGGTCGGCGTTTCGCCAGAGGTGAACGCTCTGGCAACGATACTGTTGGTTCTGTCGCTGGTGATGGTCATCGCCAGTCAGTTAATTGCACGTGATAAAACTCAGGGGACGTTAAAATGAAAAAATGGTCACGCCACCTGCTCGCGGCGGGCGCTCTGGCAATCGGCATGAGCGCCGCCCACGCGGACGACAGCAAAACGCTCTACTTCTACAACTGGACCGAATATGTGCCACCGGGCCTGCTGGAGCAATTCACCAAAGAGACCGGCATCAAGGTTATCTACTCGACCTACGAGTCGAACGAAACCATGTACGCCAAGCTCAAGACCTATAAAGACGGGGCGTACGACCTGGTCGTCCCGTCGACCTACTTCGTCGACAAGATGCGTAAAGAAGGCATGCTGCAGAAGATCGATAAGAGCAAGCTGACTAACTTCAGCAACCTCGATCCGCAGATGCTGAACAAACCGTTCGACCCGAATAACGACTACTCCATCCCCTACATCTGGGGGGCGACGGCCATCGGCGTCAACAGCGACGCTATCGATCCGAAAACCGTCACCAGCTGGGCCGACCTGTGGAAGCCGGAATACAAAAGCAGCCTGCTGCTGACCGACGACGCGCGCGAAGTGTTCCAGATAGCGCTGCGTAAGCTGGGCTATTCCGGCAACACTACCGACCCGAAAGAGATTGAAGCCGCCTATAACGAGCTGAAAAAACTGATGCCCAACGTCGCGGCGTTTAACTCCGATAACCCGGCGAACCCGTATATGGAAGGCGAAGTGAACCTCGGCATGGTATGGAACGGTTCGGCTTACGTCGCCCGCCAGGCCGGTACGCCGCTGGAAGTGATCTGGCCGAAAGAAGGCGGCATCTTCTGGATGGACAGCCTGTCGATCCCGGCAAATGCGAAAAACGTCGACGGCGCGCTGAAGCTGATTAACTTCCTGCTACGCCCGGATGTCGCCAAACAGGTCGCGGAAACCATCGGCTACCCCACGCCAAACCTGGCGGCGCGCAAAATGCTCAGCCCGGCCGTGGCCAACGATAAATCGCTCTATCCGGACGCCGCCACCATCGAGAAAGGCGAATGGCAAAATGACGTCGGCAGCGCCAGCGCTATTTATGAAGAGTATTACCAGAAGCTGAAAGCGGGCCGCTAATCCCGCCGGGCGGAACCGCGGTTCCGCCCTTTTTTTGCTCTCACTTTAGCCCCTCAGCGCGCGCCAGAGGATCGCCGGCAGCTTGCGCCAGCGCGGCCGATGGTAAAAATCCACTAGCCGCTGCGCCACCGCTTCCTGCCCCCGGTGAGTAATAAACCAGGGCGGCAGGGGCATCAGCGTCAGTTCGCCATGCCACAGACTGCGCGGAAACGGCCGAAACGGCGCCTCAATCACCGTGCGCTCGGTTTTCTCCAGCATAAAGCTATTATGCACCTTGCCCCGCCCGCTCTGAATATCGTCGAGCCTGTGGCCGGGAAACGCCCCCCACGGGCAGGGAGCTAACAGGAAGGCCACCCCGCTCCAGCAGTTGATCGCCACCGTGCCATAGCGCAGCTCGGCGATCAGCGCGTTAAAACGCTTACGCCCAATCGCCTTGCGGGTGCGCGGGTGGATCACAATATTGGCCCCCAGCGTGCCCTGCAGCCGCTGATTGGCATAGCCGATCGCCTGGCGCAAAAAGCTTTCCGCGCTGTCGGCCTCAAGGCGGGTGATCGACAGCCCCGGGCCAAAGACCTCCTGCTGGCAGAAGTCCGGATCATCCTCGGTGTTCGCCACAATCAACGGCAGCGCGTCGCCGCGGGCTATCTCCAGCGGCTGACGGGCGCGCAGGCGAAAGTCAGTCAGCCGGTTTTCCGCGCCGGGGTAATAGTCCGGACGGGTATTGGCGGCGATCAGCCGGTACAGCTGACTAAGCAGGGCCGACGCCGGCTCCCAGCCCTGCTGCAGGATCAGCACCTGGCTGGCCACGCAGTTAAACCCGCCATTGTTCATCTTCTGCGTCGCCAGCTGCTGCGCCTGAAAAGCGATATCCGCCTCGCTCCACGGACCGGGGACGATAATGGTAGGGCTGACGCCGCCCAGCTCCGAGGTCACCCGACGCGGGTTCAGCGGCGTCCCGGCGGCCCGACGCTGGCGAGCCGCCTCACCATCGCCCCAGACGATAGCGTCATGGCTCTCCCGCGAGCCGGTGATATGGATCTCATCGACAGCGGGATGGGTGGTCAGCCACGCCCCCGCCTGGGCGTCGCCGGTGATGATGCGGAGCGCATCCATGGCGATCAGCGGCGCCAGAGCCTGAGCCAGCAGATCGTGCAGATAATCATTCACCGGGTTGAGCTTCAGCAGGCAGACTTGATTTTCAATAAACAGTTTGTGTAATACGTCCAGCGGCGCGATAGAGGCCACATTCCCGGCGCCGAGCACCAGCGCCAGCTTGCCCTGCCGCGCGGCCGGCGGGATATCGTATGCGGCTGCCGCGCAGCGATCGAGATTGGCCCGGGTGACCCCCGGCTGCATCCAAATTTCAGCGCGAACACCAGACAGCAACAGTCGATCCCAGAGCGTGCCGGGCACCACCCGCAGCGCCAGGCGGCCGTCCGCCAGCGTCCGCAGCGGGATCCGCCGGAGAAAGGTTTTCTCCTCCAGCTGCTCCAGGGTGGCGATAAGCCCGTTGCAGCCGACCATCAGCGCGCAGGGGCCTGCCAGCCACTCTTCGCCCGTCAGCGGATCGCCTGGCGGTAGTCCTTTGGCCCTCGCCGCCGCCTCCACCCACGCAGGAGCAATTGAAGCCAGGGCATCCTTGATCTGGCGCAGGAGCGCCAGACGACGATTCACTGAGGTCTCCGCCCAGCGCTGGCGCGCCGCCGACAAGGCGTGCAGCGCTGCGTCATACTGAGAGCAGGTCGTCAGACCGGGTCGCGCGTGGCTCATTTTCCCTCACTCATTAAAATCTCTCCATAGGCCTGGCGCAGCTGATTCTTGAGCACCTTGCCCGTGGCGCTGACCGGTAGCGCATCGACAAATATCACCCGGTCCGGGATCTGCCATTTGGGCACCCGTTTCTCAAACCAGGCCAGCAGATCGCTCTCTTCCACTTCGCCCCCTTCCACGCGAACGCACAGCAGCACCGGCCGCTCGTCCCAGCGCGGGTGGCGGGCGGCGATGGCCGCCGCGCTGCGCACCGCCTGATGCGCGATGGCGATATTCTCCAGCTCAACGGTGGAGATCCACTCGCCGCCGGACTTGATGATATCCTTTGCCCGATCGCTGATCACCAGATAACCATTGGCGTCGAGCGTACCGATATCGCCGGTATCAAACCAGCCTGCCGCGGTCAGGGCGCTTTCGTCCTGACCATAGTACTGCTCCACCACCCAGTGCCCTCTGACCTGCAGATATCCCTGACTTTGACCGTCCATCGGCAGTGGGTCGCCCTCGACATCCACCACCTGTAGCTCGATGCCAAAAATAGGCCGCCCCTGACCGGTACGCTGTTTTTGCTGCTCCGGCGCCGGGAGTGCGTCATGTTTGCTCAACAGCGTGTTAATGGTGCCGATGGGCGATGTTTCGGTCATTCCCCAGGCGTGGATCAGCGTAATGCCGTAATCGTGCTGAAAGGCCTCCATCATCGACGGCGGCAGCGCGGAGCCCCCGACAAACGCACGTTTAAAATCAGGCAGCCGCATGTCCGACCGCCGCATCGCCGCCAACAGACCGGCCCAGATCACCGGCACGCCGAACGCCACCGTCACCTTCTCGGCGGCCAGCAGCTGCAGCAGGCTGTCGCCATCGAGGTGCGGCCCCGGTAGCACCAGCCGCGCGCCGACCATGGCGGCGATAAACGGCGTCCCCCACGCGTTGACATGGAACATCGGCACCACCGGCAACAGGCTATCCCTGGCCGAGATCCCGGCGGCGTCCGGCTGATTGCCGCTCAGGGCATGCAGGACCAGCGAACGATGGGTATTCAACACCCCTTTCGGTCGGCCGGTGGTCCCCGAGGTGTAGCAGAGCGAGGCCGGCGTCAGTTCATTGAGCGGCGGCCAGCGATAGTCTGCCATCCCCTGCTGCAACAGTTCGTCAAAAAACAGCAATGAGGGCAGCTGGCTGAGCGCCGCTTCGCTGCAGGGCGCCATCAGCACGACGTGTTTCACCGTCGGCAGCTGCGGCAGGAGCTGCGCCACCAGCGGCAAAAAGGTCTGGTCAAAGAACAGCACCTCGTCGGCAGCGTCGTTGAGGATATACCGCAGATGGTCAACCGACAGCCGCGGATTGACGGTGTGCGTCACCCAGCCGCCGGAGGCGACGGCAAAATAGATCTCCAGGTGGCGGCGATTGTTCCATGCGAGGGTGGCGCAGCGGGCGCCCGGCGGCAGCCCCAGCGACGCCAGCGCCGATGCCAGCCGCTGAGCGCGGCTGGCCACTTCCCCCCAGCTGCTGCGCTCCTTCTCCCCGCCGGCCCCCACCGAGACGATCTCCGTCTCGCTGTGGTATTGCGCCGCATGGCTGAGCAGCGCGGTGGTAGTGAGATCCTGATAAATCATCGGTGACGGCATGGCGGGGTCTCCTTTACAGACTTCCGGGCGGGGGAACAGGGTCGCGGCGCGAACGTGCGGACGCCTATTGAATCTGGTCTACATTTGCCGGTCTGCACAAAAAAACGTACGGAAATCAGCGGTCACGCACAAAATTATCGCGGGTAATCGCTCAGAAAGGAGAAGCCGAGAATGATATGATGAAGGGCATTGCCCGGCGCCGGTCCGGGCGATATCGCCAGAGCGACCGCCGGGGACTGACGATAGCCTGGAGTACGTGATGCGCGCTTCAGAGGAAAGCGGCTCAGCGTCGCCCATCCTCGGGCTGGCCTTTGTCCTTCCCTTTTTCGGCTCGCCGTTGCACAAAATCTTCAATGATGCTGAAGAGCCCGTTGAGGGGTTTCCACAGCACCACCAGCAGCAGCATGGGGCCGTATACCCGCACACCGCCCGTCGCGACCTGACCGGTAAACAGCAGGGCTAAGCCATCCAGCAGCAGGCACAACGCGCTGCCGGTGCCGATCAACAGGCACAGCAGGAAGAGGATCGGTCGGCTATCGGCGTATTCAGGTAGCGCACGCTGGCTCCAGATGCCGACGATAATGGACGCGATCAAGGCGATCGATGCAATGACGAGGGGATGATGCATGGTCTGACTCCTGTCATGACGTGACATCCTTGTCAACAGCGCTGCCGGAAGCGGTGGGCGTCGCCCTGACCCCCGGCAGGCTGATTCAGTTTACAGCGCGTTTTCCTGCAGCAGCTTATCGATAAAGGCGGGTACCACTTCGCTTGCCAGCCCGTAGTGCTTTTCGGCAAACTCGCTGCCCACCTGGCTGGGCTCGAGGTTCAGTTCAACGGTATGGGCGCCGTGCAGTCGCGCCTCGTGCACAAAGCCGGCCGCCGGATAGACGTGGCCGGAGGTGCCGATGGCGATAAAAATATCCGCTTCGGCCAGCGCGCTGTAGATCTCGTCCATCCCCAGCGGCATTTCGCCAAACCAGACCACGTGCGGACGCAGCGCCGCCGGGAACTGGCAGCAGTGGCATTTGTCCTCTGCGGTGACGTCCCCGGTCCACTCCAGCACCTGGCCGCTCCACGAACAGCGCACCTTCAGCAGCTCGCCGTGCATATGGATCACCCGGCGGTTGCCGGCGCGTTCATGCAGATTATCGATATTCTGGGTGACCAGCAGAAAATGGTCGCCCAGCAGATCCTCCAGACGCGCCAGCGCCAGATGTGCCGCGTTCGGCGCGATCTCCGGACTCTGCAGCTGACGACGGCGGGCGTTGTAGAACGCCTGCACCAGCGCCGGGTCGCGGGCGAAGCCTTCCGGCGTCGCCACATCTTCCACCCGATGCTCTTCCCACAGGCCATCGGCCGCGCGGAAAGTTTTGATCCCCGACTCCGCCGATATGCCCGCGCCGGTTAACACCACCACTCTCGGTTTGGCCATCGCTTCAGGCTTCATCCTGTCCTCCCTAAAGAAAATCCGCTGACGCAGACGGTCACGCAACTGACGTTTATTGCGACGAAAACGGCTCAATCGATGTAAACGGCGCGACTGCATAGCTACCTCTGTGGTTAATGGCTCAGATGAAGGAAGGCCGCACCGCGCATTCCCCCGGCATCGCCGTGGCGCGCGCGCTCAATGCGCGGTACCCTGGCGACCGGCAGAAGATGGCGCGGCAATCGCTGCGCCAGCCCTTCGCTAATGGCCGTAAAGTTAGATAATCCACCGCCGAGCACCAGCAAATCCGGGTCGACAATGGTCAGTATATTTCCCAGACACACCGCCAGCAGATCGAGATAGCGCTCTACATGCGCCTGGGCGCGCGGATCGTGCTGCTGCCACTGCGCCACAATCTCCGGCGAGGTAAGCGGTTGCTGATAAAAATGTTCATACAGCCAGGCGAAACCGCGGCCGGAGAGATAATTTTCAATGCAGCCCAGCTGGCCGCAGCCGCAGCGAAGCAGCGGAAAATCATGCCCGACCACCTCCAGGGCATCCACCGGCAGACGAATATGACCAAACTCGCCGGTGATATAGCTATGTCCGGTAATCGATTTACCGTTCAACACCAGGCCGCCGCCCACGCCGGTGCCGAGGATCAGCCCCATCACCAGCGGGTATTGCGTAAACTCATCGTCCCACGCTTCCGACAGCGCGAAGCAGTTGGCGTCATTATCGAGGCGCACATCGCGCCCCAGTCGCGCGCTGAGGTCGGCGCGCAGCGGCCGGCCGCTGGCGGCAGGCACGTTAGCGGCATACAGCGTGCCGTCCGCCGTTTCCGGCATCCCCGGGATACCGATCCCAACCGTCCCCTGCCGGTCGAAGCGCGCATCGGCCTCGCGGACCAGCGCCTCCACCGCCTGGAGAAAATCCTCATAACTGCTTTTCGGCGTGGCGACGCGTTTTTCCCACTGCAGCCGCCGCTCCTGATTAAATACGCCCAGCGCTATCTTGCTGCCGCCAATGTCAAATCCATAGTACATTTCAGCAATTCCTCTTGTGTCGTCAGCCAGGCCGACGATGACGATAAATTACTGGCCACTCAGCACCCTCGCCGGGTCGATACGGCTGGCGCGGCGGGCGGGATACCAGCTGGCCAGCAAACTCAGCAACAGTGCTGTCACCAGCACATAAAAGACGTCCAGCCAGTGCAGTTCAGACGGCAGGAAGTCAATAAAATAGATGTCGCCGGAGAGGAATTTATGCCCAATCAGGTATTCGATGCCGTTGATGATTGACGTCAGATTCAACGCGCAGATCACGCCGATCACCACCCCGAACAGGCTGCCTACCGATCCGGCTAATAAACCATACCACACGAAAATCGCGCGAATTAAGCCGTCTTTTGCGCCAAGCGTGCGCAGCACCGCAATATCGCCGCTTTTGTCTTTGACCGCCATCACCAGCGTCGAGACGATGTTAAAGCAGGCCACGCCGATCACCAGTACCATCGCCAGGTACATAATGGCGCGGATCATCTGGATATCGCGATACATATAGCCGTAGGTGCCAATCCAGCTCTTGATGTAGACGTAGCTGTTGGTCACCTCGCCGGCGTCGCGCACCAGCTTGTTAGCATGGAAAACGTCGGTGACCTTGATGGCGATGCCGGTCACGCTGCCGCCCATCTCCAGGTACTGCTGCGCATCCTGCATCGGAATCATGGCAAAACTATGATCGAGCTGGCCGCTCAGCTGTAAAATACCGGTCACATGCAGCCTGACGCGTTTCGGCTGCAGCAGTTGATGGTCGGCGTCGGCGTTAGGGATCATGATCGACACCCAGTCCCCCTGCTTCACGTGCAGGGCATCGGCGACGCCTTTACCCAGAATCACCTGCTGTTCGCCGGCCTTGAAGCCGGCCCACGCGTTATTCTGCACAAAGGTGGGCAGCGCGCTGAGCCGGGTTTCCTGCTGCGGGTCGACCCCTTTCACCTGGATGGCGCGCATATTGCTGCCGCTCTCCACCAGGCCGGTGAAGTTAATATAGGGCGCCGCCGCGACAATCCCCTTCACCTTCTGCACCTTCGCCAGCGCCTCCTGCCAGTTATTCCACGGCTGGTTCACGGGTTCGATTTCACCGTGCGGCACCACCGCCAGCACGCGGTGGTTCAGCTCGCGCTCAAAGCCGTTCATCGCGCTGAGACCGACGATCAGCACCGCCACCCCCAGCGCAATACCGATGGTGGAGATCACCGAGATCAGCGACACCATGCCGCCGCGCCGCCGGCCGCGGCTGAAACGCAATGCAATTAATAACGATAACGGAGAGGCCATTACTCGGCCCCCATCAGGGTCAGGTCGGCGGTCAGGCGGCCATCGCGCATCTCCAGCTGGCGGCTCATCCGCTTCGCCAGCTGCAGGTCGTGGGTCACCACCAGAAACGCGGTGCGCTGCGCGAGGTTCAGTTCGCCCAGCAGCTGGAAGATGCTGTCCGCGTTGCGGGCGTCGAGGTTACCGGTCGGCTCATCCGCCAATACCAGCCGCGGTTTGTTCACCAGCGCGCGGGCAATCGCCACCCGCTGGCGTTCGCCGCCGGAGAGCTCCGACGGACGGTGATGGCTGCGGTGTTCAAGCCCGACCGCCTGCAGCATCGCTTTCGCCTGACGTTCAATGTCCGCCGGCTTCTTTTTGCCAATCAGCAGCGGCATCGCCACGTTTTCCAGCGCGCTAAAGTCCGGCAGCAGATGGTGGAACTGATAGATAAAGCCCAGCTCGCGGTTACGCAGGTCGGCGCGCGCGGCGGTGGAAAGCTTACTCATCGGCTGACCGGAGAAAATCACATCGCCAGAGGTGGGCGTATCCAGGCCGCCGAGCAGATGCAGCAGCGTACTTTTGCCAGAGCCGGAGGTGCCGACGATGGCCATCATCTCGCCTTCACCAATGCTGAAGCTGACATTGTGCAGGACATCGGTTTGCACATTGCCTTCCTGATAGCGTTTGCACAGGTTGTCGCATTGCAGCAGGATCTTATTCATAACGTAAAGCCTCAGCGGGTTGAGTGGCGGCAGCGCGCCAGGAAGGGTACAACGTAGACAACAATGCCAGCGCCATCGCCACCAGGGCGATCACGACGACCTGCAGCGGCTCAATCGCCACCGGCAGCGCCGCGCCGTCAAGGAAGGCGCCGATGATCGGCATTAAATTATTCAACTGGCTGGCCAGCAGCGCGCCAAGTACGGCTCCCAGCAGCGCGCCGACGATCCCGGCGCTGGCGCCCTGCACCATAAAGACGGCCATAATCTGTCGCGGCGTCAGCCCCTGGGTCTGCAGGATCGCCACTTCGCCCTGCTTCTCCATCACCATCATCCCCAGCGAGGTAATAATATTGAAGGCCGCGACGGCGACGATCAGGCTGAGCAGCAGGCCCATCATATTTTTCTCCATACGCACCGCCTGGAACAGTTCGCCCTTGCGCTCGCGCCAGTCTTGCCACTGGGTGCCCGACGGCAGCGTCTGCTGGCTGAGGGTATCCACTTGCAGTGGTTTATCCAGCCACAGGCGCCAGCCGGTGATATTCCCCAGCGGGTAGCGCATTAAACGGGAAGCATCGTCGATGTTGGTCAGCATCTGATAACCATCGACTTCGCTGTTGGCGGCGAAGGTGCCGATGACTGTAAACAGACGCTGGCTCGGCACGCGCCCCATCGGCGTAAACTGGCTGGCGGAGGGGACCATCACGCGAATTTTATCGCCGCGATTCACCCCCAGCTGGCCCGCCAGCTGCTCGCCGAGAATCACGTTATATTTGCCCGCCTGCAGATCGCTCTGTTTGACGTTCACCAGGTACGGTGTCAGGGGATCGTTCTGCGCCGGGTCGATGCCCAGCATCACACCGACCGCCACGCTGCGCGCGCTCTGCAGCACCACGTCGCCGGTGGTGATTGGCGCCACGCGGGTGACGCCCTGGAGTTTCGCCTCGCGCTCCGGCAGCTGTTGGGGATTCACCGAACCCTGTTTGGCGCTAAGAATGGCCTGGGGCATCAGCCCCAGGATGTTGTTTTGCAGTTCGCGTTCAAAGCCGTTCATCACCGACAGGACCGTCACCAGCGCCATGACGCCGAGGGTAATACCGATGGTGGAAAGCCAGGAGACGAAACGACCGAAGCGGTCGGCTGCGCGCCCGCGCATATAGCGCAGGCCGATAAAGAGTGCGGCAGGTTGGTACATGTCATCCATCTGGTTGCTGATAGCCGATTCCCGAGTATATAAGCGATTAGGGGCAGCGTAAATGACTGATACCTGACGACTTTATTAGCAATAATCCTAAAAATCAAGCAAATACAAACGGATAGATAAGTACTTACTTATTAATCTTTACGCTTATCGACAGCGCTGACCTTTCTTCACTCAACACGCAATGGCAATTCGGGTTGGCGAATCCAGACCAATCGCGGATAATCTCACTATTGAATATCAGCGAGTTGCCCTCCATATCGGCAGAGCGAATCCCTAAGAGACCATGAAACCGTCTATGCCTGAACAATATCGATACTCATTGCCGGTGAAAGCCGGTGACCAGCGCCAGCTTGGCGAGTTGACCGGCGCAGCCTGCGCCACCCTGGTGGCGGAGATGGCCGAACGCCACAAGGGTCCGGTGGTGCTGGTGGCGCCTGACATGCAAAACGCGCTGCGTCTGAACGACGAGATCAGGCAGTTCACCGACAGCCTGGTGATGGGGCTGGCGGACTGGGAAACGCTCCCTTACGACAGCTTCTCGCCGCATCAGGACATCATCTCCTCCCGTCTTGCCACCCTTTACCAGTTACCCACTATGCAGCGCGGCGTGCTGATCGTCCCGGTCAGCACGCTGATGCAGCGCGTCTGTCCGCACAGCTTCCTTCACGGCCACGCGCTGGTGATGAAAAAGGGTCAGCGCCTGTCGCGCGATGCGCTGCGCGACCAGCTCGAGGGGGCCGGCTACCGCCATGTCGATCAGGTGAAGGAGCATGGCGAATACGCCACCCGCGGCGCGCTGCTCGACCTGTTCCCGATGGGCAGCGACCAGCCCTACCGCCTCGATTTCTTTGACGATGAAATCGACAGCCTGCGCCTGTTCGACGTCGACAGCCAGCGCACGCTGGAGGAAGTGGCGGCCATTAACCTGCTGCCGGCGCACGAATTCCCCACCGACCAGACCGCCATCGAGCTGTTCCGCAGTCAGTGGCGCGACCGCTTTGAGGTGAAGCGCGACGCCGAGCATATCTATCAGCAGGTCAGTAAAGGGACGCTGCCTGCCGGTATCGAATACTGGCAGCCGCTGTTCTTCAGCGAGCCGCTGCCGCCGTTATTTAGCTATTTCCCGGCCAGCACGCTGATCGTCAACACCGGCGATCTCGAGGCCAGCGCGGAGCGTTTCCAGAATGAAGCCCGCGCCCGCTTTGAAAACCGCGGCGTCGATCCGATGCGCCCGCTCCTGCCGCCGGAACTGCTGTGGCTGCGCAGCGATGAGCTGTTCAGCGAACTGAAAAAATGGCCGCGCGTTCAGCTGAAAACCGAGCGCCTGGCCGAAAAAGCAGCGAATACCAACCTGGGCTACCAGACGCTGCCGGACCTCGCCGTCCAGGCGCAAAACAAAGCGCCGCTGGATAATCTGCGCCGCTTCCTCGACGCGTTTGCCGGTCCGGTGATTTTCTCCGTTGAAAGCGAGGGTCGCCGGGAAGCGCTGAGCGAAATGCTGGCGCGGATCAAAATTGCGCCGAAACACCTGCTGCGCCTGGAGGAAGCCACCGGCAACGGGCGCTATCTGATGATTGGCGCCGCCGAGCACGGGTTTATCGACAGTCAGCGCGGCCTGGCGCTGATTTGCGAGAGCGACCTGCTCGGCGAGCGCGTAGCGCGCCGTCGTCAGGATTCCCGTCGCACCATTAACCCTGACACGCTAATTCGCAACCTTGCCGAACTGCATATCGGCCAGCCGGTCGTTCACCTGGAACACGGCGTGGGACGCTATGCGGGGATGACCACCCTGGAGGCGGGCGGCATCACCGGCGAATACCTGATGCTGACCTACGCCAACGATGCCAAATTATACGTTCCGGTCTCCTCGCTGCATCTTATCAGTCGCTACGCCGGCGGAGCGGAAGAGAACGCGCCCCTGCACAAGCTGGGCGGCGATGCCTGGACCCGGGCGCGGCAAAAAGCGGCCGAGAAGGTACGCGACGTAGCGGCCGAACTGCTGGATATCTACGCCCAGCGCGCGGCGAAAGCCGGGTTTGCCTTTAAACACGACCGCGAACAGTATCAGCTGTTCTGCGACGGTTTCCCGTTTGAAACCACGCCGGATCAGGCGCAGGCGATCAACGCCGTCCTCAGCGATATGTGCCAGCCGCTGGCCATGGACCGCCTGGTGTGTGGCGATGTGGGCTTCGGCAAGACCGAAGTGGCCATGCGCGCCGCCTTCCTCGCGGTGGAGAACCACAAACAGGTGGCGGTACTGGTGCCGACCACCCTGCTGGCTCAGCAGCACTATGACAACTTCCGCGATCGTTTCGCCAACTGGCCGGTACGCATCGAAATGCTCTCCCGCTTCCGCAGCGCTAAAGAGCAGGCGCAGATCCTCGAGCAGGCCGCGGAAGGCAAAATCGATATCTTGATCGGCACCCATAAGCTGCTGCAGAGCGAGGTGAAGCTGCGCGATCTGGGGCTGCTGATTGTCGACGAAGAGCACCGGTTTGGCGTGCGGCATAAAGAGCGCATCAAAGCGATGCGCGCCGATGTCGATATCCTGACCCTCACCGCCACGCCGATCCCGCGAACGCTGAACATGGCGATGAGCGGGATGCGGGATCTGTCGATCATCGCCACGCCGCCGGCGCGCCGCCTGGCGGTAAAGACCTTCGTTCGCGAATACGATGCGCTGGTCGTGCGCGAGGCGATCCTGCGTGAAACGCTGCGCGGCGGTCAGGTTTACTATCTGTTTAATGACGTCGAGAACATCCAGAAAGCCGCCGACAAGCTGGCGGAGCTGGTGCCTGAGGCGCGGATCGCCATCGGCCACGGTCAGATGCGGGAGCGCGAGCTGGAGCGGGTGATGAATGACTTCCATCACCAGCGCTTCAATGTGCTGGTGTGCACCACCATCATCGAAACCGGGATCGACATTCCCACCGCCAACACCATCATTATCGAACGCGCCGACCACTTTGGCCTCGCCCAGCTGCACCAGCTGCGCGGCCGCGTTGGCCGCTCCCATCACCAGGCCTATGCCTGGCTGCTGACGCCGCATCCGAAGGCGATGACCACCGATGCGCAAAAGCGCCTCGAAGCCATTGCCTCGCTGGAAGATCTTGGCGCAGGCTTTGCGCTGGCGACCCACGATCTGGAGATCCGCGGCGCCGGGGAGCTGCTGGGCGAAGATCAGAGCGGTCAGATGGAGACCATCGGCTTCTCCCTGTATATGGAGCTGCTGGAGAATGCGGTAGATGCCCTGAAAGCCGGGCGCGAGCCGTCGCTGGAAGATCTCACCAGCCAGCAGACGGAAGTCGAACTGCGCATGCCTTCCCTGCTGCCTGATGATTTCATCCCCGACGTCAATACTCGTCTGTCGTTCTATAAGCGCATTGCCAGCGCCAAAAACGAACAGGATCTCGAGGAGATCAAAGTCGAGCTGATCGATCGTTTTGGCCGCCTGCCCGACGCCGCCCGCAATCTGCTGGATATCGCCCGTCTGCGTCAGCAAGCGCAGAAGCTGGGGATCCGTAAGCTGGAGAGCAATGAAAAAGGCGGCGTGATCGAATTTAACGAGAAAAACAACGTCAATCCGGTGTGGTTGATCGGCCTGCTGCAGAAGCAGCCGCAGCACTTCCGCCTGGACGGGCCGACGCGCCTGAAGTTCATGCAGGATCTCGAGGAGCGAAAGACGCGGATGGATTGGGTTCGCCAGTTCATGCGCCAGCTGGAAGAGAACGCCGTCGCCTGATCGCGGGGGAGATACGGCCGGTACGCCGTATCTCCCTTTTCACATATCTGGCAATCTTTACAAACATTTTGCAATCCGCCTGGATTTCCCCACACAGACTCACGCCATAATCTCATCTCCTTTTTCATATAAAAATAACCAGTTATATATTTTGGAGTTATGGTAATGAGAAACCGTTTCCCCCTGGCGCTGGCGCTGGTCGCGCTGGTTGCCGCGCTGGCGCTGCCTGCGCGCGCTAACACCTGGCCCCTTCCCCCGCCGGGCAGCCGGCTGGTGGGGCAAAATCAGTTCCATGTGGTGCAGGATAACGGCGGTTCGCTGGAGGCGATTGCCAAAAAGTACAATGTCGGCTTTCTGGCCCTGCTGCAGGCCAATCCCGGGGTAGACCCCTATGTTCCGCGCGCCGGCAGCGTGCTGACTATCCCCCTGCAGACGCTGCTGCCCGATGCGCCGCGCGAAGGGCTGGTGATCAACCTTGCCGAACTGCGCCTCTACTATTATCCGCCGGGCAAGAATGAAGTGACCGTCTACCCGATCGGCATCGGCCAACTGGGCGGAACCACCATCACACCGACGATGGTCACCACCGTGTCCGACAAGCGGGCTAATCCGACCTGGACGCCAACCGCTAACATTCGCGCGCGCTACAAAGCGATGGGGATTGAGCTGCCGGCGGTGGTGCCTGCCGGTCCTGACAACCCGATGGGCCATCACGCTATCCGCCTTGCCGCCTATGGCGGAGTCTATCTCCTGCACGGCACCAATGCCGATTTCGGCATCGGCATGCGCGTCAGCTCCGGCTGTATTCGTCTGCGCGACAACGATATCAAGGCGCTGTACAACGCGATCTCGCCGGGCACGAAGGTGAATATTATCAACACGCCGATTAAGGCGTCGGTGGAGCCGGACGGCCGCCGTCTGGTCGAAATCCACCAGCCGCTGTCTGAGCATATCGATGACGACCCGCAGACGCTGCCTATTACGCTTAACGCGGCCATGAAGGCGTTCAAACAGGCGCCGCAGACCGACGGTACGGTAATGGAGCGCGCGATGAATTACCGCTCGGGCATGCCCATTGACGTTACCCGTCATGCCGACCCTGGTCCGCAGTCGCTGTAACCTCACGCTGCAGAAAACAAAAAACCCGCCTGACGGCGGGTTTTTTGTTGGCAAGGGTCAAACAGGGGTACAACAGGGTCTTACTCATCGCTGACCGGTGAAGGGGGCCGGGCAGCGACGCATCGGGTTTACTTGTAGATAACCGCGGTACCGTGAAGAGTATTCGGACCAGTTACCGAAGTAATACGGTATGAGGTGGCGCCCATTTCATCCGCTTTCTGCGCCAGCTGGTCTTCCAGCGACCCCAGGTTAGTCCCTGCGGACGCAGAGATGGTGCCCACTTTATGCTGGCCGGCTGGGGTGGACTGCACCTCAACAGCGGCAAAGCTGGCGAAAGAGAGGGAGCTAAGCACGGCGGCAATAGCCAGAGTATTAACGGTTTTCATGATTATTATACCTATGCAGATGAATTTTATAGTAGGGTCGTAAGCATTAACTTAACGATCGATAGGTAAATAATAATGTGATCTAAGTCACACGTCAACGCATTTTTATAACGATCGTTTAACTATTTATAAAATGCTTAATTTTCATACGCATATGAATTATTTATTTTTGAACCAACAGCGCTGGCCCCGGCGATCGTTTATTTTTATAATGGCCATTCACCAAACCAACATAGGTACAACGGCATCATGACAACTGACGTTCAAAGTTGCGCCAAAAAAAGCCGTGGCCGACCGAAGGTGTTCGACAGGGATGCGGCGCTGGACAAAGCCATGACACTCTTCTGGCAGCACGGCTATGAGGCGACCTCGCTCGCCGATCTGGTCGAGGCGACAGGAGCAAAAGCCCCCACCCTGTATGCGGAATTTGTGAATAAAGAAGGACTGTTCCGCGCAGTATTGGATCGTTACATTTCGCGCTTTGCCGCGAAGCACGAAGCCGTGCTGTTTGCTGAGGGAAAAACCGTCGATCGGGCGTTGCGCGACTACTTCACCGCGGTCGCCACCTGCTTTACCAGCAAAGAGACGCCGGCCGGCTGCTTTATCATCAATACCTCCGCCGCGCTGGCCGCCTCCTCGACGGATATCGCCAACACCATCAAATCCCGCCATGCGATGCAGGAGCAGGCGCTAACCCAGTTTCTGCAGCAGCGGCAAGCGCAGGGCGAACTGCCTGCGGGCCGCGACGTGGCGCAGCTCGCGCAGTTTCTCAACTGTGTCCTGCAGGGGATGTCCATCAGCGCACGGGAAGGCGCCGATTTCGACAAACTGATGCAAATCACTGACACCACTCTCCGTCTCTGGCCGCTGGTCCTCGAGTCCTGATGCGCCCCGCTTCCGGCGGTATTCTGCCGCCGGAACCGCCCGCCGTTTCGCTTTACCCCTACAAAATAGATTGATTTTTATTACCTTTTCTCGCGCAAGATAAACGCAAATGATATTGATTGCGATATTCATTATGTGCAAAATCCTTTTTTGAGTTTTTCCAGATGTTTCGCATTGTAACGAATACCGGCCGACGCCGGCCCATAACAACGACAAAGCAACTTGCTCATAAAAGGAATGGATATGAAAAAGCGCCTCTGGGTGCTCCACCCTCTGCTGCTGGCCAGCGCGCTGCCTGCGCTGGCGGCTCAGTCTGATGAAGACAGCATCATCGTTAGCGCGAACCGCACCCACCGCACCGTGGCCGAGATGGCCCAAACCACCTGGGTCATTGAGGGCCAGGAGATTGAGCAGCAGGTCCAGGGCGGGAAAGAGTTCAAAGACGTGCTGGCGCAGCTGATCCCGGGCATCGATGTCAGCAGCCAGGGGCGCACCAATTACGGGATGAACATGCGCGGGCGCGCCATCGTCGTGCTGATTGACGGCGTCCGGCTCAACTCCTCACGCACCGACAGTCGCCAGCTCGACGCCATCGATCCGTTCAACATCGAACATATCGAAGTGATCTCCGGGGCGACCTCACTGTACGGCGGCGGCAGTACCGGCGGACTTATCAACATCGTCACCAAAAAAGGGCAGCAGGATCGGCAGGTCGATCTTGAGGTGGGCAGCAAGAGCGGGTTTGCCAACAGCAACGATCATGATGAGCGCGTCGCGGCGGCCGTCAGCGGCGGGACAGACCACGCGTCCGGGCGTTTATCGGTAGCCTATCAGCGTTTCGGCGGCTGGTACGATGGCAACAACGATGCGCTGCTCCTCGATAACACCCAAACGGGGCTCCAGCACTCCGACCGTCTGGACGTCATGGGAACGGGGACGATCGAGATCGACGACAACCGCCAGCTGCAGCTGGTCACCCAGTATTATAAAAGCCAGGGCGATGATGACTATGGCCTGTGGCTCGGAAAGAATATGTCCGCGGTGACCAGCGGCGGCAAAGCGTACACCACCGATGGGCTCAATTCCGATCGTATCCCCGGCACCGAGCGCCATCTGATCAGCCTCCAGTACGCCGATGCCGACTTCTTCGGTCAGAATCTGGTGAGCCAGGTGTACTATCGCGATGAATCCCTCACCTTCTATCCGTTCCCGACGCTCAGCAAAGGCCAGGTCAGCAGTTTCTCCTCGTCGCAGCAGGATACCGATCAGTATGGGGCAAAGCTGACCCTGAACAGTCAGCCGCTGGCGGGCTGGGATCTCACCTGGGGTCTCGACGCCGATCATGAGACCTTCAATGCCAATCAGATGTTCTTCGATCTGCAACAATCGCTGGCTTCCGGCGGGCTGCACAACGAATCGATCTATACCACCGGCCGCTACCCGGGATACAGCATCTCCAACGTCGCGCCGTTCCTGCAGTCAAGCTACGATCTGAACGACATCTTTACCATCAGCGGCGGGGTTCGCTACCAGTGGACCGAAAACCGGGTTGACGACTTTGTCGGCTACGCCCAGCAACAGGATATCGCCAACGGCAAAGCGCGCTCCGCCGACGCCATCAAAGGCGGCAAAACCGATTATGACAACTTCCTGTTTAACGCCGGGATCGTCGCCCATCTGACCGAGCGTCAACAGACCTGGTTTAACTTCTCGCAGGGCGTTGAGCTGCCGGATCCGGGTAAATACTATGGCATCGGGAAATACGGCGCCGCGGTCAATGGTCATCTGCCGCTGCTCTCCAGCGTCAACGTCGATGACTCGCCGCTGCAGGGGATCAAAGTTAACTCGTATGAGCTGGGCTGGCGCTACACCGGCGATAACCTGCGCACCCAACTGGCGGCGTATTACTCGACTTCGGATAAAACCATCGTGGTCAACCGTACCGACATGACCATCGATGTTCAGTCCGACAAGCGGCGTATTTACGGTGTTGAGGGAGCGGTCGATTACTTTATTCCGGACAGCGACTGGAGCGTCGGCGGCAACTTCAACGTGCTGAAATCACAGGTGCAGACCGATGGCCGCTGGCAAAAATGGGACGTCACCCTCGCCTCGCCGTCCAAAGCCACCGCCTGGGTAGGCTGGGCGCCGGATCCGTGGAGCCTGCGCGTGCAGAGCCAGCAGGTGTTTGACCTCAGCGACGCCGCCGGCAACAAGCTGGAAGGCTATAATACCGTCGATTTTATCGGCAGTTACGCGCTGCCGGTGGGGAAACTGACCTTCAGTATCGAAAACCTGCTTAACGAAGATTATGTCACCATCTGGGGCCAGCGCGCGCCGCTGCTCTACAGCCCAACCTACGGCAGCTCGTCGCTGTATGAATATAAAGGCCGTGGCCGTACCTTCGGTCTGAATTACGCGTTAACTTTCTGACAAAAAAAGCCCCTCAGCCTGAGCGATTGAGGGGCTAATCATTACACAAATCTGTTTTTAGATTTTGTTGTTCAGGACCAGCTGGCCGTTGTTGTCCAGCGGGATCTGGCTGCCAGGATCGTGATCCATACGGATTTTCCCCTGCTGATCGCCTATCTTATAGGTCACATCGTAGCCCAGCATTTTGTCGGATTTGTCATACACCGTTTTGCAGCGCTGCTGCGTGGTGGTGTAGGTGTCGTTATCCTGCATCGCGCCCTGGATCTGGTTACCGGCATAGCCGCCGCCCAGCGCGCCCACCACCGTCGCCACGCTGCGTCCGTGACCGCCGCCGAACTGGTGGCCAATCACCCCGCCCGCCACCGCGCCCAGCACGGAACCGGCGATGCGGTTTTCATCCTGTACCGGACGACGATGGGTCACGGTGACATTACGGCATTCCTGGCGCGGCGTTTTCACGGTTTCTTTAATCGGTGTACTGGAGACCACTTGCGCATACTGCGGGCCGCGATCTAACACGTTGAGACCAGCGACAGCTGCAACGCCCAGCGCGGCAGCCACGCCTATCCCTATACCCGCCAACATAGATTTATTCACGGGAGATCCTCCTTTGTTGCTGTTGATACAATTTTGCAACCGGACCCGGGAAGGCGCAAATCAGATAGCGGATGAAAAGTGCGAGAATTCGCTGCAAATCAAAGGGATTCAGAGGATTCCGAGCGGGATCGCCGCCGGTTCAGCAGAAGAGCCCGGAGGCGCCGCCAGGGCGCGCTCCGGGTCGCGATAGCGATTAGTGCAGCTTGAGACGCGGGCGAATGATGCGGTTGATGCGACCAACCAGCATCATCAGGCCGGTTTTGAAATAGCCGTGCAGGGCGATCTGGTGCATACGGTACAGGGAGATGTACACGAAGCGCGCAATGCGCCCTTCCACCATCATCGAGCCGCGCATCAGGTTGCCCATCAGGCTGCCGACGGTGGAGTAATTGGACAGCGACACCAGCGAGCCATGGTCTTTATAGGTATACGCCTTCAGCGGTTTGCCTTTCATCTGCGCGAGGATGTTATTCAGCGCGCAGGTGGCCATCTGGTGCGCCGCCTGAGCACGCGGTGGCACAAACCCGCCTTCCGGACGGGCGCAGGAGGCGCAGTCGCCGATGGCGAAAATATCCGCGTCGCGGGTGGTCTGCAGCGTCGGCTCAACCACCAGCTGATTGATACGGTTGGTTTCCAGGCCGCCGATCTCTTTCATGAAATCTGGCGCTTTGATCCCGGCCGCCCAGACCATCAGATCCGCTTCAATATATTCGCCATCTTTGGTGTGCAGGCCGCCCGCATCGGCGCTGGTGACCATGGTCTGCGTCAGCACCCGTACGCCCAGCTTGGTCAGCTCATTGTGCGCCGCGCCGGAAATGCGCGGCGGCAGCGCAGGCAGAATGCGTTCGCCCGCTTCGACCAGCGTGACGTTCAGCGCTTCGTTGGTCAGCCCTTTGTAACCGTAGCTGTGCAGCTGTTTCACGGCATTATGCAACTCAGCGGAGAGTTCCACGCCGGTGGCGCCGCCGCCGACGATGGCAATGTTCACTTTACCGTTAGCGCCGAGGTTCGCGGAGTACTTAAGGAACAGGTTGAGCATCTCCTGATGGAAACGACGCGCCTGATGCGGGTTGTCGAGGAAAATGCAGTTCTCTTTCACCCCAGGGGTGTTAAAGTCATTCGAGGTACTGCCCAGCGCCATCACCAGCGTGTCGTACGGCAGTTTACGCTCAGCCACCAGCAGCTCGCCTTTTTCATTGCGCAGCTCGCCGAGGGTGATGGTCTTCCCTTCGCGATTGATATCGACCACCGACCCCAGCTGGAACTGGAAGCCGTGGTTGCGGGCATGGGCCAGATAGCTCAGCGCATCAACGCCTTCATCCAGAGAACCGGTGGCCACTTCGTGCAGCAGCGGCTTCCACAGATGGCTGTGGTTACGGTCCACCAGGGTGATTTTCGCTTTCTTATGGCGCCCTAACTTTTTCCCCAGCTGAGTTGCCAGTTCCAGTCCGCCTGCGCCGCCACCCACAATTACGATTTTTTTCAATGGCGTAGTCATGTGTACCCCTAAAATTATTAACCAATTGTTAAATAAAAGTTATTAAAATAGCCTTTATTTAACAACAAGTTACGTCAATGAAACCATTCAGCACTGTCGAGAATACCATGAACGGTGCATTGGTCATACCAAAATTGATGTGCATCAAGTTTTGTCGCGTATTTTTTCAGCGAAACCAATAAGTGTAGACATGAAAAAACCCGCGCGGTGAACCCGGCGCGGGTTTGGAGACAGGGGAAAAAGGCTTAACCGAGGGTTTTAAACGCTTTCAGCCGCTGCAGGTGCGGCGAGATGTTTTTAAACTTATGGGTCTGCTCTTCATCCCAGATAATTTCATAATAGTGGTGCAGAAGGTCGGCGGAACGCTGGCTGTCCAGCGCTTCGTCCTGCCGGGAAAGCACCACCAGGCAGCGATCGCGGTTCTTCTCGCGAAAGTTGGTCACGCACTTGGTGGCGATGTCAGCATACTCTTCCGGTCGGTCGATTTTGCCTTCCATATTCTCATGCGGAAACAGGTTAGGATTGAACACCGCCTGACGAATATCGCACAGGAAACCAATCCGCTCAGCCCAGTAACCGCCGAGTCCAACGCCGCAGATCAGCGGCCGGTCATCGGCGGTAAGCTGCAGCATTTTATCGACCTCTTTCAGCAAATGCTGCATGTCGTGCTTGGGGTGGCGCGTGCTGTAGCTTATCAACCGCACGTCAGGGTCAATAAACTGCAACTGCATCACCTTCTCGTGGTTACCGGGGCTGTTCGAGTCAAAACCGTGTAAATAGATAATCATCGCATCCTCACCAGACAACAACGCCCCGCAGAGCGTTACGCGGACTTCGCCTCTTGCCAGCGCGCATGAAGCTGCTCCAGCTGGGCACTCACCGTTTTCCAACGGGCTGAATCCCTTAACTCCTGACGGGAAAAGGAACCTTTATGATACAATTTCGTAACACGCTCTGCTTTGATCGGCGACAGGTTATCCAGCACACTGACCGCGCCCTTACGATTATTGCAGACCAGTATCATATCGCAACCGGCGTCGAGCGATGCCTGGCCGCGTTCGGCATAGCTGCCCATGATCGCCGCCCCTTCCATCGACAGATCGTCGGAGAAAATCACCCCGTCGAAGCCCAGCTCGCCGCGCAACACCGTCTTCAGCCAGTACGCTGAACCGCTGGCCGGGCGCGGATCGAGCTCCGGATAAATCACATGCGCCGGCATAATGGCATCCAGACGCTGCTCGGCGATAAGGCTTTTGAATATCGCCATATCGTGGTCGCGGATGACCGATGCCGGACGCGGATCGAACGGGGTTTCTTTGTGCGAATCGGCAGTCACCGCCCCGTGTCCCGGGAAGTGTTTGCCGGTGGTTTTCATGCCCGCAGCGTGCATGCCGTCAATGAAGTGACGCGCCATCGTCAGCGCTTTCTGCGGATTTTCATGATAAGAACGTTCGCCGATCGCGGCGCTGATATGGCCGACGTCCAGCACCGGCGCAAAGCTAATATCGATGTCCATGGCGATCATTTCGCTGGCCATTAGCCAGCCGGCCTCGGCGGCCAGTTTGCCCCCCTCTTCCATCCCCAGCAGCGCGGCGAAAGACTGGGCCGCCGGTAAACGGGTAAAGCCTTCGCGGAAACGCTGAACGCGTCCCCCTTCCTGATCGACCGCCACCACCAGATGGTTACGGGAGGCTTCGCGGATCTGGCGCACCAGCTCCCGCAGCTGCGCCGGATCGTGATAATTTCGGGTGAAGAGGATCAACCCTCCCACCAGCGGATGCGCCAGAATCTCTCGCTCTTCCGCATCCAGTTCATACCCTTCAACATCCAACATCACTGGGCCCACACTGACCTCTCTTATCCTTTGCGTTCGTTGTCTAACTGACACCATGTTTCATCTGCCAGCGTGATAAATTGCCGATCCCCGCTCTGCCGCCAGCGCATTTCATACCAGCCCGCCATCAGCAGCAGTACCCACGGACGCCAGCGCGCCACCTGCCGCCATAGCTGCTGCGGGTCGATGGCTGCCCGCCGGGCATACGCCGTCACCAGCTGGCGGCGCTCGCCCGGGGCGATCCATACGGCGGCCAGCTCCAGCGCGATATCGCCATCGCCGGCATATTCCCAGTCGATCAGCTTCAGACCGGCGTCGCTGTGGATAATATTGCCGGCATGGACGTCCATATGCAGCGGCGCCAGCCGCAGAGGACGAGGCTCGCCCCGGCGGCACAGCCGCTGATGCCAGCGTAGCCAGCGCGGCGTGTGCCGGGCCGGATCGCTCCTCTGCCAGTACTGCGCCAGCAGCGGCCCGAGACTCACATGCCAGCCAAACCGCGGTTGCTGATGCAAATCATACAATAAGGCAGACAGCTGCGGGCAGTCAGGTAACTCGCTTTTCACCTCACCCGCGCAATACTCCACCACCATCCAGCAGGGCGAGTAAAACAGGGGGTTGGGCGCCAGCCTGGCAGGCAGCCGGCGCAGCGCGCGATACTGACGGCGAAAATAACAGGCAGCGGCAGACGGGTCGTGCGGCTGACGCAGCACTCGTCGCCGGTCGCCGTCGCTGATAATCACACTGCCGCCGCTGAGGCCGGTCTGGCTCAGCGAGGCGACAGGATGATAGTGGGGAAAGAAGCGCGACAAGAGCTCGTCGCGCGTTAGCTTATTGTTGCTGAACAGCACCTTTACCTGACCAGATAATCTCGCCGGTTTGCACCAGCATCAACTGCATCTTCAGCTCAGGCGCGTTGACGTTGCCGGTGGCATTGGAGTAAAGCACATACTGCGCGCCCACGTTGCGGGCGATACCCATGGCTTTGCTGCGGCTGCCGAGGCTGTCCTGCGGCGACAGGCCCAACTGCTGCTTGGCGACCGCCAGCTGCTGCGGTGAAACAAGGGTAAATTTGCCGTTGCCCGCCAGCGCGTTGCGTAACGCGGTGGTAGCTTCTCCGGCATTCAGCGAACCGTTGGTGCGGTTGTTCACGCTGTCAACCAGCAGAATACTGCCGGCATTGACCCCGCCCGCCTGCAGCATCTGTCCCACCATCGGCTGCACCGCGCCGTTCCAGTCATAATGACGCACGCGCGGCGCCGGCTGACCCGACTGCTGATCCTGATGCTCAATCGGTCCTGGCTGCGACGGGACGGATGGCACCGCCGGTACCGTCGGCACCGTGGGCTGCGGCTGCGCAGGCTGCTGCGGCTGCGGTTTGGCCTCTTCTACCGGCGCGGGCTGCTCACGCAGCCCCG
Organism: Klebsiella sp. C239; assembly: GCF_048822715.1. Taxonomy (NCBI): domain Bacteria; kingdom Pseudomonadati; phylum Pseudomonadota; class Gammaproteobacteria; order Enterobacterales; family Enterobacteriaceae; genus Klebsiella; species Klebsiella sp. C239. The sequence goes on along the minus strand of NZ_JBMEZK010000005.1, from coordinate 279,025 downwards.
CACAGCCTGCGAGGATTATCGCCAGTGCTGTGATTAACGCATAGCGACACATTTTCATCATTATAATTACCCCTTACAGATAAAGATAAAGGCGGGCCTTATGCGCCCCCAGGATATTGGCGCTGCCATACAACGTCACCGAGGAGCGAGCCGGAACCACGATGGTGCGCGGCGCCTCCAGAGGGTGCATCTCCAGCCCTCGGGCGTCATACCAGAAAAAACGATAATGCACGGTGACCGGCTGTTGGCGCTCGTTATACAGCGTAGAGGAGGCGGTGGCCTGGATCTCCGTCGCCACGACGACAGGCTCGCTGGCGCTGATCCCGGCGGCCAGCACGCTCGACTCCATCACCAGCGCCTGCTGGTCAGAAACCGGGATCTCCGGATGTGAACTACATCCGGCCAGCAGCCCCGCCGCCAGACACGCGCCCAAAAGGGTCCTGAGCATGACGTTAGCCTTTGTGCGCCAGCATCGGACCCAGCGGACGACCGCCCAGCAGATGCATATGGATATGGTAAACTTCCTGGCCGCCGTGACGGTTGCAGTTGACGATCAACCGGTAGCCATCGTCGGCGAGGCCTTCATCGCGGGCAATCTTCGCCGCGACGGTCATCATCCGGCCCAGGGCCAGTTCATGTTCAATGGTAACGTCATTTACGGTAGGAATCAGAACGTTCGGGACAATCAGAATGTGGGTGGGCGCCTGCGGGGAGATGTCGCGAAAAGCGGTCACAAGCTCATCCTGATAAACCATATCCGACGGGATCTCCCGGCGAATGATTTTGCTGAAAATCGTTTCTTCTGCCATGACTGATTCCTTATTAGTTTTATCCCGTACGCTGGCCTGCTTCTGCAGATAAACGCGGACGCACAGGTTACGGTAAGAGTATGAGCGACATCCTCCCTCTCTTTCAACCTGAAAGCTCTTTTTCTTATTCAACTATAGACTTAGCTGCTGAGGGAATAAGCATTTGGCGGACAGTTTGCGGGGTTATCGCCTCTGGAAGGCCGATCTGGTGACGTAAAAAAGGCAGCCAGTTGGCTGCCTTAGTCTCCCCGATACTACGTCTTAACTGTTACGGATGTACTCATCCATTTCAGTTTTCAGGTTATCGGACTTGGTACCGAAGATGGCCTGTACGCCAGAACCTGCCACTACCACGCCAGCGGCGCCCAGTTTTTTCAGGCCAGCCTGGTCAACTTTCGCTACATCCGCCACGCTAACACGCAGACGAGTAATACATGCGTCGAGGTTGGTGATGTTCTCTTTACCGCCGAAAGCGGCGACCAGAGCCGGAGCCATCTCGCTGGTTGCGCCAGCCTTGCTCTCTTCGGTGGTATCTTCACGACCCGGGGTTTTCAGATCCAGGGCTTTAATCAGCACGCGGAAAATGACGTAGTACACGATCGCATAGCAGATACCAACGATCGGGAACAGCCACAGCTTGCTGCTGTTACCGGACAGCACGATAAAGTCGATCAGGCCGTGAGAGAACGAGGTACCGTCACGCATACCCAGCAGGATACAGATCGGGAACGCCAGACCCGCCAGGATGGCATGGATAACGTACAGGATCGGCGCCACGAACATGAACGAGAACTCGATCGGCTCGGTGATACCGGTCAGGAACGAGGTCAGCGCGGCGGAGATCATGATACCGCCCACTTTGGCGCGGTTTTCCGGTTTAGCAGAGTGCCAAATCGCGATAGCCGCTGCCGGCAGACCGTACATTTTGAACAGGAAGCCGCCAGACAGTTTGCCCGCAGTCGGGTCGCCTGCCATGTAGCGCGGGATATCGCCGTGGAATACCTGACCCGCCGCGTTGGTGTATTCGCCGATCTGCATCTGGAAAGGAACGTTCCAGATGTGGTGCAGACCAAACGGCACCAGGCAACGCTCGATGAAACCGTAGATACCAAACGCCACCACCGGGTTCTGATAAGCAGCCCACTGGGAGAAGGTCTGGATCGCGGAACCGATCGGCGGCCAAATGAAGGAGAGGATCACGCCGGTGAAGATAGCGGCCAGACCAGAGATAATCGGTACAAAGCGCTTGCCCGCAAAGAAGCCGAGATATTCTGGCAGCTTGATGCGATAGAAGCGGTTGAACATGTACGCGGCGATAGCACCGGAGATAATACCGCCAAGCACGCCGGTATCAGCCAGGTGTTTTGCCGCAATCTCGTCAGCAGGTAAATGCAGCACCAGCGGCGCAACCACCGCCATGGTTTTCACCATGATGCCGTAAGCTACGACTGCAGCCAGTGCGGATACACCGTCGTTATTGGTGAAGCCGAGGGCCACACCGATAGCGAAGATCAGCGGCATGTTGGCGAAAACAGAACCGCCTGCTTCTGCCATGACGTGGGAGACCACGGCTGGCAGCCAGCTGAAGTTTGCGGAACCGACGCCCAGCAGGATACCTGCGATAGGCAGTACGGATACCGGCAGCATCAGCGATTTACCGACCTTCTGCAGGTTAGCAAATGCATTCTTAAACATAATTGAGAGTGCTCCTGAGTATTTGGTACTTTTTTACGTTTTCACGCATTGGCCCGGGGGGAGAACCGCGCCGTGGACAGGACATCTAAGCGCCCTTTATTTATTACACAGAGTAAAATAATTAACGGGATGATTGTTTGACGGCTATCACGTTTCAATCAGCCTTCCGGTAAAAATTTACATCAGCTTACATAAGTTGTATCCAGATGTTGCCAAAAAACCTTCACCGCCACTTTTGTGGCGGTGAACTTTACTCGCTTTGGCTATTAATTACGAGCCTTAAAATAATAAGCAGATCAAGCAGGTTGCAAGCGGGCGGGGTCAATGTGGAACAGCGTGGCAAAATTGTCGGTGGTCTGCTGAGCCAGTTGCTCCAGCGACACCCCCTTCAGTACCGCCATGTATTCAGCAACGTCACGAACCATCGCCGGCTGGTTCTCTTTGCCGCGATGGGGTACCGGCGCCAGGTACGGCGAATCGGTCTCCACCAGCAGACGATCCAGCGGAACATAGCGCGCCGCATCGCGCAGTTGCTCGGCGTTACGGAAAGTGACGATACCGGAAAACGAGATATAGAACCCCATGTCGAGCAGCTTACCCGCCGTCTCCCTGTCCTCAGTGAAACAGTGTAGTACGCCTCCGCAATCCGTCACCTTTTCTTCACGTAAAATGGCCAGGGTATCGGCGCGAGCGTCACGGGTATGCACGATCACTGGCTTATTCAGCTCCCGGCCGATGCGGATATGGTCACGGAATGAGGTTTGCTGCTGGGCTTTGGTTTCCGGGGTATAAAAATAATCCAGCCCGGTCTCTCCCATCGCGACGACGCCCTCTTCCGCCGCCAGCGTGCGCAGCGTCTCCACCTCGTAGGGCTCGTCCTGGTTTAACGGGTGCACGCCACAGGAGAAAACGACATTGTCACGCCTCCCTACCAGCTCGCGCATACTGCGGTAGCCAGGCAGCGTCGTGGCGACCGCCAGGCAAAATTTCACATCGCGCGCGGCCGCTTTTGCCAGCACGTCATCGACGTTTTTGTGCAGAGTTTGATAATCCAGACCATCAAGATGGCAGTGGGAGTCGACTAAAAACATAATGTCTCACTCAGAGGTGGGAGACGGGTAAAACCGTCCCGGGTTGCAGGTAATGTTCCCAGCGCAGCAGGCGCTCGGTGAGCAGCAGTTCGCGGTTGACGCCGACGACGTTCAGCAATTGCTCGCGGCAGGTACAGACGTCATGGGCAATCGCCTGCAGCCGGGAGGCGGGCAGACTATGCGCCAACTGATCCAGCAGCGGCCAGACATCCGGATTACTCACCAGGGCAATTCCCTGCTGTCGTTTTTGCGCATCGACCAGCAGCGATGCCAGCCAGTTCAGGCGAACCGCCGCCTGTTCATGATTGAGTATCGGCAGCAGCGCCAGCCAGTCACCGCTCGCCAGCGTGGTCGCCAGCGCCTGACACAGCTGCTGTCGCGCCGTCCACTGCGGCTCCTTAAGCAGCTCAAGCGCGGCGGCCGGCGCGCTGGCGCACAGACGTAACGCGGTCAGCAGCGCCTCCTGCGGCAGGTTCACCTCACGCTCCAGCCAGGCCAGGGCATAAGATTCCGTCGGCGGCGACAGGTGGTGCAGGCGGCAGCGACTGCGCAGAGTGGTCAGCAGACACGCCGGCTCCTCGCAGGCGAGGAAGAACCAGGTATTTTCCGGCGGCTCCTCCAGCGTTTTCAGCAACGCGTTGGCGGCGGCATCGGTCAGCAAGGCGGCATCGCTAATCCATACCACCTTCGCCCCACCGAGGCGCGCGCGCTCATAGAGCTTGTCGTTGACATCGCGCACCGCGTCAATACCCAGCGCGCTCTTGCCTTTCTCGGGGCTCAGCGGGTAGTAATCGGGGTGCGTACCGGCCTGCATCAGCTGGCAGCTGTGGCAGTGACCGCAGCTTTTATGCCCTTCGGGCTGGCGGCACATCAGGAAGCGGCACAGCGCATACATCAACGCCTCGCCGCCCATCCCGCTCCGGGATTGTAACAGTAAGGCGTGGTGGCCTCGTCCGGCCTGATAGCTACCGACCAGTTGCTCGAACGAGGGGCGCAGCCACGGATACCATTTCATGCCGGTTGCTCCGCCATCCACTGGACGATCGTGGCGCGAATATCGCGCGCGACGGCATCCAGCGGCTGCGTCGCGTCCACCGTGCGGATAGAAGGATCCGCCGCGGCCAGCTCAAGGTAGCGCGCGCGGGTACGATTGAAGAAGTTCATGGACTCCTGCTCAATGCGATCCAGTTCGCCGCGGGCGCGGGCGCGCCGCAGGCCCACTTCCGGCGTGACGTCGAGGTACAGCGTCAAATTGGGGCGAAAATCGCCGAGAACGGCGTCACGCAGCGTCGCCAGCATCGTGCGGTCAATCCCCCTGCCGCCGCCCTGATAGGCCTGAGTGGAGAGATCGTGACGATCGCCGATCACCCACTGGCCGCGAGCCAGAGCAGGCTTAATCACGGTCTCCACCAGCTGGACGCGCGCCGCGTAAAACATCAGCACTTCCGCTTTATCGTTAATCACTTCATCGCCCGTGGACTGGATATCCAGCACCAGGCTACGCAGTTTTTCGGCAAGGATTGTGCCCCCCGGCTCACGGGTAAACACCATATCGTGAATACCTGCCGACTGCAGCGTCTCCACCACCAGTTGACGTGCGGTGGTCTTCCCGGCGCCCTCCAGCCCCTCGATGACGATATAGTTACTGCGCATTTTTTTCCTTAAGTACTTTCAGATAGTCCTGCACCGCGCGGTTATGGCTGACCAGGTTTGTGGTAAACGTATGGCCCCCTTTCCCGTCGGCGACAAAATAGAGGTATGGCGTTTTCGCCGGATGGGCGGCCGCCTTCAGCGACGCTTCGCCCGGCACCGCAATAGGGCCTGGCGGCAGGCCGCTGATGGTATAGGTATTGTACGCGGTCGGCGTCTCCAGATCCTTACGCGTTAACTTACCATTATACCCTTCTCCCATCCCGTAGATCACCGTTGGATCAGTCTGTAAACGCATGCCGATGCGCAGGCGGTTGATAAACACCGACGCGACGCGATCGCGCTCTTCCGCCACCGCGGTCTCTTTCTCAATAATCGAGGCCATGGTCAACAGCTGATTCTGATCGTCATAGGGCAGATTATCCATCCGTCCTTCCCAGACCTTCGCCACTTCGGTGACCATTTTCTGATGCGCGCGCTTGAGGATGGCGATGTCGCTGGTATTGGCGGTGTACATCCAGGTATCCGGCCAGAACCAACCTTCCACCCAGTCGGCGTGGTCAAGACCTAGAGCCTTAGCCACCGTCGCGTAGCTATCGTCTTCAAGCGTGTGCTTCACGTAGGGGGCATCGCGCAGCTGACGAAGGTAGTCGCTGACGCGCATGCCTTCGACAAAGCGCAGCGGAAACTGCGCCTCTTTGCCGCTGGCCAGCAGCTGCAGCATTTCGCGTACCGTCATTTGCGGCGTGAAGCGATAGGTCCCGGCTTTGAAGTGAGACAGCTCAGGCTCCATCCGCAGCAGCCACTGGAACACGCGCGGACGATTGATCACCTTCTCGCGATAGAGATCCTGCCCCAGCGCCAGCCGGCCGGTGCCGGCTTCGAGGGTAAAGATGGTCTCTTCTTTAATCAGCAGCTTGCTGTCCGCCAGCTGGCGTACCTTCCACATTCCTGCCGCCGCGGCGATGCCCAACAGCACGACCAGCAACAGGATAAAACGTAACATTTTCTTCATACTAACCAGACAGCTCACACAAAGGGGCTAAAAAATGGTAAAGCTCGCGAGAGGACCAGACGGTCTCCTCCCAGCGACGAACCGGCACCAGCGGCATAAGCGCATTGCAGATCAGCACTTCATCGGCCTCCCGCAACGTCTCGGGACGCGCTGTCACTTCGACAACGCGAAACGTCGATGGTGCCAGCTGCGCGATACAACGCTGCCGCATTATGCCGTTGACCCCGGCATAATCGAGTCGCGGAGTAAAGACATCCCGTCCCTGACGCCAGAATAAATTCGCGGCACAGCATTCCGTAAGCCACCCGTCACTGTCAAGGACCAGCGCCTCATCGGCGTCCGTCTGTTCAAGATGAGAGCGGATCAGCACCTGCTCCAGACGGTTAAGATGCTTCAGACCGGCCAGACAGGGGTTGCGCCCCAGGGTCACCGGGCTTCGGGTCAGGGTAATGCCCTCCTCCCGCCAGCGCGCGTAGTGCGCCGGAAGCGAAGAGACGCTCAGAATGCGGGTGGGCGACGCGCAGCCCGCCGTGCTGTATCCCCTCCCCCCGACGCCGCGGGTGAGGACCACCTTAAGCACACCCTGGGCGTGCGGCCGAGCCAGACGCTGCATCTCGTCGCTCAACGTCAGCCAGTCGTCAAATGGGATGCGTAATTTTTCGCAGGTCGTCTGCAAACGCTGCAGATGGGCGTCCAGTAACGCAACCTGCCCGTGCTGTATACGGGCGGTGGTAAAACAACCGTCGCCAAACTGGACGGCGCGATCGTTCGCCGCCAGCGTGTCCTGTTCAACGCCATTTATCAAGAACATAAAGGACTCCTTTTCACAGGTCGGTGAGTGTCTCAGGACACGGAGCAGAGGACAAGCGGAGAAAGCCGAATAAAAAAGGCCCGACGAACGGGCCTTTTGTTAAAGCAGTACCGGGGCAAGCCCTGTCACACTTTTTTGAAGATCAGCGAACCGTTAGTGCCGCCGAAGCCGAAGGAGTTGCACAGGGTGTACTCCATACCGGAAACCTGACGCGCTTCGTGCGGAACGAAGTCGAGGTCGCAGCCCTCATCCGGGTTGTCGAGGTTGATCGTCGGCGGAACCGCCTGATCCCGCAGCGCCAAGATAGAGTAAATCGACTCTACCGCCCCTGCCGCGCCCAGCAGATGCCCGGTCATGGATTTGGTGGAGCTCACCAGTACGCGGCTCGCCGCATCGCCGAAGACAGACTTAACCGCCTGCGCTTCCGCTTTATCGCCAGCCGGCGTCGAGGTGCCGTGGGCATTGACGTAGCCGATCTGGCCCGGTTCGATACCCGCATCGCGAATGGCATTCACCATCGCCAGCGCGGCGCCCGCGCCATCTTCCGGCGGTGACGTCATGTGGTAAGCATCGCTGCTCATGCCGAAGCCGACGATCTCGGCGTAGATTTTCGCGCCGCGTTTTTTCGCATGCTCGTACTCTTCCAGCACCACCATGCCCGCGCCGTCGCCCAGCACGAAGCCGTCGCGATCTTTATCCCACGGACGGCTTGCCGCCTGCGGGTTGTCATTGCGCGTGGAGAGCGCCCGCGCTGCGCCAAAGCCGCCCACGCCAAGCGGGGTACTGGCTTTTTCCGCACCGCCTGCCACCATCGCATCGGCATCGCCATAGGCGATGATGCGCGCAGCCTGACCGATGTTGTGCACGCCTGAAGTACAGGCGGTCGCGATGGAGATACTTGGTCCACGCAGACCAAACATGATGGTCAGATGCCCGGCCACCATGTTAACAATTGTGGAGGGAACGAAGAATGGGCTGATCTTACGCGGTCCGCCGTTGACCAGCGAACTGTGGTTTTCTTCGATCAAGCCGAGGCCGCCAATACCGGAGCCGATCGCGGCGCCAATACGGGTAGCATTCTCTTCCGTCACTTCAAGGCCAGAATCCTGCATGGCCTGAACGCCAGCGACAATTCCATATTGAATGAAGGCATCCATCTTGCGCTGCTCTTTGCGCGAGATGATGTCATCACAGTTAAAATCCTTTACTAAGCCAGCAAATTTCGTTGCATAGGCGCTAGTATCGAAATGGTCGATCAGGCTGATGCCACTCTGACCGGCAAGGAGAGCTTTCCAGGTAGACTCTACGGTATTGCCGACAGGAGACAACATGCCCAGTCCGGTCACAACTACACGACGCTTAGACACGTTTGTCCTCCAGGGAGGGAAAATAGATTCTTGTGGGACAAAAAAAAGATAAAACTCAGGCGGTCGAATGACCGCCTGGAGATGTTCACTTACGCCTGGTGGCCGTTGATGTAATCAATGGCAGCCTGAACGGTGGTGATTTTCTCAGCTTCTTCGTCCGGAATCTCAGTATCAAACTCTTCTTCCAGAGCCATTACCAGCTCAACGGTGTCAAGAGAATCAGCGCCCAGGTCTTCAACGAAGGAAGCATTGTTGGTAACTTCTTCCTGCTTAACGCCCAGCTGCTCGCCGATAATTTTCTTAACGCGTTCTTCGATAGTGCTCATACTCTTAAATTTCCTATCAAAACTCGCTTTCGCGATGGTTTTCGTAGTGTATAAAATGTTGAAAAATTTGCAACTAAATCCCGGCAGGTCTTACCACGATTTTGCGCTATTTTGAGGCCGTTTGCCCTAAGAACGCAAATCTTTTCGCACAAAACCGCACACAGAACCGTGCGAAGTGCGCGGTTCCTGAACGTTTTGCACAAATCTCGGTCAGACCATGTACATTCCGCCGTTGACGTGCAGGGTTTCACCAGTGATGTAACTTGCTTCGTCAGAGGCTAAAAATGCCACCGCGCTGGCGATTTCATTTGGGGTGCCAAGGCGCCCCGCAGGAACTGCCGCCAGCGTACCCGCACGCTGCTCATCGGTCAGCGCACGCGTCATGTCCGTTTCAATAAAGCCCGGAGCAACAACGTTTACAGTAATACCGCGTGACGCAACTTCACGCGCCAGTGATTTACTGAAGCCGATCAGACCCGCTTTCGCCGCAGCGTAGTTGGCCTGACCCGCATTTCCCATGGTACCAACCACAGAACCGATAGTGATAATACGTCCATGACGCTTTTTCATCATAGCGCGCATTACCGCTTTTGACAGACGGAAAACCGATGACAGGTTGGTTTCGATAATATCGTTCCACTCGTCATCTTTCATGCGCATTAACAGGTTGTCGCGAGTGATCCCGGCATTATTCACCAGGATATCCACTTCGCCAAACTCTGCGCGCACATTTTCCAGAACAGATTCAATAGATGCCGGGTCGGTCACATTCAACATCAGACCTTTACCGTTGGCGCCTAAATAGTCGCTGATCGCCTGCGCGCCGCTTTCGCTGGTCGCAGTACCGATAACTTTCGCGCCGCGGGCGACGAGCGTTTCAGCGATGGCGCGGCCAATACCGCGGCTTGCACCGGTAACCAGCGCGATTTTTCCTTCAAAACTCATGGTTTTCCTCTTTTATTGCTCAAGCGCCGCAGACATCGCCGCCGGCTCGTTAAGCGCGGAAGCGGTCAGGGTGTCAACAATACGTTTGGTCAGGCCGGTGAGGACTTTACCCGGGCCAACCTCATACAGATGCGTGACGCCCTGAGCAGCCATAAACTCAACGGTTTTGGTCCACTGAACCGGGCTATACAGCTGGCGTACCAGCGCATCGCGAATGGCGTCCGGCGCGGTTTCGCACTTCACGTCGACGTTATTTACCACCGGAATCGTCGGCGCGTTGAAGGTGATGTTCTGCAGCTCAAGCGCCAGTTTTTCCGCAGCGGGCTTCATCAGCGCACAGTGGGAGGGCACGCTCACCGGCAGCGGCAGCGCGCGTTTAGCGCCCGCGGCTTTACAGGCGACGCCTGCGCGTTCGACGGCCTCTTTGTGACCGGCGATAACCACCTGTCCCGGGGAATTGTAGTTCACCGGAGAGACGACCTGCCCTTCGGCCGACTCTTCACAGGCTTTGGCGATAGCCGCGTCGTCCAGACCGATAATCGCTGACATGGCGCCGGTACCTTCCGGTACGGCTTCCTGCATGAATTTGCCACGCAGTTCAACCAGGCGAACGGCGTCAGCGAAAGCGATAACGCCCGCGCAAACCAGCGCGGAGTATTCGCCAAGGCTGTGGCCTGCCAACAGCGCCGGCACTTTGCCGCCCTGCTGCTGCCAGACGCGGTACAGCGCCACGGAGGCGGTCAGCAGCGCCGGCTGGGTCTGCCAGGTCTTATTCAGTTCTTCTGCCGGGCCCTGTTGCGTCAGCGCCCACAGATCGTAACCCAACGCTGCGGAAGCTTCACCGAAGGTCTCTTCAATGACCGGCCAGGTCGCCGCCATATCGGCCAGCATGCCTACGGCCTGAGAGCCCTGTCCCGGGAACACAAAAGCAAATTGCGTCATGTTTAAATCCTTATACTAAAAACGAACCAGCGCGGAACCCCAGGTGAAACCGCCACCAAAGGCTTCCAGCAAAATCAGCTGCCCACGTTGAATGCGGCCATCGCGGACGGCCTCATCCAGCGCGCAAGGGACTGACGCCGCGGAGGTGTTGCCATGGCGGTCGAGGGTCACTACGACGTTATCCATCGACATGCCCAGTTTCTTCGCCGTCGCGCTGATGATCCGCAGGTTTGCCTGATGCGGCACCAGCCAGTCCAGCGCTGAACGTTCAAGATTATTCGCGGCCAGCGTCTCATCAACGATATGCGCTAACTCGGTGACCGCCACTTTGAAGACTTCATTACCGGCCATCGTCAGATAGATCGGATTTTCCGGATCGACGCGATCGGCGTTCGGCAGGGTCAGCAGTTCGCCATAGCTACCGTCAGCATGCAGATGCGTCGAGATAATGCCAGGCTCTTCGGAGGCGCCCAGCACCACCGCGCCGGCGCCATCGCCGAAAATAATAATCGTCCCGCGATCGGCCGGATCGCAGGTGCGCGCCAGCACATCAGCGCCAACGACCAGCGCATAATCCACCGCGCCGTTTTTCACATACTGATCGGCGACGCTCAGCGCATAGGTGAAACCGGCGCAGGCGGCCGCGACGTCAAACGCCGGGCAGCCTTTGACGCCCAGCATAGACTGAATCTGGCAAGCCGAACTCGGAAACGCGTGCGTGCCGGAGGTGGTCGCAACGATGATCAGACCAATTTGCTCCGCGGACACGCCCGCCATCGCCAGCGCCTGCTTTGCGGCTTCAAAGCCCATCGTAGCAACTGTTTCATGCGCTGCGGCAATACGACGCTCACGGATACCTGTGCGGGTGACAATCCACTCGTCAGAGGTCTCTACCATTTTTTCCAGGTCGGCGTTTGTACGCACTTGCTCGGGCAGATAGCTGCCGGTACCAATAATCTTCGTATACATGTACGCTCAGTCACTCTTGGGTAATATACCCGCCTCGTTCAACCGCCGCGGCGTCAGTGGTGTCCATTCGTCCCGCTTTGCTGTCGGGCGTTCACGTCACTGTCGCTTTCCGGCAGCTCGAAACCAGCTGGGTATAAAGATTCCAGGCGCGCGGCGATCCGTTGAGGAATTTGCCGCTGCACCGCCTGCACTGCCTGCTCTATCGCGACGCTAAAGGCGCGCTGATTGGCAGCACCATGACTCTTGATCACGGAACCGCGCAATCCTAACAGACAGGCGCCATTATACTGGTCGGGGTTGAGGTGACTGAATCGCCTCGCCAGGCTTTTTTGTAACCAACGTTTTAGTAACAGCAGCCACCACGACCGTTTTTTGCCCTCTCCCTGAGATTTCAGCAGTGAAAGGAACATTCTGACAACACCTTCCATGGTTTTTAATGTGACGTTGCCCGTGAATCCGTCACAAACCAGCACATCGGTTTTTCCGGTCAACAGTTCATTGGCTTCAAGATAGCCGATGTAGTTGAGGGAAGGCAGCGTTTTGAGCACTGCGGCAGCATCGCGGATGCTGCTGAGGCCTTTCATCTCTTCTTCGCCGATGTTCAGCAAGGCGACGCGTGGATTGGCAATGCCGACCACCTCTTCCGCCAGTACCGCGCCCATCACCGCGAACTGCACCAGCATCGTGCTGTCGCAGTCGACGTTGGCGCCGAGATCCAGCACCACGGTTTTGCCCTTCTGCTGGTGCGGCAAAACCGTCACCAGCGCCGGCCGCTCAATACCTTCAATCGGTTTGAGCAGCAGTTTCGCCAGGCCCATCAGCGCGCCGGTGTTGCCGGCGCTAACGCAGGCTTCCGCCCGCCCTTCTTTCACAAGCTCCAGCGCCACGCGCATTGAGCTTCCGCGACTGCTGCGGATAGCCTGTGCGGGTCGCGCATCACTGGCAATAACTGACTGCGCAGGAATAATCTGCAGACGCGAACGTTGTTCGAAGTCAGCTTTGGCGAGTAATGGCGTGATGGCGTCGGGATCGCCGACTAAAAGAAGTGTGAGTTGCGAATTAGAGTTCAGTGCCTGCAGTGCTGCAGGCACTGTCACGGATGGGCCGAAATCGCCCCCCATGACATCTAACGCCAGGGTTAGACGTGTCAAGGTATCGTCGCTGCCCGGTTCGGTGATTCCCCAGTTGCCCGGGGAGTCCTCACTAAGCTTCATCACGCTGGCACCCGCGAATTTTCACGCTGCAGACGCAACAATCCGGGCATTGACGCTTCTGGTTACCGGGTTAACCGAGTGTCCAGGTACGCACACGCCCGCCATGGCCTGCAACGGGAAATCCTGCGAGTATCGCGTGATTACTTAGCGATAACCTTGCGACCGCGGTAGAAACCGTCGGCAGTGATGTGGTGACGCAGGTGTTTCTCACCAGAAGTTTTGTCTACAGACAGGCTGGTGACTGCGGTCAGCGCGTCATGGGAACGACGCATGCCACGTTTGGAACGGGTTGGTTTATTCTGTTGTACGGCCATGGACCTTACTCCTCAATTACTTACGCTTTAAGCTGGCTAATACGGCAAATGGGTTTGGTTTTTGTGCCTCTTCAGGCAGTTCACCAAAGACCATGTCCGCGTCGGACACTTCACAGTGTTCAGAATCATGCACCGGAACTACGGGCAGGGAGAGGATAATTTCATCCTCGACCATTGCCTGCAGGTCGATTTCACCGAATTCGTTAACCTCAATCGGCTCATACGCTTCCGGTAGTGCTTCGGCCTGTTCGTCATTTCTGACGGGGCTAAAACAATACGTGGTGTGGACGTGATGGGAGAACGGTTTCCCGCAACGCTGGCATTCGAGGGTTACCGTTACCTTCGCATCGCCTGTAATGACGGCGAGACGCTGGTTATCGATAGCGAACGACATGCTGCATTCCACATCGCTGTCCACGCTGACTACAGAATCGGCTACACGTTCAACCTGATCGCGGGCATAGATGCCTTCGTAATCAAGGCGTTTTTGAGCCGTGCGTACCGGATCAAGAGTCAGGGGTAATTTTACCTTTTGCATAGGGCGCGCATATTAACTTTGTAATGTCATAGAGTCAAAGAAAAAGGCAGCCTCAGGTTGCCTTTTGCCATTTATTCGCACACATTGCGGCGCATAGTTTAAGATGATGCTCTGCGAAGCGCTATATGTGGATGAAAAAATATGTCTGAACTTATCCTGGCGTCAACCTCTCCCTGGCGGCGCATGCTGCTGGAAAAACTGGGATTACCGTTTGAATGCGCGGCGCCTGACGTCGACGAAACGCCCCGTCCTGAAGAATCCGCGCGTCAGCTTGTCACCCGGCTGGCGCAGGCCAAAGCGCAGAGCCTGGCCTCGCGCTACCCCAATCACCTTATTATAGGCTCCGATCAGGTTTGCGTACTGGACGGTGAGATCACCGGTAAACCGCACACCGAGGAAAATGCCCGCAGGCAGTTGAGAAAGGCCAGCGGGTCAATCGTCACCTTTTATACCGGCCTGGCGCTGTATAACTCCGCCAGCGGTCATCTGCAAACCGAATGCGAGCCCTTTGACGTCCACTTCCGCCATCTCAGCGATAAAGAGATCGAAGGCTATGTGCGCAAAGAGAACCCGCTGCAGTGCGCCGGGAGTTTCAAGAGCGAGGGGTTAGGCATTATGCTGTTCGAACGGCTGGAAGGCCGCGACCCGAATACGCTGGTCGGGTTACCCTTAATCGCGCTGTGTCAGATGCTGCGCCGCGAAAACGACAACCCACTGTTAGGCTAAGGCAAAAAAAACGGCGGAACTGATTCCGCCGTTGCGCTTATTTGCTCTTCCGTAGCACCTGTAAACAGTGCTTCAGCTGGTTATCCAGCGGCGCCTCAACGCGCATCACCTCCCCGCTCCCCGGGTGGGTAAACTTCAGCGCAGCAGCGTGGAGGAACAGGCGGTTTAAGCCGGTACCAGAGAGTTGCTTATCAAATTCGCGGTCGCCATAGCGGTCGTCAAAGGCGATAGGATGGCCGGCATACTGGGTATGAACGCGAATCTGATGGGTGCGCCCGGTGACCGGACTGCAGCGCACCAGCGTGGCGAATTCATAACGCTCTTCCACTTTAAAGCGCGTCTCTGACGGCTTGCCTTCCTGACTCACGCGGACAATTCGCTCCCCGCTCTGCAGAATGTTCTTCAACAGCGGGGCCTGCACTACTTTGGTATGCGACTGCCACTGGCCGCGCACCAGCGCCAGATAGTCTTTCTGCATGCCTTTATCGCGCAGCTGCTCGTGCAGCGAACGCAGCGCCGAGCGCTTTTTCGCCACCAGCAGCACGCCTGAAGTATCGCGGTCGAGTCGATGCACCAGCTCAAGGAAGCGCGCCTCCGGGCGCAGGGCGCGCAACCCTTCAATCACCCCGAAGCTCAGGCCGCTGCCGCCATGTACCGCAGTGCCGGAAGGCTTATTGAGGACCAGAATATGATCGTCTTCATAGAGGATCACCTCAGAGAGCGCCGCGACTTTCTGCAGATGCGGCGATACCGCCTCTTCTTCACGCTCCGCCACGCGCACCGGCGGGATACGGACTTCATCGCCCGCTTCCAGCTTATACTCCGGCTTCACGCGTTTTTTATTCACCCGCACCTCGCCTTTACGCAGGATGCGATAAATCATGCTCTTCGGTACGCCTTTCAATTGCGTACGCAAAAAGTTGTCGATACGTTGCCCCGCTTCATCAGCAGCAATGGCAACCATTTTTACGGTTGGGGTCTCAGTTTTCATGGTGCGCGATTCTAAATAGCCGGACGCATTAGCGCCACTCATTTTTATATGCTTATATTTATCATTATCCTGTTTTCACGGTTTGCCTGACCGCCATATTGTTTGTTATTAGAACAATCTGTATGGGCAGGTGATAAAACTGTGAGTAACCGGGTGATAAAAGGTGAAAGTCAACTTGCTATAACAAGGTTAGCAATGGAATAATGAGACCGTTTTCCGTATTGCATCTTGTTAGAACAAGACATTAGCGGAATGACCAATTTTGTCTGACCGATCGCCCACGCAGCAATGGCGTAAGACGTTGTGATCTTTCAGACAGTTAGCGGGCTGCGGGTTGCAGTCCTTACCGGTACAGGCTCTATGGATTTCAAGTCGCAGGAAGGCGTCAACTCCGGGACTCCCGGGAGCTCATCTGGATCAGCCGATCGAGGTGAGCAGGTTAAGCCATCATGCCTGCAACGCGAAAGACGACGAGTATAAATGGAATATTCTCTGGTGATACATCCCAGGCTGTTCCCCTGAATAATTGCGCTGTGTTTCCGTTTGAAACACAGGCGACCGACACTCTGCGCCTCTTAAGCGCGCGACAACCGTGAGGTTGGCGACGTGAACCAGACACGAGGCCATCGGTTTTCCCCCGGAAAGGCATTACTCTGCCCGCAGCTTAGTCGTCAATGTAAGAATAATGAGTAAGTTACGATGAAAAGAATGTTAATCAACGCAACTCAGCAGGAAGAGTTGCGCGTCGCCCTTGTTGATGGGCAGCGCCTGTACGACCTGGATATCGAAAGCCCCGGGCACGAACAGAAAAAAGCGAACATCTACAAAGGCAAAATCACCCGCATTGAACCCAGCCTTGAAGCCGCGTTTGTTGATTACGGCGCCGAGCGTCATGGTTTCCTCCCCCTCAAAGAAATCGCCCGCGAATACTTCCCCGCCAACTACAATGCGCATGGTCGTCCTAATATCAAAGACGTACTGCGTGAAGGTCAGGAAGTTATCGTGCAGATTGATAAAGAAGAACGCGGCAACAAAGGCGCTGCGCTCACCACCTTTATCAGCCTGGCGGGCAGCTATCTGGTACTGATGCCGAACAACCCGCGCGCGGGGGGAATTTCCCGCCGTATCGAGGGCGACGACCGTACCGAACTGAAAGAAGCGCTGGCGAGCCTGGAGCTTCCGGACGGCATGGGCCTTATCGTTCGCACCGCTGGCGTCGGCAAATCCGCCGAAGCCCTGCAGTGGGACCTGAGCTTCCGTCTGAAACACTGGGAAGCGATTCAGAAAGCCGCGGAAAGCCGTCCGGCGCCGTTCCTGATCCACCAGGAAAGCAACGTCATTGTCCGCGCCTTCCGTGACTACCTGCGCCAGGATATCGGCGAAATCCTGATCGATAACCCGAAAGTGCTTGAGCTGGCGCGCCAGCATATCGCCGCGCTGGGTCGTCCGGATTTCAGCAGCAAAATCAAACTGTACACCGGTGAAATCCCGCTGTTCAGCCATTACCAGATCGAATCCCAGATTGAATCCGCCTTCCAGCGTGAAGTCCGTCTGCCGTCCGGTGGTTCTATCGTCATCGACAGCACTGAAGCGCTGACCGCTATCGATATCAACTCCGCCCGCGCTACCCGCGGCGGCGATATCGAAGAGACGGCGTTCAACACCAACCTCGAAGCGGCTGACGAGATTGCCCGCCAGCTGCGTCTGCGCGACCTCGGCGGCCTGATCGTTATCGACTTTATCGATATGACTCCGGTTCGCCACCAGCGCGCCGTGGAGAACCGTCTGCGCGAAGCCGTCCGTCAGGACCGGGCGCGCATTCAGATCAGCCATATCTCGCGCTTCGGCCTGCTGGAGATGTCCCGCCAGCGCCTGAGTCCGTCGCTGGGCGAATCCAGCCACCACGTCTGCCCGCGCTGCTCCGGCACCGGCACCGTGCGTGATAACGAATCGCTGTCGCTCTCTATTCTGCGTCTGATTGAAGAAGAAGCGCTGAAAGAGAACACCAAAGAAGTTCATGCCATCGTTCCGGTACCGATCGCCTCCTATCTGCTGAACGAAAAACGTGCCGCGGTGAGCGCTATCGAATCTCGTCAGGGCGATGTGCGCGTGATCATCGTGCCAAACGACGAAATGCAGACGCCGCACTACTCCGTCCTGCGCGTGCGCAAAGGTGAAGAGACTTCAACGCTGAGCTACCTGCTGCCGAAGCTGCATGAAGAAGAGATGGCGCTGCCGGGCGACGATGAGCCGGCAGAACGGAAACGTCCGGAACAACCGGCCCTCGCCGCTTTTGTCATGCCTGACGCGCCGCCGGCCCCGATGCTCGAAGAGCCAGCCGCCGCGCCTGTCGCCGCAGCGACCCCGGTCGCGGCCGCCGCACCGGCGCAGCCTGGCCTGCTCTCGCGCTTCTTCATCGCGCTGAAGAATATCTTCTCTGGCGCCGAAGAGGCCAAACCGGCTGAAGTTCAGGTCGAGAAAAAAGCGGAAGAAAAACCAGAGCGTCAGCAGGAGCGCCGTAAACCGCGCGCCAACAACCGCCGCGATCGCAACGACCGTCGTGACAATCGCGACAATCGCGACAATCGTGATAACCGCGACAACCGTGATAACCGCGACGCGCGTGCCGAGAATAACGAAGGCCGTGAACCGCGCGAATCGCGTGAAGAGAACCGTCGCAACCGTCGCGAGAAGCCGTCGCAGAACGTGGAAGCCCGTGATGTTCGCCAGACCTCAGGTGACGACGCGGAAAAAGCGAAATCTCGTGACGAGCAGCAGCCGCGCCGCGAACGCACCCGCCGCCGCAATGACGACAAACGTCAGGCGCAGCAGGAAGCCAAAGCGCAGACACGCGAAGAGCCGGTAGTGCAGGAGACGGAGCAGGAAGAGCGTGTGCAGACCCTGCCGCGTCGTAAACCGCGCCAGCTGGCACAGAAAGTACGCGTCGAGTCCGCTGTCGTTGAGCAGGTTGCCGAGATCGTGCCAGAAGCCGTAGTGGCGGAAGTTATCGCTCCGCGCAGCGAGCCGGTGAAAGCCGAGCTGCCAGCAGTCGTGGAGAGCGTGGCGGACCAGGACGAAAATGGCGAATCCCGTGAAGCGAACGGTATGCCGCGTCGTTCACGTCGTTCCCCGCGTCACCTGCGCGTCAGCGGTCAGCGTCGTCGTCGCTATCGTGACGAACGCTATCCGACCCAGTCGCCAATGCCGCTGACCGTGGCCTGCGCATCGCCGGAGATGGCTTCCGGTAAAGTCTGGATCCGCTACCCGGTGGTTCGTCCGCAGGACCAGCAGCCGGAAGAGGTTCAGGTTCAGGACGACAACGTCGTGGAAACTGTCGCGGCCGTCGCGGCCCCGGTTGCCGTCGTTGAAACCGTTACCGCTGCGCCGGTCACAGTCGAGCCGGCAACCATGGAGCCGGTTACCGCTGAGCCTGTGGTCGTCGAGCCGGTCGCGGCCGCCGAGCCGGTGGTCGTTGATGCTGCGGAAGTTGTCGCGCCAGCAGCCGTCGAGCCTGCGCCGCAGGAGCTGGTCACCGAAGCGCCGGCTGTCGAAGCGCCTCAGGCTATCGCGCCAGTGACGATCGACGCCGAGCCGGTGGTGGTAGAACCTGAAGTGGTGGAAACGGCGCCTGTCGTTGAAGCGCCAGTGGAAACCATCGCCCCGGCGGCGGAAACCGCGGTTGAAGCACCGGTTGTCGAAGCAGCGCCTGTCGAGCCGGTCAAAGCCGAGCCACCGGTGAGCAAGCCGGTAGTGGTGGCGAGTCATCGCCATGCCACCGCGCCAATGACCCGTGCGCCAGCGCCGGACTATGTCCCGGAAGCACCGCGCCACAGCACCTGGGTGCGGCCGCCATTCGCCTTTGAAGGTAAAGGCGCCGCCGGCGGTCATAGCGCGACCCATAAAGCCACCGCTGAACCGACCCGCCCACAGCCCGTCGAGTAAGCGTGCTAAATAAAAAAAACCGGCCTCCTGGCCGGTTTTTTTTATGCGCTTTGCGGAGGCTGCATGCCGGCGAGGTCCGGCATGATCTCCCGCATCAGGTCGAGGAACTTACGCAGCCGCGTCGGATAATAGCGCGCCCAGGGATAGACCAGATGGACCGGCAGCGAGGCGGGACGCCACTGCGGGAACAGCTCTGTCAACCTTCCGGCGGCAAGATCCTCCGCCACCGTCCAGCTGGACACCATCGCCACCCCCAGACCCGCCAGCGCGGTATTGCGCGCGACGTACAGGCTGTCGGTGCTCAGACAGGGGGTAATCGCCGTGGAGACGATCTGCCCGCTTACCTGATGTCGGAGCCGTACCTCATGCTGATAAAAGGTGTTAATGGCGATCCACGGCAGGCCGGATAATGCCTCCAGCGAGGTTAACGGCGGGTACTTCGCCAGCAGTTCAGGAGAGGCCACCACGCAGCGCGGCACTTCCGCCAGCAGCACGGAGACCGTGGCCGGATCCACCTCCGCCCCCACGCGGATGGCGCAGTCGATATTATCGCTGAGAAAGTCGACAGTATTATCATTCAGCATCCACTCCACCGACAGCTGCGGATGACGCTGGAGAAAGGCGACCAGCGGCCCCAGCAGCTGCTGCTGGCCAAAAGCGTGCGGTGCCCTCACCCGCAGCACCCCTACCGGCCGATCGTCGGCAATACGCAGGTCATCTTCCAGCGCCAGCCAGGCATCCACCAGCTGGCGAGCGTGACGGTAGCAGCGTTCGCCATCGTCAGTGAGCTTCATCGCATGGGTGGTACGCAGGATCAGCTTGACCCCCAGCAGCCCTTCAAGGGACTGCAGGCGGCGGCTGACGGTCGCCTGAGTGGTATCCATCTGCCCCGCCGCGGCGGAGAGCGATCCGGTCTCCACAATGCGGATATAAGTGCGCATTAGCTCAATGCGGTCTATACGCTCCTGTCTTTTCATTCTTCTTTTGCCTATACGTGCTACGTATAACCGTTTTACCACCAGCCCGGCTACCGCGCCAGCCGCATTCAGGGAAAAATAGCCCCATCGCATACACGAGGCACTGATCATGACACCGACTTCTCTTTCCGCCCGCGACGCAGGCTGGATTATCTTCATTCTCGCGCTCGGCGCTGGCTTTAGCGTCGCCTCTATCTACTACGCGCAGCCGCTGCTGCCGTTGATGGGCGCCAATCTCCACCTGACGGTAGAAGGTATGGGTCTGGTCCCTACCCTGACGCAGGCGGGTTATGCGCTCGGCATTCTGTTCCTGCTTCCGCTCGGCGACCGCCACGATCGCCGTCGGCTGATCCTGGTGAAAAGCGCGCTGCTGGCACTCCTGCTGCTGCTGTGCAGCCTCACCGGCCAGCTCAGCTCACTGCTGGTGGTTAGTCTGCTGATCGGTATGGCGGCGACCATGGCGCAGGATATCGTCCCGGCGGCGGCGATCCTCGCCCCGGCGGGCAAGCAGGGAAAAATGGTGGGCACGGTGATGACCGGGCTGCTGCTGGGGATCCTGCTTTCCCGGACGGTCAGCGGCGTGGTGGGCGCAGTGTTCGGCTGGCGGGTGATGTATCAGGCGGCGGCGGTCAGCGTGGCGCTGATTGGCCTGGTGATGTGGCGGGTGCTGCCGCGCTTCGCCATTCACTCGACGCTGAGCTATCCGCAGCTGATGGCCTCGATGGCGCATCTCTGGCAGCGTTACCCGGCGCTACGCCGCGCTGCGCTGGCTCAGGGGGCGCTCTCTGTCGCCTTCAGCGCCTTCTGGTCGACGCTGGCGGTGATGCTCTCCGAACACTATCACATGGGCAGCGCGGTAGCGGGCGGCTTTGGTATCGCCGGGGCCGCCGGGGCGCTGGCCGCGCCGCTGGCCGGCGGACTGGCCGATAAATTTGGCGCCGGTAAAGTGACGCAAATGGGGGCGGCGCTGGTCACCGTCTCCTTCGCCCTGATGTTTATACTGCCGCTGCTGCCACTGCATGGACAGCTGGCGCTGATTGCCCTGTCGGCGATTGGCTTCGACCTTGGCCTGCAGTCAAGCCTGGTGGCGCATCAGAACCTGGTGTATGGCCTTGAGCCACAGGCCCGCGGCCGCCTGAACGCTCTGCTGTTTACCGTGGTCTTCATTGGGATGTCGCTGGGGTCGGTGCTGGGCAGCAAGCTTTACGTACTGGCCGGCTGGAACGGGGTGGTTACCCTGGCGGTGGTCAGCGGGGCGATCGCCCTGGCGATCCGCTTGCTGGAGAATGCCCGTATCGTTGCAGCCGAACGCCGCGCATCATAAAAAAAACCCGCTTCGCCTGAGGCGAAGCGGGTTCATCAATTCCCATTCAAGCGCTTACGCTGTACGACGGGCAAACTCTTTCACGCGGAAGCCCAGCAGCAGCAGCGTGGCGAAATAAGCCACCACTCCGGCGATCACCACCACCAGCAGACGCATCAGACGGAACGGCATCGTCCCCAGCGACCACTCCGGCATGAGATGCATGACGCCCAGCAGCGCCGCGGCCATGACCAGCACCGCAGCAATCAGACGCAGCAGGAAGGCCAGCCAGCCCGGTTGGGGGGTGAAAATTTTCTGTTTACGCAACTGCCAGTAAAGCAGCGCAGCGTTCAGGCAGGCCGCCAGGCCGATGGACAGCGACAGACCCGCATGCTTCAGCGGGCCGATAAACGCCAGGTTCATCACCTGGGTCATAATCAGGGTGACAATGGCAATCTTGACCGGGGTCTTGATGTCCTGACGGGAATAGAAACCCGGCGCCAGCACCTTCACCACGATAAGCCCCATGAGCCCCACGGAATAAGCCACCAGCGCGCGCTGGGTCATCGCCGCATCAAAGGCGCTAAATTTGCCGTACTGGAACAGGGCCACGGTCAGCGGTTTAGCGAGGATCCCCAGCGCTACCGCGCTCGGCAGCGCCAGCAGGAAGCAGAGACGCAGCCCCCAGTCCATCAGCCGGCAATACTCGTCATGATTACCGCTGGCGAAACTTTTTGACAGCGAGGGCAGCAGGATAGTGCCGAGCGCCACCCCCAGAACACCGGACGGAAACTCCATCAGGCGGTCAGCATAGTACATCCACGACACCGATCCCGACACGAGAAACGAAGCGAAGATGGTATTGATGATAAGGGAGATCTGGCTTACCGACACGCCGAGGATCGCCGGGCCCATCTGCTTCACCACCCGCATCGCGCCGGCATTTTTCAGATTGATGCGCGGCAGGACCAGCATGCCAATCTTCTTCAGGTGCGGCAGCTGGTAGGCCAGCTGCAGCACGCCGCCGACCGTGACAGCCCAGGCCAGCGCCAGCACCGGCGGATGGAAGTACGGCGCGGCAAACAGCGCAAAGCCAATCATGCTGACGTTAAGGAACGTCGGCGCAAAGGCCGGCACCGAGAAGCGGTTCCAGGTATTGAGGATCGCCCCCACCAGCGAGGCCAGGGAGATCAGCAAAATATAGGGGAAGGTAATGCGCAGCAATTGGGTGGTCAGCGCAAATTTATCGGCGGTATCAGCAAACCCGGGGGCGGTGATGGTGATCACCCACGGCGCCGCCAGCATCCCGATAACGGTGACGATCGCCAGGGCCAGGGTCAGCAATCCGGAGACATACGAGACAAACACCCGGGTGGCATCTTCGCCCTGCTTGCTTTTATATTCGGCAAGGATCGGCACAAACGCCTGCGAGAAGGCGCCTTCGGCAAAAATACGCCGCAGCAGATTAGGCAGTTTGAAGGCGACGAAAAAGGCGTCGGTCGCCATCCCGGCGCCAAAAATGCGCGCCACAATCGCATCGCGGGCAAAGCCCAGCACGCGCGAAAACATGGTCATCGAACTGACGGCCGCCAGTGATTTTAAAAGGTTCATTACGCTGTTATTCCAAACCCTGGAGTAAAACGCCCGCAAATGCGGGCGCTGGAAAGTGGCGATAGTCTACCGGGTTCAACATGAATTACTACTGTCAGTTGTTACAACGGATTATTCGCTGATGGCGTCGCGCCAGAGTTTGTCGACCACCCGCTGAGCCAGCAGCGCCTGTTCGCCTGAAGTTTCAGGAACGGTCTGATTTTGCACGCATTCGATAAAATGGCGCGCGCAGCCGACAAAGCCGCGCTGCTCCAGGGTGGTTTGCCAGCCGGCGACCGGGCGCTGGACCACGCCGTGACCGCACTCTTCCTGCCATTCGCGCATCTCGCTGACGGCATATAGCCCGCCATCCGTCACCGCCTGCACCCACTCGCGCTGGCTGCCTGCGCGGCGGTGCATGCTGGTGGTGACCTGCAGCCGGGGCGAACTGAACTGGTGTTCGGCATAGAGCATCTCGCCCTGCGGAGTGATCTGTAGCGCGCCACCGCGCAGACGCGCCTGACCGTCGGCCAGCCATAGCGCGGTATCCACCACGTGTAGATAGTCATCAAGCAGGGTAAAGCGCAGATCGTTGCCCACGCTATCGCTGCGGTGCTTATCCATCCGCAGCGAGGCCGCCTCGCCCAGCCGTCCCTTCAGCTCCCGGTAGAGCGGTGCGAAGCGGCGATTGAAACCGACCATCAGCGTCAGACGCCGCCGCGCCGCCAGCTCGACCAGCATCTCCGCCTCACTCAGCTTGTCCGCCAGCGGTTTGTCCACGCAAACATGAACCCCGGCATTCAGCAAATGTTTCACCACTTCATAATGTGAAGCCGTCGACGTATGGACAAAAACCGCATCGCACTGCGCCGCCAGAGCATCCAGTGATTCAGCGTAGGGGATCCGCCAGGTTTCGCAGACCCGCAGCGCCTTCTCTTTTCCCGGCGACCAGGCCGCCTGCAGCGTCCAGCTTTCCGCCGCCCCCAGCACCGGCAGCCACGCTTTCTGCGCAATGCCGCCTAAGCCAACCATTCCGATGCGCAATCTTGTCCCCACGTTTTAGTCCCCCAGATGGTGTAACAGCGAATCGAGGCGCGCTTTCAGCTCCGCCACCTCGCCTTCCAGCGCTTCAACCCTGGCTCGCAGATCGTCATCCTCTTCCAGCGGCGCGAGTGCTTCCACCGTCGTGATCAGCGTATCCATCTCGTCGCAAAACAGATGCATATAGCGGCTTTCCCGTTTTCCCGGCTCCCGGGGCAGACGGGCGACGAAGGGACCATCTTCGCGGGTCGCCAGCCCTTCCAGCACGCTTTCCACTTCCGCCATGTCGCTGAACTCATGCATCCGCTGCGCCCGACTGCGTAATTCACCCGGCGTCTGGGCGCCGCGCAGCAGCAGCGTCGTCACCACCGCCACCTCGCCGGCGCTGAGCTTCAGATCGCCAAATTCGGAGTTGCAAAAGCGCTGCTCATACTTGGTTACCCGATTGCCGAATCCGCTGACCGTGCGCAGATAGTGGCGTTTCACCAGGGTATCCAGCAGCGTCTGGACCTCGCCTTCGCTCAGCGACATCACCGGCTCGCGGTTGGTTTTCTGATTGCAGGCGGTCACGACGGCGTTCACCGACAGCGGATACTGCTCGGGCGTGGTGACCTGCTTTTCCAGCAGACAGCCAATGACGCGCGCTTCATGCGCGGTTAACTGATATTTCATCCTCTCTCCTTAACGTCCCGCTGACCAGTCCGGCGTCGTTAGCGCCGTCAATACATGGTCACGCCACTGCCCGTCGATCAGCAGGTAATCTTTGGCGTAACCCTCTTTTTCAAACCCCAACCGCGCCAGCAGCGCGCCGCTGCGCTGATTATGCGGCATATAGTTGGCCATAATGCGATGAATATGCTGCGTACGCTGCATATAGCGAATCGCCGACGTCAGCGCTTCAAACATCAGCCCCTGCCCCTGCCACTTCTCGCCAATAGAGTAGCCGAGATAGCAGGCATGGAATGATCCACGCACCACGTTGGAAAAGTTCGCCACGCCGACGATCTCCTTTTCCTCCGGATCGAGCAGCGCGAAATAAAAAGCAGACCCCTGTTTATGAAACTCGGCGATCATCGACAGACGCGCCTGCCATCCGGAAGGATAGCAGTGGCTGTCGTCACGAACCGGCTCCCAGGGTTTTAAGAACGCCTTATTCTCGGCGTAATAATCGGCCAGACGCCAGGCGTCACGATCGTGAACCAGGCGCACCACCAGCCGGTCCGTCGTCAAACGCACCTTCGGCACGTTACTGCGATAGCCAAACATTTCCTTTTCAGTCCCCCTGACTTCATTCTTGCTGCCTTCACTATACCTGTCCTGCGCGACGGTGTGAAAACAGCAACATACCATTTTCTGCGCCATCTCCTCTTTTCGATGAATAGCCTCAATCGAACTTGCATTTTGATAAAAAAATATTGTCGCAAGGGCGCTGGGAAAAGCAGCAGATTGCCCGCAGAATATCCACGCTTATCTCTATTTTTCCCTGGAGGGGAAATGTCCCGCGTCTCGCAGGCAAGGAGCCTGGGTAAATATTTCCTGTTAGTCGATAACATGCTGGTCGTGTTGGGCTTTTTTGTCGTCTTCCCGCTGATTTCCATCCGCTTTGTCGATCAGATGGGCTGGGCGGCGCTGATGGTCGGCATCGCGCTCGGCCTGCGCCAGTTGGTGCAGCAGGGATTAGGTATCTTTGGCGGCGCTATCGCCGACCGCTTCGGCGCCAAACCGATGATCGTCACCGGTATGCTGATGCGCGCCGGCGGCTTCGCGGCGATGGCCGTCGCCCATGAGCCGTGGGTGCTGTGGTTCTCGTGCATACTTTCCGGGCTCGGCGGCACGCTGTTCGATCCGCCGCGGGCGGCGCTGGTGGTTAAGCTGGTGCGCCCGCATCAGCGCGGCCGCTTTTTCTCCATCCTGATGATGCAGGATAGCGCCGGCGCGGTGATTGGCGCGCTGCTGGGCAGCTGGCTGCTGCAGTATGATTTCCGCCTGGTGTGCAGCGCCGGCGCCGCGCTGTTTATCGCCTGCGCGGCATTTAACGCCTGGTATCTGCCGGCATGGAAGCTCTCGACGGTGAAAACGCCGATCCGCGAGGGGCTGGGCCGGGTGCTGCGGGACAAGCGCTTCGTCACCTATGTCCTGACGCTGACGGGCTATTACATGCTGGCGGTGCAGGTGATGCTGATGCTGCCGATCATGGTGAATGACATCGCCGGCTCGCCGGCCGCCGTGAAGTGGATGTACGCCATCGAAGCCACCATTTCGCTGACCCTGCTCTATCCCATTGCCCGCTGGAGCGAAAAACGTTTTCGCCTTGAGCACCGGCTGATGGCCGGTCTGCTGGTGATGACTCTGGCCATGCTCCCCATCGGCATGACCAGCAGTTTGCAACAGCTGTTTACCCTGATCTGCCTGTTTTACATCGGCTCCATCATTGCCGAACCCGCCCGGGAGACGCTGGGCGCCTCGCTGGCGGACGCCCGGGCGCGCGGCAGCTATATGGGCTTCAGCCGCCTGGGGCTCGCCTTTGGCGGCGCGCTGGGATATGCGGGCGGCGGCTGGCTGTTCGATGCCGGTAAGGCCGCGGGTCAGCCCGAGCTGCCGTGGCTGATGCTCGGGGCCATCGGGGTTATCACCTTCCTGGCGCTGTGGTGGCAGTTTAGTCCGAAACGCTCTGCCTCCGGCATGCTGGAGCCGCGGACCTGATGCGCGCGGCGGCGGTTTCTCCTGCTTTCAGCCTATTCTGCTGGTATCGAGGGTGCTGACAGGTCATGATGCTTTGTGTCAGGATGAATGAAGATATGAGCCAGAGGACCCCCATGAAAAAGATTTTGATCGCCGCCGCGCTGATTGTCAGCGGCCTGCTGAGCGGCTGTAATCAGCTGACCCAATACACAGTAAGCGAGCAGGAGATTAACCAGGCCCTGCAGAAGCGAAACCATTTTGCCAAAGATATTGGTCTGAAAGGCGTTGCCGACGCCCATATCGAACTGCAGAACCTCACCAGCGCCATCGGGCGCGAGGAGCCGGGCAAAGTCACGCTGACCGGGATCGCTAACGTCGACCTGAACTCCCTGTTCGGCACGCAGAAAGCGACGATCGATCTGAAGCTCAAAGCGCTGCCAACCTTTGACAGAGAGAAAGGCGCCATCTTCCTGCAGGAAATGGAGGTGGTGGATGCCAAAGTGGCGCCCGAGAAACTGCAGTCGGTCATTCAGGCCCTGCTCCCCTATCTGAATCAGTCGCTGCGCAGTTACTTCAGCCAGCAGCCTGCCTATGTCCTGCGTGAGGACGCCAGCACCGGTGAAGCGCTGGCGAAGAAATACGCCAAAGGCATAGAGGTGAAGCCGGGCGAGATTGTCATCCCCTTTACCAATTAATCTCCAGGGCGCCGCGGCGCCCTCATTTTTTTACGGAAATGAGTGCAAAGGAAAACGTTTACGCTTATCCTTAGTGCCCGGCAAAAAACAGCCCTGATGACTGAACCTATTAGCCGGAGCCTTCCATGACAGCACAATCCCAGGTATTGAAAATCCGCCGCCCAGACGACTGGCATATCCATCTGCGTGATGACGATATGCTGAAAACCGTCGTGCCTTATACCAGTGAGTTTTATGGCCGGGCGATCGTGATGCCGAATCTGGTGCCGCCTGTCACCACCGTCGCGGCGGCTATCGCCTATCGCCAGCGCATTATGGACGCCGTCCCGGCCGGGCACGATTTTACCCCGCTGATGACCTGCTATCTGACAGACTCCCTCGACCCGGCGGAGCTGGAGCGCGGCTTTAACGAAGGCGTGTTCACCGCCGCCAAGCTTTACCCGGCCAATGCCACCACCAACTCCAGCCACGGCGTCACCAGCACCGACGCCATTATGCCGGTGCTGGAGCGGATGGAAAAACTGGGGATGCCGCTGCTGGTACATGGCGAAGTCACCCACGCCGAGATTGATATTTTCGACCGCGAAGCGCGCTTTATTGAAACCGTGATGGAGCCGCTGCGCCAGCGCCTGCCCGGCCTGAAGGTGGTCTTTGAGCATATCACCACCAAAGATGCCGCCGAGTATGTGCGTGACGGCAATGAACTGCTGGCGGCCACTATCACCCCGCAGCATCTGATGTTCAACCGTAACCATATGCTGGTCGGCGGTATTCGTCCTCACTTGTACTGCCTGCCGGTACTCAAACGCAATATTCATCAGCAGGCACTGCGCGAACTGGTCGCCAGCGGCTTTAGCCGCGTCTTCCTTGGCACCGACTCAGCACCGCACGCCCGCCATCGTAAGGAAGCCAGCTGCGGCTGCGCCGGCTGCTTCAACGCCCCGACCGCCCTCGGCAGCTACGCCACCGTGTTTGAAGAAATGAACGCTCTGCAGCACTTTGAGGCCTTCTGCTCGCTGAACGGCCCGCGCTTTTACGGTCTGCCGGTCAATGAAAGCTATGTTGAACTGGTGCGTGAAGAGACGACCGTCGTCGACAGTATTGCGTTGCCCAATGACACCCTGGTGCCGTTCCTGGCAGGTGAAACCGTCCGCTGGACCATGAAGCGATAAAAAACGCGGCCCCCTGTTGTCAATGCTCACCAGATACTGTATAAACAACCAGTATCAAACACAGGGGGCAATTATGCGCATTGAAGTCTCTATCGCCAAAACGACCGCCTTACCCAACGGCGCGCTGGAAGCGCTGAATAACGAACTCTCTCGCCGTATCGCCGAACAGTTCCCGGCCATCGACAGCCAGGTGAGCGTCCGCTACGCCACGGGCAATCAGCTCTCGGTGTTCGGCGGCCTGAAAGAAGATAAAGACCGGATAAGCGAAATCCTGCAAGAAACCTGGGAAAGCGCGGACGACTGGTTTGTCCACGATCTCTCCTGAAGCATGGCGGGATCCAGTTACTCTGGTTTGCTCCCTCATTGTGCTTTTCTTTGCCGGGTCGCCCCGGCTTTTTTATCCTCTTCTCATGTTCAGAATATTCCTGATTATTCTGCTTAATATCGACTAAAATGGCCGTTTTGCACGCTTATCTTGAGTAAAAAAGCGGCAAAACAAGAAAATCATGCTGCCTTTCATTTAATTTCTCGAGTTTATTCTTGATCCCTGATATAATTAACTTGCTTCAAAAAACATGCATTAAACCTCGAGAATTGTTGTCTTTTAACATATGAATAAGGGGTTATGATGGAAAAAAATAATGAAGTCATTCAGACCCATCCCCTCGTCGGATGGGACATCAGCACCGTTGATAGCTACGATGCGCTGATGTTGCGCCTGCACTACCAGAACCCCGCTCAAGAAAACAGTCATGATGCTGAGATAGGCCAGACGCTATGGCTAACGACGGACGTCGCACGTCAGTTTATTTCAATCCTGGAAGCAGGCATTGCGAAAATTGAATCTGGCGAATACCAGGAAAACGAGTACCGCAGACATTAACGCGGCACGCGGAATGACTTAACAATAAGCTTAACAGGCACCTGCGGGTGCCTGAATTATTTTCGGGCTTGTATAAGCACAGGGAGTTAATTACCCTGCTAACAAGGCAATTACCCGGAACTCACCATGCAATACGATCTTATCATTATCGGCAGCGGCTCCGTCGGCGCCGCCGCTGGCTATTATGCGCGTCGTGCCGGACTCAATGTTCTGATGACCGATGCCTATCAGCCTCCTCACCAGGAAGGCAGCCATCACGGCAGCAGCCGTCTTATCCGTCACGCCTATGGCGAAGGTGAAAAATATGTTCCGCTGGTGCTGCGCGCCCAGCAGCTGTGGGATGAACTGGCCGAGATCAGTGGCGAAGCCGTGTTTGAACGCACCGGCGTCATAAACCTCGGCCCTGCCAGCTCCCCTTTCCTCGCCAACGTTGCCGCCAGCGCCCGTGCGTTCCAGCTTGAGGTGGAAGAGCTGGATGCCCAGGCCGTGATGCAGCGCTGGCCGGAGATACGCCTCCCCGATGACTATCGGGCGATTTTTGAACCCGCTTCCGGCGTACTGCGCAGCGAACTGGCCGTGGAAACCTGGATCCGTCTGGCGCGGGAAGCAGGCTGCGCGCAGCTATTTAACTGCCCGGTCTCGGCTATTCATCACCATGCAGATGGGGTCACCATCGATACCCTCGACGGTGAATATCATGGTAAAAAGCTGCTGGTCAGCGCCGGGACCTGGGTCACCCGCCTGCTTCCGGACCTCCCCATCCAGCCGGTACGCAAGGTGTTCGCCTGGTACCAGGCCGATGGCCGTTACAGCAGCAAGAATCACTTCCCGGCCTTCACCGGCGAGTTGCCCAACGGCGATCAATACTACGGTTTCCCGGCGGAAGATAACGAGCTGAAGATTGGCAAGCATAACGGCGGTCAGCCGATCTCCATGCCGCAGGAGCGAGTGGCGTTTGGCGCTGTCGCCAGCGATGGCTCCGAATCGTTTCCGTTTTTGCGTAACGTCCTGCCCGGGATCGGCGGCTGCCTGCACGGCGCCTCCTGTACCTACGATAATACCGTTGATGAAGACTTTATTATCGATACGTTACCCGGCAGACCAGACACGCTGCTCATCACCGGTCTGAGCGGGCACGGCTTTAAGTTTGCCCCAGTGCTGGGGGAAATTGCCAGTCAGTTTGCTCAGGGCGAAACTTCGAGCTTCAACCTGGCGCCCTTCTCGCTGGCGCGCTTTAACGCGTAATGGAATGCGGCACTTTTGCCGTCGGGCAAAAAAACGGCCTCTGTCGAGGCCGTTAGTGATTGAGAGCGGTTATGCGTCGCCTGTTTAATTTGCTGGTCAATAACGTCCGCGAGCACTTTATGATCTACCTGGCGCTCTGGCTGCTGCTGGCGATCATCGATCTTGTCTGGTTATGGTTTTTCTGACGGCTCAGGATCGAGGATCCCGAGTTTGGTGTTCAGCCGGCCACGGGATTTATTAAAGATTTTATTGCCGTTTTCACGCCCGGCGCGCAGCTGACGCTGCTCCTCTTCCGGCAGCTTATGCTCTTCCATGCAGGCTTCGCTACAGCAGCCGGCAAACTTCTCGGCACAGCTCGGGCACTGGATAAACAACAGATGGCAGCCATCATTCAGGCAGTTGGTATGGGTGTCGCACGGCGCGCCGCACTGATGGCAGTGCGCGATAACGTCATTGGAGATCCGCTCGCCCATCCGTTCATCAAAGACAAAGTTTTTGCCAATGAAACGCACCGGCAGCCCCTGCTCACGGGCGCGGCGGGCGTACTCAATGATGCCACCCTCGATGTGCCAGACCTTATTGAAGCCGTTATGCTTCATCCAGGCGCTGGCTTTTTCACAGCGAATACCGCCGGTGCAATACATGACAATTTTCTTGTCTTTATGGTCCTGCATCATTTCAACGGCTTTCGGCAACTGGTCGCGGAAGGTATCCGCTGGGATCTCCATCGCGTTTTCGAAATGGCCCACCTCATATTCATAGTGGTTGCGCATATCGATAAACACGGCATCCGGATCGTCAAGCATCGCGTTGACCTCCGCCGCCTTGAGATAATCTCCGACGTTGGAGGCGTCGAAAGAGGGATCGTCGATGCCGTCGGCAACGATGCGGTCGCGCACTTTCAGACGTAGCACCCAGAACGATTTACCGTCGTCCTCGAGAGCGATATTGAAACGCAGCCCCGCCAGCGCCGGATCGAAACCATTGAGAAACTCACGCAGGGCTTCAACGTTGCTTTCCGGCACGCTGATTTGCGCGTTGATCCCTTCCCGGGCCAGATAGATGCGGCCAAAGACTTTCAACTGGGTTAAGGCAACCCACAGCGCATCGCGGGTCGCTTGCGGATCGACAATGGTGAAATATTTATAGAACGAGATCGTCGTGCGCGGCTCGGTTTCAGCCAGCATTTGCGCCTTTAACGTCTCATTTGAAATGCGGTTGTGTAACACTGGCATGGTGTACCTGCTCGACATAGAAATGAGGAAATAAACGGCGGGCATGATATAGCAAAGCTTATTAATTTACATCCCTACATTTTACGCTACATTTTTCTCACCGGTCGCCCCCCACTTAACAAAACGATGTGGCTGTCGCCGCCTTTGGCTGGCCGGTAAAAAAATGCGATAATATAAGATGTTGCTCACTGATACGGGTATGAAATGACTCATTTGCCTAAATTTTCTCCGGCGCTGCTGCATCCGCGCTATTGGCTGCTGTGGCTGGGTATCGGCCTGCTGTGGCTGGTTGTCCAACTGCCCTACCCGCTGATCTACCGCCTCGGGAACGCCATCGGCCGGCTGGCCATGCGATTTATGAAGCGCCGGGCGAAGATCGCCTATCGCAACCTTGAGCTCTGCTTCCCCGAGAAAAGCGAGCAGGAACGTCACCGGATGGTGGTGATGAACTTTGAATCGGTGGGTATGGGGCTGATGGAGACCGGGATGGCCTGGTTCTGGCCGGTTCGCCGTATCGCCCGCTGGACCGACACCATCGGCTTTGAGCATGTTCGCGATGTGCAGGCGCAGCAGCGCGGCATTCTGCTGATCGGCATTCACTTCCTGACACTGGAAATGGGCGCGCGGATGTTCGGTATGAACGAGCCGGGGATTGGCGTCTATCGTCCCAACGATAACCCGGTCATCGACTGGCTGCAGACCTGGGGCCGACTGCGCTCCAACAAGGACATGATCGACCGCAAGGATCTGAAAGGTATGATCCGCGCGCTGAAAAAAGGCGACGTGGTGTGGTACGCGCCAGATCATGATTACGGCCCGACCGCCAGCGTCTTCGCCCCACTGTTTGCCGTAGACCAGGCGGCGACCACCTCCGGCACCTGGATGCTGGCGAAAATGTCCAAAGCCTGCATCGTGCCCTTTGTTCCACGCCGTAAACCGGACGGTAAAGGTTATGAACTGATTATCCTGCCGCCAGAGTGCTCCCCGCCGCTGGACGACGCGGAAACCACCGCTGCGTGGATGAATAAGATCGTAGAGCAGTGCATTATGATGGCCCCGGAACAGTATATGTGGCTCCATCGCCGCTTTAAAACCCGCCCCGAGGGGATGCCCTCCCGCTACTGAACCTCTTTCCCGGCCGCGCGCCTCCCGGCCGGGAATCCCCAGCGCTCAGGCTTTACGCTCTGCTTTAGCTTTAAAAGCTCTCCTCCATTGCGGCATTTATTTCCCAGGCGCATAATTAGCAGGCTCATATTTTCTCTTAATTTGACCTGCCGCGCAGGCCAGTGGAACCCTATGTCGTCTGCTGATACCCCCATTAACTGGAAACGAAACCTGACCGTCACCTGGCTTGGCTGCTTTTTAACCGGCGCCGCCTTCAGCCTGGTCATGCCCTTTCTGCCGCTCTACGTCGAACAACTCGGCGTCACCGGGCATAGCGCCCTCAACATGTGGTCCGGGCTGGTCTTTAGCATCACTTTTCTCTTCTCCGCCATCGCCTCGCCGTTCTGGGGCGGACTTGCTGACCGCAAGGGACGTAAAATCATGCTGCTGCGTTCAGCCCTCGGGATGGCCATCGTCATGATGTTGATGGGGCTGGCGCAGAATATCTGGCAGTTTCTGCTACTGCGCGCGCTGCTCGGCCTGCTGGGGGGCTTTATTCCCAATGCCAACGCCCTGATTGCCACCCAGATCCCGCGCCATAAAAGCGGCTGGGCGCTGGGCACGCTGTCAACCGGCGCGGTAAGCGGCGCCCTGCTCGGCCCGCTGGCGGGTGGCTTCCTGGCCGACCACTGGGGCCTGCGTACTGTCTTCTTTATGACCGCGGCGGTGCTGTTTATCTGCTTCCTGTTTACCCTGTTTTTAATCCGTGAAAATTTTGTCCCGATCGCCAAAAAAGAGATGCTCAGCGCGAAGGCGGTGTTCTCCTCGCTGCAGAATCCGAAACTGGTGCTCAGCCTGTTTGTCACCTCGCTGATCATCCAGGTCGCCACCGGCTCCATTGCGCCGATCCTGACGCTTTACGTGCGCGATCTGGCGGGTAACGTCAGCAATATCGCCTTTATCAGCGGGATGATCGCCTCGGTGCCGGGCATTGCCGCCCTGATGAGCGCCCCTCGTCTGGGCAAACTGGGGGATCGTATCGGACCGGAAAAAATCCTCATCGTGGCGCTGATTATCTCGGTGCTGTTGCTGATCCCGATGTCGTTCGTCCAGACCCCGCTGCAGTTAGGTATCCTGCGATTCCTGCTCGGCGCCGCGGACGGCGCGCTGCTGCCGGCGGTGCAAACCCTGCTGGTGTATAACTCCACCAGCCAGATCTCCGGGCGGATCTTCAGCTATAACCAGTCATTTCGTGATATTGGCAACGTCACCGGCCCCCTGATCGGCGCCTCGGTTTCCGCCAACTACGGCTTTCGCGCCGTCTTCCTTGTCACCGCAGGAGTGGTGTTGTTTAACGCGATCTATTCGACCCTCAGCCTGCGCCGGCCAGCCGCGGACGCCTCGCAGCCCGACCGCCATTCAGTAAATTAACGTCCAGAGGGGCTCAGCCCCTTGACGCTTTGCCTGGCGCCTTCTATAGATTGAATCGTGTTCAATTCATATTCTTCTCAGGAGATTCGCTATGCCAAAGGATTCGATGTTCTATGCTACGCTCGAAGAAGCTATTGATGCAGCACGTGAAGAATTTCTCGCCAACAACCCTGACAGCGATGAAGAGAGCGCTAACGTTGAGCAGCTCAATATTCAAAAGTATGTGCTGCAGGATGGCGATATCGCCTGGCAGGCCGAATTTTTTGCTGACGAAGAGGAACAAGGCGAATGCTTACCGATGCTCAGCGGCGAAGCCGCGCAGAGCGTCTTCGATGGGGATTATGATGAGATAGAGCTGCGTCAGGAGTGGCTGGAGGAAAATACGCTCCATGAGTGGGATGAAGGTGAATTCCAGCTCGAGCCCTCGCTGGACACCGAAGAGGGACAGACGGCGGCCGACGAGTGGGACGAGCGTTAATCAGTTATAGGGCCCGTGGCTGGCGTCCAGCGGCAGCAGCAGCGTATCGAAAACCAGCGAGAACGGCAGGTCCAGAATGGTGAGATAGCGCCATCCTGAATCGCGAACGTCCCACTGCACGCCCGGGTAATATTGATTGCCATGCCCCTGCCCGGGCACCGTCCGGCTAATAATGCTGCCGCAGCCGCTAAGCAGCAGCGCCATGGCAATGATAGGTAGTATTCGCATCCACAACCTCGTGTTTCAGATAAAAAAATACCGGCATCGCTGCCGGTATTTTCCTTAACGTACGGCTTATTTCGTTTTCAGCGCCAGCGGGTTAAGCGCCAGCTGCTGATAGGCGTTCACCCACGAAGAGTATTTCTCCGGCGCGGCCCATACGCGATAGTGCAGACGCGACATGGTTACCGGGTCGCTCAACAGCACCAGTCGACGATCGCGGTTCAGCTTATCCGGCGTTTCATTCAGCGCCTGCTCGACATGGCGCTCGCGGGCGATCTCCAGGATATGACCCTGACGGTGGCGCGCGGTGGCCATCGCGGTCGCGAGGGCGTTAAACGACGGGTTAAACACCGCGTGCATAAAGCCATCGTCCAGCGAACGCTGACGGTTCAGCGTCAGGTACGCATCGGTATCCTTGAGCACCTGCGGCGGCGAATACTCTTCCGGGATCAGGAACAGCTTCCAGCGCTTGGTGCGCAGGCCCACGGTCGCCCGGCTGGAGATCGCCGACACGAACGGCGACAGGATCAGCGATACGACAATCGGCGCCAGCCAGAACAGGAAGCGCAGATCCAGCCATGCCATTCCGACCGCCCATACCAGCCCCAGCAGCAGCTGCGAGCCGTGACGCATAAAGGCTTCTCCCCACGGCGTGGAGTCATCATCACGCTGCGGCGAATTCCACACCACTTCCCAGCCGAGGAAGGCGCTGACCACGAAGACGGTGTGGAACAGCATGCGCACCGGCGCCAGCAGGACCGAGAACAGGACCTCCAGCAGCAGGGAAAGCGTCACGCGGATAAATCCACCGTACTCCTTCGGCCCCTTACACCACACCAGGATGATACTCAGCAGCTTCGGCAGGAACAGCAGCACCATGGTCGAGGCGAACAGCGCAATAGCCAGCTCCGGACGCCACTGCGGCCACACCGGGAACAGCTGACGCGGCTGCAGGAAGTACTGCGGCTCGGTCAGGGCATGCACCACCTGCAACGCTGTCGACAGGGCAAGGAACATAAACCACAGCGGCGCCGACAGGTAGGACATCACGCCGGTAAGGAACACCGCCCGGTGAACCGGGTGCATCCCTCTCACGAGGAACAGGCGGAAGTTCATCAGGTTGCCCTGGCACCAGCGGCGGTCGCGTTTCAGCTCGTCCAGCAGGTTCGGCGGCAGCTCTTCATAGGAGCCCGGCAGATCGTAGGCAATCCACACGCCCCAGCCGGCGCGGCGCATCAGCGCGGCTTCAACGAAGTCGTGCGACAGAATCGACCCGGCAAAGTTGCCCTCGCCCGGCAGCGGCGCCAGCGCGCAGTGCTCAATGAACGGTTTCACGCGGATGATGGCGTTGTGTCCCCAGTAGTGGGACTCCCCCAGCTGCCAGAAGTGCAGACCCGCCGTAAACAACGGACCATACACCCGGGTGGCAAACTGCTGGCAACGCGCATACAGCGTGTCCATGCCCGAGGCGCGCGGGGATGACTGGATGATCCCGGCGTTCGGGTTCGCTTCCATCAGGCGCACCAGGCTGCTCAGACACTCTCCGGTCATCACCGAGTCAGCATCCAGCACCACCATGTAGCTATACTGGCTGCCCCAGCGGCGGCAGAAATCATCGATGTTGCCGCTCTTACGCTTCACGCGACGACGACGACGACGGTAGAAAATCTGCCCTTCGCCCTGTACTTCGGCAATCAGCTCCATCCACGCCTTTTGCTCAGCGACACAGATATCGGGGTTATAGCTGTCGCTGAGGATATAGACGTCGAAATGGGCGGCGTTGCCGGTGGCTTTCACCGACTCCCAGGTCGCCCGCAGCCCGGCGAACACGCGGTCAACGTCTTCGTTACAGATCGGCATAATAAGCGCCGTACGGTGCGCCGGGTTCAACGGTTCGTCACCGACCGTCGAGGCGGAAATACTGTACTTATCGCGACCGATCAACAGCTGCAGGAAGCCCATTAACGCGGTCCAGAAGCCGGCGGAAACCCAGCAGAACAGCACCGCGAAGAGGATCAGAATGCCGCTCTGCAACACGTACGGCAGCAGCTGCATGAACGAGACCCACAGGTTCTGCCCCACCATGTCGGCCGGGTTGATCAGCGCCCAGCCCTGATAAGGCAGAATGGTTTTCATGTACCAGGTCGCCACCACGGTCTGCGACAGCGTCAGCAGCAACAGGATATAGCGACGAATGGTGCCGACGGTACGCCATTTTTGCTCGCTCTCGCGCTCTTCTTGCGTCAGGCGGGAGAGATAGCGCGGCGTGACATCGCGTCCGCGCAGACGGTCCCAGAAGCGGCCAACCGGGTTGGTACGCCACGGGTCAGGGATCATCGAGGAGCGCTTGGCTTTCGGCATCGCATGCAGCTGGGTGCGGCCTTCATCATCCTTCACCAGCTGATCGCCAGACAGCGAATCCGGCCAGCTGTGCGCCAGCCGCGCCTTGACCGACCCCAGCGGGGAGTCGTCTTCGCGGGCGAAGGTCTGATGTTCGTCATCCAGGGCCTGATGAACGGCCTGCAGGCTGGTGTCCGGCAGCGCCGATTTCTCGGCGTCCGACAGCGGCAATGCGTCAATGTACTTCGTTATCTTATTCATTGGCAGGCAGCTGATAGCTCCAGGTTTCGCTCAACGTGTCATCGCCGTTAACCAGTGCGGCGCGCATTTCCGTCGTTTTCTTCGGATCTTTCACCTTCAAACGCAGGATCATTCGCCAGCCTTTGGTCACCGGATTGTAACGCACGGTATTTTCAACGATTTCAGCGTTATCGCCGGTGCTCGCCTGGGCGGCGACCGGGGTATCCGCCGGCAGTTTTTTCATATCGGCGCCGGTGAAGTCGACAATGAAAGCAATGGTGCCGTCCGGCTGGCGGATCAGGTTCGACTGCTTCACATCGCCGGTAGAGCGGCGGGTCTGCATAACGTACGCGTTATCCGGCGCATGCAGCTTGTCTTCATCGCGGCTGAAGGTGATGGTGTACTTGAAGTTCATCTCCTTGCCCGGCTCCGGCAGCTGATCCGGCGTCCAGTAAGTCACGATGTTATCGTTGGTTTCATCGTTGGTCGGGATTTCGACCAGTTCGATTTTCCCTTTGCCCCACTCCCCTTTCGGGGTGATCCAGGCGCTCGGGCGCAGGTCATAACGATCGTCAAGGTCCTCGAAGCGCGAGAACTGACGGCCGCGCTGCAGCAGGCCGAACCCTTGCGGGTTTTCCATCGCATAGCTGCTGACGGCCAGGTGTTTCGGGTTGTTCAGCGGACGCCAGATCCACTCGCCGTTGCCCGCCAGGATCGACAGACCATTGGAGTCGTGCAGCGCCGGACGATAGTTCAGCGCCGGAGAAGGCTGGTTGGAACCAAACAGGAACATACTGGTGAGCGGCGCCACGCCCAGTTTGCCCACTTTGTCACGCAGGTAAACTTTGGACTGGACATCCACCACGGTATCGCGTCCCGGCATGATTACAAAGCGATAAGCGCCGGTTGCCCGCGGCGAATCCAGCAGCGCATAGATAGTCAGACGCTTGTCGGTAGCTTTTGGACGCTCAATCCAGAACTCACGAAAACGCGGGAACTCTTCGCCGGAAGGCAGCGCGGTATCGATAGCCAGACCGCGCGCGGACAGACCGTATACCTGACCCTGACCCAGCACGCGGAAGTAGCTGGCACCGAGCATGCTGACGATTTCATCGTTCTTATCTTTGCTGTTGATCGGATACAGTACTTTGAAGCCGGCGAAACCAAGGTCTTTCACCGTGTCTTTATCGTGCTGAACGTTACCAAAGTTAAAATAGTCCGGGCTATATTTAATTTTGCGCACGCTGGTGGCCGTCACTTCATTGATGGTGACCGGCGTGTCGAAGTACATACCCTGATGGTAAAATTCAAGCTTGAATGGGGTTTTCTGGTTATTCCAGTAAGCTTTATCGTGATTAAACTGAATTTGCTGGTAGTCCGCGTATTTCATGTCGCGGAAAGCGGAGGGCAGGTTACTCTTTGGCGCTTCATAGCCTTTCCCGGCTAACGTTTTGGCCTCTTTTGCAACGTCATCAATGCTAAATGCCCATGCAGATGAAGTACACAGGGACAACATTACGGCTGCGCTTAACCAACGCATTTTCATCATCTGTGGTTTATGTTTCATATAAGTAAGCACTTCCCCCTTTGTGTGCTTAAATCGATCCGATCTATTTTAATGGAAACTCAGGCAATCCGACAACATAATCCCTGCTTTGTTCAGCGTAGCGGCGCAGGGAATAAACAGTTCGCAGTCCCGTTTGCACTTTGCGTGCTTATCCTGGAGACAGGTACCCCGAGTTCATGTAGGGTTGCTGATAATGTAAGCGTTATCATCTTGAGTGATAAGACGAATTATCTGAGATTGTCGTGAATCGTATGAATAATACTCCGGTACAGCGTGAATATTTTTTCGACAGCATCCG
Organism: Klebsiella sp. C239; assembly: GCF_048822715.1. Lineage (NCBI taxonomy): Bacteria > Pseudomonadati > Pseudomonadota > Gammaproteobacteria > Enterobacterales > Enterobacteriaceae > Klebsiella > Klebsiella sp. C239. The sequence continues at coordinate 239,177 of NZ_JBMEZK010000005.1, read as the reverse complement.
CGCCTGGCTGATGCTGCTGGGGATCCCTTTTCACATTTCGCTGATTTATTCCAGCCATAGCTGGCATGTCAACAGCGCAGAGCCCTCGTGGTGGCTGACGTTGTTTAATGATTTCATTCATGCCTTCCGCATGCAGGTCTTCTTCGTGATCTCCGGCTATTTCTCCTACATGCTGTTCCTGCGCTACCCGCTGAAAAAGTGGTGGAAAGTGCGCGTCGAACGGGTCGGTATTCCGATGCTCACCGCCATCCCGCTGCTGACGCTGCCGCAGTTTATTATGCTGCAGTACGTCAACGGCAAGGCGGAAAACTGGCACACCCTTTCGGGGTACGACAAATTCAACACCCTGGCGTGGGAGCTCATTTCCCACCTCTGGTTTTTGCTGGTCCTGGTGGTGCTGACCTCGCTGGGGGTGGTGCTGTTTAAATGGCTGACGCGCCGCCCGACTCCGGGCGCTCACGCATTCGGTGACACTGTCACCATGGGCCAGCTGACGATGATTTTCCTCGCGCTGGGGGTGCTTTACGCGCTGATCCGTCGGTCATTATTCGTGATCTACCCGCCCCTGCTGAGCAATGGTCTGTTTAACTTTGTGGTGATGCAGACGCTGTTCTATCTGCCCTTCTTTGTGCTGGGGGCGCAGACCTTTATTAACCCGCGCTTAAAGGCGATGTTCACCACCCCGTCGCCATGGTGTTGCGTGGCGTCACTGCTGGGATTCATCGCTTACCGCCTGAACCAGCAGTATGGATCTGGCGACGGTTGGATGTATGAAACGGAATCGGTGATCACCATGGTGCTGGGGCTGTGGATGGTGAATGTGATCTTCTCGCTCGGCCATCGCCTGCTGAATTTCCAGTCGGCGCGGGTGACCTACTTCGTCAATGCTTCGCTGTTCATTTACCTGGTGCACCATCCGCTGACGCTGCTGTACGGGGCGTGGATCACCCCGGCCATTAAGTCGAATACCTTAGGCTTTATTGGCGGGTTGGTTTTTGTGGTGGGGATTGCCCTGATCCTGTATGAAATTCATCTGCGTATTCCGCTGCTGCGTTTCCTGTTCTCCGGTAAACCCATGAGCAAACCGGCAAAAACCCCGGCCTCGGCCAGCTAACCTTTAGCCTTTGCGGCACGCCAGGCGTGCCGCGCTACGCTTGCTCATCAAACAGCCGATCGAAGATCATATTATACAGGGCTTCTAAATCCGCTTTATCGACCGGAGTGGAGGCGCTCAGCTCACAGCGGTAGGCTGCCCCCTCCGTCAGAACGGCGATGAGCTCTGAAGCAGCATTGCGTCGCGCATCGCTGAGACCGGGATGATAGCGCTGCGACAAACGGCCGCCCTCCTCTTTCAACCTCCGATCGGCCTGCACCAGGATTTCGCGCAAGCGTGGGTTACGCGAGGCTTCGGCATTGATTTCCATCAACAGATAATTGTCGCTTTTGGTGGCTGCCGAAGTCGGGATCCTGCCGGCCAGCACCGCCGCTTTGCGCGCCAGATTGTGGTTCTCATCGATCATCTCCCCGACCCTGGCGTTGACGATTTCGCTGACAATCGCTTCGATGATCGCTTCCTTGCTGGCAAAAATGCGATACAGCTGACCGACGCTCAGGCCCGCCTCGCGGGCGATATCAGCGACAGAGGCGCCATGCAATCCCTTTGTCGCAAAACATCTTTGCGCAGCGGCAACGATCTCCGCGCGGCGCGCCTGCTGCTTCTGCTGTACTTTTCCTTCCGACACCTGCTCCCTCCTGCAATCCATCATTCCTGTCAATACCGGCGGTTATCATAGCCTATTCTGCGGAATCAGGGGTATGCCGCCAGCAGGCGACGATAGATTGCCGCCGTTTCCTCGTCGAAACAGACGAACAGGACCCGTTCAAGCGGGTTATAGCGGGTGAGAAACGCGGTCACAGTGCGCACGGCGATCGCCGCCGCTTCCTCTTTCGGATAGCCATACACGCCGGTGCTGATCGCCGGAAACGCAATGGAGCGATAATTGTTTGCCGCCGCCAGCTGCAGGCTGTTTTTGTAGGCATCGGCCAGGGTTTGCGCCTCCATGCGGTCGCCGCCGTGCCAGACCGGGCCCACGGTGTGGATCACCGCGCTGGCGGGAAGATCGCCCGCCATCGTGATCACCGCATGACCAGGGGGACATTCGCCCTGCTGCTGCAACACTTGCTTGCAGGCCGCCAGCAGCGCGGGACCGGCCGCCCGGTGGATCGCGCCATCCACCCCGCCACCGCCCAGCAGCGAGGGGTTTGCCGCATTCACAATCACATCGACATCAAGCGTCGTAATATCGCCGAGAATTACTTCAGGTTGAACAGCCATTTCTCCTCCTGTCGGCATAGCGCGTAGATACGGCTTTCTGCCGATACTAGGGCATACCCGCCCCCGGGAGCAAGATTATCCCGCCGCGCCGGCGACAAGAAGGTAAAAAAAACAGGACCCTGAGGGTCCTGTTGCTATTATCGTCCCGCCGCTCAGGCGTTGTCATTGGCGAACGATTTATGCTTATCCGCACGGGCCGCCAGCCACAGGCCACTATTTTTCATGGCATAGCCAAAGACCAGGCCCAGCGCCAGAGAAGGGATAACCAGACGCCAGTCGCCGTCTGCCGCGAAGGTCGCGCAGGCGCCGATAAAGGTGCCGGGGACAAACGACAGCAACGTCTGTCGCGCCTGGATGCACATCAGAAAGGCCACGACGCCGGTCATCATATAGCTGAGGATCTGCAGCTGCGGGGCCAGCGCGCTACCGTGGATAATCACCAACGCCCAGACCACGCCGCTCATTACCGTACAGGAGGAGATGGCCAGACCTTTCAGACCGCCCTGCGGGCAGGCGAAATAGGCGGTACAGCCGAGGAAACCGGCCCAGCTCAGCAGGCCGAGGGCGACCGCCACCCATCCCCAAATCCCGGAGAGAATGCCCGTCGTTAATGCGATTGCGAAGAGTATGTTCATGGCGCGTATCCTAGCAGATACGCGCCGGAAGAATGCGATCTAAAACACACTATATGAATGAACCTAATTTCAGTTACATTAAAATAGTGACTTAAATCACATTTTATTGCTCATCTTCTTCCTGAAGCTCGTCCCACATCGCGGCGATGGCGTCGCGGGTCAACGGCGCCATCGTGCGCCAGAACGCTGTGTGCGCATGCGCTTCGACTTTCCCCAGCATTGTCCCGCACCACGGCAGGATATAGTCGGCAAACAGGCGCTCCAGCGTCTCGCTCTGCTCTTCTGTGGCATGATCCTCCAGCCAGGAGGCGGCCAGCAGCAGCGATCCGAGATGATCCGCCGGACCTTCTCCCGTCGGGATGCCATGCTCGCTCAGAAAAGCCCGGACCTCCGCTTCCGAGGAACCCTCCACCCACGCGCTGCGGTACGGCGGGACGCTGCAGGCTTCACCGACGAACAGCGCATTATAGTCCGTCGCCAGGGACTGCATTTCACAGCTTTTCTGTAGACGCGCCAGCAGCTCGTCCTGTTCCAGCGGCCAGCTGGCGGCCAGTTTGCCCTCGCGGATCAGGGTAAACAGCGGCACCAGCAGCGGGTCCTGCGGTTGACGGTAATACAGCGAACCCAGCACGCGGCAGAGGATTGAAAACTCGTTCATTCAGTTATTCCAGTTATACAAATTAAAGGTCAGCAAATTCCGGGATCGCCGGCATACCACACGACTCGAGGAAGTCGAGCAGGCGACGCGGAGAAACGTTGAGGATCCTCTCCTCCGGGAAATCGACAGCATCGAGGATCTTGCGGCATTCGGTAAACTCTCCGAGGGTAAACGCAGTGTGAGAGTCCGAGCCCAGCGCCACCCACCCTCCGGCGTCGCGCACCGCGGCGGCGATGGCCCGGCAGTTATCTTCACTGCCCACGCGCGATGAAACGAAAGAGGAGTTATTGATCTCCAGCGCCACCTGGTAATGGGCCGCCGCTTCGGCAATGGCCGGGATATCCACCGGGAATTTCGGATTACCCGGATGGCTAATCATATGCACTTTACCGCTGGCCATCGCGGCAATCATCGCCTGCGTATGGGTGGCGCTATCCTGCGGCGGAAACACCGGCTCGTGGAATCCGGCGATGATCAGATCGAGCGACGTCAACATCGGCCCGGAACAGTCGATCTCGCCTTCGATATTTTTAATATTCGACTCAATTCCGCGCAGGATCCCCACACCGTCCACCAGACGGGGCCAGATGCGCATATTAACGAAATGCCAGTAGTGCGGAGCATCCGCCATGTCCGGGCCGTGATCGGTAATGGCGAAGAGTTTGATCCCTTTACGCTTTGCTTCCGCAATATAATCGTGCAGGGTGCTGTAGGCGTGGGTGCTGGCGACGGTATGCATGTGCAGGTCAACGGGATACATCACATTCTCCTCTTCTGTTTGCCGCAAGAATAGCAGGAATCCGGGCGCTTGATTAGCAAAAACCCCGCCGTGGCGGGGTTTGCTTACCTTAATAACCGCGCTGACGATCGACCTGACCGCTAACCGGTTCCCCTCGCTCCAGGCGGCTAATGGTCCCGGCGATGTAGGCAATGGCCTCTATCGGGCGGGTGACTGCCGCCACGTGGGGAGTCATGGCCACCCGCGGGTGCGCCCAAAGCGGGCTCTCCTGGGGCAACGGTTCGCGACTGAAGACATCGAGCATTGCCCCTTTGAGCTTACCGCTGTTCAGCGCCGCCAGCAGATCTTCTTCAACGACATGCACGCCGCGGGCAAGGTTTAGGACATAGCTCTCATCCGGCAGCTGCGCCAGCAGCGTCTGGTTAATAATGCCGACGGTTTCAGCGGTGTTCGGCAGCAGGTTGATCAGCACGCGGGTCCCCTGCAGGAATGTGCCCAGCTCGGCCTGGCCGGCAAAGCTCTGCACCTGTGGCCAGGCTTTGCGGCTACGGCTCCAGACGCGAAGCGGGAATCCCCAGGGTTGCAGGCTTTCCGCCACCTTCGCCCCCAGCACGCCGGCGCCCATAATCCCGACGGTGAAATCGTCGGCAAGATACTCAGGCAACGGCTGCCAGCGGGACGCCAGCTTCTGCGCCTGATAGTCATCGAACCGGCGGAACCAGTGCAGAACCTGGCTCACCGCATACTCCTGCATCTGCCGTCCCATGCCGGTATCTTCAAGACGAAACAGCGGGATCGACAGGGGCAGCATATCCGGATGATCGCGCAGCTTACTGAGGATCGAATCCACCCCCGCCCCAAGGGCGAACACGGCCTTCAGCGCCCTGCCCTGCAGCATCTCTACCGGTGGATGCCAGACCAGGGCATAGTCCGCCGGCTGGTTATCGCCCGCTTTCCATTCGCGCACTCGCGCGCCGGGTAACTGCTTTTCCAGCTCTCGGATCCAGTATTGGGTATCAAAGGTCGGATGGTAAAAAATAATCTCCATAGGGGCTCCTGATAGCAAACGCCCGGGGCAGGTTAATGCTGGCGTCTTATTTTACTCATTGTTTTCTATTGGTTTGCCAGCATAGCAAATTTCCCCTTGTCGCAAAGTGAAAAGGGAGTGGCGACAAAAAAAACGGATTTCGCACGTTTAAGGAGCAAGTTGTTCGAAGTTTGTCTAAACGCGCTGATTTTGCAAAAAGTTGATTGACGGGCGATACGTATTTCCCTACATTAGCGCCCGTTCCCGACAACAACGGGAAAGACAATATGGTGAGGTGTCCGAGTGGCTGAAGGAGCACGCCTGGAAAGTGTGTATACGGCAACGTATCGGGGGTTCGAATCCCCCCCTCACCGCCATATTTTAAGAAGAGCTCGTACGCAAGTACGGGCTTTTTTTCGCATGTGGCTCCCGCCGGGGGGGATGAGAACCCCCGACCGGGGTTCGACAACTGGCAACGCCAGTTGGACAGACCGCGAGCCTGCGAGCGGGCTGCCCCGCAGGGGCGAGCGAAGCGAGTCAATCCCCCCCTCACCGCCATATTCGAGATGAGAGCCTGTACGCAAGTACGGGCTCTTTTCTTTTATATTCTCCGCTGGGGGGGACGCCCCCCGGGAAAAGCGAATCCCGAAGCTAATCCTCCTCCATTCGTTGATACTCTTCGCTGAGGTAATCCACCAGCGCTCTAACGGAGGGCAGCAGCCCGCGCCGGGAGGCAAATACCGCATGGATCACTTCCCGCCGCGGCTGCCACTCATCCAGTACCACCTCTAACTCCCCTGACGCCAGCTGATCGCGCACCATCAATAAAGGAAGCTGCACCACCCCCACGCCGGCTATCGCCGCCTCGCGCAGCGCCAGCATATCGGTGGTCACCATTCGCGGCGTGAAATACACCTCCGCCCTTGCCCCTTCAGGCCCGGTAAGCTGCCATTTATGCTGATGCTTGTTCGCCCCCAGGCTGAGCCCCGGCCAGTCGCTCAGCTCAGACGGCGCCTGCGGGCGTCCGAGCCGGGAAATCAGCTGCGAACTGGCCACCAGCCGGTGCCCGCGGTCCGCCAGCACGCGCATCACCAGGTCGCTGTCCTCGATTGGCCGGGGACGGACGCGGATCGCCACATCAATGCCCTCACCGACCACATCCACCCGGCGGTTGGTCGCCTCAAGATGCAATGTTACCCCGGGATAGCGCGCCATAAATCGCGCCAGCATCGGTCCGATATGGACATGCAGCAAGGTGACCGGACAGGTGATCCTGACGCTGCCGCGCGGCTCGGCGCGCAGCGTGTCGACCGCCTGCTGCGCCGCCTCGGCCTCAATCAGCATCGCTTTGCAATGCTGGTAAAAGGTCTGCCCGACCTCGGTGACCGCGAACTGGCGAGTGGTTCGCTGAATCAAACGCACGCCCAACCGCTCCTCGAGTTGCGCAATACGGCGGCTGAGCTTGGATTTCGGCTGGTCAAGCGCTCGCCCCGCCGCGGCGAAACCGCCATGGTCCACGACCTGGACAAACCAAGCGAAGTCATTGAGATCCTGCATCCTTCCTCCATTGTTCCATTTTTGGAACAGTATAAGTCATTTTTGCTTACTACCGCACACGTCGTCCCGGATATAAGCTTATTCACATCAGATACCGATACACAGGAGAAAGCCATGAAACAGATTACAGGAGTCTACACCGCGCCTGCACAGCATTGGGTAGGCGACGGCTTCCCGGTTCGTTCGATGTTTTCCTATCAGACGCACGGCCAGCAGTTGAGCCCCTTCTTACTGCTCGACTATGCCGGGCCGTACACCTTCCCGGCAGGCAGCGATAAACGCGGCGTCGGTGAGCATCCGCATCGCGGATTCGAAACCGTCACTATCGTCTACGCCGGTGAAGTAGAGCATCGTGACTCCACCGGACGCGGCGGGGTGATCGGCCCAGGCGACGTGCAATGGATGACGGCCGGCGCCGGGATCCTGCACGAAGAGTTCCACTCGGAGGCCTTCACCCGCAGCGGCGGCGAGCTGAAGATGATCCAGCTGTGGGTCAACCTGCCCGCCAAAGACAAAATGACGGCCCCCGGCTACCAGAGCATTACCGCCGGGACAATCCCCACCGCCGCGCTGGTGAATGGCGCCGGACAGGTTCGGGTTATTGCCGGCCAGTATGACGACGTCAGCGGCCCGGCCCATACCTTCTCACCGCTTAACGTGTGGGATCTGCAGCTGAATCAGGGGCACGACCTCACGCTGCGCCAGCCGGAAGGCTGGAGTACTGCGCTGGTGGTACTGGAAGGGGAAGTGATCATCAACGGTTCCGAATCCGCCCGCGAAGGCCAGCTCGCCGTCCTGAGCCAGGCAGGAGACGCACTGCACCTGGAGGCGACCGCCCAGGCAAAAGTTCTGCTGATGGCCGGCGAACCGCTGCAGGAGCCGATTGTGGGCTATGGCCCCTTTGTCATGAATAACAAAACACAGATCGCAGAAGCCGTTCGCGATTTTAACAGCGGCCGCTTTGGCCAAATCTAACTCATTGAGGTGAATACTATGTCTACTCCCGCTAACTTTAACGGTGCTCGTCCGGTGATTGATGTCAACGATACCGCCATGCTGTTGATTGACCACCAGAGCGGCCTGTTCCAGACCGTCGGCGATATGCCGATGCCAGAGCTGCGCGCTCGCGCCGCCGCGCTGGCGAAGATGGCCTCGCTTGCCGGGATCCCGGTGATCACCACCGCTTCCGTGCCGCAGGGGCCGAACGGTCCGCTGATCCCGGAGATTCATGAGAACGCGCCGCATGCGAAATACATCGCCCGTAAAGGCGAGATCAACGCCTGGGATAACCCGGAATTCGTCGCCGCGGTGAAAGCGACCGGTCGCAAAACGCTGATTATCGCCGGGACCATCACCAGCGTCTGCATGGCCTTCCCGGCGATTGCCGCCGTCGCCGACGGTTATAAAGTGTTTGCCGTGATTGACGCTTCCGGCACCTACAGCAAAATGGCGCAGGAGATCACCCTGGCTCGCGTGGTACAGGCCGGCGTAGTGCCGATGGATACCGCCGCCGTCGCCTCTGAGCTGCAGCGTACCTGGAATCGCCCGGACGCCGCAGAATGGGCGGAGGTGTACACCAAAGTCTTCCCGGCCTACCAGCTGCTGATCGAAAGCTACAGCAAAGCGCAGGACGTCGTGAAGAATAACGAACAGCTTGATTCCCAGCGCTAAAACGCCTGCCCCGCTACGTCGCAGCGGGGCGTTGTTCATTGCGTGAGCGGTCGGTAAAGAAAGAAGAAATTATGCTTGACCGTTTAAACGCAACTCCCTATAGTAGCGCCCCGTTGCCCACCCAAGGTGAGCAGCAAGACAATATGGTGAGGTGTCCGAGTGGCTGAAGGAGCACGCCTGGAAAGTGTGTATACGGCAACGTATCGGGGGTTCGAATCCCCCCCTCACCGCCATATTCAAGATGAGAGCCTGTACGCAAGTACGGGCTCTTTTCTTTTATATTCTCCGCCGGGGGGGATGAGAACCCCCGACCGGGGTTCGACAACTGGCAACGCCAGTTGGACAGACCGCGAGCCTGCGAGCGGGCTGCCCCGCAGGGGCGAGCGAAGCGAGTCAATCCCCCCCTCACCGCCATATTCGAGATGAGAGCCTGTACGCAAGTACGGGCTCTTTTCTTTTATATTCTCCACGGGGGGGATGAGAACCCCCGACCGGGGTTCGACAACTGGCGCAGCCAGTTGGACAGACCGTGAGCCCGCGAGCGGGCTGCCCCGCAGGGGCGAGCGAAGCGAGTCAATCCCCCCTCACCGCCATATTCAAGATGAGGGCCTGTACGCAAGTACGGGCTCTTTTCTTTTATATTCTCCGCTGGGGGGGATGAGAACCCCCGACCGGGGTTCGACAACTGGCAACGCCAGTTGGACAGACCGCGAGCCTGCGAGCGGGCTGCCCCACAGGGGCGAGCGAAGCGAGTCAATCCCCCCCTCACCGCCATATTTTAAGAAGAGCTCGTACGCAAGTACGGGCTTTTTTTTCGCATGTGGCACCCGCCGGGGGGGATGAGAACCCCCGACCGGGGTTCGACAACTGGCGCAACCACCTGGACAGAACGAAAAAGACAATCCGAATGAAACTATCTCACTTCACGTCACTGGGATTTGTTAAGCAAAAATAAAACCAGATTCGCCATATCCTCTGCATAGGTATCATAGTCATCTTGCGCGAGTGATGCATTGTTAATATGATATTTCCCTGAAACATAAAAAGAAGGCGTACCACTTACTTTCATTTTTTCGACCAGATTGTCCTGTCTGGCAATTAAAGCTTTTACCATAAAATTACTTTGCATTTCGGCATATTTCTCGGACGTAATGCCAAGTTGATTAAATACCTTAACAATATCAGCTGTCGTTTTAATATCACGCTTAACCTGTAAGCCTTCAAACAATAACTTTTCCACCTTGCCATCTACCCCAGCATATTGTGCTACGGCCCATGCTTCTGTTAATGCTGGTCCTAAAGGTCCCATCTGGCTGACATGGTATTTTTCCAGTTTCATATCGGCGGGCAGGCGCTTTCTGATAGCTGTATCAACATTGATGCGCTCTGCAAACGCATAACAAGGTCCGCAGTAGAAGGAAAAAAACTCAACCAGCTGCGGCGGTTGCTTAACAGTAGAATTAATGACAGTGAAGTTTTTCCCTGCCTGATAATCTTTACTATAAGCAGCAGATGACAACCCCACCATCAAAATAGTAATTAATAACTTGATAACTTTCCCATGTACGACCATAGTGCTTCCCTTACAAGTATCCATACAATTAAATGAGTAAAACGGCGTAAGACGAAGGAAATTATTAGAAAGGCGCTTATGTATAGCAAAGCAGATATTCTTGTATTACAGAGAAGAAATTCTATCACCTACAGCGATGGATCCCTCAAAACAGAAAGTTTATCCGCACTTCAGACTGTCGCAAAGATCAAAACAACAAAGCCCGGGCTAGCCCGGGCCTTGCTCACAGTATGACGCTCAATAATAGGCTTTCAGCGTCCGCTGGCAGAGGGCTGAGCGCACGCAGTCATCGGTGGTGAAACGCACGATGCCGATCATCTCGTCTTCCTCAAAACGCGCCAGCGCATCACTTAGGCCAGATCTCACACCAGAGGGCAAGTCGCACTGGGTGATATCGCCATTGACGATGACCGTCACGTTCTCCCCGAGGCGGGTTAAAAACATCTTCATTTGCGCTGCGGTCACGTTCTGGGCCTCGTCCAGAATCACCACCGCATTTTCAAAGGTACGTCCGCGCATATAGGCGAACGGCGCGATTTCCACCTTGCCGATTTCCGGACGCAGGCAGTACTGCATAAAGGAAGCCCCCAACCTTTTGACCAGCACGTCGTAAACCGGTCGGAAATAGGGCGCGAACTTCTCGGCGATATCTCCCGGTAAGAAGCCGAGATCTTCGTCGGCCTGCAGAACGGGACGGGTAACAATAATTCTGTCCACATCCTTATGGATCAGCGCTTCCGCTGCCTTCGCCGCACTAATCCAGGTCTTGCCGCATCCGGCTTCGCCGGTGGCGAAAATCAGCTGTTTATTGTCGATGGCATTTAGATAATGCGCCTGAGCCTCATTGCGCGCCTCAATTGGGGAAGTATCACGGCTGTCCCGCGCCATGCCAATTGCTTCTACGCCACTCATTTGCACAAGCGATGTGACCGATTCTTCTTCACGCTGCTTATGACTGCGTGAATCCCGTCTCAGCACACGTTTTGCTTCACGACGAGCTTTGATCACTGCTTTTTGTCTTCCCATGGATAGCACCTTGCGTTGTAGGTTTACATCACACGCGTCAACATCGACGCGACTATGCGCACGAACGATTGAGGTTTGGCTTCCTTGTAAGCCATTGCTTGCCGGTAGAACTGACAACGAGTCGCGGCTACGCGCACCGCGTACCCTGCCAAGGTGATAATAATTCGAAGCGGAGGGAGAAAGAGTGAGAAAATCGCTGCCGGAAGCGGGGCTTCCGTGCTGAAGAGTACGGTCTGTGGTTTTACGTTGTCCGGTACGGGACCTTACCATTCGCGATCTCCATAGTGAAACGTCACACTGCCGGGAACTACCGCGTATGTAATAAGTACATCAAAAAAGATTCTTAATGCAACTTATTTTTCACAATGACGCAACAAATAGTTCTTAAGCAAGTGTAGGAGACTATCGGTCATTTGTATTACAGAAATATAACACATGGCAGGAAATATAAGAAAAATGAGAAAAACAGCAGAAAACGCCCTGCCCTTGCGGACAGGGTCGGTATCAGGCCTGCAGCAGCGTCTGTCCCAGGTAGTGCTTGTCATCCACTACGCCGGGTAAAACAAAGAAGTAGCCCCCGCCAATGGGTTTGACGTACTCCTCCAGCGCCTCGCCGTTAAGCCGTTTCTGCACCGTCAGAAAACCCTTTTCCAGATCGTGCTGATAGCAAACGAACAACAGCCCCATATCCAGTTGCCCGGCGTTAGTGACGCCCAGCGAATAGCTGTAGCCGCGGCGCATCATCAGGCTGGACTGGGTTTCCGGCGTGCGAGGATTGGCCAGACGAATATGGCTATCCAGCGCGATCGTCTCGCCGCCAGGATCGTTGCTGTAATCCGGGGTATCGTGCTCGTTTTTCATCCCCAGCGGCGCTCCGGTGTGTTTGTCGCGGCCAAAGATCGTCTGCTGCTCTTTCAGCGGCGTCCGGTCCCAGAACTCGACGTGAAACTGGATGATGCGCGCCGCCTGATAGCTGCCGCCCACGGCCCAGGCCGGCTCGTCCTGATCCGCCGTTACCCACACGACCTGATCCATCAGCGCGCTGTCATGGCTCGCCGGATTAGCGGTGCCGTCTTTGAAACCCAGCAGGTTGATGGGGGTCTCTTTGCCTTTGCTGCGCGCCGCGCTATCGGAGATAAACCCTTCCCGCTTCCAGCGCACGCTGAGCAAATCCGGCGTATGTTTGATGACATCGCGCAGGGCGTGGATCACCGTATCCTGAGTATTGGCGCAGATCTGCAGCAGCAGGTCGCCATGGCACAGGGCGGCATCCAGCGAATCATTGGGGAAGCGAGTCATCGGCTGCAGTTTTCTCGGCACTTTATCCGCGAGACCAAAGCGCTCATCAAACAGTGAATGGCCGACCGAGACGGTGATGGTCAGGTTATCCGGGGCAATCCACGGCCCTAAGATGCCGGAATCCATCGGCGGCAGCCGGGGATTAGGCGTATCCGGCGCCGGGCCGCCCTGGGTTAAAAAGGCGATACGCTGGGTCAGCAGCCGGAACAGACGCTCGAGGTCGGCTTTATCTGACGCCAGCACGTCGAACGCCACCAGCATCATCGAGGCCTGCTGCGGCGTCAGAATGCCCGCCTGATGCCGGCCGTAGAATGGCTGTTTTTCCTGACGCGCGTCGGGTGCGAGCGTCCCGGGGGAACTTTCCGCTTTTGCCGCATGCGCCACCGGGCAGCCGCCGGTGATGGCCAGCGCGCCGCCAAGCGCGCCGATCCCTTTCAGTAAGCGACGACGTGACGGCTCGTTCACGTCGTGTGGTTTCTGTTGTGCCATCGACTTAGTCCAGACCCAGGATCCCGCGCAGCTGAGCCAGATCTTCCGCCAGGGTGGTGATCGGCCCTTTCAGCGCATTACGGTCAGCGGTGGTCAGCTTATCGTAAGTTTCGAAACCGTCTTTGGTGCGGTATTTGCTGAGGATACTGTCCACTTTCTTAAAGTTGGCGTCCACTTTCGCCAGCAGCGCGCTGTTCTCTTTTTGCAGCTGCGGGCGCAGCAGGTCGACAATTTTCTGCGCGCCGTCAATATTGGCCTGGAAGTCCCACAGGTCGGTATGGCTGTAGCGATCTTCTTCACCGCTGATCTTGCTGGCCGCGACTTCTTCAATTAATCCTGCCGCACCGCCCACGACTTTTGACGGCGGGAACGCCAGCTCGCTGATGCGTTTTTGCAGCTCCAGCACATCGCTGTTCAGCTGATCGGCATATTTTTCCATGCCCTTGACGCTGTTATCGCCAAACAGCGCCTTTTCCAGACGGTGGAAACCGGTGAATTTCGGATCTTCCGCTTTTTTCTCGAAGTCGTCTTCGCGGGCGTCGATGCTGCCGTCAAGGTCAGAGAACAGCTCGGCGATCGGCTCGATGCGCTCGTAATACTGGCGCGTCGGGGCGTACAGCGCTTTCGCTTTCTCGATATCGCCCGCTTTCACCGCGTCGGTAAAGGCTTTGGTGCCGCTGACCAGCTGCGCGGTTTCCGCCGTCACATAGGCTTTGTAAGCGGTGATCGCTTCGCCGAGGCTCAGCACCGCATCGGCTTTCGCCGCGTCTTTGGTGGCGGCGCCGGTGACGATCAGTTTGCCTTTCGGGTTGGTGAGCAGGCCGCAGGTCATGTCATATTCGCCCGGCTGCAGGTTCGCGGTGAGCTTCTGGGTAAAGCCCGGCGCGATGTTCTCACGCTCTTCCACCACCATGACCCCTTTCAGAATCTCCCACTCCAGCGCTTTCTGGCTGTGGTTCTGAATAATAAACTGGGTTTTACCCGCGTTAACGGTCACCTGCATCGGCTCGCACTGTTTATCGTTGACGGTGACTTTGACCTGCGGGATATCCGCAGCCTGAGCACCGAATGCAGAGCTGAGCAGCGCGGCCACGGTCACCCGTAGCGCATTACGGCGAAAATGAATCATCATGATCATCCCTTTCGGTAAGTAGAGTGTCGCTTATAAGCTCGCAGCGCCCGGTCAGGCAGCCCGCGAGGCAGTCGTATTATTTCGCGGCGGCAGCGCAAACAGCACCAGCGCCGGGATCAGATAAAGCAGATAAACAGCCACTTCGCTGACGCTTGGCGTCTCCTGGTAGCCGAAGATCCCTTCCAGCAGCGTGCCGAACAGCGTATGCGTCGACAGCACAGCGCTCAGATCGAAGGCGGTCTCCTGGAACAGGTTCCACAGGCCCGCCTCGTGGAAGGCGCGGATCGCCCCCGCGGCCAGGCCAGCGGCCACCAGCAGGATAAACAGGCTGGTCCATTTGAAGAACACGCCGAGGTTGAGACGGATACCGCCCCAGTAGAGCAGGAAGCCCAGCACGATAGCCGTGGCCAGCCCCAGCAGCGCCCCCAGCGGCGGCCAGATGCCGACATCCTGCTGGAATGCCGCCAGCAGAAAGAAGACCGACTCCAGCCCCTCACGGGCGACCGCGAAAAAGACCATCATCACCAGCGCCCAGCCATGGTGATTGCCGCGCTGTAGCGCCTTGTCCACGGCCTGCTCCAGCTGCTGCTTGACGTTGCGTGAGACATTGCGCATCCAGAAGACCATCCACGTCAGGATCACCACCGCGATGACCGCGACGATCCCTTCGAACAGCTCCTGTTCACGCTGAGGAAATTCACCGGTGGTTTCGTTGATAAAAATGCCTAAGCCAAGACACAGCGCCGCCGCGAGGATCACGCCAATCCACATCACGCCAATCCAGTTGCCGCGCTGGGTGCGTTTCAGATAGCTGGCGATCAGGCTGACAATCAGCGCCGCCTCCAGGCCTTCGCGTAACATAATGAGAAATGGGACAAACATGCCAATACCCTTAAATGTAAAGCACCGTCAACGAATGCAAAAACAGGTAATATTTATGATAGTGATTATCATTACAATACTCAGAAACACAAGCAAAATGTGCAGAGAATGATGATCAGTTGTAAATAAATCGCTGGCAAATAATGACTTATGAAAATATTCGCCTGTTATGAGGGAAAAGAATAAGCAAAGGATTTTTTACGTCAGATATTTACCCGTCGCAGCGGCTATGGCTAAATGGCGGCCTTATTGACCTGCGAAAAGAACAACATGACTGCATTTTTTCATTTCCTGCTGGCGCTGGCGGTGATCCTCGCCCTGGCCTGGCTTGCCAGCTATGACAGACAAAAAATTCGTATTCGTTATATTCTCCAGTTGATTATTATCGAAATAGCGCTCGCTTTCTTTTTCCTGCACGCCGAAAGCGGCCTGTGGCTGGTGAAAAATATCTCCGGCTTTTTTGCTTCGCTATTAGGCTTTGCCGCCGAAGGGACCAATTTCGTCTTTGGCGGCATGAGCGAAAAAGGCTTAGCCTTTATTTTCCTTGGCGTCCTGTGTCCAATTGTGTTTATTTCCGCGCTGATTGGTATTCTCCAGCACTGGCGGATCCTGCCGATTTTTATTCGCGTCATTGGCACCCTGCTGTCGAAGGTCAACGGCATGGGTAAGCTGGAATCTTTTAACGCCGTCAGCTCACTGATCCTCGGCCAGTCAGAAAACTTCATCGCCTACAAAGGCGTGCTGGGCGACCTCTCCTCGCGGCGTCTGTTCACCATGGCGGCGACGGCCATGTCGACCGTATCGCTGTCGATCGTCGGCGCCTATATGACCATGCTGGACGCCAAATACGTCGTCGCGGCGCTGATCCTGAATATGTTCAGCACCTTTATCGTGCTGTCGGTGATTAACCCGACGCGGCCGGGCAGCGAGCAGGAAATAAAGCTGGAGAAGCTGCATGAATCGCAGAGTTTCTTTGAAATGCTCGGGGAATATATTCTGGCCGGCTTTAAGGTGGCGATGATTATTCTGGCGATGCTGATCGGCTTTATCGCGCTGATCAGCGCCATTAACGCGCTGTTCGCTACCCTGTTTGGCCTCAGCTTCCAGCAGATCCTCGGCTACGTCTTCTATCCGCTGGCCTGGCTTGTCGGCATTCCGCTGAGCGATGCGCTGAACGCCGGCAGCATCATGGCCACCAAGCTGGTCGCTAACGAATTTGTGGCGATGATTGAGCTGCAAAAGATTGCCGCCAGCATGACGCCGCGCGGGCTCGGCATTCTCTCGGTCTTTCTGGTATCGTTTGCCAACTTTGCCTCGATCGGCATTATCGCCGGGGCGATCAAAGGCCTGAATGAACCGCAGGGCAATATTGTCTCCCGCTTCGGCCTGCGGCTGGTGTATAGCGCCACGCTGGTGAGCCTGCTTTCGGCCAGCTTCGCCGGGCTGGTGCTGTAAGACAAACGGCGGGGCTGTCCCCGCCGTTAACTCAAAACTGTACGCAGACCGGCTGGTCGACACGCATCACCGACTCCTGCGCGAAGCGCGATTTATAGCCCTCGCGCAGGGCCTCAATACCGGTCTCGCTCTGCGCGTCGTGGCCATGGATCACCATCAGCGCCTTGCTCTGCTCCCGCACCACCTGACCATTCTGGCCAAGCCACTGGCCGTGGGCATCAAACACCGTCAGCCCGTCGCGAAAGCGCGGCGTGACGTCGCGGTCGACAAACTGTTGCCACTCTTCAGGGGTGATGTCTTTCCCCGCCGGGCGGCTCAGACCGAAGTAAAGCGTGGTTTGCACCATGGACTGATCCGCCGGGCAGGCGCCGGGCTTCGGCGCGCTGGCCGATGAACTTCCACCCGCCGCGCAGCCGCTGAGTAACCCTGCCAGCACCAGCGCCATTGCACCCTGTCTGAACGTCATCTTTGCTATCCTCATTGTTATTAGTCAGGAAATATCAGCGGATTTTCAAATAATTAGCAAGGGTTATAATATTCCGGCCCGGCAACAGGCAATAAAAAGCCCGCCAGCGGCGGGCTCGTGAGCGTCAGATGAGCTTACTCAGCCGTGGCGCGTACCGGCGGCGGCGTATGGTAGTGGGCATCCGCTTCGGCGAAGCGCTGCTGCATGCTGGCTGACGGCGCTTTATCCAGCAGGCTAAAGACCACAATCCCGATGCTGCCGAAGATAAAGCCCGGAATAATTTCATACAGGCCCAGCCAGCCAAACTGCTTCCAGACGATCACGGTCAGAGCGCCAATCACCATCCCGGCCAGCGCGCCGTTACGGGTCATACGCGACCACATCACCGAGAACAGCACCACCGGGCCAAAGGCGGCGCCGAAACCGGCCCAGGCATAGCTCACCAGACCCAGCACGCGGTTCTCCGGGTTGGCCGCCAGGGCAATGGCTACCAGGGCAACCACCAGCACCATCATACGGCCCACCCAGACCAGCTCTTTCTGACCGGCGTTTTTACGCAGGAAGGCTTTATACAGATCTTCAGTAATCGCGCTGGAGCAAACCAGCAGCTGACAGCTCAGGGTGGACATCACCGCCGCCAGAATCGCCGACAGCAGGATCCCGGCAATCCACGGGTTAAACAGGATTTGCGCCAGCTCGATAAACACGCGTTCGGCGTTCTGGTTAACCGCGCCCGCCAGGCTCGGGTTGTTATTGAAGTAGGCGATGCCAAAGAAGCCGACGGCCACCGCCCCGCCGAGGCAGAGGATCATCCAGGTCATACTAATGCGACGCGCGTGGACGATGCTGTGGTGCGAATCCGCCGCCATAAAGCGCGCCAGAATATGCGGCTGACCGAAATAGCCCAGTCCCCAGCCCATCAGCGAAATAATCGCCACGAAGTTCAGCCCTTTCAGCATGTCGATATTTTCGATGCTCTTCTGCTTAATGACTTCCAGCGAATCGCCAAAACCGCCGACGGATATAATCACGATTACCGGGGTGAGGATCAGCGCGAAAATCATCAGGCTGGCCTGCACGGTATCCGTCCAGCTGACGGCGAGGAAGCCGCCGACAAAGGTATAGATAATTGTCGCCGCCGCGCCGGCCCACAGCGCGGTTTCATAGCTCATGCCAAAGGTGCTTTCAAACAGACGCGCCCCCGCCACAATTCCCGAGGCGCAATAGATAGTAAAGAACAGCAGAATAACCAGCGCCGAAATAATTCTCAGCACCCGGCTTTTATCTTCAAAACGGCCGGTAAAATAATCAGGCAGCGTCAGGGCGTTATTATTCACCTCGGTATGCACGCGCAGGCGCCCGGCGACCAGCTTCCAGTTAATCCACGCCCCCAACGTTAAGCCGATGGCAATCCAGCTTTCGGAAATCCCGGAGAGGAAAATGGCGCCCGGCAGGCCCATCAGCAGCCAGCCGCTCATGTCCGAGGCGCCGGCGGAAAGCGCGGTCACAAATGGCCCCAGACTGCGTCCCCCGAGAATATAATCATCAAAGTTTTTGGTCGAACGCCAGGCAATAAACCCTATCAATACCATACCAAGAATATAAATAATAAATGTCACCAGCATCGGTGTGCTAATAGCCATGCAAAGTCTCCAGAATTTTTATCGACAGCGTCCAACTTCGTCGTTTTTTTCCACTACCGGAACGGGGTAATGGCGCATTGTTTAATTGGGCGACCGTATCCTGACGGAAGCTTCGGTTTTTCACAAACGATTTAACACAGCATTTACACGAAAAACCGACGGCGCAAAACGTCAATTTGCGAGAGGTTGCACTCTCTCACGTTTTTAAAGGTTGCACCAAACAAAAGTGTTAACTCACGCATACAAATACCCTATGAGCCCGGGGTTAAAATTCTGCTATTTTAGGCACTATTTTTAACAAATCCGCCATTTCACGGCTTTCGTCACACGCCTCAATTAACAAGGTTGCACAAAGTTGCAACATAGTGGATATTTTCAGGCAACCGCATAAGCCTAACGATAAATGACAGGAGTTTTGAGCATGGGCACCACCACCATGGGTGTTAAGCTTGACGACGCAACCCGCGAGCGCATTAAGTCCGCCGCGAGCCGCATTGACCGCACGCCGCACTGGCTGATTAAGCAGGCCATCTTCAACTATCTGGAAAAGCTGGAGAACGACGAAACGCTGCCCGAACTGCCGGCGCTGCTCTCCGGGGCCGCCAATGAAAGCGATGAAGCGGGTTCCCCGGCGGAAGAGCCGTATCAGCCGTTCCTCGAATTCGCCGAGCAGATCCTGCCGCAGTCGGTAAGCCGCGCGGCGATCACCGCCGCCTGGCGTCGCCCGGAAACCGACGCGGTGCCGATGCTGCTGGAGCAGGCCCGACTGCCGCAGCCGCTGGGCGAGCAGGCGCATAAGCTGGCGTATCAGCTGGCGGAAAAACTGCGCAACCAGAAGACCGCCAGCGGCCGCGCCGGCATGGTGCAGAGTCTGCTGCAGGAGTTCTCCCTCTCCTCACAGGAAGGGGTGGCGCTGATGTGCCTGGCGGAAGCCCTGCTGCGTATTCCGGATAAAGCCACCCGCGATGCGCTGATCCGCGACAAAATCAGCAACGGCAACTGGCAGTCGCACATCGGCCGCAGCCCGTCGCTGTTCGTCAATGCCGCCACCTGGGGGCTGCTGTTCACCGGCAAACTGGTCTCCACCCATAACGAAACCAGCCTCTCACGCTCGCTGAACCGCATCATCGGCAAGAGCGGCGAACCGCTGATCCGTAAGGGCGTGGATATGGCGATGCGCCTGATGGGCGAGCAGTTCGTCACCGGGGAAACCATCGCCGAAGCGCTGGCTAACGCCCGCAAGCTGGAAGATAAAGGTTTCCGCTACTCCTACGATATGCTCGGCGAAGCGGCCCTGACCGCCGCCGACGCCCAGGCCTATATGGTCTCTTATCAGCAGGCGATCCATGCCATCGGCAAAGCTTCCAACGGCCGCGGCATTTATGAAGGCCCGGGCATATCCATTAAGCTCTCGGCTCTGCACCCGCGCTACAGCCGCGCCCAGTATGACCGGGTGATGGAAGAGCTCTATCCGCGTCTGAAATCGCTGACCCTGCTGGCGCGCCAGTATGACATCGGCATTAACATCGATGCTGAAGAGGCCGACCGTCTCGAGATCTCCCTCGACCTGCTGGAAAAACTGTGCTTCGAGCCGGAGCTGGCGGGCTGGAACGGCATCGGTTTTGTTATTCAGGCCTACCAGAAGCGCTGCCCGTTCGTCATCGACGCGCTGATCGATCTCGCCACCCGCAGCCGTCGTCGCCTGATGATCCGTCTGGTGAAAGGCGCCTACTGGGACAGCGAAATCAAACGCGCGCAGATGGAAGGTCTCGAAGGCTATCCGGTCTACACCCGCAAGGTTTACACCGACGTCTCCTATCTCGCCTGCGCGAAAAAGCTGCTGGCGGTGCCAAACCTGATTTATCCGCAGTTCGCCACTCACAACGCCCATACTCTGGCGGCTATCTACCAGCTGGCGGGCCAGAACTACTACCCTGGCCAGTATGAGTTCCAGTGCCTGCACGGCATGGGCGAACCGCTGTACGAGCAGGTGGTGGGCAAAGTCGCCGACGGCAAACTGAACCGGCCGTGCCGGATCTACGCTCCGGTGGGCACCCACGAGACGCTGCTGGCGTATCTGGTGCGTCGTCTGCTGGAGAATGGCGCCAATACCTCCTTCGTCAACCGTATCGCGGACAATACCCTGCCGCTGGACGAGCTGGTGGCCGACCCGGTCAGCGCGGTGGAAAAACTGGCGCAGCAGGAAGGCCAGGCCGGTCTGCCGCACCCGAAAATTCCGCTGCCGCGCGATCTCTACGGCAGCGGCCGGTGCAACTCCGCCGGTCTGGATCTGGCTAACGAGCATCGTCTGGCCTCCCTCTCCTCTTCCCTGCTCAACAGCGCCCTGCATAAATGGCAGGCATTGCCGATCCTGGAGCAGCCGGTGGCCGAAGGCGAGATGCAGCCGGTGGTCAACCCGGCGGAGCCGAAGGATATCGTCGGTTACGTCCGCGAAGCCAGCGATGACGAAGTGCAGCAGGCGCTCACCAGCGCTATCAATAACGCGCCCATCTGGTTCGCCACCCCGCCGCAGGAGCGCGCCGCCATTCTTGAGCGCGCCGCGGTGCTGATGGAAAGCCAGATGCCGACCCTGATGGGGATCCTGGTGCGCGAAGCGGGTAAAACCTTCAGCAACGCCATCGCCGAAGTGCGCGAAGCCGTTGACTTCCTCCACTACTACGCCGGTCAGGTGCGCGACGATTTCGATAATGAAACCCACCGTCCGCTGGGTCCGGTGGTCTGCATCAGCCCATGGAACTTCCCGCTGGCGATCTTCACCGGGCAGATTGCCGCCGCGCTGGCGGCCGGCAACAGCGTGCTGGCGAAACCGGCGGAGCAGACGCCGCTTATCGCCGCCCAGGGCGTGGCGATCCTGCTGGAAGCCGGCGTGCCGCCAGGGGTGATCCAGCTGCTGCCGGGCCGCGGGGAAACCGTCGGCGCCGCGCTGACATCCGATGAGCGCGTGCGCGGCGTGATGTTCACCGGCTCCACCGAAGTGGCCACCCTGCTGCAACGCAATATCGCCAGCCGCCTCGACGCTCAGGGACGCCCAACGCCGCTGATCGCCGAAACCGGCGGCATGAACGCGATGATCGTCGACTCGTCGGCGCTTACCGAGCAGGTGGTGATCGACGTCCTGGCTTCCGCGTTCGACAGCGCCGGTCAGCGCTGCTCCGCCCTGCGCGTCCTCTGCCTGCAGGAAGAGGTAGCCGACCACACCTTAACCATGCTGCGCGGCGCGATGAGCGAGTGCCGGATGGGCAATCCCGGCCGCCTGACCACCGATATCGGCCCGGTTATCGATGCGGAAGCGAAAGAGAATATCGAACGCCATATTCAGACGATGCGCGCCAAAGGCCGCACCGTCTATCAGGCGGTGCGCGAGAATAGCGAAGACGCCCGCGAATGGAACCACGGGACCTTTGTGCCGCCGACGCTTATCGAACTCGACAGCTTCGACGAGCTGAAAAAAGAGGTCTTCGGCCCGGTGCTGCACGTGGTGCGCTATAACCGTAACGAGCTGGACAAACTGGTGGAGCAGATTAACGCTTCCGGCTACGGCCTGACCCTCGGCGTACATACCCGTATCGACGAGACCATCGCCCAGGTCACCGGCAGCGCGAAGGTGGGCAACCTGTACGTCAACCGCAATATGGTTGGCGCGGTGGTCGGCGTGCAGCCGTTCGGCGGCGAAGGGTTGTCCGGTACCGGTCCAAAAGCCGGCGGTCCGCTGTACCTTTACCGCCTGCTCTCCAGCCGTCCGCAGGGCGCGGTTGGCGTGACCTTCGCCCGCCAGGATGCAGAGCGTCCGCTGGACGCCCAGCTGAAAACGCTGCTGGAAAAACCGCTGCAGGCGCTGCAGCAGTGGGCGGCGGGCCGTCCTGAGCTGCAGGCGCTGTGCCAGCAGTACAGCGAGCAGGCGCAAAGCGGCACCCAACGCCTGCTTCCGGGGCCCACCGGCGAGCGCAACACCCTGACGCTGATGCCTCGCGAGCGCGTGCTGTGCGTGGCGGATAATGAGCAGGATGCGCTGATCCAGCTGGCGGCCGTGCTGGCGGTCGGTTGTGAAGTGCTGTGGCCGGACAGCGCCCTGCAGCGCGATCTGGCGAAGAAACTCCCGCGGGACGTCAGCGAGCGGATCCGTTTCGCCAAAGCGGATCAGTTGCCTGGCCAGGCCTTCGACGCGGTTATCTATCACGGCGACTCCGACCAGCTGCGCGAGCTGTGCGAGCAGGTGGCG
Source organism: Klebsiella sp. C239 (assembly GCF_048822715.1). Lineage (NCBI taxonomy): Bacteria > Pseudomonadati > Pseudomonadota > Gammaproteobacteria > Enterobacterales > Enterobacteriaceae > Klebsiella > Klebsiella sp. C239. The sequence goes on along the minus strand of NZ_JBMEZK010000005.1, from coordinate 216,350 downwards.
GCGCGCGACGGGGCGATTGTCTCCGTGCAGGGCTTCGCCCGCGGCGAAACCAATCTGCTGCTGGAGCGGTTGTACATCGAGCGTTCGCTGAGCGTCAACACCGCGGCGGCAGGCGGTAACGCCAGCCTGATGACCATCGGCTAAGACGGGCTACCCGGTGGCGCTGTGCGCCGCCATCCGGGAAATCGGCGATGCGATCAGCTAATGACAGCCGACGTCAGCTGTGCTTAATTAAGGCTCCCGGACGGGAGCCTTTTTTATGGGAGCAGAACAATGAAACGCATGTTATTTGCCGCGGCGGTCTTGCTGGCCAGCGGCGCGGCGCTGGCGGACGAGTGCAGCAACGCCAACACCCAAACCGAAATGAATCAGTGCGCGGCCGCGCAGTATCAGGCAGCCGACAAAAAGCTGAATGACACCTGGCAGCAGGCTCTGCAGCGTGCGGTGGGTAAACAGCAGACATTACTGAAGCAGGCCCAGCAGGCATGGATCGCCCTGCGCGACGCCGACTGCGCTTTCCTCGCGTCCGGAGCCGAAGGCGGCAGCATGCAGCCGATGCTGGTGAGCCAGTGCATGACCGATAAGAGCGTGGAGCGGGAATCTTTCCTCGCCTCGCTGCTGCAGTGCGAGGACGGCGATCAAAGCTGCCCGCTGCCGCCGGCCAATTAACGGACGCGAATGCCTTCGATAATCATCCGCTGGACATTATCGACCGTTTGCTCAAAAAAGGCCGCGTCCTGCAGCGTGGCGCCGGTGACCGCCTCCACCTGGGTGGCGAAGTCGGCGTAATGCTGGGTAGTGGCCCAGATCATAAAGATTAAATGCTGCGGATCGACCGGCGCCAGCTTGCCGCGGTCGATCCAGCCGGAAACAATCGCCGATTTCTCATCGACCAGCGCTTTCAGATCCCCGGTCAGTTCGCCCATCAGCAGCGGCGCGCCCTGCAACATCTCAAGGCAGAAGAGCTTCGAGGCCTGGGGGTGATCGCGGGACACCTCCAGCTTCAGACGAATATACTCGCGGATCGCCACCAGCGGGCTGATATCCTCGCGAAAGGCCTTCAGCGGCGCCAGCCAGATGGCGAGGATCTGCTGCAGAACGGCCACGTACAGCGCCTCTTTCGAAGGGTAGTAATAGAGCAGATTGGTTTTCGACACCCCGGCGCGCTCAGCCACCTGCTCCAGCCGCGTACCGTGAATACCAAATTGCGAAAATGCCTCCAGCGCGGCGGCCAGGATGGCCTCCTTTTTGGCGCTGACCGCTTGTGAACGTTTGCCGTTTTTCTTCGCCGCGCCCTGTGCCATACATCCTCTCCTTCAGTTGACGCCACCAGCATAGCAAAAGCCCTTCGCCGACACGACCCCATGCACCCTGATTGCGCATGACTGCCGTTTTTTCGTGCACTGATTTTGACCATCCAGTCCACTTTTTTATCGTCCTTTTTAGCAACCCAATAGCAACACATTAATAACATTAGCATTTATAAAACTGGCATCGCGTTTGCTTTACCTCTTCTGCGAGGTGGTCCAGGGAGAGGCAGGATGCCGCGCCACCGCAACCCATCTTCCATGACTGTAGAGAGGTAGGTATGAAAATTGGTGTTTTCGTTCCCATTGGCAACAACGGCTGGCTGATCTCCACCCATGCCCCGCAGTATATGCCGACCTTCGAACTGAATAAGGCTATCGTGCAGAAAGCCGAGCACTACCATTTCGACTTCGCGCTCTCCATGATCAAGCTGCGCGGCTTCGGCGGGAAAACCGAATTCTGGGATCACAACCTGGAGTCCTTCACCCTGATGGCCGGCCTGGCCGCGGTAACCTCGAAGATCCAGATCTACGCCACCGCCGCCACCCTCACGCTGCCGCCGGCGATCGTCGCCCGGATGGCCTCCACCATCGACTCCATCTCCGGCGGCCGGTTTGGCGTCAATCTGGTGACCGGCTGGCAAAAACCGGAATATGACCAGATGGGCATGTGGCCAGGGGATGACTATTTCGCCAGCCGCTATGACTATCTCACCGAATACGTTCAGGTGCTCCGCGACCTGTGGGGCACCGGGCGCAGCGATTTCAAAGGCGACTACTTCACCATGAACGACTGCCGGGTCAGCCCGCGCCCTTCGCAGCCGATGAAGGTGATCTGCGCCGGGCAGAGCGACGCCGGCATGGCCTTCTCCGCCCAGCACGCCGACTATAACTTCTGCTTTGGCAAAGGGGTCAACACGCCAACGGCCTTCGCGCCGACCGCGGCGCGCATGATGCAGGCGGCGGAAAAAACCGGCCGTGACGTAGGCTCCTATGTGCTGTTCATGGTGATCGCTGACGAAACCGACGAAGCGGCGCGCGCCAAATGGGAGCACTACAAAGCGGGCGCCGATGAAGAAGCGCTGGCGTGGCTCACCGAGCAGAGTCAGAAAGACACCCGCTCCGGCAGCGATACCAACGTGCGCCAGATGGCCGACCCCACCTCGGCGGTCAATATCAACATGGGCACCCTTGTCGGATCGTATGCCAGCGTCGCCCGTATGCTTGATGAAGTCGCGAGCGTGCCCGGCACCGACGGCGTGCTGCTGACCTTTGATGATTTTCTTGCCGGCATCGACGCCTTTGGCGAACGCATTCAGCCGCTGATGCGCTGCCGGGACCATATTGCTCCTGTTACCCGTGAGGTGGCCTGATGATTACCCTTCCCGCTCGCCCGGAATCCCTGACCTTCGCGCCGCAGCAGAGCGCGCTGATTGTTGTCGATATGCAGAACGCCTACGCCAGCCTCGGCGGTTATCTGGATCTCGCCGGATTTGACGTCTCCGCCACCCGGCCGGTTATCGACAATATTAATACCGCCGTCGCCGCCGCTCGCGCCGCGGGCATGCTGATTATCTGGTTCCAGAACGGCTGGGATGACCAGTATGTTGAAGCCGGCGGCCCGGGCTCGCCGAACTACCATAAGTCCAACGCGCTGAAAACGATGCGTCAGCGCCCGGAACTGCAGGGCAAGCTGCTGGCGAAAGGCGGCTGGGATTATCAGCTGGTGGACGAGCTGACGCCGCAGGAAGGCGACATCGTGTTGCCGAAACCGCGCTACAGCGGCTTCTTTAACACTCCGCTCGACAGCATTTTGCGCAGCCGCGGCATCCGTCATCTGGTGTTCACCGGGATCGCCACCAACGTCTGCGTCGAATCGACGCTGCGCGATGGTTTCTTCCTCGAATACTTCGGCGTGGTGCTGGAGGATGCTACCCATCAGGCCGGACCGGCCTTCGCCCAGCAGGCGGCGCTGTTCAATATAGAAACCTTTTTCGGCTGGGTCAGCGACGTCGAGAGCTTCTGCCGCGCGCTGTCCCCTGCCACCCCGCTGTCTTTAGCCCAGGAGAAACGTTATGCCTAAACAGGTGATTATTCCGCCAGGCACCACCACGCCGATTGCCCCCTTTGTTCCGGGGACGCTCGCCGATGGCGTGATCTACGTCTCCGGCACTCTGCCGTTTGATAAGCAAAACAATGTGGTGCACATCGGCGACCCAAAGGCGCAAACCCGCCACGTGCTGGAGACCATCAAGTGCGTTATCGAAACGGCGGGCGGGAGTATGGCGGATGTTACTTTCAACAGCATCTTTATCACCGACTGGACAAATTACGCCGCGATTAACGAGGTTTACGCCGAGTTCTTCCCCGGCGATAAACCCGCGCGCTTCTGCATTCAGTGCGGGCTGGTGAAGCCCGATGCGCTGGTGGAAATCGCCAGCGTCGCCCATATCGGCACCCCGACATGATGAGGCTCAATATTGCTCCGGCCCCATGGCCCGGCGCGCCGGTGGTGGTCCTCAGCGCAGGTCTGGGCGGCGGCGGCGGCTACTGGCTGGCGCAGCGCGCGGCGCTGGAGGAACAGTATCAGCTGGTAAGTTATGACCATAACGGGACCGGGGAGAACGCCGGTCCGCTGCCCGCCGACTACAGCATGGCGACGATGGCCGGGGAGCTGTTCAGCGCTCTGCAGGCGGCGGGGATCGCCCGCTTCGCGCTGGTGGGCCACGCGCTGGGGGCGCTGATTGGCCTGCAGCTGGCGCTCGATCGCCCCGAGGCGGTGAGCGCCCTGGTGCTGGTCAACGGCTGGCTGTCGCTGTCGCCGCACACCCGCCGCTGCTTCCTGGTGCGCGAGCGTCTGCTGCATGCCGGCGGCGCGCAGGCGTGGGTCGAAGCGCAGCCGCTGTTTCTCTACCCGGCGGAATGGATGGCCGCGCGCCTGCCGCGCCTCGAAGCCGAAGATGCGCTTGCCATCAGCCATTTTCAGGGCAAGGAGAACCTGCTGAAGCGGCTGCAGGCCCTGAAGCAGGCTGATTTTTCCCGTCGCGCGGCGGCCATCGCCTGTCCGACGCTGATGGTTAGCGCCGCTGACGACCTGCTGGTCCCGGCCTCCTGCTCCCGCGTGCTGCAGACGGCGATCCCCGGCAGCCAGCGCGTGGAAATGCCGTGGGGCGGGCATGCCTGCAACGTCACCGACGCCGATACCTTTAATACCATTTTACGCGACGGGCTGGCCGCTATGCTGCCGGTCGCCAGGGAGACCCGATGAACGACGCGATAAACCAGACGGCCTGCGAGACGCTGTTTACCCAGGCCCGGACCCACAACGGCTGGCTGGATAAGCCAGTGAGCGATGCGCAGCTGCAGGCAGTCTGGGACCTGATGAAAATGGGGCCGACTTCCGCCAACTGTTCGCCGGCGCGCATCGTGTTCGTGCGCAGCGCGGACGGCAAAGAGAAGCTCCGCCCGACGCTCTCCAGCGGCAATCTGCAGAAAACCATGCAGGCGCCGGTGACCGCCATCGTGGCGTGGGACAGCGCCTTTTACGACCGGCTACCGACCCTGTTTCCCCACGGCGATGCCCGCAGCTGGTTCACCTCCAGCCCGCAGCTGGCGGAAGAGACCGCGTTTCGCAACAGCTCCCTGCAGGCGGCGTATCTGATTTTCGCCTGCCGGGCGCTGGGACTCGACACCGGGCCGATGTCCGGTTTCGATCGGGAAAAAGTCGATGCAGCGTTTTTCGCCGACAACGGCTGGAAAAGCAACCTGCTGGTGAACATCGGCTATGGCGACCCCGGCAAACTGTATGGCCGCCTGCCGCGTCTGTCCTTTGATGAAGCCTGCCTGCTGGCATAAGGAGTTGGCGATGAAGTTAGCGGACAAAGAGAGTTTTCGTGACGCCATGGCCCGCGTCGGCGCCGCGGTTAACATTATTACCACCGATGGCCCGGCGGGCCGGGCGGGCTTTACCGCCAGCGCGGTCTGCAGCGTGACCGACACCCCGCCGACCCTGTTGGTCTGTCTGAACCGCTCAGCCTCCGTGTGGCCGGTGTTCAGCGAACACCACACGCTGTGCGTCAATACCCTGGCGGCGGGACAGGAGGCGCTGTCAACGCTGTTTGGCGGTAAAACGGCGATGGACGAGCGCTTTGCCGCCGCCGACTGGCAGACCGGCGTCACCGGCTGCCCGCGGCTGGAGGCGGCGCTGGTCAGCTTTGACTGCCGCATCGACCAGCGCGTCAGCGTCGGCACGCACGACATTCTGTTTTGTCACGTCGTGGCCATTACCCGTCACCCGGAACCCCGGGGTCTGATGTGGTTTGACCGCGGCTATCACACGCTTATGCGACCCGCTTGTTAACCTTTAACCCGGGATATCATCATGGCACTCTTCGATTTTCCTCGCTGGAAGCTGACCTCCCCCGCCGCCGAATCCGGCGTTGTCGCGCCCGATGAACGCTTATCGGCCGGGCAAACGCTGGTGATGGGCGTGCAGCACGCCGTTGCGATGTTCGGCGCGACGGTGCTGATGCCGTTGTTGATGGGGCTCGACCCAAACCTGTCCATACTGATGTCGGGGGTCGGCACCCTGCTGTTCTTTGTCGTCACCGGCGGACGGGTGCCGAGCTATCTCGGCTCCAGCGCCGCCTTTGTCGGGGTGGTGATCGCCATTACCGGCTTTAACGGCCAGGGACTCAACCCTCACCTCAGCGTCGCCCTTGGCGGGATCATCGCCTGCGGGCTGGTCTATACCCTGATCGGTCTGGTGGTGATGAAGATCGGCACCCGCTGGATCGAGCGCCTGATGCCGCCGGTGGTGACCGGGGCGGTGGTGATGGCTATCGGCCTGAACCTGGCGCCGATTGCCGTGCGCAGCGTCTCCGCCAGCGCCTTCGACAGCTGGATGGCGGTGTTAACCGTGCTCTGTATCGGCATAGTCGCGGTATTTACCCGCGGGATGCTGCAGCGTCTGCTGATCCTGGTCGGCCTGATCGTCGCCTGCGCGCTGTACGCCCTGCTGGCTAACGGCTTTGGCCTCGGCAAACCGCTGGACTTCTCCCCCCTCGCCCAGGCGGCGTGGTTCGGGCTGCCGCACTTTACCACCCCATCCTTTAACGGCCAGGCGATGATGTTGATTGCCCCGGTCGCGGTGATCCTGGTGGCCGAGAACCTCGGGCACCTGAAGGCCGTCGCCGGGATGACCGGGCGCAATATGGATCCGTACATGGGGCGCGCCTTCGTCGGCGATGGTCTGGCGACCATGCTCTCCGGCTCGATCGGCGGCAGCGGGGTCACGACCTATGCGGAGAACATCGGCGTCATGGCGGTGACCAAGGTCTACTCGACGCTGGTGTTTGTCGCCGCGGCGCTGATTGCCATGCTGCTGGGCTTCTCGCCGAAATTCGGCGCATTAATCCACACCATTCCCGGGCCGGTGATCGGCGGCGCCTCGATCGTGGTCTTTGGCCTGATCGCCGTCGCCGGGGCGCGGATCTGGGTGCAAAACCGCGTCGACCTCAGCCAGAACAGCAATCTGATCATGGTGTCTGTGACCCTGGTGCTGGGCGCCGGCGATTTCGCGCTGTCGCTGGGCGGCTTTACGCTGGGCGGGATTGGTACCGCCACCTTCGGGGCGATCCTGCTGCACGCGCTGCTTCATCGCGGGACGCGTGAGGCGAAGGAGGCCAGGGTAACGCCGGTTTAAGCCACATTAGCGCGGCGTTGGCGCAGGGAGCGGTGGGGGCCGGATAAGTCGATACAGTTATCGGTTTGCAACGGTTTCGCCCCGGAAAAACGGCTGTTCTGGGTTATATCCAGGCAGATGGCGCTCCCGATATGTCTTCTGCGTTATGTCTCTCATGGCGCCGGGAGCGCACAGGGGGCGGCCAGTCGCCGCCGCCCCCTGTACCCCCGGGCTCCGGCCAGCAAAATCGCCACTGCGTGGTCCCTTCGACTTATCCCTGCAGGCTTCGGGTCGGGCCGAGGCAGCGTCCATGCAAAACACGGCCCTCAGCCCGCATCCATGCGGGCTGCCCCGGCCTTCCGGGAACGTCTCAGCGATTTTGAGGCCGTCAGCACCGGCAGTTTCAGCAACAATGGTGAATAAATTAACGGCAGGTCGTACGAACGTAGGCCGGGTAAGGCGCAACCGCCACCCGGCATAAAAGCGACGCCGAGCCTGATGCCATCGCCCGGCGGCGCTGCGCTTGCGCGGGCCTACGATGAGAGTTAACCATCTGATATAGAGATGGTTATGTAGGCCGGATAAGGCATTTATGCCGCCATCCGGCACCGCCGCGGGTATGGAGTCTGACCGCCCGGCGGCGCTGCGCTTGCGCGGGCCTACGATAAGAGTTAACCATCTGATATAGAAATGGTTATGTAGGCCGGAGAAGGCATTTATGCCGCCATCCGGCACCAGGGCGGGTACGACGGCTGAGGGATATGGCCTGATGGAACGCCTGGCAGAATAAGCGCCGCTGCCGGGGCACAAGGAAAGATTACGGCTCGCGACGATCGGCCAGGTCCGGGAGCGGCTGCGCATCGTCATTCGTTGACATCTGCGGTGGCGGTTTGCGCTTCCACTTCAGCTCGCTCACCAGCACTCCCGCGAGGATAAAGACGCAGCCGAGGAGGGCCAGCAGCGGCAGACGCTCACCGGCCAACCGGCCAAAAATACCGGCCCACACCGGTTCGCCGGTATAGATCAGCGTGGCCCGCGTCGGCGAGACGCTGCGCTGCGCCCAGTTCATGGTCACCTGAATGATCGCGCTAAAAATGCCCAGCCCCAGCGCCACGCCGAGCAGCGCCGGCGTCAACGGCGGCACTGACTCACCGGCCGGCTTCATGGCGGCGAAAGCCACCAGCGACGCGGTCGCCAGCTGCACCACCGTCACCCGCCGAACATCCACTTTCCCGGCCCAGGCGCTGATAAGGATAATCTCCGCGGCAATCGCCAGCGCGCTCGCCAGCGTGATCATCTCCCCCACGCCAAGCGCCAGCAGATTGTTTTCCGGCCCGGCCAGCAGGATCAAACCGATAAAGGCCAGCACAATCCCCACGCAGGACATCACCCCCGGCATACGACCCAGGCACAGCCACTGCAGCAGCGGCACCAGCGGCACATACATCGCCGTGATAAAGGCAGACTTACTGCTGGAGATCGACTGCAGTCCCCAGGTCTGCAGCCCATACCCCAGCGCAATCGCCACGCCAATCGCCACCCCCGCCTTCACCTCCAGCCATGTCATACCGCGCAGGGTGCGCAGCGAGAGCAGACCCACCGCCAGCGCGGCGGTCGCGAAACGCAGGCCAACAAAAAACAGCGGCCCGCTGAGGCTGACCGCATACTGCACGGCAAGGAAGGTCCCTCCCCAGAACATGGTGATCATGATAAGGAGCGCTTCCTGGCGGCTAACGGAGAATTTTAACGAAGACATAAAACAGCCATGACGATTAACGGGCGACCAGTGTGCAATCGGCCCGGCGGGAGCGCAACCTCCGACTGCTAAAAAAAAACCGCCGGCTGATGCCGGCGGCGAGGGCGATGCGGTTGGGTCGGGGAGATTAACACCGCATCAAAGAGAACAGTGCGAGTCGCGCGTTAACTCTCACGACTACCGTGACTGTTTTTACCCCCTTTTTTACCAGCCTCTGAGGCGCGCTGAGGGTCATTTTTAAAATTCCCCCCGCTATGCTGGCCACCTTTACGTCCTGCTTCTGATGCTCTTTCACGGTCTTCAGCAAAGTTGCCAGAACCGCCACGATGGTTTGCCATTACTGACCTCCATTAGGTTAGACATCATAGTGCATTACGCGGGAGCGGCGACGCCGCTGTCCTGCCGCGTATCTATAAGGTTAGTGAATGACTGCCGCTGACGATGGCAAATGTCACATTCAGAAACAAAGCCTGGCGAAAAAAATCCCCTCGCGCCGCGTGATGGCGCTAACCTCCTCTGCTGACGAAGAAAAAATAGTTAGCGAAAATGTATCCTGATGCTACATCCTCGCCGCACCGGCCAGAATGGCGGAGGCATCGCTTCCCGCTTCTCCGCCGCTCAGGCCGCGCTGCGCAAGGAAAAGTAAATAATGCTTTGTCATTTTGTTATAAATCAAATAAATGCCCGTTGGATTTGCACTCTTCGGCAGAGGCTTTATCTTTAAAGGTACCAGCTATTTGGCTGGCTTATAATGCAACCGAGGAGTGATGGAAATGGCTAAAATTCTGGTGCTTTATTATTCCATGTATGGACACATTGAAACCATGGCTCACGCCGTCGCCGATGGGGCGAACCGGGTGGACGGCGTTGAGGTGGTTGTGAAGCGCGTGCCGGAAACCATGCAGGCAGAAGCGTTTGCCAAAGCAGGCGGTAAAACGCAAAACGCGCCTGTCGCTACGCCGCAGGAACTGGCTGAGTATGACGCCATCATCTTTGGTACCCCGACTCGTTTCGGCAATATGTCCGGACAAATGCGCACCTTCCTCGATCAGACCGGCGGCCTGTGGGCATCCGGCGCGCTGTATGGCAAGATCGCCAGCGTATTCAGCTCAACCGGCACCGGCGGCGGCCAGGAACAAACCATTACCTCCACCTGGACGACGCTGGCCCACCACGGCATGATCATCGTGCCGATCGGCTACGGCGCCCAGGAGCTGTTCGATATCTCCCAGGTCCGCGGCGGGACGCCTTATGGCGCAACCACTATTGCCGGCGGCGACGGCTCGCGTCAGCCAAGCGAGGAAGAGTTAGCCATCGCCCGCTATCAGGGTGAACATGTCGCCAAACTGGCCGTTAAATTGCACGGCTAATCTTCCGCAGGAGGAGCACTATGCCAACTCAAGAAGCAAAAGCACATCGCGTCGGCGAATGGGCAAGTTTACGTAACACCTCGCCGGAGATCGCCGAGGCGATTTTCGAAGTCGCCCACTATGATGAAAAACTGGCGGAGCAAATCTGGGAGGAAGGCAGCGACGAAGTGCTGGCGCTGGCCTTTGCCAAAACCGATAAAGATGCGCTGTTCTGGGGTGAACAGACGATTGAGCGTAAAAACGTTTAGGACGTTTATCCCTGCCGAGTCTCACCCTAACCTGCTAAAAAACCCGGATTGCTCCGGGTTTTTTCGTTATTTCGCCGCCTCGTTGATCACCTTTTTAAAGGTCTCCAGCGGGCAGAAACCCTGGTCATCGACCGGGCAGCCGTTAAGCGCCAGCGTGACCCGCTGCGGTGGGGTCTGCAACGTCAATGGGTCGGCGTTACGCAGCTGCTCGGTGCTCTGGTAGACATACTCAATCTTCATCAGATCGCGGTTGCTGCCGCTGTCGTGCCAGCGTTGAAACAGCAGTTTGCCGCCGATAGGCGTGCGCTCATACTGGCCGGGCAGTTGATAGAGCTTAAAGTCCAGCGCCGTCAGCAGCGAGGCAATATTCGAGTCGTGTCCCACCAGCAGCGTGACTTTCGCCTTGCTGGCCCCCTCGCCCACCAGCGCGTTATCGATATAGTTGACCAGCGGCTTGGCCACGTTTTGCGCCACCGCCACCGAAGTAAACAGACTATCCTGATAGCCGTTTTTCAGCTTCGACAGCACCTGCCACTGCTTATCGCTGGCGATCTCCCCCCACGCCACCTGGTCTTTGGGGAAGCCTTCATAATATTGCAGGGTGAAGGCGTCCACCAGCGAGTTGCCCACCTTCAGCGGCCCGGACACCCCCGGCTCCTGCTGATAACCGGCGCTAAAGGTATCTTTACCCTCGCTCAGGGAACAGACCTGCTTCTCTTTGCAGGAGGGCGAGTTGCGGTAATCGATCATCGTCTCCAGCAGCTTGTAACTCTCGGTCAACTGCATCCCCTGGCGCTCTTTTTCCATCGCCTGCAGCGCTTTCTCACGAAACGCCGGGGAGTCGTCGGTGATAACCGGGTTGAAGGTCGGGTCCATGGTGCCCATCTGCGGCTGATGATGCACCGCAATGCCGCAGCCCGGGAACGCGCCGGTGATAAAGAACTGCGCGGTGGCGACGGTGCGTTGCAGGCTGTTAGCGTAGGCATAAACGGCGTTTTCCGGCGGGCACTCGCCGCTGGTCACCAGCTTCTGCTGCGCCAGCCATTCGCGCATATAGTGGCCCATATACACCTCCAGCACGCCACCCTTGGTGGTCAGCTGGCCGCCCGGCACATCCCACTGCGGCCAGGCTTTGGCGGTGGACTGCTCCAGCACGCTACCGTTATTGGCCAGCGGCGCGCGCAGGTTGTGACGACTCATGATCAGCACCTGCTGCAGCTGATACCCCTCCGGGGCGGCCGTGTCCTGCGCCAGAGCGCCGGCGGATAACATGACCGCGCCGGCTACGGCGGCGGCGAGTAGACGTTTTTTCATCCCTTCATCCTTAGTCATTTATTATCATCGGCTTAATTGTGACGGATTTATGCCATTTTTCCTGGCATTCGCTCGCAAACTTAGACCGCCGCCGAAAATTTCCTCTGCCGACCAAATAGTTTTATAATGAAACAACTAACCCGGAGGCTTTCGTGAAACGTACCCGTCTTGAAAACAGCTGCTGTCCTGTCGCCCGCTCCCTCGACGTTATCGGTGACTGGTGGTCGCTGCTTATCGTCCGCGATGCCCTGCGCGGGGCGTGCCGTTTTAGTGAATTCCAGAAAAACCTCGGCATTGCCAAAAATATGCTCGCCGGACGCCTGAAAATGCTGGTGGATGAAGGCATCCTGCGTCTGCAGCCGGCCTCCGACGGCAGCGCCTGGCAGGAGTACGTCCTGACGGATAAGGGCCGCGCCCTGCAGACCGTGCTGGTCGCCCTTTCCCAGTGGGCGGATGACTATCTGTTCGATCCTGACGAACCGGCAACCCGGCTTATTGACCGCCAGCAGCGCCAGCCCCTGCGTAAACTGGTCCTGCAGGCGGCGGATGGCCGTGAGCTGGCCCCGGCGGATATCACCATCGCCGTTCCGCTGAACGACTAATCGCTGCCCGCGGCAGGCAAAAATAAAAAAAGCCCGGCAAATGGTTGCATTATTAAACCAAGTATCTCATGCTGAATTTGGTTTAATTATGCAACCTTTTAAGAGGCAATACTCATGTCCCAGTCATCGCACACTGCTTTTATCACCGGCGCTTCCTCAGGTATCGGCGCGATCTATGCCGAACGACTCGCCGCTCGCGGCTACGATCTGATCCTCGCCGCCCGCCGTGAAGATCGGCTGCAGGCGCTCGCCGGGCAGCTGCAGGCGCGCTACGCCATCCGGGCCAGCATCGTCAAGGCCGACCTGAGCGAGGAGCAAGGCATTGAAGCCGTGGAGCAGCGTCTGCAGCACGATCCCGCCATTGACCTGTTCATCAACAACGCCGGCACGGCAAAAATGGCGGGCTTTCTCGCCAGTACGCCGCGCGAGCACCAGGCGATTCATACGCTCAACACCACCGCGCTCCTGCGCCTGAGCTATGCCGCGCTGGCCGCTTTCGCTCCCCGGGGCCGCGGAACGCTGATCAATATTGCCTCTATTCTCGCGCTGCATACGCTGCCGGGCAGCGCGGTCTACAGCGCCAGCAAAGCGTGGGTGTTGAGCTTTACCCGTGGCCTGCAGGATGAGTTTGCCGACAGCGGCGTGCGTATTCAGGCGGTATTGCCGGCGGCGACCGCCACCGATCTGTGGCCGACCTCCGGCGTGGCGCTGGACGCCCTGCCCACCGGTACGGTCATGACCACCGAGGATCTGGTTGACGCCGCCCTCAGAGGACTGGAGATGGGGGAAAAGGTCACCTTACCGCCCGTGCATGACCTGGGATTGTGGGAGGCTTTCGAGCAGACGCGACTGGCGCTGTTTACCAGCGCGCGAACCGGGCAACCGGCGCCGCGATATCGCTAACTCACTCCGGCAGTGGAACCGCCGCCAGGGTACAGATCGCCTCGTGCTCACCGCCGCGGCGATCGGTGATCACCACCTTATCGCCCGCTTTTTTACCTTCACACGGTTTCAGGACCTGCTCCACGATCCGCTCGCGGATCGCCTGACGTTCATTTTCAGCCTGACTGGCGAAGGCCGTCAGCGCCAGCGCCACGCCCAGCAGGCTGAGGGTTTTCTTATACATGTCTTGCTCTCAGATCATTCTAATTCGCGGTCAGCGTAACCCGCTGCTGGCCGCACTTCTGTAAAATCACTTAACGGAGTGTTACGCCCTTTCAGCTGAAACCCAGGCTGTCACATTCCTGCGGGAAATATTTTATCACAACCCCTGCGGCGGATATTCCCGCGATGAGGCGTCATCTTTCAGACATATCCCGATGTTATCTTCAACTGAGCCCTGTATCTTTTTCCCTTTCTAAACAGAATTTTAGGTTGGTCTATGTCGGGTCTTATTCTCTTTATCGTCGCGGTGGCGCTGCTGGGCGTCGCCATCTACAGTCTGGTGTCGTACCTCAAAGAGCGGCGCGCCAGTCAGTTACCTGTCCATAAAAAGAAGAAATAATACCTTCCGTTCTCCGCCGTTTTCTGCTGATTTCTTTACCATCCTGTACTGTCCCTTACCGATGCCATAACAAAGGCAGGCCTGCGGGCCTGCCTTTGTTCGGTTTCTGCGTCAGGCTCTAGGACTCCCAGGCCTGCTCCGCCTTGGCGGCATCGAACTGCGGCGGCGGTTTACGGAAGCGACGGGTCAGATAAGCCAGATACAGCAGACCAAGCGCCGCCCACACCAGACCGAGCGTCAGGGAAGTGGCCTCGAGGTTGATCCACAGCACCCCTACCGTCAACGCCCCGACCATCGGCAGCAGCAGATAGTGCAGTCGATCCTTCCAGGTTTTGTTGTACCCCTTGCGCCGCCAGAAGTGGTTGAACACCGACAGGTTAACGAAGGTGAAGGCCACCAGCGCGCCGAAGTTAATCAACGCGGTGGCGGTCACCAGGTCGAAGAACAGCGCCGACAGCGCGACAATACCCACCATAATCACGTTCAACGCCGGGGTGCGCCATTTCGGATGCACATAGCCGAAAATGCGCTCCGGGAAGACGTTATCGCGGCCCATCACGTACAGCAGACGGGAGACGCTGGCATGGGACGCCAGGCCGGACGCCAGGGTGTTAACAAAGGTGGTGCAGAGGAAAATTGACTGGAACAGCTTGCCGCCCACGTACAGCGCAATCTCCGGCAGCGCGGCGTCCGGGTCTTTAAAGCGATGAATATCCGGGAAAAACAGCTGCATAAAGAACGACGCGACGATGAAAATAATGCCGCCGTACATCGCGGTGAGAAAAATCGCCTTCGGGATCACCCGCGCGGCGTCAGGCGTCTCTTCCGACAGCGTGGTCACCGCGTCGAAGCCGAGAAACGAAAAGCAGACGATGGTCGCCCCGGTAATAATCGGGATCAGATGCGCATTCTGGCTGATAAACGGCTGCAGCGACCAGACGGTCCCTACCCCCTCGCCTTTGTGCAGCCCCTGGACCACCAGAATGACAAACACCACCATAATCGAGATCTGCACCAGCACGAACAGGGTGTTGAAGTTGGCCACCAGGTTAACGCTTTTCAGGTTCGCGGCGGTCAGAATGGCGACAAAGGTCACCACCCACACCCATGGCGGCACTTCCGGGAACAGCGCCGAGAGATAGATCTTCGCCAGCAGGACGTTGATCATCGGCAGGAACAGATAATCCAGCAGCGACGACCAGCCGACCATAAAACCGACGTGCGGACTGATGGATTTTTGCGCGTAGGTGTAGGCAGAGCCGGCTTCCGGGAACTGGCGCACCAGTTTGCCGTAGCTGATGGCGGTGAACAGCACGCCAGCCAGCGCCAGCAAATACGACGCCGGGACGTGGCCGTTACTGATGCCGGAGACAATGCCGAAGGTATCAAACACCGTCATCGGCGTCAGATAGGCGAGCCCCATCATCACCACTTGCCAGAGTTTGAGGGATTTACGCAGACGCGGTCTGCCCGCCTGAGCGGCGTTATGGGCAGGAAGATTAATTGCCATCGACCATTCCCCCCTTGCGGATAACAGTTTGCGGGCACAACGTTCGCGTGACAAACCTGCTTAGCAAGGGGGTAAGGCATAAATAAAAGGGTAAGACGGACCGGTGAGCGGTTGCTGGCTGGCATCCAATGCGGCCTGAGCGGCCTCCCTCTCCCTGCGGATATTTGAACATCTGCATCATCTCATTTCCTCGTCACACACTGTGTCGTTAACTGAAGCCCCGTTGCCGCCTGCGCTCCTTAACGCGACATCCGGGAAATGGCTGGGCTCCCAGCAAAAAGGACGACCAGGCTCCGCTCAGGCCGTATGATGCTACTCATGACTCAACTCATGCGCCCCTCGCGGGGCGACCATCAGGCGTTTTTCAACATCCACTCAATTTCAGTTTCTGTGATAAGACGCTCAAACTGCAATAATTCATCATGCTTGCAGGCATGGAAAACGTGGCAAAAACGCTCGCCGAGACGCTCACGCAGGTGATCGTTCTGCATAAACTCCCACAGCGCGTCGCTCTGACGGATCGGGAACGGCAGCCCTTCTTGTTCCAGGCCGTTACCTTCCACCTCTTCCTGCAAAGGCAGCTGAGGGTTATCCAGCCCGTGCAGGATACCGGCGAAAATCGCCGCCATCACCAGATACGGGTTGGCGTCCGCTCCCGCCACGCGATACTCCACGCGGTGGTTCTGCCGTTCTCCGCACGGGATCCGCAGCGCCACGGTACGGTTGTTATGGCCCCAGGAAGCCTGCGTCGGGACATACATCCCCGGCTGGAAGCGGCGATACGAGTTCACGTTCGGCGCCAGCAGCGCCATCGAGGCCGGCATCAGATCGATCATCCCGGCCAGCGCGCGTTTGAGCAGCGCGGAGTCTTCCCCGTCGCCGTCCACCAGCACGTTTTCCCCTTTATTGTTCAGCATGCTGATGTGGATATGCATCCCGCTGCCCGCATGCTCTTCATAAGGCTTGGCCATAAAAGTGGCGTGCATCTTATGCTTCTCCGCCATTAAACGCACGAGACGTTTTAACGCCAGCGCATCATCGCAGGCGTCCAGCACGTTATCGGTATGGTGGAGATTGATTTCAAACTGGCCCGGCGAGGCTTCGGCCACCGCGCCGTCGGCGGGGATCAGCTGCAGTTTCGCCAGCTCGTCGATGTCGTTGAGCACGTCGGCAAAGTGGTTCAGGTTATCGACCGAGTAGACCTGGCTTTGGGTGTTGCGATCGTCGGTGCCCGGCGCGCACGGCGGCTGCAGGTAGCCTTCGGCATCGCGTTTGCGGTCCAGTAAATAGAACTCCAGCTCTACCGCTACCACGGGGAACAGCCCGCGCTGGCGCAGCTGCTGCCAGAGGCGGTTGAGTACGTTCCGCGGCTCAACGTCAAAGGGAGCGCCATCTTCATCAACCATAGTCAGCTGTACCTGGGCTATCGACTGCGGATCGGCCGCTGAAGGCGTTAAGGTACCGGGCACCGGGATGCAACTGCGATCCGGCTCGCCCATCTCCTGGCCCAGACCGGCCTCTTCCACGACGTTGCCGAGAATATCCATCGCAAACACCGAGGCCGGAAAATAACAGCCTTTCTCCAGCTTGCTCAGGCCGGCAACGGGGATGCGCTTGCCGCGGAAGCAGCCGTTCAGATCAGTGAGGAGGACATCGACATATTGGGTATCAGGGTAGGTTTCGAGGTAGCGCTTCACTTCTTTCGCGAACGCGCTGACCCGTCTCTCTTCCGTTTGCTGAACAAAATTCTCAACTTCTACGATATTGGTTTCCATGATTCACCGCCGTTGGTTTGGTTTCGGTCCTGCACTCAGACCGTTAAATATAATGTCCACCCCATCGACTGTGTATGCAAATAAATTGTTTGTCAAATGTTAAATTAAGTTTGCAAAGGGCTATTTCCACTGCTAGATTGAGAAAATATTGAACGATATGGCCGTTAAACCCGCTATAGCGGTCATAATTTAGTCCACTTTGTGAGGGCGATCATGGAAAATATAATGTACAAGCCAGTTATTGGCGTCGTGATGTGTAGAAACAGGCTTAAGGGTCACCAGACCCAGACCTTGCAAGAAAAGTACCTGAATGCAATTGTTAACGCCGGCGGACTGCCGATCGCCCTGCCGCATGCGCTGGCGGAGCCGGAGCTGCTGAACGCGTTAGTCGATAAACTGGACGGGATATACCTGCCAGGCAGCCCCAGTAACGTGCAGCCGCACCTTTATGGTGAAAACGGCGATGAGCCTGACGCCGACCCCGGGCGTGATCTTCTGAGCATGGCGCTGATTAACGCCGCACTCGAAAGGCGCATCCCCATTTTCGCCATCTGTCGTGGACTGCAGGAACTGGTTGTCGCCACCGGTGGGACTCTGTATCGTCGTCTGTTCGAGCAGCCTGAGCTGCTGGAGCATCGCGAAGATCCTGAACTGCCCGTCGAGCAGCAGTATGCCCCGTCCCATCAGGTTGAGGTTCAGGAAGGAGGATTGCTGTCGCAATTGATACCGGGCTGCAACACGTTTTGGGTAAACTCGCTACACGGACAAGGGGCAAAAACCCTGAGTCCGCAGCTGCGCGTGGAGGCGCGAGCGCCGGATGGACTGGTGGAAGCGGTCAGCGTGAACGATCACCCTTTCGCGCTGGGCGTACAGTGGCATCCTGAATGGAACAGTAGCGAATACGCCCTGTCGCGTATGTTGTTTGATGGTTTTATCACCGCCTGTCAGGGCCATCATGCTGAAAAGCGGCGGCGCTGACCACTACCGTTAAGGAAATGCAAATATGAGCGATGACGGACTGGCGCCAGGGAAACGTCTGTCAGAGATCCGCCAACAGCTGGGTCTCTCGCAGCGTCGTGCCGCCGAACTGTCTGGGTTAACACATAGTGCCATCAGCACCATAGAGCAGGACAAAGTCAGTCCCGCCATCAGTACGCTGCAAAAGCTGCTGAAAGTCTATGGGCTGTCGCTCTCGGAATTCTTTTCTGAACCCGAAAAGCCGGACGAACCCCAGGTGGTCATTAATCAGGATGACCTTATCGAAATGGGCAGTCAGGGCGTTTCCATGAAGCTGGTTCATAACGGAAATCCGAACCGTACGCTGGCGATGATTTTTGAAACTTACCAGCCTGGAACCACGACCGGGGAGAGGATTAAGCATCAGGGTGAGGAGATAGGCACCATACTGGAGGGGGAGATCGTGCTGACCATTAACGGTCAGTCGTACCACCTGGTGGCTGGACAGAGCTATGCCATTAACACCGGCATCCCGCACAGCTTCAGCAACACCTCGGCAGGCATCTGCCGCATCATCAGTGCCCACACCCCCACCACATTCTGAATAGTTAGCCTGAACGAGGTTCAGGCTTTCTTCAGACCTGCGACGGCGGAAATTTTATTTTCGTCGCCGCGAAAAACTCGCCGTCATAACGTTTGTGCCGGAAGGGAATCCTATTTCCTGCTGGCCCTGAAATAATTAACGCCGTGAATGGCGACTCGTCCCTGAATTATTCGGCATGCAGACAACCTGCCGAAATTTAGGGCAATAAAACGGTATTCAACTCCGGGGATTCACGATGCCCTGCGCCTGGCGCAGCGCCCCCGTGCAGCCTGAAAACGCCGAAATGATTAATTTGCCGATAATGTTTTTAAGGAGTCATGATGAATTTTCAGCACCTGGCTTACTGGCAGGAAAAAGCGAAAAGCCTGGCCATTGAAACACGATTATTTATTAACGGCGAATATTGCGCCGCGGTCGATAATACCACCTTTGAAACCATTGACCCTGCCGCGCAGCAAACATTAGCCCATGTCGCCCGCGGCAAAAAAGCCGACGTCGAGCTGGCGGTGAAGGCCGCGCGTCGGGTCTTTGATAACGGCGACTGGTCACAGGCCGCCCCCGCGCAGCGTAAAGCGGTTCTCACACGCTTCGCCGACCTGATGGAGGCCCACCGCGAAGAGCTGGCGCTGCTGGAAACGCTGGATACCGGCAAACCGATTCGCCACAGCCTGCGCGACGATATTCCCGGCGCCGCCCGCGCCATCCGCTGGTATGCCGAAGCGCTGGATAAAGTCTATGGCGAAGTGGCCCCCACCGGCAGCAACGAGCTGGCGATGATCGTCCGCGAACCGATTGGCGTCATCGCCGCGGTGGTGCCATGGAACTTCCCGCTGCTGCTGGCCTGCTGGAAGCTCGGTCCGGCGCTGGCGGCAGGCAACAGCGTGATCCTTAAGCCGTCGGAAAAATCGCCGCTCACCGCCCTGCGCCTCGCCGGGCTGGCGAAAGAGGCTGGCCTGCCGGACGGCGTGCTGAACGTGGTCAGCGGCTTTGGTCACGAGGCCGGACAGGCGCTCGCCCTGCATCCTGACGTGGAGGTCATTACTTTTACCGGCTCCACCCGCACCGGCAAGCAGCTGCTGAAAGACGCCGGCGACAGCAATATGAAGCGCGTGTGGCTGGAAGCGGGCGGCAAGAGCGCCAACATCGTCTTCGCCGACTGCCCGGATCTGCAAAAAGCGGTCAGCGCCACCGCCGGCGGCATCTTCTACAACCAGGGCCAGGTGTGCATCGCCGGCACCCGCCTGCTGCTGGAGGAGAGCATCGCCGACGAGTTCCTGGCGCGACTGAAAACCGAAGCGCAACACTGGCAGCCGGGCAACCCGCTCGACCCAAACACCACCATGGGCATGCTGATTGACAACACCCATGCCGACAGCGTGCACAGTTTTATTCGCGGCGGCGAAAGTAAAAGCACCCTGTTCCTCGACGGGCGGAAAAATCCATGGCCTGCCGCCGTCGGCCCGACCATTTTCATTGACGTCGACCCGGCTTCCACCCTCAGCCGGGAAGAGATCTTCGGCCCGGTGCTGGTGGTGACGCGATTCAAAAGCGAAGACGAGGCGCTGCGGCTTGCCAACGACAGCGACTACGGCCTCGGGGCCGCGGTATGGACTCGCGATCTCTCACGCGCCCACCGCATGAGCCGCCGCCTGAAGGCCGGTTCGGTCTTCGTCAACAACTATAACGATGGTGATATGACCGTCCCCTTCGGCGGTTACAAACAGAGCGGCAACGGGCGCGATAAGTCGCTGCACGCCCTGGAAAAATTCACCGAATTGAAAACCATCTGGATTGCCCTGGAGTCTTAATCATGACCGAACATACCACCAGCTATTACGCCGCCAGCGCCAACAAATATGAACCCTTTCCGACGCTGGACGAATCGATAAGCTGCGACGTCTGCGTCGTCGGCGGCGGCTACACCGGCCTCTCATCTGCCCTGCATCTTGCCGAAATGGGCTACGACGTGGTGGTGCTGGAAGGGGCGCGCATCGGCTTCGGCGCCAGCGGCCGCAACGGCGGTCAGCTGGTTAACTCCTACAGCCGCGATATCGACGTGATTGAAAAAAACTACGGCCCGGATGCGGCGAAAATGCTCGGCAGCATGATGTTCGAAGGCGGCGATATTATCCGCGAACGCATCCAGCGCTATCAGATCCAGTGCGATTACCGACCGGGCGGCCTGTTCGTGGCGATGAACCATAAACAGCTGGAGACGCTGGAAGAACAGAAAGCCAACTGGGAGCGCTACGGCAACACGCAGCTGGAGCTGCTGGACAGAGAGGCGATTCGTCGCGAAGTGGACAGCGACCGCTACGTCGGCGCCCTGCTCGACCACAGCGGCGGCCATATTCACCCGCTCAACCTCGCCATCGGCGAAGCGGACGCTATTCGCCTGAACGGCGGCCGGGTGTATGAGCAGTCGCCGGTCACCCGCATCCAGCACACCAGCCCGGCAGTGGTCAGCACCGCCCGCGGCCAGGTCGCTGCCCGCTATGTGATCGTCGCCGGCAACGCCTATCTCGGTGACAAACTGGAGCCGGAGCTGGCGAAGCGCAGCATGCCGTGCGGCACCCAGGTGGTCACCACCGCGCCGCTGTCGGAGGAGGTCGCCCGCTCGCTGATCCCGAAAAACTACTGTGTGGAAGACTGTAACTACCTGCTGGACTACTACCGTCTGACCGGCGATAACCGCCTGCTGTACGGCGGCGGCGTGGTCTACGGCGCCCGCGACCCGGACGATGTGGAGCGGCTGATTATGCCAAAGCTGCTGAAAACCTTCCCACAGCTGCAGGGGGTGAAGATTGACTACCGCTGGACGGGCAACTTCCTGCTGACCTTGTCGCGGATGCCGCAGTTTGGTCGCCTGGATAGCAACATCTACTACATGCAGGGCTACAGCGGGCATGGGGTCACCTGTACCCACCTCGCCGGACGATTGATTTCGGAACTGCTGCGCGGCGATGCCGAGCGTTTCGACGCCTTTGCCAAACTGCCGCACTACCCGTTCCCGGGCGGCCGCAGCCTGCGTATCCCCTTTACCGCGATGGGCGCCGCCTACTACAGCCTGCGCGACCGCCTTGGGGTTTAATCGTCTTTGCCGACGGCCCTGGCCGTCGGCTCATGCTGCGGATAGTGTTGCTGGAAATAGTGGCGCAGAAACTCCACGGTGGTGCGAATTTTAGCCGACGTCGCCAGGCGGGAGACGTAAACCGCCCAGACGTTGGCCGGTTGCCAGTAGTCCGGCAGCACCTGCACCAGATGCCCGCTGGCGATATTCTCCCTGACGTCCCACCACGAACGGAGCGCAATCCCCTGCCCGTCCAGACACCACTGATGAACAATTTCGCCATGGTTGGACGACAGCGGCCCGGTCACTTTGATGGCGTGCTGGCCCTCTTTGCTATGCAGCTGCCAGACGCCGAACGGATGATCCCGCTCTTTAATCACCAGGCACGGCAGAGCCGCCAGATCGCTCAGCTGTTTCGGCGGCGCATGGCGGGCGAGGAACTGCGGCGACGCGCAGAGTACGCGGTGATTGCGCGCCAGCTGGCGGGCAATCAGATTCGGCGCGATATCGTCGCCGAGGCGAATATCGAGATCCACCCCTTCATTGACTAAATCCACCAGTCGGTCCTGAACATCAAAACGCAGCTCCAGCTGCGGGTACTGAAGCGCCAGCGCCGACAGCGCGGGGGCCACCACCCGGCGACCAAAGCCGAAGCTGCTGATAATCCGCAGCGTTCCCTGCGGCACCTGACGCACGTCGGAGAGCTCGTCCATCATCTCATCGACATCCTGCAGAATGCGCTGCGCCCACTCGTAGATCCGCTCTCCCTCTTCGGTAATGGTGACCCGGCGGGTGGTCCGGTGCAGCAACATCACATTCAGGGTTTGCTCCAGCAGCGCAACCCGCTTGCTGACAAAAGCCGGCGATACGCCCAGCTCCTCAGCGGCGGCGGCAAACCCGGCCCGGCGGGCGACCAGCATAAAGACGCGTAAATCATTCAGCAGCGGCAGATTATTCATGATCTGTGTTTTATGTTTCACCAGTTAGCGTGATTAATTATGAATCAGTCAATTATAGGATAAGCAGGTGGTCAAACATCATCGCTAAAAAGTGAGAACCGGAATGAAAAAAACCTGTCGTATTGCCGCCATCCCGGGTGACGGAATTGGCAAAGAAGTTCTGCCTGAAGGGATCCGCGTACTGAAAGCCGCCGCGCAGCGGTGGGATCTGGCGCTGAGCTTCGAGCAGATGGAGTGGGCAAGCTGCGAATATTATGCTCATCACGGTAAGATGATGCCGGACGACTGGCGCGAGCAGTTACAGGGGTTCGACGCCATCTACTTTGGCGCCGTCGGCTGGCCGGATACCGTCCCGGATCATATCTCGCTGTGGGGGTCGCTGCTGAAGTTCCGCCGCGAGTTCGATCAGTACGTCAACCTGCGCCCGGTGCGCCTGTTCCCCGGCGTCCCCTGCCCGCTGGCGGGGAAAAAGGCTGGCGATATCGATTTCTACGTGGTGCGCGAGAACACCGAAGGCGAATATTCCGCTCTGGGCGGGCGCGCCAATGAAGGCACCGAGCATGAAGTGGTGATTCAGGAGTCGATCTTTACCCGCCGGGGCGTTGACCGTATCCTGCGCTACGCCTTCGAGCTGGCGCAAAGCCGCCCGCGCAAAACGCTGACCTCGGCGACGAAATCCAACGGGCTGGCCATCAGCATGCCCTACTGGGATGAGCGGGTGGAGGAGATGGCCAAAAACTATCCCGAGATCCGCTGGGACAAGCAGCATATCGATATTCTCTGCGCCCGCTTCGTGCTGCAGCCGGAGCGGTTTGACGTGGTCGTCGGCTCCAATCTGTTCGGTGATATTCTCTCCGATCTCGGCCCGGCCTGCACCGGTACCATTGGTATTGCGCCATCGGCCAATCTCAACCCGGAGCGCACCTTCCCGTCGCTGTTCGAGCCGGTCCACGGTTCAGCGCCGGATATCTACGGTAAAAATATCGCCAATCCGATCGCCACCATATGGGCCGGGGCGATGATGCTTGATTTTCTCGGGAACGGCGATGCGCGCTATCACGCTGCGCACAACGGCATCCTGGCGGCAATTGAGCAGACGATCGCCAGTGGGCCGAAGACGCCGGATATGCAGGGCTCTGCCTCCACCCAACAGGTAGGAGACGCGGTTTGCCTGGCTGTGCTGAGTGAAGTCGTTCCAATGACGGCCAGGAAAACCAGCTCGAGTAGCGACCATTGATGCGAGGCACACTAGAGATACTCAACGCGTTGAGGTAACCGCTAAATCACCAGTGGGATAATCAATCCGTAGCCCCAGCGCTGCCGACAGGCAGTATGCATGATGGCGCAACACTTGTTGGGCTGCACCGCCGGGGCTCACATCAATGACCCCACTCTCATCAAACAAGGTCAACGCGTAAGCTATTGAACCACTGAGATCAAAAACCGGCGCGCTCACGGAACTCAATCCTGGCGCAGGAACATTTTGCTTGAAGTCGCACCCGGCCTGACGAACAGCCTCTAACTTCGCAAAGAATGCCGCCATAGCCGTTTTCGGCGCCGCACGGTGCTCACGTCGCCAATACTCCGCCTCCCATGCCTCGCGAACGATCTCCTCTGGCATCCAGGCGGAAAATACCTGACCAATGGAGGTCTGCTCCAGCGACATCACCGACCCGATTCGAATTTCCGGATATACGCTATAACGACTCTCTTCAACGCGCACGACCGTTGGTCCCATGTTCCCCCAAACGCTCAGGGCAGCACTATGTCCGCATTCCAGGTTTAAGATCTTCAACGTATGTTCAGCGGTATCGTAAGGACGGTGTAAATGCAGAGCCAGCATTCCTAACTGCTGTGACAGTTCTCCGGGTAGATAAAGCCCTCGTGCATCATCCTTTGTCACCAGTCCACTACGTACCAGGCTTATAAGATACGGGAAAGCCCGTGCCGGACTCATACCGACAGCCTGGGCAATCTTTTTTAGCGGCACACCACCCTGTTGGCCTGTGAGGAACTCTAACATCAAGGCGGCAGTTTCAACCGACTGCACTCCACGCGAGTTCTTATCATTATCAACGTGATTCATAAGCGATCTCATTGCATGAAAGGGAGGCGGCGAGCGCTTGAAGAGCATTGCTCACCATCGTTAAGCGCTCACCTATCAAATCATGAGCGGCCGCAAACGCGCTGATCGTCAGGGTAAGCGAGTTGTCAGCCGCAAACACCGGGACAGCAAGGCTGGTAATTGATGCCAACGGATAAGACTGTGCAATCGATATTTTGTCTCTCCTGATGGCGGCCAATTGTTGCTGAAAAGCCGGGGAGAGATAATCATCCAGCTTATCGCGCGTAAACATCTGCTGGTTAATTACCTCGGTACACTGTTCGCGATCGTGATAAGCGGCGAAAAGTTTTCCTGTCGCTGTCTGGGTCAGAGAAAGTACGCTTCCCAGGCGAAAACCAATATTCATCACTGCACCATGCTCACGATAGTCAATGACCAGCGGGCCAAAACGTCCCCACACAGAAAGAAACATATTGACGTTTAAACGCTGTCCCAACGCTGCAATATGAGCAATAGCCTCTTCCACTACCGACTGGCTATGTAGGGCTGCGACGCCTAAACGGAGGGCTAGTGCCCCTGGTTCAAATTTCTGACTTTGTGGGTCACGCTTAAGCAGACCCACGCGCGTCATGCTTACCAGATAGTTATGAATTTGCGCAGAAGTTGTCCCTGCCCGCTCAGCTATTTCGCTGAGCGTTAAGGGACGGGAATGGTCCACCAGTACTCGTAAAATTTGCCCGGCGATTTCCACGCTCTGGATCCCACGCGATTCTGATTTCATAGCACTTACCGCTGCTGTCAGGTTGTTATGAAGCGGTACTTTATCTTGGGCATCAGGTGCTAACAATATGTTTTGGGATGCTTCACTCACCAGCCTCAACGCAACGGTAATCCATCAGCTCACCAGATATCCTCCGTCTACAGGCAATATCACACCGGTCACATAGCTGGCAGCAGACGAAGCGAGAAAAGTCGCAGGGCCAATAAGTTCATCAGGTTGCGCGGCACGCTTCATCGGCACGTGCTGCAAAAAACGCTGCATAACCTCTTCATTATCCCTTGTACTTGCCGACATTTCTGTCGCGATCATTCCCGGAGCAATGGCGTTTACACGTATATTATCCGTCGCCAGTTCCGCAGCAAGCGTCCGGGTTAACTGCGCCAGCGCGCCTTTAGAGATGGCATAGGTGGGTGAGGTTGGTGCGGCGACAAAGGACTGGATAGAAGCAATATTAATAATATTTCCACGCCGTCTTTTTAAGGCAGGTAAAAATGCACGGGTCATATTAAAAGGACCATGAACATTCACGGCGAGCGTGACGGCAAAGGCCTCGTAAACAGATGCCGATGCAAAGGGGATCCGCTTCAACAGTCCTGCATTATTGATTAATACATCGATATCCCCTACCTCCTCAGCAAGCTGCAGACATCCTTCGATCTGGCTAACGTCAAGCCGGTACGCACTGGCTAATCGCCCTTCTGCTCTAAACGTATCTGCTAAACGCTGCACGCCTTTGTCATCGACATCGACCAATATGACTTCTGCCCCGGCATCCGACATCCCGCGCGCTAAGGCGGCGCCATTACCTTTTGCCGCCCCGGTGATGAGTATTTTCTTACCGCTTAAATCAAATAATGGTGCAATTTGCATAATCGTGTTCTTCAACAAGAGTAATAACCCATCCTTCCGGATGCGTGAAAGAGCGCATCCGGAGGCAAGAAAAATAGCTAAAGCATCAGGATGCTTTTTTTATCGTCTCGGAGACTGAAGGGGTGCTGCAGTGAGCCAAATACTGACCCACGGCATATCCGAAAGTTAATGCCGGTCCCAGGGTAATACCTGCCCCCGGGTAATTACCGCCCATGATGCTAGTGGCATCGTTACCAATGGCGAACAGGCCGCGGATGGGCTTCTTCTGCTGATCCAGAACACGGTTATCCGCATCAACCGGGATACCGTTGTAGGTCCCGATATCACCAGGTAAAACCTTCACCGCATAAAAAGGCCCGCGCTCAATGGTATTGATGCAAGGATTAGGATTATGCAAAGCATCGCCCTGATAACGGTTATAGGCTTTTGAACCTTTACCAAAGATCGGATCCTGACCGTAGGCGGCATAACGGTTATATTCCTCCACCGTCGCCTTAAACTGTGCCACCTCAATGCCCGCTTTTTCCGCCAATGCTTCCAGCGTGCGCCCTTCAAGGAGATAGCCGGAGGTCAAATGGCGTTTCAACGGTAGCGGAAATGGCGCGACACATCCCAGCCCGTAGCGTCTGAGAGTTCGGCGATCGCAAACTAACCAGGCACAAACTTCACTTTTAGCATCCCTAACGTTGATCATTGCCTGCACGAAATCATGATAGGAGTTGGCTTCGTTAGTGAAACGGCGTCCCTGACGAGTCACCGCGATAACGCCTGGCTTTGCCCGATCAATAAAGTGTGGCATCACTCCCTGACCGCCGTCCGGTCGTCGGGTTAACGATATCGGTGCCCATGCGGCGGCGTTTGGCAAATGGCTATCGACTCTCCCACCGATATTTTCAAACATATTCAGGCTGTCGCCGGTATTGGTTTCGGCTGTCGGGCTCCAGTGTTCCTTCCCGGTTGGCGTATGGGGATAGTGTTCGCTTCGTCTCTTAATATCATGAGAAAAACCGCCGGCGGCCAGCACCACACCGCGCGATGCGTAGACCGTATATAACGATCCTTCTTTTTCTACCTTTGCGCCAATGACCGCCCCCTCTTTAAGGATCAACTCCCTGACGGGTGAATTCAGCCAGAGCGGCACATTCTTATCAAAGACCGATTTAGCTAATCTGCCCATCAGAGCATTACCGTTGGTTAAGGTCATGCCTCGTCCACAGGTCAACGTTTGCCAAAAATGTTTAGTTAAACGCTTCGTGGCGTAGATGGCGGACTCCAGCGAACGCGTCGCTTTCATAAAGTGGCGAATATCGTTGCCCGACCCAATCATCATGCCAAACACTGTCAATTCAGGTAGCGGAGGTTCCAATTGGGCCAAATGTTTCCCCAACTGACGAGCATCGAACGGCTTCGCCACCATGGAGCGTCCTCCCTGCGCTGCCCCGGGAGCTTCAGCATGGTAATCAGGGAAAGTGAGAGGCATTTCAAATTTGACTGCGGTATCCTGGCTAAAGAAGGCGGCGGCTTGCGGGCCATGACGCAAGAATGCATCCACTCGTTCTTCGTTATAGCTGGCTCCCCCTTCATTCTTTAAGTAACGCTTCACCGACTCAATTGAATCAAGATGGCCCCAGGCTTTAGCCTGATCGCTGCCCGGGATCCATACCCACCCACCAGATCGGGCAGCAGTGCCACCGAAACGCGCTGCTTTTTCCACAATCAGTACATTCAGCCCCTGATGTGCCGCACTTACTGCCGCTGACATACCTGCCGCACCGCTACCGACCACCAGTACGTCGCAGTGAAACTCTTGCTCTTTAGTCATCGAATCCCCCTTTGTTTCTCGCCCACCCCGGACGGTCAATATGGATTTTCTTCGCAGGCAAACTAACGCTGAATTACATAATGATCAAACAATTTGTTATTGTGTAATTATAAATTTGCGATCGATGTTACAAAAATGTATAAAAAAACCACACCTTTCGGTGTGGTCTGAGGTAAGTGAGAGAGGAGTGACGGGGAATGAAATCACAGCAAAATTCATTGCAAATAAAATGGGCAGTGCAAAAAAAACGATAAAAAACCCTAAAGTTCAGTAGTTTAAATCTCAAGCTCACGCTGGAGCAACGTTGCGATAGCCTCGCTGCTCTCTGCGGATACCAGCGCCTGGCGGAACTCGGCGTGCATAATGCGCCGCGCCAGGCGCGAGAAGATGCGCATATGCTGGTCGCCCGCCGAATGCTTGTTTAGCGTCAGCATAATCACAAACTGCGCTTCTTCATCACCCCACTTCACCGGCTGCGCCAGGCGGGCGACGCTAATGGTCGACTGCTCAATATGCTCGGATTTACTATGCGGAATGGCAAAACTGAAGCCCAGCCCGGTGGAGAACACCGCCTCGCGGGCCCAGAGATCGGCCTCCAGCTTGCGTGGATAGCGGCAGCGCCCGGCCAGCAGCAGGTTATCCGTCATCCCCTTCAGCACCTCCTCCTTGCTGCGCCAGTCACTGTTGAGGGTGATGCACTGGCGGCTAATCAACGGCACATCCTGCTGGCGCATGCGGAACTGGGCCAACAGATGCTCCACTTCCAGCGAGGTACGGCACTGCATCGCCTGATTCAGCAGCTGACGGCAGGCGCGGCTGTCCAGCTGCGCCAGACGCGCTTTGGTCGCCGGGATCGTCGGCGCGCTCATGCTCAGTTCATCCAGCCCGAGGCCGACCAGCAGCGGCAGCACCGAACCTTTGGCCCCCAGCTCGCCGCACAGGCCGATCCATTTCCCCTGCCGGTGCGCCGCCTGCACGGCATAGTCCAGCGCACGCAGGAAGGCCGGGTTGAGACTGTTGTAATGGCGCGTCACTTTCGCATTATCGCGATCGACCGCCAGCAGATACTGCGTTAAGTCATTGCTGCCGATGCTAAAGAAGTCCACCTCTTCGCAGCACTGATCGATGATGAACATCACCGACGGCACCTCCAGCATGATGCCCAGCGGGATTTTTTCATCAAACGGGATCTGTTCGACGCGCAGCGACTGTTTGGCCTCCGCCAACCGCTCTTTCACCCACAGGATCTCTTCCATTGAGGAAATCATCGGGATCATGATCTTCAGCGAGCCGTGCGCCGAAGCGCGTAGAATCGCCCGCAGCTGAGTATGAAACAGCGCCTGGTACTCTTCATAGATGCGCACCGCGCGGTAGCCGAGGAAAGGGTTATTTTCCGCCGGAATATTGAGGTAGGCCACCGGCTTATCACCGCCGATATCCATAGTCCGCACGATAATGCTGCGCCCGGCGGCAGGCTCCAGCGCCTGGCAGAAAATGTTGTAGAGTTCGTCTTCCGATGGCGCGCCGGGCCGGTCCATATAGAGCATCTCCGTGCGGAACAGGCCAACCGACTGCGCGCCGTTGTTGAAGGCCGCCACCGCCTCTACCGAATGGGCGATGTTCGCCGCGATCTCGACGCGGATACCGTCTTCCGTCTGCCCCGCCTTATCCAGCCATACCTGCTGCTGTTGCTGGATCTGCGCCTGAACCCACGACTCCTGCTGATAGTAGCGCGCCACCGCCGGACTCAGGTCGACCACCAGCAGCCCCGCGTTGCCGTCGATCTGCACCTGGGTATCCTCCCACGGCAACAGTGCGTCGAGGTCAACCCCCACCAGGGTCGGGATATTGAATGAGCGGGCGAGGATCACGGTGTGCGACGTAGTGCCGCCGCTGCGCAGCAGCAGCCCTTTGAGATGCGTTTTATCCAGTTCGAGGAACTGGCTGGGGGTGAGTTCGTCGGCAAGGCAAATGGCGGCTTCCCGCAGTTGACCCGGCGCCGGGAAACGGGCTTCGCCGTAGATATGCTGCAACAGCTGGAAGCAGACATCGCGCACATCCAGCACCCGCTCCTGCAGATAGCTGCTGCCGGAATCGCGGAACTGGGCGCAGAAGTGGTCGCTGGTGGCGACGATCGCCTGGGCGCAGCTGAGACCGGTGAGGATCCCGCCGAGCAGATGCTGGCGCAGCGAGGCATCCGTCGCCAGCGAACGGTGAGCTTCCAGTATCGCGCTGGCGGTGCCGTCATTGTCCAGCAGCCGCAGTTCGATATCTTTCACCAGCAGGCGCAGGCCGTTATCCAGTGCCGCCTGCTCCTGTTCAGGACTGCTGGCGACGGGCAGTGCGCCAAGCTCGTGCAAATCGCGGGATTTTAGATGGATGAGTCTGCCCCCCGCGCTGCCGGCGCAGACCGGACTGGCATGGAACAGCGTCGGGTTCAGGCGTGAGAGTGACTCCGGCACCGGCTGGACGTCCAGCGCTTGTGCCGTAGGCAGCGGCGCGTCGCAGTGAGGAAATTCATCACGCAGAAAGGCCGTTAACGCGGCGTAAGCCCCGGCTTCATCTTCGCCGCTGATAAGCAACTGGCAGGTGTCGCCCTTCAGGGTGTTCGTGCCGATGACCGCCAACGCGCTTTTGGCATTACCACCGGTATCGCAGCGCAGGTTCCGCCACTCAATTGCCGATGAAAAACGGTTACACAGCGTTTCGACCAGACTGGCCGGACGCGCATGCACGCCGTTGGGCAAATCACATGTAAATTCAATGACCAGAGCCATCGCCTTCCTCCTGAGTAATCCATTAATTCCCCAAAAGGTAATGAAAGATGGTCAAGTGGACTAGGTGACAAAACTGGCAATTACTGGACTATTGTACACACGATACTTTTTTATGCCCGCCATCACAATTCCACCCTTTTAGCGCTCACTCCTCCTGTCATCACTAAGATTTGAGGTGGATCGCAATTCTTTTCTAACCTTACAAATATCCAGTAAATGCACTTTTTCTCTACTGTTTTATGCGGCGCCCTTTTTCTAATGTTGAGCCATCAATACTGTCACGGGCCCTACAGCGCTCAGGAGCAAGCAATGAACGAACTGGTGCAAATACTAAAAAATACTCGCCAGCATCTGATGACCGGCGTGTCACATATGATCCCCTTCGTGGTCTCCGGCGGGATCCTGCTGGCGGTGTCCGTCATGTTGTATGGCAAAGGTGCGGTTCCGGATGCCGCCACCGATCCCAACCTGAAGAAACTGTTTGATATTGGCGTCGCCGGCCTGACGCTGATGGTCCCTTTTCTCGCCGCCTACATTGGCTACTCCATCGCTGACCGCGCCGCGCTGGCCCCCTGCGCCATCGGCGCCTGGGTAGGTAACAGCTTCGGCGCCGGCTTCTTTGGCGCGCTGATCGCTGGGATGATCGGCGGTCTGGTGGTCTATTACCTGAAAAAAATACCGGTCCACAAGGTGCTGCGCTCGGTGATGCCGATTTTCATTATTCCCATCATCGGCACCTTTATTACTGCCGGGATCATGATGTGGGGGCTCGGCGAACCGGTAGGCGCGCTCACGGCAAACCTGACCAACTGGCTGCAGGGCATGCGCGAAGGCAGCATCGTGGTGCTGGCCATCATTATGGGCCTGATGCTGGCGTTTGATATGGGCGGCCCGGTGAACAAAGTGGCCTACGCCTTCATGCTGATCTGCGTTTCACAGGGGGTCTACAGCGTAGTGGCTATCGCCGCCGTCGGCATCGCCGTACCGCCGCTGGGGATGGGACTGGCGACGCTGATCGGCCGCAAATATTTCACCGCCGAAGAGAGGGAAACCGGCAAAGCGGCGCTGGTGATGGGCTGCGTCGGGGTCACCGAAGGGGCGATTCCCTTTGCCGCTGCCGACCCGCTGCGCGTTATTCCGGCCAATATGATTGGCGCGGCCAGCGGCTGCGTCACCGCGGCGCTGTTGGGCGCCCAGTGTTACGCCGGCTGGGGCGGGCTCATCGTGCTGCCGGTGGTCCAGGGCAAACTCGGCTTTATCGCCGCGCTGCTGGTCGGCGCCTGCGTCAGCGCCGCCTGCGTCATTGTGCTGAAAGCGCTGGCTAAAAAGAAATTGTCTGACGCCAAAGCCGACGACGAATTAGACCTTGATTTTGAAATTAACTAACAGACTGGAAGGAACAGATTATGACCCACATTATCGCTGTCACCGCCTGCCCGTCGGGTGTGGCTCACACCTATATGGCCGCCGAATCGTTAGAAAGCGCCGCCAAAGCCAAAGGCTGGCAGGTCAAAATTGAAACCCAGGGCTCTATCGGCATTGAAAACGAGCTGACCGCGGAAGAGATCGCCGCCGCCGATATGGTCATTCTGACCAAAGATATCGGTATCAAATTCGAAGAGCGTTTTGCCGGGAAAACTATCGTACGCGTCAATATCAGCGATGCGGTCAAACGCGCCGACGCGATCATGAACAAGATAGACAGCCACCTTTCCCAACGAGCCTGAAGCCTTAAAAGGGGCGCCCGCGCGCCCTTCGCCACAACATGGAGTTTGTCATGACGAATCGTACTCAACGCCTGAAAGCCAGCCTGTTCGCCCAACCGCGCGAAATATCACTTGAACGCGCCCTGCTCTATACCGCCAGCCATCGGCAAACGGAGGGCGAGCCGGTGATTATTCGCCGGGCGAAGGCCACCGCCTGGATCCTCGATAAGGTAGACATTTCGATTCGTGATGATGAACTGATTGCCGGCAACCGTACCATCAAACCGCGGGCCGGCATTATGTCGCCGGAGATGGATCCCTACTGGCTGCTTAACGAGCTCGACACCTTCCCGACCCGACCGCAGGACCGCTTCGCGATAAGCGAAGAAGATAAGCGCGTCTATCGGGAAACGCTGTTCCCCTACTGGGAAAAGCGCTCAATGAAAGATTTCATCAACGGCCAGATGACCGACGAGGTCAAAGCCGCCGTCAGCACCCAAATATTCAGCGTGAACCAGACCGATAAAGGCCAGGGCCATATCATTATCGACTATCCGCACCTGTTGAATAATGGCCTGGACGCGCTGGTTGCGGAGATGCAATCACACTGTGCCCGGCAGCCTGATAACCCTTTTTATCAGGCGGTATTGATCCTGCTGGAGGCCTCTCAGCGCCATATTCTGCGCTACGCCGCGCTGGCCGAGGAGATGGCTGGACACTGTCAGGATCCGCAGCGTCAGCGGGAGCTGTTAACCATCGCCGCGATTTCGCGCCACAATGCGCAGCACCGGCCAACGGACTTCCCCCAGGCCTGCCAGCTGTTCTGGTATATGAACATCATTCTGCAGTACGAATCCAATGCCAGCTCCATTTCGCTCGGCCGTTTTGACCAGTACATGCTGCCGTTTTATCAGGCGTCGCTGAATCAAGGACAGGATCCGGCGTCGCTCAAGGAGCTGCTGGAGTCGCTTTGGGTAAAATGCAACGACATCGTCCTGCTGCGCTCCTCCAGTAGCGCACGCTATTTCGCCGGTTTTCCCACCGGGTATACCGCCCTGCTCGGTGGGCTAACGGAAACCGGGCGCAGCGCGGTCAACGTGCTGTCATTTTTATGCCTCGATGCCTATCAAAACGTGCAATTGCCGCAGCCGAATCTTGGCGTGCGGGTGAACGAGCTGATTGACCGCCCGTTCCTGCGTAAAACCGCCGAAACCATCCGCCTGGGCACCGGCATTCCACAGATTTTCAACGACGAGGTGGTGATCCCCGCCTTCCTCAATCGCGGCGTGTCGCTGGAAGACGCCCGCGACTACGCGGTGGTCGGCTGCGTCGAGTTGTCGATCCCCGGCCGCACCTACGGCCTGCATGATATCGCCATGTTCAACCTGCTGAAGGTCATGGAACTTGTTCTGCAGGAAAATGAAGGACAACCGGAGGTCAGCTGGGAAGGGCTTATCCGCCAGATGCGCGACAAAATTCGCTATTACATCAAGCTGATGGTCGAGGGCAGCAATATCTGCGATATCGGCCATCGCGACTGGGCGCCAGTGCCTCTCCTCTCCTCGTTCATTAAAGATTGCGTGCAGCACGGTAAAGACATCACCGCCGGCGGAGCGCGCTATAACTTCTCCGGCGTCCAGGGCATCGGGATCGCCAACCTGAGCGATTCGCTTTATGCCCTGAAGGGGATGGTCTTTGACCAGCAGCGCCTTAGCTTTGACCAACTGATGGCGGTACTGAAAGCCAACTTCCAGACGCCAGAGGGAGAGAAAATCCGCGCCCGGTTGATCAACCGTTTTGAAAAATACGGCAACGATATCGACGACGTCGATAATATCAGCGCCGATCTGCTGCGCTTTTACTGCAAAGAGGTGGAACAATATCTGAATCCGCGCGGCGGGCGTTTTACGCCCGGCTCCTATACCGTCTCGGCGCACGTGCCGCTGGGCTCGGTGGTGGGGGCTACCCCGGACGGGCGGCTGGCTGGCGAACAGTTAGCGGACGGCGGCCTGTCGCCAATGGTCGGCCAGGATGCCCAGGGGCCGACGGCGGTGCTGAAATCAGTCAGCAAGCTGGATAACTATCTGCTGTCGAACGGTACGCTGCTCAACGTTAAATTTACCCCGGCGACGCTGGCCGGCGACGGCGGGCTAAACAAGCTGGCAGACTTTTTACAGGCTTTCTGCAAGCTCAAGCTGCAGCATATTCAGTTTAACGTGGTCAATGCCGACACTCTGCGTGAAGCGCAGCAACGGCCGCAGGACTTTGCCGGCCTGGTGGTGCGCGTCGCGGGCTACAGCGCCTTCTTTGTTGAGCTGTCGAAGGAGATTCAGGATGACATTATCCGCCGCA
This sequence comes from Klebsiella sp. C239, assembly GCF_048822715.1. Lineage (NCBI taxonomy): Bacteria > Pseudomonadati > Pseudomonadota > Gammaproteobacteria > Enterobacterales > Enterobacteriaceae > Klebsiella > Klebsiella sp. C239. Next base: position 181,318 of record NZ_JBMEZK010000005.1, on the reverse strand, counting down.
CCGCGCATCAGCTGTGAGGTGATGGAGACGCGCGCCGACCGGGCGCGCATTTTTAATCTGCAGCGCTACTCCCTCAACGATGGCCAGGGGATCCGCACGGTGGTCTTTTTCAAAGGCTGCCCCCACACCTGCCCGTGGTGCGCCAATCCGGAGTCAATTTCACCCAGGATCCAGACCCTGCGCCGGCAGAGTAAATGCCTGGGTTGCGCCCGCTGCCAGCAGGATGTCGCCGAGTGTCCCTCCGGGGCATGGGAGCAGATCGGTCGCGACATGACGCTGGATAACCTCCTTCAGGAGGTGCTGAAGGATGAAGTCTTCTTCCGCGCCTCCGGCGGCGGTGTCACCCTCTCCGGCGGTGAAGTGCTCATGCAGGCCGAATTTGCCGCCCGCTTTCTCCAGCGCCTGCGCCAGTGGGGGATCCGCACCGCCATCGAAACCGCTGGCGACGGGCCCTTCAACCGTTTTTTACCGGTGGCTGAAGCCTGCGACGAGGTGTTATTTGATTTTAAAATCATGGAACCTGAGCGGGCATTGTCGCTACTGCGAATCAATCAGCCGCGGGTACTGGATAATTTTCGCCAGCTGGCGGCTAGAGAGATCAACCTCATCCCACGCGTGCCGCTGATCCCGGGCTATACCATGAGCGTCGATAATTTTCGCCAGATTCTGAACTTTCTCGCACCTTTTAATCTTACAGAATTGCACCTGCTGCCATTTCATCAATACGGCGAGCCCAAATACCGTCTGCTGGGCAAACCCTGGGCGCTGGCCAGGGTGAAAGCGCCTGACGAAGCGGACATTCAACCTTATCGGGTAATGGCCGAAGCGGCCGGATTCCACGTCACTATCGGCGGTTAACGCCAGGAGGATGTTATGGACTTCAATATTATCGCCGTCACCGCCTGCGTCAGCGGAGTGGCGCACACCTATATGGCTGCCGAACGGCTGGAAAAGGTCGGTCATCATGAAAAATGGCATCTTAAGGTGGAAACTCAGGGCGCGCTCGGCGTTGAAAATCGCATTACCGCAGAAGATATCGCCCGCGCCGAAGTGGTGCTGCTGGTGACGGATATCGAAATTGACGACGCCCAGCGCTTTCGCGGCCTGCGGACGATTAAAACCAGCATCAAGAGCTTCCTGCTGCAGCCGCAGCAGATCGTCGAGGCCGTAAAAAGCATCATGAAAAAGCCGGTCGTCTATGTTGAACTTCCCTGACCGGCGACGGGCCTTACTCTACATCCAGCAACCACTTTTGCGCGGGCGTCAGGCGGCTGGCCGTCTCGGGCGTCAGCCAGCGCCGCTGGTCCTGCTGCGGCGTATCCGCGCGATCGATGTATAACCCATGCAGCACCCGTCGTCTGCTGCCCTCACGATTACGCGTGCCGCCGTGCCAGGCGTGAGCGTTGTAAATCATCACGCTCCCGGCCGGCGCAGCAAACACGATTTCATCAGGGTGGGTCTGCTCCGGGTCGGCCAGTACCTCTTCCGGGAGCTCAGGACGCAGGTGGGTACCGGGGATAATCCGCGGCGCGCCGTTGGCGGCGCTCAAATCGTCTATCGCCCAGATGGTATTCACCAGGTGGACTTTGGGAAAATCCGGGCGCGGCTTTTTCCAGTCGGCGTGCAGCGGCTGGTGGCCGCCGTTATATAACGCCTCGCGCGCGTTCAGGCTGGAGATTTTAAAATCGCCGTCGAAGATATAGCGGCAGGCGGAGAGGATCAGCGGATGAGCCCAGACTTTCTCCCAGATAACCCCCTTATTCACCAGGTTGGCAATCCGCGTCGCGGTCGCTTCCTGATGATGTTCCATCGCCAGATTGTCGCCTTCGCGCTCAACCAGGGTATCAATTAGCCGTCGCATTTCGCTCAGCCACTGGGCGTCAACGACATTATGCACAACGGTGTAGCCGAGGGTGTCGAGCTCGTGTTTCATTTGCGCGCTGAGCGCCAGGCTGGCGCCTAACGCATCGAGAAAGCTAGCTGATGATAAGTTCATGTTGCGTTCCTTTTTAACGTTCCGATAACACAAACAAACTCTACTGGTCCATCCGCGGCATGACAGGAGGCGAGCGCTACGAAAAACTGGACATACGTACGCGAGCCAACAAAGTGTGATGGGCGTCAACAATCACGTTTTCGGCGATGCCTGTGCTGTAGCTGACCGGGAATCCACCGCGCAAAATGGCTTAACAAACGCTGCCGGGGAGGAAAAAATAGATTATCATCAACAGGATAATGCGCATGCTGAGGGCAAAGAATGATTGAAGATCTGCCGGATATACTGCATCGGTTAATCGGTCAAAAAGATCGCTTACAGGTGAGATTTCCTGAGCCGGATATCTCCGTGCCTGCCCTTGCCTTCAACGTACCGTTTCCACGTCTGGAAATTGTGCTGGAGGGTCAGCTTAATGAACAGGGGCTGCCGCTAGCCGCTTCGACGTTAACCGCGCTGCAGGTACTCTACGTGCAGGCGGGAAAGTGGACGCTGCCGCAGTGGACCGGCCCGGCCACTACCCTGAGTATCCTGTTTGGCCGGCAGAAACTGGGATTCAGTATTCAGCGCTGGGACGGGAAAAGCCTGCACACGGAGAAGCAAAGCGTTGCCCGCCTCGGGCCGCGCGTGGGCTCTTACCTGCTGCTGAGCCTGAATGAAGTCAGCCTGCAGCCCGATCCGCTGACCGCCCGGCTGGTGGTCGCCGCGCTACTGAGCCACTGTCGCGAACAGCTGGTTGGGCTGGAAATGCGCGTCAGTCGCAGCCGGGATCTGTTTCTTGCCGTTCAGGACTATCTCGAGGAAAATCTGAGCCTGCCGCTGACGCGGGAATCAGTGGCCAGACGTTTTCACATCACGCCCAACTATCTTTCGCATATTTTCCAGAAATCAGGCTCGGTGGGATTTAACGAATATCTGACCCGGGTGCGCCTTGAAAAGGCAAAACAGCTGCTGCGCGGCTATGACCTGAAGGTGAAAGAGATCGCCCATAACTGCGGCTTTGTCGACAGCAACTATTTTTGCCGGGTCTTCAAACGCTACACCGAGCGTTCGCCGTCAGAGTATCGGCGACACTGCCGCAGCGCGCAGCAGGCCTAACCTGCCGTGTCGGAATATTACGCCCACTCCACGCGCCCGCGCCCGTTGTGCTTGGCCTTGTACAACGCCTCGTCGACTTTGCGGATAAACGTCTCCTGCGCTTCGCCCGGCCGCCAGGTTCCAACGCCAATGCTGATCGACAGCGGTGTTTGATGATTGATCAGGATGGTGCGGGCATTGTCGAGGATCGCCTGCGCCAGATCGTGCAGCTCAGGCTCCGACAGGCCATCGACGATAATGGCAAACTCTTCCCCACCGATACGCGCCGGCAGGACCTGCTCGCTGGTCAGTTTCGCCAGCTGTTTCCCCAGGGAAAATAACACTTCATCCCCCACCAGGTGGCCCCAGGTATCGTTGATTTTCTTAAAAAAATCGATATCCAGGATCATGAGCCCCAACGCATGACCGGACTTTTCGCGAATGGTATCGATAAAAAAGCGGCGGTTGGGCAACTGAGTGAGCTCATCTTTTAGGGATTGCGAGCGCGCGTCAACGTACAGCAGGTTGATGCGCTCAATAATTTTGTAGACGCCCACCACGGTCAGCAGCATCCCGGAGAGGCGCAGCAGATCTTCGCAGTAGTAGCCCATCCAGCGCGGCTGAACCACCATCTCATCCATCACATCGAACGTGCCGCCGGCAATCCACAGCAGCAGCCCATAGCGCACCCAGTTGACGGCAATATGGCTCATCCGCACCTTCGCTGAGCTCCACAGCATAAACACCAGAAACAGCAGCGCCAGCATATCGATATAGAGCCCGGGGTTGGCCAGGATTTCTCGCCACGTGCCGATGGGCGGCGACACCAGCGCACAGCCGACAGCGACGGCGACGATAACCAGCAGCGCAGGCAGTAGCGTACCCCGCGCCAAAGCGGACGGAATGGGGCGTTTCGCAGGAATAAGGCATTCAGGCATAGCGATGTCTCATGGTAACCACAGGGCCGATCGCGGGACAGGATAGCAGTTAAGCGCAGCGGGACGAATGAAAAAGCGACGCGCCGACAAAACGGCGGTGAGGTAGACTGACCCCGCGGAATTGTTCCAACGTACTACCACTCCATGGCGACGAGGTCAGTGGCGCGGATACTATCGGCTAAATCCATCAGCTGATTAGCTTTCCGTGCGGCGCCACCGATAACCGGCGGCGCCTGCTCAGAGATTAGCCGCTGAACACTCGCGCCTTGCCGCTGACCGTCAGTCGCACCGTCGCGCCGGGCTGCCACGCCGGCTGGCTTACGGTTCGCAGGACAATCGGCCGATCGTGCCCGGACATCGACAGCGTCAGCGTGGAGAGCTGGCCGGAGAAATCAACATCGCGGATGGTGGCGGTACTTTCCTGCGGCCCGCTCACGCTGACGCTCAGCTGTTCCGGACGCAACATCACCTTACCTTCACCAGCAGGATGTCCTGCGTCTGTCGCCAGGTCGCCCAGCGCGCAGCTGGCCCGCCCGGGGCTCAGCCGTGCGGGGAGGATCAGGGCATCGCCGAGAAACAGCGCCGTCTCTTCATCCACCGGCTGCGCGTAAACCGCCAGCGGGGTCCCCACCTGGGCGAAACGCCCCTGGCGCATCACCGCCACCTGTGTGGCGAACGACAGCGCTTCGGTTTGGTCATGGGTCACCAGAATCGAGGCGATACCGGTCTCCGCCAGCAGATCGGCGGTCGCTTTGCGCGTGCTGGCGCGTAGTCCGGTGTCCAGGGCAGAAAAGGGTTCATCGAGCAGCATCAGCGCCGGCTGCTGGGCCAGGGCGCGAGCCAGAGCCACACGCTGCTGCTGGCCCCCGGAGATCTCATGCGGCCAGTGGCGCGCCAGGCTGTGGTCGAGGGCGACCATCTCCATCAGCGCGCCCACCCGGCGACGTTTTTCCTCGCGGCTGGCGTCCAGTCCCCAGGCGATATTGTCCGCCACATTGAGGTGAGGAAACAGCGCCCCCTCCTGCGGAACGTAGCCGATCCGTCGCTGGTGGGCAGGAACAAACACGCCCTCGGCAAACAGCGGCGCGCCGTGCATCACGATCCGCCCGCTGTCGGGCGTTTCGAAACCGGCGAGAATGCGCAGCAGCGTGGTTTTTCCCGAACCCGACGGACCCACTATAGCCGTCCGGCTACCCGGCGCCACCTGAAGATGTATATTATCGAGGACCTGCGCGTCGGCGAAGGATTTCGAAACAGAAGACAATTCCAGCATGTTACAACCCTGCCATTTTTTTCGACTGCATATAGAGAACCGCCGTCAGCGGCAGCGAAATGACGATCATCAACAGCGCGTAGGGCGCCGCCGCCACGTAGTCGATCTCGCTGGTTAACGCCCAGAATCCGGTCGACAACGTGCGGGTGCCTAACGGCGAGAGCAGCAGCGTGGCGGTCAGCTCATTGCTGACGCCGAGGAACACCAGCGCGGCGCCGGCGGCCGCCCCCGGGGCGGCAAGCCGCATGGTGATACTCCACAGGGCGCGGGCCGGGCTGCGTCCGAGACTGCGGGCGACGTTTTCCAGCTCCACCGGCGCCTGGGCGATACCGGCGCGCAGGTTAATCAGCGCCCGCGGCATAAACATCAGCAAATAGGCCAGAAACAGCGTCACTTCTGTCTGGTACACCGGACGGGCATAGTGGATGGTGACGGTGACCAGCGCCAGCGCGGTCACGATGCCGGGCAGCGAGCTGGTGATGTAATTACACCCCTCCAGCAGGCGGAACAGCGGACGCGGATAGCGCACGCCGAGCCAGGCGATGGGGATCGCGCAGACCGTCGTCAGCAGCGCCCCGCCCGCCCCCAGCAGCAACGTTTGACGCAGGGAATGCCACAGATCGGCATGCAGCCAGTTGTCGATACCGCCCAGCCACAGCCAGCGTCCCAGGACCAGCAACGGCACCCCCATCGCCAGCAACACCAGCAACAGAAGCAGCAGCTGCGCGCCGAAAGCGGCCCCTTTACCCAGCACCAGGCGCTTCTGCTCGCGCGCCGCCCCGGCGCCGATACGCGCATAGCGCGCTTTACCGCGCGAAGCGCTCTCCAGCAGCAGGATCGCCAGACAGCACAGAGCCAGCACGCCCGCCAGCATATTGGCGGCCGGACCGCTGAAGGTCGACTGGAACTGATCGTAAATGGCGGTAGTGAAAGTATCGAAGCGGATCATCACATACAGACCATATTCCGCCAGCAGATGCAGAGCCACCAGCAGCGCACCGCCGCAGATAGCCAGCCGCAGCTGCGGGAGGACCACCCGAAAGAACACTTTCCACGGCGGAGTGCCCAGCGATGCGGCGACATCTTCAAGCGTGGGATCGAGTCGGCGCAGCACGGCCGCCACCGGCATATAGATAAACGGATAGTAGGCCAGCACGGAAAGAAACACCCCGGCGCCCAGGCCATGCAGCGAGGGCGCAGCGCTGACCCACGCGTAGCTCTGAACAAAGGCTGGAATGGTCAGCGGGGCCACCGCCAGCGCCGACCACAGCTGCCGCCCGGCCAGCGCGGTACGTTCCGTCAGCCAGGCCAGCGTCACGCCAAGCACAATGCTGATGGGGACCGCCAGCACCGTCAGCCACAGGGTATTGCTGAGCAGCTCGCCTACCCGCGGGCGAAAGACCAGCGCTTTGATTGTCGGCCAGCCGGTATCGAATCCGACCGCCACCACAAACCCTAACGGCAACAGCGCCAGCAATGAAAACAGGAGCGCTAAGGCAACCATCGGAAATGCAGGACGCCTGCGCTCGGGCAGGCGTCCTGTTTTCTTTCCGAGCGACAGACTCAGAACAGACATAGCAACATCACTTCCTCAGGATCAGAGCAGGCCAGCCTGCGTCATCAGTTCAATGACCTTTTTACTGTTCAGCGAGGAAGGTTCTACCTTCGGGGCATCCAGATCTTTCAGCGGGGTCAGTTTCGGGTTAGAGGCCGCGTCTACCCCCACCGCATATTCGAAGGCGTTATTGGTGCGCAGCGCATCCTGTCCCTGCTTACCGGTGATCCATTTAATAAAGGCCTGCGCCTGCGCTTTATGTTTGCTGGAGGCCAGCACGCCGCCGCCGGAAATGCTGACGAAGGCCCCTGGATCCTGGTGTTTGAAGTAATACAGTTGGGTGTTTTTGCTGTTCTCGCCGGTTTTTGACTGGTCAACGAAGCGATAGTAATGGTAGATCACCCCGCCGTCGATCTGCCCGGCGTTGACCGCTTTCATCACCGTGCTGTTGCCTTTATAGGCGACAAAGTTGGTTTTCATCGCCTTCAGCCAGTCGAGGGTCGCCTGCTCGCCCTTCAGCGCCAGCATCGCGCTGACGATAGCCTGGAAATCCGCCCCCGATGGCGAAGCCGCCCAGCGGCCCTTCCACTCCGGTTTTGCCAGATCCATCAGCGAGTGCGGCAGCTGCGCCTCGCTGATTTTCGCCGGGTTATAGACGAAGACGGTGCTGCGCGCGGCGATGCCGATCCAGCGACCGTGCTGAGGGCGGTACTGCGCCGGAACCTGCTGCAGGGTCGCCGCATCCAGCGGGGCGAAAAGTTTGGCATTATCAACCAGCACCATCGACGGCGAGTTCTCGGTCAGAAACACATCGGCTGGCGACGCGGCGCCTTCCTGAACCAGCTGATTACCCAGCTCGCTGTCATCACCATTGCGCAACGTGACTTTAATACCGGTCTCTTTCGTAAATCCATCCACCCACGACTTCACCAGATTTTCGTGTTGGGCGTTGTAGACCACAATCCCGTCCTGACCGTCAGCCGCCATCCCTTGCGGCGCCAGAAACAGAGAAGCGGCAACCAGCGCTGCCGTGCGGAGGGGCGATAAGCGAGATTTCATGAACGCATCCTTAATGAAATAGGGCAATTAATGGTAAATAGCCTGAGCGGAGAGGATTAAATCACAGCAAAAAAAGAATGATAATGAAAACAATTATCATAAACTTAAAAAAGCAAAAAATAGCGCCGGTCTGTTATTAGGGATTAGAAAATGCTTAAAACCATCCGTTCCCGAAATTTAGATTAAGAAAACATTAAGCTGCGATTATTTTATTGCCTTCGTGACAGAGCAGCCGCCTCTGCACGTTATCTGCGGTCTTTGCCGGCGGGTATTGTGATACTGATCATGTTTTTAATATGCGCCGTCATCACGAAAGATATCCCCCTTCTACGATCATTAAAAAGCCTTTACCGTCAGAGGGATGGTTAACTTTATGCACACTCACCCTGGCACGCACGATAAATGAAAGAGATAAAGCGGCGAAACGCATGGATTGCCTTTTCCCTCGCGCTGGTGGTATTTCTGGCTGGCGTGTTCGTCATTAACTGGCAACTGTGGCATTCCGACCAGGCCGCCCATGTCGCCGCCGCCCGCCAGGCGGCGACGAAAATCGCCGTTATTCTGGATGAGGCCCGCACAGCAACGGTGACGGCGATGAACGTTAGCCGCAGCGGGTGCTCGGAACAGGGTCAGTTTCAGCTCGGAACGGAGGCCGCCCTGCAGCCGCATCTGCGCACCATTATGCTGATAAAAGAGGGCCAGGTGTGGTGCTCGTCCCTGCCCGGCAACCGGGTCCTGACGCTCAGCCCTGTTTCTTTATCTGACGAACCTCTGATGCTGCTCCCGGCCAGAATGATGGTCAATAAGCGTCCGGTGCTGATCTATCAGACGCACTCAGCGCAGATCCGGGTGATTGTCACTATCAGCGACGTCCATCTGCGCGATGCGCTATATAGCGATTCGGATAGCAATGGGCTGGCCCTATGGGTTCAGGATCAAATGATTACCAGGCATGGCGATGTCCAGCCACAGGCTGCGGATCCAAGCCGGAGCGTTTTTACCTCGCCGGCCTATCCGTTTCGCATTGCCTATCCCGAGTCATCTTTTTTAAGCCCCGGCCGCCTGGTGAATAATGGCGCCGGTTTGCTGATTTTTATTTTCTCTGTTTCGCTGCTGTTTTATTTTCTGATGCGTAAATTTCTCAATGTTTACACCTCTGAAGAGGAAAAGTTGCGCTACGCCATCGCCCAGGGCTATATCGTTCCCTACTACCAGCCTTTGGTGAACGGGAAAACCGGTGAGATATACGGTGTGGAAATACTGGCACGCTGGCAAAACACCACCACGCCCTCGCGTTCACCTGCTGAATTTATACCGCTGGCCGAGCGTACCGGCTTAATTATTCCGCTGACCCGCAGCCTGATGGCGCAGGTAACCGCCCAGATGAGACCGCTCTTTAATAAACTACCGGATGGGTTTCATATCGGCCTCAACATCAGCGCGTCGCATATTAACTCGCCGACGTTTATCGATGATTGTCTGCACTTTCAGCGCGGCTTTGAGGGTAAAGCGGTAAAGCTGATGCTGGAGATCACCGAGCAGGAACCGCTGTTACTCAATGGGGCGGTGGTCGACAAGCTCAACAGGTTACACAACTGCGGGTTTTCCATCGCGCTGGACGACTTTGGTACCGGCTATTCCGGGCTTTCCTATCTGCACGAACTGGTGTTTGATTACATTAAAATCGATCAGAGCTTTGTCGGTCGCGTGACCGGAGAGACGCCGTCAAGCAAGCTGCTGGACTGCGTGATAGAGATGGCCCGAACGCTTTCACTGCGCATCATTGCCGAGGGCGTTGAAACCCAGGCCCAGCTGGATTACCTCAATCGCCAGAATATTCCTCTGCTGCAGGGCTACTTCTTCTGGAAGCCGATGCCCTACGTCGCGCTGGTGATGCTCCTGCTGAGTAAACCGAAGGCACGGATTATCGAAGAATAAGCGGGCGGTCAGTAACCCGGCGGCAATCCTGCCCTGAACAAACCTCATCCCTGAGCAAACAGGTTCAGCGCCTCCTGACGGTTCTCTTTAATAGAAAAGATACGATCCATACGGGTAAGCTTGAACAGGTTCTGGATCGTCCCGTTGAGCGAACACAGCACCAGCTCTCCCTGCCCACTGATGCTCTTGAGTATGGATACCAGGGCACCCAGGCAACTGCTGTCGATAAACTCGACATGGCTCAGATCCAGCAGTACGTTTTTCGTCTCCCCGTCGATGGCCTCGAGGACCTGCTGCTTAAACGCCGAGACAACGGAAGCATCCAGTCGACGCACCAGGGGCACGATAATTTTGACGCCCTGCTCAGTATGTAATTCAACGTTCATCTTTATCCTCAATGTTGGCTGACACCTGTCAACGCGACTCAGTTCTGTTTGGCGTGTGCTTTTTTAGCGGGTGATGCCCCAGATATCCCTGGCGTAGCCGCGGATGGTTCTGTCGCTGGAAAACTCCCCCATCCGGCAAATGTTGAGCAAGGCCCGGCGGTGCCAGCGATCCGGTTGTTCAAAATCAGCCATCGCCTGCTGTTGCACCTGACAATAACTGTCGAAATCCAGCAGATGGCAGTAATGATCGGCCCCCGTCAGCATCTGATGCAGCGGCGCAAACCGTTCGCGATCGGCGGTAAACTGCCCGGACACCAGGCTATCGACCACTCGCGCGATAGCAGGATTCTGATGATAGAACGCATGGTGATGCCCGAGGCGTCGGCTCTCTTCAATCTCTTCCGCCACCGCGCCAAACAGATAAAAATTATCGATCCCCACTGCCTCGCGGATTTCGATATTCGCCCCATCATAGGTGCCGATAGTTAACGCGCCGTTCATGGCGAACTTCATATTGCTGGTGCCGGACGCCTCGGTTCCGGCGGTGGAAATTTGCTCAGAGAGATCCGTGGCGGGAATAATTTTTTCCGCCAGCGAGACTTTATAATCTTCGAGGAAAACCACTTTAAGCTGCCCGGCGACCTGCGGGTCACTGTTAATTTTTCGGGCAACGGTATTAATCAACTGAATAATCAGCTTAGCCATCCGGTAGCCCGGCGCCGCTTTACCCGCAAACAAATGAACCTTAGGCGCAATCGTTCTCCCTGCCTCTTTGATCTCCAGGTACAGCGCGATCACGTGAAGAATATTGAGTAACTGTCGTTTGTATTCGTGAATACGTTTGACCTGACAGTCAAACATGGCCAGCGGATCCAGCGGGATGCCGTAGCGTTGCGCCACCAGCTGGCTGAGCGCGGTTTTGTTGGCAAATTTTATGGCCCGGATATTGTCAATAACGGCCGGATCGTCCACCAGGTTTTCCAGACGGGAGAGCTGGGGTAAATCGGTTGGCCACCCCTCCCCCAATTGTTGGTGCAAAAACTCTGCCAGCCCAGGGTTAGCCTGCTGCACCCAACGACGCGGTGTGACGCCGTTGGTCTGATTAATGAATTTCTCCGGGGTGATAAAATAGAAATCAGGCACCAGCTGTTTTTTGACCAATTCTGAGTGCAGCCACGCCACCCCATTCACGCGATGGCTACCGACAATGGCCAGATTAGCCATGCGGATTTGCTTATCATGATGTTCGTCAATTAAAGACAGCGAAGATAACAGATGATTTTTATCCGGCCAGCGCCGGGCCACCGCTTCGAGAAAGCGGTGGTTAATCTCAAATATAATCTGCAAATGACGCGGCAGAAGTTTCTCAAACAACGACACCGGCCAGGTCTCCAGCGCTTCCGGCATCAGCGTATGATTGGTGTAGGCGCAGGTATTTTGCGTTATCTCCCACGCCTGCTCCCAGGGCAGTCGGTATTCGTCCACGAGGATCCGCATCAGCTCCACCACCGCCAATGCCGGATGGGTGTCATTAAGCTGAATAGCCACATGCTGCGCCAGCAAAGTAATGTCGTCATTAACCTCAGCGTAGTCACGAAATATATCCCGCAGCGTACAGGCCACCAGAAAATATTCTTGGGTCAGCCGCAGCTCTTTTCCGGTCAGCACCTCATCGGAAGGATAGAGTATTTTTGAAATATTCTCCGAGGCGATTTTTTCACTCACCGCCTTGATATAATCGCCGCGATTAAAAATATGGATATTAAAGGAGTCAGAGGCTACCGCGCTGTAGAGACGCAGCTTGTTGGTGGTCGTATCCCGGTAGCCGGAAACAAAATAGTCATGGGGAATACCAACGATAGTTTTCCAGCCGAGCCACATCGGGTTGTAATTACCATCTATATCTTCGCTGTGCTCGATATACCCCCCCAGCGGGATCAGAATGTGCTGGGCGTGATGCTCCACCAGCCATGGGGAATGCATGGAGTGCCAGTCATCAGGATGTTCGATCTGCTGATCGTTTTGAAATGACTGGCGAAAAAGGCCATATTCGTATTTGATGCCATGCCCGGACGCTGCAATGTCAAGGGTGGCCATCGAGTCGATAAAGCAAGCGGCTAAGCGCCCTAACCCGCCGTTACCCAGCGCGGCGTCAGGCTCCTCGTCAAGGAGGCGTTCAAGATCAAACCCCAGGTCATTGACCACCTGGCGCATCTCCGACAGTAAATTCATATTCACCAGGTTATTACGCAGCGACTGGCCGAGTAAAAACTCCATCGACAGGTAGTAAACTCGCTTTTTTCGCGCTTCGCGCTGCCGCGCCTGGCTCGACAGAAAATGGTCCTGCTGAAAATGACGAATGGCCAGCGCCACCGCGTTAAAAATATCGCCTTGCGTGGCTTTATTTAAGCTGACACACAGCGTGTATTTTAATTGCTGTTCAACCAACGCCCGTAATTCTTTGATATCTTGCGGATTAATGACAGGCATGCTGACCTCACTGGTCTCTTTTCTGCGTAAAACCGTGGCAGGTAAATCATCATTTTTCCAAGTATAGACGAAGTTTTTTGCGGAAAGTTTTTATTCCTGAGCATCAATTCGCTTATATCGTGCTTCGGAACAATTAACATTCCTCCTTTTAAACGGATTGGTGGTTTTATTTTCGCCAGCTGATTACGCTGCGGCGCTGACAGAGTCAACGAGATTTCGCATGGCGGGTTTGCGAAGTCGAAGGTCAGGATGAAGCGCGGTTGGGATGGTCAAAGGGAAAAGCAAAAAGGGGTTACCTTTCGGTAACCCCTTCTTTTATATGGCGGAAGCGCAGAGATTCGAACTCTGGAACCCTTTCGGGTCGCCGGTTTTCAAGACCGGTGCCTTCAACCGCTCGGCCACACTTCCGGTGTGAGGCGCACTATAAACACCTCGGCGGATGCTGTAAAGCACCATTTTGTTCAACTGCCTTAAAAACAAACAAATCTGTGTTATTCGTCTGAATTTAAGGCAGTTCGCACAGAAAATCAGCGCCCACTACCGCTCGTGGACGGCAGTTTCTTTATGTACATATCTTTGGTGTAGTAGTACCCCAGTTTGTCCGGCGTGAAGCCGCCCACCCAGGGCTTCACTAAATGGGTACGCACATAGTGATAGACCGGAATGGCGGGGACATCCTGCGCCAGCAGATCTTCCGCCTGCTGATAGTATTTGCCGCGGGTCGCCACGTCGGTGGCTTTCGCCGCGTTGTGCAGCGCCTCATCGTAAGCCAGGTTGCTGTACTGACTGGTGTTCTCGCTATCCCCGGTGCGGAAGGTATTGAGGAAGGAGGCGGCATCGTCGTAGTCGGCAATCCACGCGTAGCGGACGGCGTCAAAATTATGCGTATGCATCGTATCCAGCATCGTCTTCCACTCCTGGTTCTGCAGCTTCACCTCGACGCCGAGGTTTTTCTTCCACATAGAGCTGGCGGCGATGGCGATGCGCTGATGTGACTCGTAGGTGTTATATAGCAGGGTAAAGACCAGTGGGTGCCGCTCATCGTACCCTGCCTGCGCCAGCAGTTTTTTCGCCTCGGCAATCCGCTTCTCGCGCGGCCAGCTGGCATAGTCCGGGTTGTGTAGCGTCACGCCGCCAATATCCGGCTGACTGATCACCCAGGCCGGGCGCTGGCCCTGGCCGAGTACTTTTCCGGCAATGATATCTTTATCAAGCGCCATATTCAGCGCCCGACGCACGCGCGCGTCGTTAAACGGCGGCCGGGTGGTATTGAACTCGTAGTAATAGGTCGCCAACTGTGGCGAAACGTCCAGCTGGTCGCCCATGGTTTTCTGCAACTGCGCAAACTGATTGATCGGCACCGTGTAAACAATATCGATCTCCCCCGCTTTGTAGCGATTGACATCGGCGGCCTCGGAAGAGACTGGCAGGTAAGTGACTTTATTGATAACCGTGTGCGCATTGTCCCAGTACTTCACATTACGTTCAGCCACCAGCCGTTCATTCACCACCCATTGGGTCAGCTTATAGGGCCCGCTGGTGACGATATGCTCTGGCCGGGTCCATTTATCGGCAAAACGCTCCACCAGCACTTTGTCGATCGGCACCAGCGCGGGGTGCGCCAGCATCGCCAGGAAGGCAGCATTCGGCTGAGTCAGGGTAACCTGCAGCGTGGTGTCGTTTAGGGCTTTCACCCCCAGCGTCTCGGGGCCCTTTTGCCCCAGGGCAATCTCTCGGGCGTTGGTGATATGCATATTGCCGGGGTAGCTTGCATAGGGGGAGGCGGTGGCTGGCGAGACCAGCCGTTGCCAGCTCCAGACGATATCCTGCGCCGTGATGGCCGTGCCGTCGGACCAGGTCAGGCCGGGACGTAAATGGAAGGTCCACAGCTGGTTGTCCTTGTTTTCCCAGCGTTCCGCCAGCCGGGGCTCGACCGCCCCCGCAGGCGATACGCTGACCAGACCTTCAAAGAGATCGCTAATAATATTATTTTCAACGTCGCTCTCGACTTTGTGCGGATCGAGCGAGGCTGGTTCACTGCCGTTATTTCTGACCAGCTCCTGCTTTTCCGCCAGCTGGGTGCCCGGCGGCACCTGCGCCGCCTGCGCCGCCTGCGCCCCGCCGATCATGGCTATCATACTGACTGCCAGCAGCGTTCGCGTGATGTGATTGTTTTGATGTAATGTCATTTCCCTTTGCCTTTAACATACGGAGTTATTCCCCCTTCCACACTTAGTCGCAGAATTTCAATAAAGCAATATTTTTCAGTAACCTATAAGATTTCGATCGGCTCACCGAAGCGAAACGCGAAAACATATCGCTTTTTCCAATCCATGCAGAATTTTATGCTAGTCAAAAGCGGCAAAAGCTAAGTAAAGATGGGTAAAAGCATTAGGGCTTCACGCTTGTTTTTCTTATTCTTTATACCTAATTACATCTGTCATAAGAGAGTGACTCATGGATCGCATAATTACATCATCGCGTGACCGTTCCTCGCTGCTCAGCACGCACAAGGTTCTGCGTAACACCTACTTCCTGCTCAGCCTGACGCTGGCGTTTTCCGCCATCACCGCTACCGCCAGCACGGTGCTGATGCTTCCTTCCCCGGGGCTGATTTTAACCCTCGTGGGGATGTACGGTCTGATGTTCCTGACCTATAAAACGGCGAATAAGCCCACCGGGATTATTTCCGCCTTCGCCTTCACCGGGTTCCTCGGCTATATCCTTGGACCGATGCTGAACGCGTACCTTTCTGCCGGCATGGGCGATTTGATCGGCCTGGCGCTGGGCGGTACGGCGCTGGTCTTCTTCTGCTGCTCGGCCTACGTGCTGACGACGCGCAAAGATATGTCTTTCCTCGGCGGGATGCTGATGGCCGGCGTGGTCGTGGTGCTGATTGGTATGGTCGCTAACCTGTTCCTGCAGCTGCCGGCGCTGCACCTGGCGATTAGCGCGGTGTTCATCCTGATCTCTTCGGGCGCCATCCTGTTCGAGACCAGCAACATCATCCGCGGTGGTGAAACCAACTACATTCGCGCCACGGTCAGCCTGTATGTCTCGCTGTACAACATCTTTGTCAGCCTGCTGAGCATCCTGGGCTTCGCCAGCCGGGACTAACCGTTCCCCTGCTAACAAAGGCCTCGCTTATGCGGGGCCTTTTTTTTTGCTACACTGCGGCCAGTTTCAGGCGGTATGTGAAAAATTATGTTTATTTTTGAAGGCAACGAAATTGAGACGGATAGCGAAGGCTATCTGAAAGATACCACCCAGTGGAGCGAGGCGATGGCCGACGTCATCGCCGCGCAGGAAGGGATAACGCTCACCGTTGAGCACTGGGAAGTGGTGCGCTTTGTGCGCGAGTTTTACCTTGAATTCAACACCTCACCAGCGATCCGCATGCTGGTAAAGGCGATGGCCAACAAGTTTGGCGAAGAGAAAGGCAACAGCCGCTATCTCTATCGCCTGTTTCCGAAAGGCCCCGCCAAACAAGCGACCAAAATCGCCGGTCTGCCGAAGCCGGTGAAGTGCATCTAATAGAGGATCGCGAACTTGTCCCAGCTGCGGGTGGGTTGATGGGGTTCAGTCAACACTCGGTCAACCCGCGCGCTGCGCGGCCCACCGGCTTTCAGCCAGGCGATGAGTTTCTCCACCTGCTCCGCCTCGCCGCAGGCAAGCACTTCCACGCCGCCGTCGTCCAGATTACGGGCATAGCCGGTCAATCCCAGCTGCAGCGCTTCCCGCTGTGTCGAATAGCGAAACCCTACGCCCTGAACCGAACCGTAAACCCATGCCATCGTGCAGATACTGGCCATCATCGTCTCCTTTTCGCTCACCCTTTACGCTGAGGATAGCAAATTCATTCAGCGTACGTGCTTTGGCAGTAAACCATAGTGCTGACGGAAGCGCGCGGTAAAGCGCGATCCCGACTGATATCCGCTGTTCTGCGCAATTTCCCCGATGGGCCGCGAAGTGGTCTGCAGCTGCCCCAGGGCATGGGCCATCCGCACCTCCTCGACAATCTGGCGAAAACTCTGCGATTCCTGCTGCAGCCGACGGCGCAGCGTGGACTCGCCGAGAAAGAGCATTTTCGCCACCCGCGACACGCTCCACGCTTGCGCTGGCGACAGCATGACCAGTTGTCGAACCTGCGCCGACAGATCCTGCTGCCGCTCGACGAGCAGCGGGCCGGCATAACCCGCCTCGTGCAAGGCCAGCAGCAGGCCCATGGTCTGATGCTGCTGCAGAGAGGGGGACAAGCCTTCCCGCACCGCCTGCAGAACGCTTTGCCACATAAACGCCAGCTCAGTCGTCACCGGGGCGCAGAGCGAGGTCAGACGCCCGGGCGGTGGTTCACTGACATAGCGGGTCTTGAACGCCGTCAACAGCTCGGGCGTCAGCGACAGCAGATCGGAGCAAAAGAGGCCATTCTCCGGCTGGTTAATCACCTCCAGCTCAACGTCTGCCGGCAAAACAATCAGCTGTTGCGGGGTCGCCAGCACCCGGCTCTCCCCTTGCACAATCACCTTGCTGCCGCGCTTTACCCGACAGAGCGCCGGGGCGAACAGACGCACCCGATGCAGCCTGCATAGCCGTCGGGTGGTGATCTCCGCGGCGGTCAGGGCGTTATGCTGAAAATGAATACTCTCCATCCGACCACCCTTTTATTTTAGCGCCCGGCCGTCGCCGTCAACTGGGCGCTGGCGAGAGCATGGCTGTGTAACAGATACCCGACCAGCGCCCCGCTGGCATCGGCATTCACCGGCAGCGTGGGGATATCCAGCGCCCACACCGTAAAACGGTAGCGATGCGGTTTATCTCCCGCCGGCGGGCAGGCGCCGCCGAAGCCGGCATAGCCAAAATCGTTGCGGCCCTGTACCGCTCCGCCCGGCAGTGTAGCGCTGTTTTTATCTCCCGCGCCAGCGGGCAGAGAAGAGACGCTGCTGGCAATGTTGACTAACGTCCAGTGCCACCAGCCGCTGCCGGTAGGCGCATCAGGATCCCGGACGGTGACCGCGAAGCTGCGCGTGCCTGCCGGGGCGTTTTTCCATGTCAGCTGTGGAGAGACATTGCCTCCTGTGCAGCCGAAACCGGTAAACCAGTGCTTCTGGGCCAGCGGCTGCCCGTCACGCATATCATTGCTGCTCACGCTAAACGGCGCGGCCATCGCGCCACTGCTCACTGCCGCAACCATCGCCACAACTATCCGCATACCTGTTTTCATCGTCTTCTCCTCCTGGGGGTGAGAAGACAGAGTATGAAACGCCGCGCAAAGTGAATGTGCTGAAGCGCCTGCATTTTGTGCCGAAACGCTCAACCGCGCCTGGCGGGGGAAAGATGCTTGTATGCGCCAGGTGTGCTAATCTACGCGCCATTTTTCGGTGCCGACATTCCCGTTGCTTAAAGGTAGCTCCATGACAGATTCCCTATTCCCCCGCTTAGTGTTAGCCAAAGGACGCGAGAAATTCCTGCTGCGTCGCCATCCGTGGATTTTCTCCGGCGGCGTCGCCCGCATGGAAGGTAAAGCCCGCAGCGGTGAAACCATCGATATCGTCGACCATCAGGGAAAATGGCTGGCCCGCGGCGCTTACTCGCCGTCGTCGCAGATCCGCGCCCGCGTGTGGACCTTCGATCGCAACGAAGCCATTGATAACGCCTTCTTTGAACGCCGCCTGCAGCAGGCGCAAACCTGGCGTGCCTGGCTTGCCGAGCGCGATGGCCTCGACAGCTACCGTCTGATCGCCGGCGAGTCCGATGGGCTGCCGGGCGTGACAATCGACCGCTTTGGCAACTTTTTCGTGCTGCAGCTCCTCAGCGCAGGCGCCGAATACCAGCGCGCCGCCATCATCAGCGCCCTGCAGAGCCTGTTCCCGGACTGCGCCATTTACGATCGCAGCGATGTCGCGGTGCGTAAAAAAGAGGGGCTGGAGCTGGCCCAGGGGCCGGTAGTGGGCGAACTGCCGCCAGCGCTGCTGCCGATCGCTGAGCATGGCATGAAGCTGTTGGTCGATATCCAGGGCGGGCACAAAACCGGCTATTACCTCGACCAGCGCGACAGCCGCCTGGCGACCCGTCGCTACGTGGCGGACAAACGGGTGCTGAACTGCTTCTCTTATACCGGCGGCTTTGCGGTGTCAGCGCTGATGGGCGGCTGCCACCAGGTCACCAGCGTGGATACCTCGCAGGAAGCGCTCGACGTTGCGCGCCAGAACGTGGAGCTCAACGGACTGGATCTGTCCAAAGCGGAGTTTGTGCGCGACGACGTGTTCAAACTGCTGCGTAAATACCGCGATCAAGGGGAGAAATTCGACGTCATCGTGATGGATCCGCCGAAATTCGTAGAAAATAAAAGCCAGTTGATGGGCGCCTGCCGTGGCTATAAAGATATCAATATGCTGGCGATCCAGCTGCTGAACCCCGGCGGCGTGCTGCTGACCTTCTCCTGCTCCGGCCTGATGACCACCGATTTATTTCAGAAAATCATCGCGGATTCCGCAATTGATGCCGGACGTGATGTACAATTTATAGAACAGTTCCGTCAGGCTGCCGACCATCCGGTGATCGCAACCTATCCGGAAGGGCTGTATCTGAAGGGGTTTGCCTGTCGCGTCATGTAACTTGAAAAACGAAACATGAGCCTCATATAGGGAGTATTCATGTTTCCCAGGAGGTGCCTATGATAGCCAGCAAATTCGGTATCGGCCAACAGGTCCGCCATACGCTCTTGGGCTACCTGGGCGTCATCGTCGATGTCGATCCCGAGTACTCGCTCGCGGAACCGGAAGAGGATGAAATTGCCGCCAATGACGAACTGCGCGCGGCCCCCTGGTACCATGTAGTGATGGAAGATGATGATGGCCAACCCATCCACACCTATCTGGCAGAAGCGCAGCTGAGCAGCGAACCCCGCGACGAACATCCGGAGCAGCCGTCCCTCGACGAGCTGGCCAAAACAATTCGTCAGCAGTTGCAGGCGCCGCGCCTTCGCAATTAAACAAAACCCCGCCAGGCGGGGTTTTGTTTATTATTTTGCTAATCCCAGTCGCGGTAGCTCAATGGCCGGACAACGATCCATCACCACGTTTAACCCGGCTTCTCGGGCCAGCACCGCGGCCTGTTCATTGATCACCCCCAGCTGCAGCCACAGCGTTTTCGCGCCGATAGCAATCGCCTCCTGCGCCACGCCCCATGCCGCTTCTGAATTACGGAAGACATCAACCATGTCGACCTTTTCCGGAACATCGGCAAGCGTTCCATAGCCCTGCTGCCCCAACAGCGTCTTGCCTGCCACCTTCGGCGAAACCGGGATAACGTGATACCCCTGATCCAGCAGATACTTCATGACCCGGTAGCTAGGACGGTCAGGTTTGTCGCTGGCGCCGACCAGCGCAATCGTCCGTGTCGAGGTCAGGATTTCGGCAATATCGTTCTCTTTCATGGTTTCCTCCTGCTATTTCACCTAAGTGTATGCTAATCCGCAGCAGGGGGCCATCCAGGCTAACCCGCAGATTCAGCAAAATTTTCATCCCTGATGCTTGCAGCGACAGCCACATTCAGTAATCTGTCAGCAGGTCAAAATGCGGAATGAAAATATGGAACTGACAACACGTACCCTGCCTGCGCAAAAACATATCGCGCTGGTGGCTCACGATCACTGTAAAGATATGCTGATGAAATGGGTTGCTCGCCATCAGGCGCTGCTGGCGCAACATGTTTTGTACGCCACCGGCACTACCGGCAACCTGGTCTCCCGGGCTACCGGGCTGGAGGTCAATGCCATGCTGAGCGGCCCGATGGGCGGCGACCAGCAGGTGGGTGCCCTCATTTCAGAAGGGAAAATCGACGTGCTGATCTTCTTCTGGGATCCGCTGAACGCCGTTCCCCACGACCCGGATGTCAAAGCCTTGCTGCGTCTGGCCACGGTCTGGAACATTCCGGTCGCCACTAACGTCTCCACCGCTGACTTTATTATCCAGTCGCCGCACTTCGCTCAACCGCTCGATATTCTGATCCCGGATTATCCGCGATATCTTGCCGAGCGCCTGAAATAATCGAACCGCGATCACGGCTTTCTGGCCACAGGCACATCCAGCGCCTGCAGGATCTCGACAAACGGCGACGGTTGCGCCTTGTTAAATAACAGCCACACCCGGTGACGGGCACGGGTTATGGCCACGTACAGCAGTCGACGTTCCTCCGCATCCGGAAAATCTTCCGGTTGCGGCAGGAGCGCCTCCTCTATGATCGACTCGCGCGCTGGAGCCGGAAACGCATCCACTCCCTCCTGCAGTCCCAGCACAATGACATAGTCGGCCTGCTGACCTTTGCTGGCGTGAATAGTCATAAAATCAAGCTGGAGGTGCGGCCAGCGCGTCGCCGCTTTATCAAGCGCCTCGGGCTTCAGATGATGGTAGCGGGCAAGCAGAAGGATCCGCTGCTCGGGCTTAACGTAACCGCTCAATTTATCCAGAAGATCGTCCAGCTTATCGTCGGCTAACAGCGTGACGGCCTTTTTATCTCCCGCGGTCAGGCTGTTCAGCGGTTTGCTTAACTGATGCGGATTCTGCTGGATAAAACCATTGGCTATTTCGCCGATACGCCCGTTAAAGCGATAGGTGGTATCCAGCGCACAGCAGTCCCCTTCGCCAAAGTAGTGGTTGAACGCGGTGGTCAGGGAGAGCTGCGCCCCGCTGAACCGGTAAATCGCCTGCCAGTCATCGCCAACGGCAAAGAGCGTGGTTTGGCTATTTTGCCGGCGTAACGCGGCCAGCAGCGAGGCTCGCTGCGGCGAAATATCCTGAAATTCATCCACCAGAATGTGTTTCCACGGGCTAACGAAGCGGCCTTTATCGAGAATATTGACCGCCTGATGGATCAGACCGGAAAAATCGACCGCATTCTCCGCCTTTAGCGCCGCCTTCCACTCTTTCAGCAGGGGCGACATCAACTTCACCCGTTTACTGAACAGATCGCGTACCGCATCCGGCGCGCCGGCGATCATCTCTGCCTGGGAGCCGCCGTGCATGCGCATCAGGCTGACCCAGCGGTCAAGCCGGCTGGCCATCCGCCGCTGCACCTTTTTATCCTGCCAGAAGTCTCCCTCCGGCAGTTGCCAGCCCATCTCCTCTTCCAGCCACAGGCGCCAGCCTTTCGCCTGCGCTTTTTTCTCCTGGCACTGCTTTTGCCAGCTTTTCAGCAGCAATGCATGGCGGGCCGCAGTATCGCTTTCCAGCTTACTGATGGTGGGCACTTTTTTGCTGCCCTGCTGGATAATATGCAGCGCCAGCGAGTGGAAGGTGCGGGCGGTAATATCGTCTGATGCCAGACGCTCGCGGATCCGCTCATCCATTTCCTGCGCCGCCTGGCGGCCGAATGCCAGCAGCAGAATTTGCTCTGCCGCCGCTTCTCCCCGCGCTAGCAGCCAGCCCGCTCGAGCCACCAGCACCGAGGTTTTACCACTGCCCGCTCCCGCCAGCACCAGCAGGGAGCGCTCGCCGTTCACCACCGCTCGCGCCTGCGACGGATTGAGCGGGGAGGATTCCACGCCGTCAAAAAAGCCGCGATACTGTTCCAGCATCGCCTCGGTAAAGGCCTGGTTATGGGCCTGACGCGCCGCTTCAATATCCCCTAACCAGCGCTGACATTCCCGCCACAGCTCCCGGCAGTTATCAAAGGCGTCAAGCCGGCTGGTGGGCATCGGCAGCCCGGTTAACGCATGGCGAATATTATCCTGAACATCCGCCACCTGCTGACGCGTCAGCCACTTACCTTCTGCCCGGGTGCGTTCGATAGCTGTAAGCTGCTGCTTCAGCACCCCGGCGGCGATATCGCTCATTTCCGTGCTCCACTGCTGCCAGAGCGTGTGTAAATGGTGATAAAAGCGCTGCGTTTCGCTCCATTCGGTACCGTGCAAACGCACGACTTTATCGTCCGGCAGCACAAACTCCAGTTCGCCCCAGACCAGACCGCGCTTACAATGCACTGACAATAACTGATTGAAAGGGATAAGATACTCATGACGATCGCCGGAAACCTTTACCCCGGCATTCAGTAACTGCACCCTGTCATAAGGATGCTGAGCCATGCGTTTGCCCAATGTTGTCGCTTTAAGTTCCATATAATGTC
The DNA here is from genome assembly GCF_048822715.1 of Klebsiella sp. C239. Taxonomy (NCBI): domain Bacteria; kingdom Pseudomonadati; phylum Pseudomonadota; class Gammaproteobacteria; order Enterobacterales; family Enterobacteriaceae; genus Klebsiella; species Klebsiella sp. C239. Next base: position 158,487 of record NZ_JBMEZK010000005.1, on the reverse strand, counting down.
GATTTTCAATCAGGGTGGATTGTTTTTCAGTTTAACCGCCCCGGACCAGGTGCTCCAGCGCAAAAAAACGTTACAATTGTCAGGTCTTATTATCCACAGGGCAAAACCGAGGCTTTATGCGTACCATTCTGAATATTTTGAACTTTATCCTTGGCGGTTTCGCCACCACTTTAGGCTGGCTGCTCGCCACCCTGGTCAGCATTATGCTGATCGTCACGCTGCCGCTGACTCGTTCCTGCTGGGAAATCACTCGCCTTTCGTTATTTCCCTATGGTAACGAGGCGATTCATGTTGATGAGCTCGAGCCAGGTCGCCAAAACAGCCTGCTGAACGCCGGCGGCACCATCCTGAACATTCTGTGGTTCATTTTTTTCGGCTGGTGGTTGTGCCTGATGCATATTTTCAGCGGCATCGCCCAATGCCTGACTATCATTGGCATCCCGGTGGGGATCGCTAATTTTAAAATCGCCGCCATCGCCCTCTGGCCGGTGGGTCGCCGGGTCGTCTCTGTGGAAACCGCGCGCGCCGCGCGCGAAGCCAATGCGCGTCGTCGCTTTCAGTAACCGAACGGAACACGGACATGATTAGCCCCCTGCTACGCCGCTACACCTGGAACAGCGCCTGGCTTTATAACGTACGCATTTTTATTGCGCTCTGCGGCACGACGTTGTTTCCCTGGTGGATCGGCGAAGTCAAACTGACCATCCCCCTCACCCTCGGCGTCGTGGCCGCGGCGCTGACCGACCTTGATGACCGTCTGGCGGGCCGTCTGCGCAACCTCGCCATTACTCTGGTTTGCTTTTTTATCGCCTCCGCCTCCGTGGAGCTGCTGTTTCCGTGGCCGCCGCTGTTTGCCCTTGGTCTGACCGTGTCTACCATCGGCTTTATTTTGCTTGGCGGCCTCGGACAGCGCTATGCGACCATTGCCTTCGGCGCCCTGCTTATCGCCATCTACACCATGCTCGGCGTCACGCTGTACGATCACTGGTATCTGCAGCCGTTGTTCCTGCTGGCGGGAGCCGTGTGGTACAACCTGCTGACGTTGTCCGGCCATCTGATTTTTCCAATTCGTCCACTGCAGGACAACCTGGCGCGTAGCTATGAGCAACTGGCCCGCTATCTGGAGCTCAAATCCCGGCTGTTTGATCCAGACCTTGAGGATGAGAGCCAGGCGCCGCTGTACGATCTGGCCCTCGCCAACGGCCAACTGGTGGCGACCCTTAACCAAACCAAGGTCTCACTGTTGACCCGACTACGAGGCGACCGGGGACAGCGTGGTACTCGTCGTACGCTGCAGTATTACTTTGTGGCCCAGGATATTCATGAACGCGCCAGCTCATCGCATATTCAGTACCAGACCCTGCGCGACCAGTTCCGCTACAGCGATGTGATGTTCCGTTTCCAGCGCATGCTTTCGATGCAGGCGCAGGCCTGCCAGAAACTCTCGCGGGCGATTCTGCTGCGCGAACCCTATCAGCATGATGCCCATTTCGAACGGGCGTTTATGCATCTCGATGCGGCACTTGAGCGCGTACGCGCCAGCGGCGCATCCGACGAGCAGCTCAACGCCCTTGGCTATTTACTCAATAACCTGCGCGCCATTGATGCTCAGCTGGCCACGATTGAATCGGTGCAAACCACCGCGCCCGCCGGGAATAATACAGAGACGCAGCTGGCCGACGACAGGCTCGGCGGACTGAACGATGTCTGGCTGCGCCTGCAGCGCAATATGTCGCCAGAGTCAGCCCTCTTTCGCCACGCGGTGCGTATGTCGCTGGTGCTCTGCGCCGGCTATGCCTTCATCCAGTTTACCGGTCTTCAGCACGGCTACTGGATCCTGCTGACCAGTTTGTTCGTCTGTCAGCCGAACTATAACGCCACCCGCCATCGTCTGGCGTTGCGGATCATCGGCACGCTGGTCGGGGTGGCGATCGGCCTGCCGGTCCTCCTGCTGGTACCGTCGGTTGAAGGGCAGCTGCTGCTGATCGTCCTCACCGGCGTGCTGTTCTTCGCCTTTCGTAACGTGCAGTACGCCCATGCCACCATGTTTATTACGCTGCTGGTGCTGCTGTGCTTTAACCTGCTTGGCGAAGGTTTTGAAGTCGCGCTGCCGCGCATCATTGATACGCTGATCGGCTGCGCCATCGCCTGGGCGGCGGTCAGCTTCATCTGGCCGGACTGGAAATTCCGCAACCTGCCGCGGGCGCTGGACCGGGCGCTAAACGCGAACTGCCGTTATCTGGATGCCATCCTGGAGCAGTACCACCAGGGCCGCGACAACCGGCTGGCCTACCGTGTCGCACGCCGTGACGCCTACAACCGCGATGCTGAGCTGGCTTCCGTCGTCTCGAACTTGTCGACGGAACCACGGGCGGATGCCACCCAGCGCGAGACCGCCTTTCGCCTGCTGTGTCTCAATCATACCTTCACCAGCTACATTTCCGCTCTCGGCGCGCATCGGGAAAAACTGTCCACGCCGGACATCCTCGCCCTGCTGGATGATGCGGTCTGCTATGTCGATGATGCCCTGCATCATACCCCAGCGGATGAACAGCGGGTGCAGAAGGCGTTGACCAGCCTGCAAAGCCGGATCCACCATCTGGAGCCTCGCGCGGACAGTAAAGAGCCCCTGGTGCTACAGCAGATTGGCCTGCTGCTGGCGCTGTTGCCTGAAATCTGCCGCCTGCAGCAGCGGGTACACGCTCAAACGGAATAACCGTTGTCCATTAGCGCGCAGACGCCCATTCCAGAAGCTCCTGACGCCGTGGCGTCGGGAGCGCGGCGGCATGAACGCCAACGATAGCCCCCTCCAGCGCCAGCAAGACGTTGTGCGATAGGGAAGCATTGTTCTCGCGCAGCTTTAGCCAGGCCTGGCGGGCGCCCACCTCCCGTAGTGCTAACACGTCTGGTATGCCCGAGTGAATCAGCTGCAATTCCATATGAAAACTGATATTGGGTAAATCCTTCAGGCGTCCCGACGACCGGCGGCGATATTTTTCACGCTGGGCGCTCTGCCACGACATCAGTGACAAGCGGAAAAGCTGTTTCTCATCGCGCCACAAGGCATCGTCGATTTGATAATACTTTAGCGGCACGATGCGCCCGTGTCGGCGCAGCATCAATAAAGGATTATGGTGTTCTACCCGATAGGCAGCGCTCTGCTCGCAGGCCTTTAGATAAATATTCCCCTCTGCCACCATCGCAAACACGGTATCTTCGATAGCCAGGCTGTAGCCGCCAAACAGGGGACGAGAGTGAAGTTGACCCAGCGGAGAGACGCAGGCCTGAAATTGCGGGAGCCGCGGACATACGAGTTTTCTCATGATCATTCCTTTGTGAATCATGTAATTAAACTTAAGTTGTTAACGGATCCGCTAAGGGAAAACATAAGGGACTTCCCTGACAGCAGCAAGATGATTTTTGCCTGCTTTTCCACCAGAATGCGGTTTTGCGAGACGCTTTCAGAAAATTGCAGCTGTTGCTGCAACTGGCAGACAGGAGAAAAAGGATTAGCCGGTGTTAAGGATGGTGTTGCGAGTAGCCGCAAACCTGTACCGTCAGGATGGCTGAAAGCGATTAAATTTCCACCAGCAAAATGACAAATTGCGGTTGATCTTTTCCCCTGGCGGATATACTGTATATGCATACAGTAACTACAGGCGGGATAGACTATGTTTACTTCAGCTCATGCAAACCGTTCAGCACAGGCCTCTGCTCCGGCAGCCCACTACGCTCATCGTTCTGGCGAACAGGCCGCCAATGGGCTGATCAGTGAAATTGTCTATCGTGAAGATCAACCCATGATGACACAGTTGTTGTTGCTACCTTTATTACAGCAGTTGGGTCAACAGTCTCGCTGGCAGCTGTGGCTTACGCCGCAACAAAAGCTTAGCCGTGAGTGGGTTCAGTCCGCCGGTCTGCCGCTGTCTAAGGTCATGCAAATTAGCCAGCTCTCCCCCAGTCACACTTTAGACTCGATGATCCGCGCCCTGCGTACCGGTAACTATAGTGTGGTTATCTGCTGGCTGGCGGAGGAGTTAACCGCTGACGAACATGAGCGTCTGGTGCATGCAGCCCAGGAAGGCTGCGCGATGGGATTCATCATGCGCCCGGTCCGAAATCAGGGCACGCTCGGCAGACAACTCAGCGGGCTAAAAATTCACTCAAATTTGTATCATTGAGTGAAATTAGGATTATTCCTGGAATTTTTTTTACCGGTAGTAATGGCACAGCGTTTTTTAAGGTCTTTTTCGCGGAATGCCTGCCACACGGGCATTTGTGCCTTTTTTTCGTGTACGAAAATCAACCATATTTGTTAAATATTGTGTACACAACCCTTTTTTTTCATATGCCTGACAGAGTTCACACTTGTAAGTTTCGAACTAAGTTGTAGACTTTACATCGCCAGGGGTGATCGGCTTACGCTGCATGTATCAGCATAGTTAACAACAAGTCACGCCCCCGGTGAAGGATTTAACCGTGAGGTCTTTTGTAACTTCATGGCGAATTTTGGATGATAATGAGGCGCAAAAAATGAAAAAGACAGCTATCGCGATTGCAGTGGCACTGGCTGGCTTCGCTACCGTAGCGCAGGCCGCTCCGAAAGATAACACCTGGTATGCAGGTGGTAAACTGGGTTGGTCCCAGTATCACGACACCGGTTTCTACGGTAACGGTTTCCAGGGCAACAATGGTCCGACCCGTAACGATCAGCTCGGTGCTGGTGCGTTCGGTGGTTACCAGGTTAACCCGTACCTCGGTTTCGAAATGGGTTACGACTGGCTGGGCCGTATGGCATATAAAGGCAGCGTTGACAACGGTGCTTTCAAAGCTCAGGGCGTTCAGCTGACCGCTAAACTGGGTTACCCGATCACTGACGATCTGGACATCTACACCCGTCTGGGCGGCATGGTTTGGCGCGCTGACTCCAAAGGCAACTACGCTTCTACCGGCGTTTCCCGTAGCGAACACGACACTGGCGTTTCCCCAGTATTTGCTGGCGGCGTAGAGTGGGCTGTTACTCGTGACATCGCTACCCGTCTGGAATACCAGTGGGTTAACAACATCGGCGACGCGGGCACTGTGGGTACCCGTCCTGATAACGGCATGCTGAGCCTGGGCGTTTCCTACCGTTTCGGTCAGGAAGATGCTGCACCGGTTGTAGCTCCGGCTCCGGCTCCGGCTCCGGAAGTGGCGACCAAGCACTTCACCCTGAAGTCTGACGTACTGTTCAACTTCAACAAAGCAACCCTGAAACCGGAAGGTCAGCAGGCTCTGGATCAGCTGTACACCCAGCTGAGCAACATGGATCCGAAAGACGGTTCCGCTGTTGTTCTGGGCTACACCGACCGCATCGGTTCCGAAGCTTACAACCAGCAGCTGTCTGAGAAACGTGCTCAGTCCGTTGTTGACTACCTGGTTGCTAAAGGCATCCCGGCTGGCAAAATCTCCGCTCGCGGCATGGGTGAATCCAACCCGGTTACTGGCAACACCTGTGACAACGTGAAAGCTCGCGCTGCCCTGATCGACTGCCTGGCTCCGGATCGTCGTGTAGAGATCGAAGTTAAAGGCTACAAAGAAGTTGTAACTCAGCCTGCGGCTTAAGTTATAACTGATGAAAAAACCCGCTTCGGCGGGTTTTTTTATGTCTTCTCGCTCGCTTTAGCGGCTAAAGACTGAAGGCCGTTAGAGGCGGATGGTAGCCTGTGTGGCGCGACCTGCGCCTTAGTCACCACTGAACGGGCAGCCCGCTACTCCTTACCTAACAGAACCTGCAGATCGTGCTTCAGGCTCGACATTTTGCTGGCATACTTCTCTTTATGCTCAGCATCCTCAATCAGCTGGACGATGGTTTCGGACAAGGTTTTCCCTCGCCTCTGCGCCAGACCGGCAAGGCGCTGCCAGACGACAAACTCAAGGTCGATCGACTTCTTACGCGTATGCTGATGCTCGGCGTTAAAATGGCGTTTCCGTCGCGCACGGATGGTCTGTTTCATGCGGTTCATCAGCGCCGGATTCATATGCTGCTCAATCCAGGCATGCACCAGCACAGGTTCATTCTCGAGCGTCAGCAAGTCATCTACCGCAGCTTGCGCAGCGCTGGCCTCAATGTAGCGGGTAATCAGCTCACCTTCCCGGTGCTTCTTTACCAGATATTTCCATTTCCAGCCGCTTTCAAGATTTTCCAGTTGTTGATATTTCATTGCGATCTCAATGTGACCGTGTAACTCATTTCAGGATATCAGTTTTTTCCTGATGTGCTGAATATAAATCATTATTCGTGATGTGGATGGCCGGGTAATCATCGGGGTAGCCATAATCCTCCGTGTGCTCAGACGCGGCATCAGGTATAATTGCGCGCTTTACATCTAACTAAAAAACAGCGACTTTGACCATTACGAAACTGACCCGAACCGACCTTGCGCCTGATCTGGAATCTTACCAGGCGCTGTTTGCTCAAGCTGAACTCTCTCATCCGGCCCCCTCCCTCTCGGGCGATCTGCAGCCGCGGTTGTTCTATGCGCTTGAGCAGCTGCTGTACACCCCGGCAGTCTCCTCCTTCATGCTGGTGAAAGCCCCTGAGGAGCCGGAATATCTGCAATGGCTGGCAGCTGAAACTCGCACGCTGCACGAGCCTGCCGCACCGCTTCACGGAGTTCGCTATGAGGTTAACGGCCCTCACGTGACGCTCGCGCCGGCGCAACGCGCTGAAGATAATTTTGCCAGTACCGCTCCGGTCGTGGCGGCCGATTGGCTGGAGGCGGAACAGCTGTTTGGCTGCGTACGCCAGTTTAATGGTGAAATCACACTCCAGCCTGGCCTGGTCCATCAGGCCAACGGCGGCGTGCTGGTGCTCTCACTACGCGCATTACTGGCGCAACCGCTGCTGTGGATGCGCCTGAAAAATATGGTGACCCGTCAGCGCTTTGACTGGCTCTCCATTGATGAATCACGGCCGCTGCCGGTCAGCATCCCTTCCATGCCGCTGAGCCTGAAAGTCATGCTGGTGGGCGAACGCGAATCGCTGGCCGATTTCCAGGATATGGAGCCAGAGCTCTCTGCCCAGGCTATCTATAGCGAGTATGAAGACACCCTGCAGTTTGCGGACGCCGATACGCTGAAGGCCTGGTGCCAGTGGGTATGGCAGAATGCGCAGCAGCTGGAGCTACCGGGCCCGGCGAGCGATGCCTGGTCACTGCTGATCGATGAAGGGACGCGCTACACCGGCGACCAGGAGACCCTGCCGCTCAGCCCGCTATGGATAGCCCGCCAGCTGCGTGAGTCTGCCGCCTTCTGCGAAGGCGAAGAGATTACCGGCGAAGCGATGCAGACGATGCTAGCGCGCCGGGAGTGGCGTGAAGGCTACCTGGCGGAGCGTATGCAGGATGAAATCCTGCAGGAACAGATCCTGATTGAAACCGAAGGCGAATGCGTCGGGCAGATCAACGCCCTCTCGGTCATTGAATTCCCCGGTCATCCACGCGCCTTCGGCGAACCTTCGCGCATCAGCTGCGTCGTGCACATTGGCGACGGCGAGTTTATCGACGTCGAACGCAAAGCCGAGCTGGGCGGCAACATCCATGCGAAAGGCATGATGATCATGCAGGCTTTTCTGATGTCCGAGCTGGAGCTGGAGCAACAACTCCCCTTCTCCGCTTCGCTGACCTTTGAACAGTCCTACAGTGAAGTGGATGGCGACAGCGCCTCCATGGCGGAACTTTGCGCCTTAATCAGCGCGCTGGCCAACGTGCCGATTAATCAGAGCATCGCGATCACCGGCTCCGTCGACCAGTTTGGTCGTGTGCAGCCGGTCGGCGGACTGAATGAAAAAATTGAAGGTTTCTTCACAATCTGTCAGCAGCGCGGCCTCACCGGAAAACAGGGCGTGATTATCCCTGCCGCCAACGTTCGCCATCTTAGTCTGACCCACGAGCTGCGTCAGGCCGTTGCCGACAATCAGTTTGCTATCTGGGCAATAGACGATATTACCGAAGCGCTGCCGATGTTGACCCAGCTGATGTGGGACGGTGAAGGACAGACGCTGCGACAAACCATTCAGGAGCGGATAGCGCAGGCGACCCAGCAGGAGACTCGCCATCGTTTTCCGTGGCCGCTACGCTGGTTAGGTGGGACAAGTTCTAACTGATCGGACTTGTTCAGCTTACACGTGTTAGCTATCCTGCGTCCCGAACTTAAAATAAGGCTTACTGAAAACATGGTAGATAAACGCGAATCCTATACAAAAGAAGATCTTCTTGCCTCTGGTCGTGGTGAACTGTTCGGCGCGAAAGGCCCGCAGTTGCCGGCGCCAAACATGCTGATGATGGACCGCGTCATCAAAATGACCGAAACCGGTGGTAACTACGACAAAGGTTATGTTGAGGCCGAACTCGACATCAACCCGGACCTGTGGTTCTTCGGTTGCCACTTTATCGGCGATCCGGTGATGCCGGGCTGCCTGGGCCTGGATGCCATGTGGCAGCTGGTAGGTTTCTATCTCGGCTGGCTCGGCGGCGAAGGCAAAGGCCGTGCGCTGGGCGTTGGCGAAGTGAAATTCACGGGGCAGGTTCTGCCGACCGCGAAAAAAGTGACCTACCGCATCCACTTCAAGCGCATCGTTAACCGTCGTCTGATTATGGGCCTTGCGGATGGAGAAGTGCTGGTTGACGATCGTCTGATCTACACCGCAAGCGATCTGAAAGTGGGTCTGTTCCAGGATACTTCCGCTTTCTGATAACGTTCAGCAGCGATTAAAAGGCGAAGCCCCCGCTATGCGGAGGCTTCTTTTTTAAAGAGACAGTGTCAGGCCGTTAGTACCCTGTCCTCCATGGCTTCTCGCCAGCCTCCCAGCCACCATGAGCGTTGATTCAAGCTCTGGTATGGACACATTTCTTTCGATCTTCCTGCGATACCCGCCTGATATCCGCGTTGATGTGCCCGTTCCAGGCGATCTCGTTTTTGTCTCTTCATGCCTCGTTTCCCTCATTCTTTGATCTGGTGGAAAAGAAAACAGTGGTCGCAAATTGTGCAGCCACGGGTTACGAATACCGCGAAATGAAGGCGACGTCAATGCGCAAAATTCACGCCATTGTCATATTTGTGACCTATATAAGAGTTCATTTTTTGTTCACCTGGCACACCGGCCGGTAACGAACTGACCTGACAAAAAAAAGCCGCGCGGCTCAGATGAACCGCGCGGCAGATCAGCGTGATGAATTTTACTTATGGCAGACGGTTAAGCTCGCTGGCAATGGCTGCCGCCTCCTGGCTCCACGCCTGCGCCAGGGTCTTGACCATCGCATCATATCCATCCTGATCCTGCTTAAGCACGATGTTAAACGGGCGCTTGATCAGCTGCCCCTGATGCTTCAGCAGCCACTCACCGCTGACGATAACCCGCCCGTCGTAGCGTCCGTGAAAGCCGTTGACCGCGACGTTGAGCGTATCCTGTTCGCTACCCAGCGGCTGGGATGACACTACCCAGCCCGGCAGCTGTTGGCTCAGGTTCGCCACCAGCGTGGTGCGCAGCTGCTGGTCCAGCGGGCTGGCCCACAGATTATTATTGGCGATCACATACTGTACGTCGGTGGTCTGGTAGACCACCCCGTTACCCGCCAGATAATCCGGGATGCTGACCTGCTCAACCCACAGCAGACGTGCCCCCTGGCTGGCGGCGCGCTGTGCGCCGCCCTGCGCCACCGGCAGCTGGTAATACGTTTTGCTTTCGCCGCCGCTACTGCATGCCGTCAGCACGCATACGGTTGCCGCGAGTAACCATTTTTTCATTATTTCGCTCCCTTCGGCTGTGGGTCTTTTTTATCCTTCGCCTCAAATACCAGCGCATTGCTCTTATCATTGAGCGTTTTCAGGACCGGCTGCAGCTCGCGCAGCACCTGATCCAGACGCTGCATATCGGCCACCATCTTATTGTAGGCCGCGGAGCCCGGCTGGAAGCCCTGCATGCTGCGGTTCAGCTCGCGCAGCGTCGTCTGCATATCGGCAGGCAACTGCTGCATCGACTGGCTGGAGGTGATCTTATTCAGACTATCCAGCGTGGTCTGCACGTGCTGCATGGTCTTCTCGCTCTGCGCCAGGGTGCTCGTCGCCTGCTCCAGCAACGGATTGAGCGGCAGGTTATTAATCTTATCCAGCGCATCCATCAGACGCTGCTGGATCTGCGCCAGACCACCGCTGATGGTCGGGATAATCGGATAGCCGTTAAACTCCTGCATTTTCCCGCGCGGCGGCGCCTTCGGATAGAAGTCGAGATCGATATACAGCGCGCCGGTCACCAGATTGCCGGTTTTCAGCGAGCCGCGCAGTCCGCGGTTGATCAGATCGTCAATGTGGGCGCGAATATTCGGATCGCCGCCCAGCTGGTTAATCAGACGTTGCGGTTCAACCCGCACTTCCACCGGAATGCGATAGTCGTCGTTCAAACGCTGCTTCAGACCGGGGATGAAGAATGGCACTTTGCCGACGGTTCCCAGACGGATGCCGCGGAACTCCACCGGCGCGCCGGGCTGCAGGCCGCGAACTGAGTCTTTGAAGAACATCACATAGTCAATATGTTCGGTAAAGACCGAATCCTGGATGCTCTTCTGATCGTCAAACAGATGGTATTCCGTTTTATTCGCCACCGGCTCGCCGAGATCCAGTCCTTCCGGAATATCGAAGCTCACGCCGCCGCCAAACAGCGTTGACAGCGAGCCCATCTCGACGCGCATTCCGGCCGAGGTCAAATCGACAGCGATCCCACTGTCCTTCCAGAAGCGGACATTGGTGGTCACCAGGCGGTCATTGGGCGCATTGATGAACAACTGATAAGTGATACGACGTTTCTGGGTGTCGAAGGTGCTGGTTTCCACCGACCCCACGCGATAGCCGCGGAACAGCACCGGATCGCCTGGCGACAGCTGGCCCGCCTTGCTGCTCTCCAGTAGAATACGGATCCCCTTGGCGTCCGGCGAGGCCAGCGGCGGAGAATCAAGCAGCGGATACTGCTCCGGCACCGTACCTTTCGACCCCGGCTGCAGTTCAATATAGGCCCCGGACAATAATGTTCCCAGGCCACTGATCCCCTCGCGCCCTACCTGCGGTTTCACCACCCAGAAGACGGAATCGTTGTGCAGTAATTTATGCATCCCGGAATTGAGGCGGGCTTTGATTTCCACGTGGGTTAAATCGTCGGTCAGCGTGGCGCTCTCCACCACCCCAACGTCCACGCTACGGCTCTTGATACGGGTTTTTCCCCCTTCAATCCCCTCCGCATTCGTGGTGATCAGCGTGACCTCAGGTCCCTGATGGCTGTAATGATAAAACAGGATCCACGCCCCGATCAGCGCAGTGACGATAGGGAAGATCCACACCGGTGACCAGTTCTTCACCTTCTGCACTTTCGCTTCTCCGCTCTTATTTTCCATGTTGTTGTCTTTCCTCATGGCTTGAATCTGGCTCACGATCCCACAGTAAACGGGGATCAAACGTCATGGCTGAAAACATGGTCATCACCACCACCAGCGCAAACATAACCGCGCCGATGGCGGGATAGATATTCATCAACCCTCCCATGCGCACCAGCGCAGAGAGTACGGCGATGACAAAAACATCAATCATTGACCAGCGGCCAACAAATTCCACCACTTCATAGATCAGATGCATGCGTTCCGAATCACGCGCACCGTTGCCATTGGCATTCCAGCACAGCCAGGCGATAGCGATCATCTTTAGCGTCGGCACCATAATACTGGCGATAAAAATCACCAGCGCCACCGGATAAGACCCCTCGCTCCACAGTAAAATTACCCCGGCCATGATGGTTGACGGCATTTTATCGCCCAGCAGATCGGTGATCATGATCGGCATAATATTGGCGGGGAGATAGAGGATAAATGAGGTCACCAGCAGGGCCAGCGTCCACTGCAGGCTGTTTTTACGCCGCGCCGTTCCTTTACTATGACAGCGCGGGCAGACCATCTGGTCGACCGGTAACACCGCCGTGCAGCAGGCGCAGGAGCGCAGCCCCTGGCGGATGCCGGCCACTCCGACCTTCAGCGGTTGGCTAATGGCTGGCATGGGGGCAATATCATCCCACAGCCAGCGGCGGTCGACGCACTGGAAAGTGCGTAACTGCAGCAGACAAAACATGCACCACGGAACAAAGCTCAGACCGATACCGATATCGCCATAGGCCATCAGCTTAACGAAGCTCACCAGCACGCCGGCAAGAAAGATCTCCGCCATGCCCCACGTCTTCAGGTGAAACAGAATTCGCGCCAGAAACGCTTTCAGGCCAGCGGGCATCCTGACCCGATTGACCAACAGCAGAATAGTGGCCAGGCAAAAGGCCGGTACCAGTTGCACAAAGAGTAAAAAGAAGGTGCCGAGGCTGGCGTAATCCTCGGTAAATAACACATTGGGAATTTCCAACAGCTCTATTTCGCTGCTGATCCCGCCCACTTTCATGTAGATAAATGGAAACAGGTTGGCCAACAGCAGCATAAACAGCGCGACCAACGCGTAAGCCGTGGGACGCTGGCGAGGCGCGTCCCACGTGGTGGTTAACGTTGTACCGCAGCGCGGGCAAGCGGCTTTCTGGCGATGCTCCAGCTGCGGCAAAGCCACCAGCAAATCACATTGGGGACATAAAATATGTCGCGCAGCATGATGATGATCGCACATGACAACTCCTCGGCTCAGGCGCCGTTCTTTAATCCTTCGAGATATTCCCAGCGTTCAAAGGCTGCTTCCAGCGCCTGTTCCGCTTCGGCCAGCTTTGCCAGCACCTGCTGCGTGCGATCGTGCGGTTGTCCAAAGAAGTCGGGATCGGCAACCTGTTCCTGCAGCGTCTGCAGTTCGGCCTCGAGAGCTTCCAGCTTCTGCGGCAGCTGTTCCAGCTCGCGCTGCAGGTTATAGCTTAGTTTGTTCCCACCGCGTTTGACAGTTTCTGCTTTTGGCTGAGCGACTTCCATCGTTTTTTTCGCTGCCGGCTGCTTCTGCGCCAACGACTGGGCCTGCTGGCCGCGGGCATCGTGATAGCCGCCGATGTACTGGCCGATGCGACCGCCGCCTTCGAAGATCCAGCATTCGGTTACGGTGTTATCCACGAACTGACGATCGTGGCTTACCAGCATCACGGTGCCCTGATAGCCATCGATCAGCTCTTCCAGCAGCTCCAGCGTTTCGACATCCAGGTCGTTTGTCGGTTCATCGAGAATCAATAAGTTGCTGGGTTTCAGGAACAGACGCGCCAGCAGCAGGCGGTTACGTTCCCCGCCGGAGAGCGCGCGCACCGGGGTCATCGCCCGTTTTGGATGGAACAGGAAGTCCTGCAGGTAGCCCAGCACATGGCGCGGCTTACCGTTAACCATCACCTCTTGCTTACCTTCCGCGAGGTTATCCATCACCGTCCGATCCGGATCCAGCTCTGCGCGGTGCTGGTCGAAGTAGGCGACTTCCAGTTTAGTGCCGACGTGGATCCGCCCGCTGTCGGCCTGCAGCTGGCCAAGCATCAGCTTCAGCAGCGTGGTTTTCCCGCAGCCGTTGGGGCCAATCAGGGCAATCTTGTCGCCGCGCTGGATCTGCGCGGAGAAATCTTTCACCAGCACTTTGCCATCAACCTGGTAGTTGACGTTCTCCATTTCGAACACGATTTTGCCGGAGCGCGAAGCCTCTTCAACCTGCATTCTGGCGCTGCCCATCACTTCCCGGCGCTCACCGCGCTCGCGACGCATCGCCTTCAGGGCGCGAACGCGGCCTTCGTTACGCGTGCGGCGCGCTTTGATCCCCTGGCGGATCCATACCTCTTCCTGGGCCAGCTTGCGGTCGAATTCCGCATTCTGCAGCTCTTCAACCCGCAGGGCTTCCTCTTTATCCAGCAGATACTGATCGTAATCGCCCGGGTAGGTCACCAGCTTGCCGCGATCGAGGTCGACGATGCGCGTCGCCATATTGCGGATAAAGGAGCGGTCGTGCGAAATAAAGATAATGGTGCCTTTAAAGGTTTTGAGGAACCCTTCCAGCCAGTCGATGGTTTCGATATCCAGGTGGTTGGTGGGTTCATCGAGCAGCAGCACGCGCGGCCCGCTGACCAGCGCGCGGCCCAGCGCCGCTTTACGCAGCCAGCCACCGGACAGGGATGCCAGCTGCGCGTTGGCGTCGAGACCAAGCTGCTCAATCACTTCGTTAATGCGGCTGTCCAGCTGCCACAGCCCCAGGTTATCGAGCTGCTCCTGCAGGCGCGCCAGTTCATTTAAATTTTTGTCGCTCGGATCGGTCATGACCTGATGCGACACGTCATGATAGGCCTTCAGGTAGGCCGCCTGCTCGGCGATGCCTTCCGCGACAAAATCGTACACCGTACCGGCGACATTGCGCGGCGGATCCTGCTGCAGACGCGCCACAATCAGATCCTGTTCATAAATAATGCGCCCGTCATCCAGCCCCTGCTCGCGGTTGAGGATCTTCATCAGGGTCGATTTACCGGCGCCGTTACGTCCGACGAGGCAGACGCGTTCGTTATCTTCGATATGCAGCTCGGCATTATCCAGCAGCGGCGCATCGCTGAAGGAAAGCCAGGCGCCGTGCATACTAATCAGTGACATTCTTTATTCCTTTCAGGCTGCGGTAATCAGCCAGCAGTTGTGGATCTGACGGTTGCGGGCAAAATCCTGCGACAGCGTTTTTTGCGAAATTTCTTGCGCCTTCAGGCCAAGCGCCGCCAGCCCGTCATGATCCATACGGAAACCGCGTTTGTTATTCGAGAACATAATGGTGCCGCCTTTACGCAGCAGACGTTTCAGATCGGTCATCAGGCGAATGTGATCGCGCTGGACGTCGAAAGCATCTTCCATTCGTTTGGAGTTGGAGAAGGTCGGCGGATCGATAAAGATCAGATCGAACTGCTCGGTGCTCTCCCGCAGCCAGCCCAGCACGTCCGCCTGCATCAGGCGATGCGCGCGGCCGGTCAGGCCATTGAGACGCAGGTTGCGTTCCGCCCACTCCAGGTAGGTGCGCGACATATCCACCGTGGTGGTGGAGCGCGCGCCGCCGAGACCGGCGTGGACGCTGGCGCTGCCGGTATAGGAGAACAGGTTCAGGAAGTCCTTGCCTTTGCTCATCTGGCCGAGCATACGGCGGGCGATACGGTGGTCGAGGAACAGACCGGTATCCAGGTAGTCGGTGAGGTTGACCCACAGGCGCGCGTTGTACTCCTGCACCTCGATAAAGTCGCCCTTCTCCGCCATCTTCTGGTACTGGTTTTTCCCCTTCTGCCGCTCGCGGGTCTTCAGCACCAGCTTGTTAGGCGCCATGTCCAGTACGGCGATGGTCGCGGCGATAATATCGAACAGGCGCTGGCGCGCTTTGTGCGCATCGACGGTTTTCGGCGGGGCATATTCCTGGACCACCACCCAGTCGGCGTAGCGGTCGATGGCCACGTTGTATTCCGGCAGGTCAGCATCGTACAGGCGATAGCATTCAATGCCTTCCTGACGGGCCCATTTTTCAAACTTCTTCAGGTTCTTACGCAGACGGTTAGCAAAATCTTCCGCCAGCATCGCCGGCTTGCCGCCTTCGCTCTCCGCCAGGTGATAATTCTTCTGTACGCAGTCCAGCGGGCCGTTCTTGGCTTTAAACTGTTTGTCGGCGCGCAGCTGCAGGCAGCTTAACAGCTCCGGCGAGGCGCTGAACACCGACAGGTTCCAGCCGCCAAACTGACTTTTCATGATCCGGCCCAGCAGGCTGTGCAGAGCGATCAGCGCCGGCTCGCTTTCCAGACGCTCGCCGTAAGGCGGGTTGCTGATCACGGTGCCGTACGGGCCTTTCGGTAGCGGATTATTCAGCTGGGCGACGTCTTTGACTTCAAAATCGATCAGCTCGCCGATGCCGGCCCGACGGGCGTTGCGACGGGCGCGGTCAATGACGCGTTCGTCGACATCAGAGCCATAGAAGCGTGACCCATATGCCGCCAGCCCCTGACGGGCGCGCGTTTGCGCTTCCGCTTTCACTTCTTTCCAGATGGCCTCGTCGTGCTGCGCCCAGCCGCCAAAGCCCCAGTGGCCGCGGTGCAGGCCCGGCGCGCGGTCGGTCGCCAGCATCGCCGCCTCAATCAGCAGGGTACCGGAGCCGCACATCGGATCGAGCAGCGGGGTGCCCGGCACCCAGCCGGAGCGCATCACGATCGCCGCCGCGAGGTTTTCTTTGATCGGCGCCATACCGGTGCCATCGCGGTAGCCGCGCAGGTGCAGGCCTTCGCCGCTCAGATCCAGCGAGATGTGCGCCGTCTCTTTGTTCAGCCAGACGTTGATCCGCAGATCGGGCGACTCACGATCGACGTTCGGGCGCGGCAGGTTCTTACGGGTGAAGCTGTCGACAATGGCGTCTTTGACCTTCAGCGCACCGTACTGGCTGTTGCGGATCTCCTCATTGAGACCGCTAAAATGCACGGCGAACGTGGCGCCAGGGTTGAACATCTCCGTCCACGGAATGGCCTGTACGCCGAGGTACAGATCCAGATCGCTGTATACGCGACACTCGCCCAGCGGCAGCATGATGCGCGAAGCCAGCCGGCTCCACATCAGGCTTTGATACAGCAGGCGCGTATCCCCCTGAAAATGGACCCCGCCCTGGACTACCTGGCAGTCCGTCGCGCCAAGCCCTTCCAGTTCAGTTTTTAACAGCTCTTCCAGCCCACGAGCCGTACTGGCAAACAGAGAATTCATATCGTCACTTTTACTTAAAGAAAATTGGTGCGCATTATAGCCAATATGTGCCCTATGTCATAAAGTTATAGGCTTATTTTTGGAACCCGGAGGCAGCGTATGGTAACGCTCTCGCGTCTTTTTATTCATCCCGTTAAATCCATGCGCGGCATGGGCCTGACCCACGCCTTTGCCGATATCAGCGGCCTGGCCTTCGATCGCCTGTTTATGGTCACCGAAACCGACGGCACCTTTATTACCGCCCGTCAGTTTCCGCAAATGGTGAAATTTATTCCGGCGCCGCTGCATGATGGCCTTCACCTGACCGCACCGGACGGCAGCAGCGCCGTGGTGCGTTTTAACGATTTCGCCCCTCAGGCCGAGCCGACAGAAGTCTGGGGCAACCATTTTACCGCCCTTATCGCGCCCGCCGCCGTTAATCAGTGGCTCAGCGGCTTTTTCAATCGCGATGTCCAGCTGCGCTGGCTGGGGCCACAGTTAACCCGCCGGGTGAAGCGCCACGATGCGATACCGCTCTCCTTCGCCGACGGCTACCCTTACCTGCTGGCTAACGAGGCCTCGCTGCGCGACCTGCAGCAGCGCTGCCCGGCAAGCGTAAGCATAGAACAGTTTCGGCCTAATCTCGTGGTCACCGGCGCGGCGGCCTGGGATGAAGACAGCTGGAAAGTGATCCGCGTCGGCGAGGTGGTATTTGACGTCGCCAAGCCGTGCAGCCGCTGCATTTTTACCACCGTCAGTCCGGAGCGCGGGCAGAAACATCCCAGCGGAGAGCCGCTGGAAACCTTAAAGCGCTTCCGCACCGCGCAGGATAATGGCGATGTCGACTTTGGTCAGAACCTGATTGCCCGTAACAGCGGCGTGATCCGGGTGGGGGATGAAGTGGAAATCCTCGCCCGCGGCCCGGCGAAAGCCTACGGCGCCGGCGAAAGCGACGATACCCCGGCTCCCGAGGCGCAGCAGCAGACCACGGTTGCCATTGAATGGCAGGGTCAACAATTTACCGGCAATAACCAGCAGGTGCTGCTGGAACAACTGGAGCAACAGGGCATTCGCGTACCCTACTCGTGTCGGGCGGGGATCTGCGGCAGCTGCCGCATCCGTCTTGAAGAAGGGGAAGTGAGTCCGTTAAAGAAAAATGCGGTCGCCGGAGATGGCACCATTCTCGCCTGCAGCTGCGTGCCGAAAACGGCCCTGCGCCTGGCGCCTTAAACCGCCTGCCCCAGGCTGTAGCTGACCGCGCTTTGCGCCGGCTGCAGCCTGTCGTTCATGATTTTAATCACATCGCCCAGCTGCATAACGCGGCCGGCAAGCGTGAGACCCGGCTGGGCCAGCAGACAAAGCGCGGCGTTATCGCCCGGCTCCACCACCAGCAAATTGACCTGCTCCCCGGTATCGCTCAGCCAGACGCAGGCCGCGTCGCCGCCGCTCGGCTGCCAGTGATGGGGATGGGCGACGAAGTGCCAGCTTTTCGGCATCTGCGGTTTGAGAAAACGGATCGCGGTTAATGCGTTGAGGACTAATTCCGCCCGCTGCTCTTTCGACAACTCGAAATCGCGGCATTTTTCTTCAAAGGAGAAATAGAGCGCGGCGTCATCGACGCAGAATCCCGATGGGGCAAAAGCGTCCGGGGTCAGCATGCGCCGGGCGAAGCGCGAGCGAAATAACATGCCATTGGCCAGATCGAGCATCATGCGGTCGTGCTCTTCATCGTAATACCAACGCCAGTTATCGTCAGGTTTAATCCGCATTTTTCCCCCTGTCCCCTTTCATACGCCTCTGCAAAGTTGTTGCGACTTGCCGCAGAATATTTTCTAAAATTAAGAAAAGTCTAAAATGTTTAAATAAGCAACAGTGAGGGAATATAAAACAACCAGGGCCGGAAATAAAGCCCTGGGTGGGATTCAGAGGAGGAAAAGATTAGATGTGGGTAACAATTTCTTTAATCAGCGGCGGACCTTTAAAAATAAATCCGGAATAGATCTGCACCAGCGATGCTCCGGCGGCCATTTTTTCCCGCGCGGCAATCACGGAATCAATACCGCCCACGCCAATGATAGGCAAGCGGCCATTGAGCTCAGCGGAAAGCATACGGATAATTTCGGTACTTTTTAATTGTAATGGACGACCGCTAAGTCCGCCGGTCTCATCGCAATGTTTCATTCCCTGAACCAGAGAACGATCGAGGGTGGTATTGGTGGCAATCACGCCATCAATATTATGACGCACGAGGCTATCGGCAACCTGGATCAATTCCTCAGGCAAAAGATCCGGCGCGATCTTCACGGCGACCGGAACATATTTTTGATGCTTCTGCTGCAGCTCAAGCTGCTTATTTTTAATACCGGAGAGTAAATCATCGAGCGCTTCGCCGTATTGCAGCGTGCGCAGCCCCGGGGTATTCGGCGAGGAGATATTAATGGCGATATAGCCGGCGTAGGGATAGACTTTTTCCATACAAATCAGGTAATCATCTTTCCCGTGCTCAACCGGCGTGTCTTTATTTTTGCCGATATTGATGCCCAGCACGCCGTCAAAATGCGCCTTCTTCACGTTCTCAACCAGGTTATCGACGCCATGGTTATTAAAGCCCATGCGGTTGATCAACCCCTCTGCATCCACCAGACGGAAGATCCTTGGCTTATCGTTGCCCGGCTGCGGACGCGGCGTCACGGTGCCGATCTCAATGGATCCAAAACCCATCGCGCCCAGCGCGTCAATGCATTCCCCGTTTTTATCCAGCCCGGCCGCCAGACCCAGCGGGTTTTTAAAGGTCAGCCCCATGCAGGTGACAGGCCTGGCCGGCACCTTCTGGCGAACCAGTATTTCCAGCGGCGTCCCGGTGACACGGCGTAATTGTTGAAAGGTAACTTCATGAGCGCGCTCAGGATCGAGCTGAAAAAGGGCTTTACGAACGAAGGGGTAGTACATGAACTCTCCTGGATTCCCGGTGTGCAAACCGGGGGCGTATTATGTGCGATCTGTTGCGGAAAGGGAATTGACCTGCGACAAAAAATCCCCCATCAGCGCAAACGATTACCTCCCCGCGCGCCGTTATGCGCTTTTCGGCTATCTAACGGTGGATAAATCATTTAGGGAAAGAATGGCCCTCTGTCACACTCACTACAAATGTTATCAATTATAGATAAATGCAAACATTTAGTTATAAGGAGAGAGAGATGCGCGTCATTACGCTTGCGGGCAGCCCGCGTTACCCTTCCCGTTCCAGCGCCCTGCTGGAATACGCCAGAGAGACGCTCGCCGCCGCCGATATCGAAGTCTGCCACTGGCATCTGCAGAACTTTGCCCCGGAAGACCTCCTGTACGCTCGCTTTGACAACCCGGCGCTGCAGACGCTCAATGAGCAGCTGGCCGGGGCTGACGGACTGATCATCGCCACGCCGGTGTACAAAGCCTCGTTTTCCGGCGCCCTGAAAACGCTGCTCGACCTGCTTCCTGAGCGGGCGCTGGAGGGCAAAATCGTGCTGCCGCTGGCCACCGGCGGCACCATCGCCCACATGCTGGCGGTGGACTACGCCCTGAAGCCGGTGCTGAATGCCCTCAAGGCTCAGGAGATCCTCCATGGCGTCTTCGCCGACGACAGCCAGGTGACCGATTACCAGCACAAGCCGCAGTTTACCCCGAACCTGCAGCGGCGCCTCGATGAAGCCCTGGAGACCTTCTGGCAGGCGCTGCATCGCCCCAGCAGCCGCGCCCCGTCGTTAACGTCTCTGCGTGGGGTGGAACATGCTTAATCCTCTCCGCGCTCTGACCCTCGGCGGGCTGCTGCTGTTCTCCGCCCTGGGCCATGCCGCCCCGGCGGCGCCTGACGCCCTGCGCATCGGCTATCAGAAAGGCAGCGTCAGCATGGTGCTGGCGAAAAGCCATCAGCTGCTGGAGCAGCGCTACCCGCAAACCCATATTTCGTGGATTGAATTCCCGGCCGGTCCGCAGATGCTGGAGGCGCTGAACGTCGGCAGCATCGATATTGGCAGCACTGGCGACATTCCGCCTATCTTTGCGCAGGCGGCCGGCGCCGATCTGGTGTATATCGGTTCGGAACCGCCAAAACCCAAAGCGGAAGTGATTCTGGTGGCACAGGGCAGCCCGATTCATAACGTTGCTGAGCTAAAAGGGAAAAAGGTCGCTTTTCAGAAAGGCTCCAGCTCCCACAATCTGCTGCTGCGCGCCCTGCAGCTCGCAGGTTTGAAGTTTAGCGACATTCAGCCGGTCTATCTCGCCCCCGCCGATGCGCGCGCCGCCTTCCAGCAGGGCAATGTCGACGCCTGGGCGATCTGGGATCCGTATTACTCCGCCGCGCTGCTGCAGGGCGGCGCCCGGGTGCTGACCGACGGAACCGACCTGAAACAGACGGGATCCTTCTATCTCGCTTCCCGCCCTTACGCTGAACGCAATGGCGCCTTTATTGAGGGCGTACTCGATACCTTTACCCAGGCCGATGCCCTGACCCATAGCCAGCGTGCGCAAAGCATTACGCTGCTGGCAAAAACGATGGGATTACCGGAAGCGGTGATCGCCAGCTACCTGGACCATCGTCCCCCCACCTCGGTTACCCCGGTGAGTGCTGAAACCGCCGCTCGCCAGCAGCAGACGGCCGACCTGTTCTATGAGAACAAGCTGGTGCCGAAAAAAGTTGATATCCGGGCCCGCATCTGGCAGCCCGCCGCCGCACAAGGAGCGAAATCATGAGTCTGAATATGTTCTGGTTTTTACCGACCCATGGTGATGGTCGTTATCTGGGTACCGAAGAGGGAGCCCGTCCGGTCGATTACGGCTATCTGCAGCAAATCGCGCAGACGGCGGATCGGCTGGGATTCACCGGCGTACTGATCCCGACCGGGCGCTCATGTGAAGATGCCTGGCTGGTTGCGGCCTCGATGATCCCGGTAACGCAGCGGCTGAAATTTCTTGTCGCCCTGAGGCCAAGCGTGGTGTCGCCGACGGTGGCCGCGCGCCAGGCGGCGACCCTGGACCGACTGTCGAACGGCCGGGCGCTGTTCAATCTGGTCACCGGCAGCGATCCCGCCGAGCTGGCAGGCGACGGTGTCTTCCTCGACCACACCGAGCGCTATGAGGCCTCGGCTGAATTTACCCATATCTGGCGCAAGCTGATGGAGGGGGAGACTGTCACCTTTAACGGCAAGCATCAGCGCGTTCGCGACGCCAAACTGCTGTTCCCGCCGCTCCAGCAGCCGCGTCCGCCGCTCTATTTCGGCGGATCGTCTGAGGTAGCGCAGGATCTGGCCGCTGAGCAGGTCGATCTCTATCTTACCTGGGGCGAACCGCCAGCCCAGGTGGCAGAGAAGATAGCTCAGGTGCGGGAGAAAGCCGCCCGACACGGTCGCCGGGTGCGTTTTGGCATCCGCCTGCACGTGATTGTGCGGGAAACCAATGAGGAAGCCTGGCAGGCGGCGGACAGCCTTATCTCCCATCTGGATGATGAGACTATCGCCCGCGCCCAGGCGGCCTTCGCCAGAACCGACTCCGTCGGCCAGCAGCGGATGGCGGCGCTGCACAACGGTCGACGCGATAAGCTGGAAATCAGCCCCAACCTGTGGGCTGGCGTCGGTTTGGCGCGCGGCGGCGCCGGAACCGCGCTGGTGGGCGATGCCGCTACCGTTGCCGAACGGATCAATGAATACGCCGCGCTGGGTATCGATAGCTTTATCTTCTCCGGCTATCCGCATCTGGAAGAGGCGTATCGGGTCGGCGAGCTGCTGTTCCCGCTGCTCGACGTCGCGGTGCCATCTGTTCCGCAGCCGCACAACCTGCGTCTGCAGGGGGAAGCCGTCGCCAACGAGTTTATCCCACGTAAAGTGGCGCAGAGCTGAGGAGGCACTGATGGCAAAATCAACCCATCCCCTGTTATTACGCCTCGCCCCCTGGCTGCTGCCGGTGGGAACGGTCATTGTCTGGCAGCTGGCGTCGTCCGTCGGCTGGCTGTCGACGCGGGTGCTGCCCTCGCCGGAGGGCGTTTTGAAAGCGTTCTGGACGCTCTCGGCCAGCGGTGAGCTGTGGCAGCATCTGGCCATTAGCTCGTGGCGGGCGCTGGTCGGCTTCGCCATCGGCGGCTCCATTGGACTGGTGCTCGGCCTGATCAGCGGTCTGTCACGCTGGGGCGAGCGCCTGCTGGACACGTCGATCCAGATGCTGCGCAATGTGCCGCACCTGGCGCTGATCCCACTGGTGATCTTGTGGTTCGGCATCGATGAGACCGCCAAGATCTTCCTCGTATCGCTGGGCACCCTGTTTCCGGTCTATATCAATACCTGGCACGGGATCCGCAATATCGACCGTGGGCTGGTGGAGATGGCGCGCAGCTATGGTTTATCCGGCTTTGCTCTTTTCCGTCACGTGATTTTACCCGGCGCCCTGCCCTCGATTATGGTCGGCGTGCGTTTTGCCCTCGGTCTGATGTGGCTGACGCTTATTGTCGCCGAAACCATCTCGGCGAACGCCGGTATCGGCTACCTGGCGATGAATGCGCGTGAATTTCTGCAAACCGACGTGGTGGTGGTCGCCATCATTCTTTACGCCATTCTTGGCAAACTGGCCGACGTCAGCGCCCAGATGCTGGAGCGGCTCTGGCTGCGCTGGAACCCGGCGTATCATCTTCAGGAGGCTAACGCATGAACACTGCCCGTCTGAACCCAGGTATCCCGCTGCTGCTGAACGGGGTGACTAAACGCTATGGCGACAACACCATTCTTAACGAGCTGGATCTGCATATCCCCAGCGGCCAGTTTGTGGCGGTGGTGGGCCGCAGCGGCGGCGGCAAAAGCACCCTGCTGCGCCTGCTGGCGGGCCTGGAAAAGCCGAATGCCGGCGAGCTGCTGGCAGGCGCGACGCCGCTGGCGGCGATCCAGGACGACACCCGGATGATGTTTCAGGATGCGCGCCTGCTGCCGTGGAAAACGGTGATTGATAACGTGGGGCTGGGGTTAAAAGGCGCCTGGCGCGACGCCGCCCTGCAGGCGTTGGCCAGCGTCGGACTCGAGAGCCGCGCGCAGGAGTGGCCGGCGGCGCTGTCGGGCGGGCAGAAGCAGCGCGTTGCGCTGGCCCGCGCGCTGATCCATCGCCCGCGCCTGCTGCTGCTGGACGAGCCGCTGGGGGCGCTGGACGCCCTCACCCGTCTGGAGATGCAGGAGCTGATCGTCTCTCTGTGGCAGGAGCATGGCTTTACGGTCCTGCTGGTGACCCACGACGTCAGCGAAGCCGTGGCGATGGCCGACCGGGTGCTGTTGATTGAAGAGAAGAAGATCGGTCTCGATTTGAACGTGGATATTCCGCGACCGCGGCGCACCGGTTCGGCGAAGCTGGCCGAGCTGGAGGCGGAGGTGCTGGATCGGGTGATGAAACGCGGCAAGAGCGAGAGCGCACCGCGTTTGTTTAGTCATGGCTAACTAACGTCCCCGGCCCGCGCTTCGCTCGGCCGGGCTACCAAATCGCACAGCGCTGTAGCCCCGGTAAGCGAGAGCGCAACCGGGGATTTTGCCACCGTTACGCCAGCGCCTTACTGATTTTCTCGTACAGATCGCCTGAGAGATCCTTCAGCCCCTTCAGCTGCTCCAGCGCGGCGCGCATCAGCGCCTGGCGTTTCTCATCATAACGCTTCAGACGAATCAACGGCTCAATCAGTCGCGATGCGACCTGCGGGTTGCGCTGGTTAAGCTCGGTCAGCATCTCCACCAGGAACTGGTAGCCGCTACCGTCTTCAGCATGGAACGCCGCCGGGTTGCTGCTGGCGAAAGCGCCGATGAGCGACCGCACGCGGTTCGGGTTGCTCATGCTGAACGAACGATGGTTCAGCAGACCGCGTACCGTTTCGACCACATTGGCCGCCGGACTGGTGGACTGCAGGATAAACCACTTGTCCATCACCAGGCCGTCCTGATGCCATTTGTCGTCATACTCCTGCATCAGCGCATCGCGGCACGGCAGCTCAGCGGCAACCGCCGCCGACAGCGCGGCCAGCGCGTCGGTCATGTTATCCGCCTGGTGATACTGCGCCGCCACCAGCTTATCGCCCAGCGTCGGCTCTGCGAACGCCAGATAGCGCAGGCAGGTATTGCGCAGGGCTCGCTTACCGATATCGGCGTGCTCCACCCGGTAGCTGTCGAGCTTATTGGCGTTATATACCGCGAGGAATTCGTCCGCCAGCTCGTTCGCCAGGGTGCGGGTGAGCGCCTCGCGCACGGTGGCGATGGCGATAGGATCGATAATGGCGAACATCTCGGCGATTTCGTTGGCCGACGGCAGGGTTAAGATCTCGGCGGCCAGCGCCGGGTCAATCTTCTCGTCGAGCAGAATCGCGCGGAAGGCGTCCGCCACGTGCACCGGCAGCGACAGCGGCTGTCCCTGCTGATGACGGTTGACGTTCAGCTTGATGTAGGTCGCCAGCAGACTCTGCGCCGCATCCCAGCGCGAGAAATCATTCCGCGCATGGCGCATCAGGAAGGTCAGCTGCTGATCGCTCCACTTGTATTCCAGTTTCACCGGTGCTGAAAACTCGCACAGCAGGGCCGGGACCGGCTGGAAATAGACATTATCAAAGACGAAGGTCTGCTCAGCCTGAGTCACATTAAGCACCGGGTGCAGCGGATGACCGCCCTTCTGCAGGGGGATCACCTTACCTTCGTTATCGTACAGCTCGATGGCAAACGGAATATGCAGCGGCTGTTTCTCAGCCTGCTCGGCGGTCGGCGGCGTGCGCTGGCTGATGGTCAGCGTATACTGCTCGGTTTCCGGGTTATAGTCGTCGTGGACGGTGACAATCGGCGTACCGGACTGGCTGTACCAGCGGCGGAAGTGCGACAGGTCGACGTTAGAAGCATCTTCCATCGCCTGGACGAAATCGTCGCAGGTGGCGGCGCTGCCGTCATGACGTTCGAAATATAGCTGCATCCCTTTCTGGAAGTTTTCTTCACCCAGCAGCGTGTGCAGCATGCGGATCACTTCGGCACCCTTTTCATAGACCGTCAGGGTATAGAAGTTATTCATCTCGATAACCCTATCCGGGCGGATCGGGTGCGCCATCGGGCTGGCGTCTTCGGCAAACTGCAGCCCGCGCATGGTGCGCACGTTGTTAATGCGGTTCACCGCCCGCGAGCCGAGGTCGGAACTGAACTCCTGATCGCGGAACACGGTCAGCCCCTCTTTCAGGCTGAGCTGGAACCAGTCGCGACAGGTGACGCGGTTGCCGGTCCAGTTATGGAAATACTCATGGCCAATCACCCGCTCGATATCGAGGTAGTCTTTATCGGTGGCGGTGTCGGTGCGGGCCAGGACATATTTGGAGTTAAAGACGTTCAGCCCTTTGTTTTCCATCGCTCCCATATTGAAGAAGTCGACGGCGACAATCATATAGATGTCGAGGTCGTACTCGAGGCCAAAGCGCTCCTCATCCCATTTCATGGAGTTTTTCAGCGAGGTCATCGCCCACGGCGCGCGGTCGAGGTTACCGCGATCGACGTACAATTCCAGCGCCACTTCACGCCCGGAGCGGGTGGTAAAAGTGTCGCGCAGGACGTCGAAATCACCGGCCACCAGCGCAAACAGGTAGCACGGCTTCGGGAAGGGATCCTGCCACTGTACCCAGTGACGACCGTTCTCCAGATCCCCTTCCGCCATCCGGTTGCCGTTGGAGAGCAGGAACGGATATTTGGCTTTATCGGCGATAATTTTGGTGG
The DNA here is from genome assembly GCF_048822715.1 of Klebsiella sp. C239. NCBI lineage: Bacteria > Pseudomonadati > Pseudomonadota > Gammaproteobacteria > Enterobacterales > Enterobacteriaceae > Klebsiella > Klebsiella sp. C239. The sequence continues at coordinate 132,059 of NZ_JBMEZK010000005.1, read as the reverse complement.
TAAAGCGCGCCAGCACATCCGGACGGTCCAGGTACCAGGTGATATGGCGGAAACCTTCCGCTTCACACTGGGTGCACAGCGCTTCGCCTGACTGATACAGGCCTTCCAGCGCGGTGTTCGCCGCCGGGCTGATCTCATTGACGATGGTCAGGGTGAAATGCTCCGGCAGGCCGCCGATCACCAGCTGATTGTTTTCTTCTTTATAGTCGCTCCACGGCTGGCCGTTCACCTGCAGAGCAATCAGGGTCAGATCTTCGCCGTCCAGGCGCAATGGCACATCAGACGCAGCCGCATGGCGGGAGACCTTGCTCTTGGCCGTAACAACGGTTTTTGCGGCATCCAGGTCAAAGGTCAAATCGATATCGCTAATCAGATACTCCGGCGCACGATAGTCGTGGCGGTATTTGGCTTGGGGCTGTTGTGTCATAAAAAACCTTTAGCATCTTCGGTAAAGTGTCGTCCCAGTCTATTCCTGTTGTGTCAATCGCGCTATGCAGAATCTTCATCTTTTCAACGTGAAACACGAAAATCGCTACATTTTGTTAACACTCGTGGCACGAATTGCCCTCGACCCGACGCAAAGCTTATGGTGTGATCCATGTTCAATATATTAAACTAGGCCTCGCAAATGACCGTCAGCGTCGCCATCGCTCTCCATCGCGGGACAGAGCCGGGTAATAAAGGTATACTCCGCCTCCTTTTTCCGCGTTGGTTTCGATGGAACGCTCCAGTGAGAGGATGCTACTGCGCACCATGACACAATTCACTTCTCCTGTACTGCATTCGCTGCTTGATACGGATGCCTACAAGCTGCACATGCAGCAGGCTGTCTTCCACCGCTACGGCGATGTACATGTGGCGGCGGAGTTTCGCTGCCGTGGAGACGACCTGCTCGGCATTTATGCCGACGCGATCCGCGAGCAGGTGGAGTCCATGCGCGATCTGAGGCTGCGGGATGATGAATATCGCTGGCTGTCCACCCTTCCCTTTTTTCGCCAGGATTACCTCGACTGGCTGCGCGATTTTCGCTATGACCCGCGCCAGGTCACGGTCGCCAATGACAACGGCAAGCTGAACATTCGCCTCACTGGCCCGTGGCGGGAAGCCATCATGTGGGAAGTCCCCCTGCTGGCGGTGATAAGCGAGCTGGTCCATCGCTACCGTTCACCCGAGATGGGCGTTGAACAAGCGCTAAACGCGCTGGAGCATAAGCTAGGCGACTTCGCCACCATGACCGCTGACCTCGATATGAGCGCCTTCCGCCTGATGGATTTCGGCACCCGCCGTCGTTTTTCACGCGATGTACAGGAAGCCATTGTGCAACGCCTGCAGCAGGAGCCATGGTTTGTCGGCACCAGCAACTACGATCTGGCGCGCCGTCTGAACTTAACCCCGATGGGCACCCAGGCCCATGAGTGGTTCCAGGCCCACCAGCAGATCAGCCCGAACCTGGCCAGCAGCCAGCGGGCAGCCCTCGCCGCCTGGCTGGAAGAGTATCCTGACCAGCTGGGCATCGCGCTGACCGACTGCATCACCATGGATGCGTTCCTGCGCGATTTCGGTCCGGAGTTCGCCACCCGCTATCAGGGTTTGCGCCACGACTCCGGCGACCCGGTGGAATGGGGTGAAAAAGCCATCGCCCATTACCAGAAGCTGGGCATCGATCCGCTGAGCAAAGTGCTGGTCTTCTCCGATAATCTCGACCTGGCGAAAGCCGTCGACCTGTATCGCCACTTCGCCTCGCGGGTGAAGCTGAGCTTTGGTATTGGCACTCGTTTAACCTGCGATCTGCCGCAGGTTAAACCGCTCAATATCGTGATTAAGCTGGTGGAATGTAACGGCAAGCCGGTGGCGAAACTCTCCGACAGCCCGGGGAAAACCATCTGCCACGATAAGGCCTTCGTCCGCGCCCTGCGCGAGGCGTTTGACCTGCCGCCGATTAAAAAGGCAAGCTAAAAAACATGGCCCGACGGCATTCTGCTATCGGGCCAATCAATATCACTCCTGCGGCAGACGGGTTCTGACGACCTCGGCAAAATACTCCGCGCCAGTTAGCAATATCTCATCATTAAAGTCGTAGCAGGCATTATGCAACGGTGTATTGCCCTGAGCATCTGAACCATCGCCGTTGCCTAAAAAGATGAAACAGCCGGGGATTTTTTGCAGAAAAGCGCCAAAATCCTCCGAAATCATCATCTGTGCGACGTTGCCGTCCACCTTCTCAGCCCCTACCACGTTAATCGCAGCGGTGACCGCCACATCAACGCATTTCTGCCAGTTCACCGTTGGCGCAAATTCATGGGTATAGCTGAACTGGCACCTCGCACCGTGCATCGCGCAAATTGCTTCGCTAATGGTACGCATTCGTTCTTCGAGCAGCATCTGCACCTCCGGTACAAAGCTGCGCGTATCCCCTTTGATTTCAACATGCGTCGGAATCGCATTGCGGATGCCATCGGTGTGCAATTCAGTACAGGAAATGACCGCTGGCACGTTCGGATCAACATTTCGCGAAACAATTGTCTGCAAAGCCAGGATGATTTCCGCCGCAATTACCAGCGGATCTTTCGCCATATGCGGCCGCGCCGCATGCGCTCCCTGCCCTTGAATACGAATAATAAAGTTATCTTCACTGGCCATAATGCCACCGACTCGCGTGGCGATAGTCCCGGCTTTCATACCCGGCATATTATGCAGACCGTAGATTTCCTCAATGCCAAAGCGTTCAATAACGCCATCGTCCATCATCGCTCTGGCGCCATAGCCAGGCTCCTCAGCAGGCTGAAAAACAAAGATGACCGTGCCGTTAAAATTCTGCCGCTGCAATAGCAACTGCGCCGCGCCCAATGCAATGCAGGTATGACCATCATGCCCGCAGCCGTGCATCCGATCGGCGGTCATGGAGCGGTAAGACCGGTCTCCCTGTTCGGTCAATTGAATGGCGTCAATATCGGCACGAATAGCGATAACGCCCTTGCCGTCGCCGCATTTCAATCTCCCCACTACCCCGGTTTTGCCAATATCGCGGTGTACCTCAATGCCCATGGCCTCGAGCTTTTCGGCAATAAACCGTGAAGTATTCTGCTCTTCGAAGGCGCTTTCCGGATGGGCATGCAAATAGTGACGCCAGGCGATAAGCTGCTGCTTTAACTGTTGCTGATTCATTCTCTGTTCCTGTAAACATTAGTCCATACGCTGGGCGCGCTGTAAAACCACCTGCAGCAGCACATTGGCGCCAGCAATCAGGTCTTTGGCCGCACTGTGTTCTTTGACGTTGTGACTGATGCCATCAACGCAGGGGACAAAAATCATCCCGGCGGGACATACCGACGCCATAAATTGTGCATCGTGTCCAGCGCCGCTTGGCAAACGTCGGTAACTGAGCGCCTGACGCTCCGCCTCGGCTTCCACCGCATTGACGATCTCATCGGCAAAAATGACCGGTTCAAAGCGCACCAGTGAGCGGCTGGTTATCTCCACGCCCTCTTCCTGCGACGTTTTTGCGACAAATTCTGCCAGTTGCTGCTCCGCCAGACATAAGATCGCATTATCGGTATTGCGAAGATCCACTGACATAACGACATGGTTGGGAATGACGTTGATCAGATTAGGCTTCACGCTGAAATGCCCAACGGTAGCTACCTGATCACCACCAAGGCTTAGCGCCAGCTCACGGGCAAAAACAGCGATTTTCGCAGCCGCCAGCCCGGCATCGCGTCTCATGGACATTGGGGTAGTACCCGCATGATTCGATACGCCTCTCAGGGTAAATTCCTGCCACGAAATACCCTGTACGCCGGTAACAACGCCAATATCAATTTGCTCTTTATCAAGAATCGGTCCCTGTTCGATATGCAGCTCAACGTAGCTATCTACCGCCATATCTCCCGGCTGACGTTCGCCCTTATAACCAATGTTACGCAGCGCTTCATCGAGCGTGATACCGTCGAGATCTTTTGCCGCGAGCGCCTGCGCCAACGGATACTCGCCGGCAAACACCACGCTGCCCATCATATCGGGCTGAAATCGCACCCCCTCCTCGTTAGTAAAGAAGGTTACCGCCAACGGTCGTCGGGGGCGGATCCCGGCATCCTGGAGGGTGGCAATCACCTCAAGGCCGGCCATAACGCCGTAGTTGCCATCGTATAACCCACCGGTAGCGACGGTATCGATATGTGACCCCATCATCACCATCGGCAACGTCTCCTCGCCGTGATAAACACCGGTGACATTACCGATAGCATCAATAGACACACTCAGGCCCAGGGCCTTCATGCGGGCTACAACAAAGTCCCTGCCGGCTTTATCTTCGGCCGTCGCTGCCAGGCGGCATACGCCGCCGCCTTCCAGCGCACCATATTCGCCAAGCGCATACAGGGAATCGATAAGCCGTTGGCCGTTAATCTGCAGAAAATGACTCATAAAACATCTCGCTAGTGATGGTGGTTATTGGAACATGCCGTAAAAAATGGCAGAGACGGTGATAAGCCCGATCAGGGTGACGAAAACGTTGCTCGCTTTACCGCGCCAGGGGGCAAGCACCGGTAATTTATGAATGGCGTACATAGGCAACAGCAGAAGAATTGCCGCCCCGGTGGGACCGCTGATGCATTCGATAATACCGAGGATACTGGGGTTCTTGTACGCGGCGAACCAGCAGGTAAACACCATAAACACCAGGATGACCGCGTCGACGAGGCGAATGCCAGGTTTTTTCCCGCGTGCGGCGGCGGCCTCCAGAATCAGGTCGCGCAGCGATTCATAGGCGCCGATGTAGTGGCCAAGAAATGATTTAGTAATAGCGACGAAGGCGATAATCGGCGATAGCCAGGCAATAATCGGTGTATCGTACTGATTGGCCAGATAGGACAAAATCGACAGATTCTGGGCTTTGGCTTCCGCCAGTTGCTGCGGCGACAGGCTTAACACGCAGCTGAGAACAAAAAACAGCACCACCACCGTCATGAGCAGGATACCGTAGCGCTGGATCTGCGCGCATTTCCCCTCAGCGAGCGCCAGACCGTAACGCTGCTTCTGGCGCACCACCATCGGCGAAATGATGGGATAGTGGTTAAACGACATCACCAGTACCGGGAAGGTCATCCAGAGGGATAACATGATCCCCTGCCCATCGCCTGTGGCGCTGAAGCTTGCGGTTTGCAAAATTGCGCCGTTCCAGTGCGGAATCAGAAAAAGTGCCATAAAAATAAGCGAGATAATAAAGGGATAAACCAGGGTGCTCATCACCCGCATTATCAAACGCTGTCCAAAACGGACGATAAACATCAGCCCGAGGATCAGAACGATGGCCACCAGCGACCGGGGCGGCTCGGCCATTGCCAACTGGTGGGTGATAAAGCTCTGCGCGGTGTTGGTGATTGCCACCGCATACATAATCAGAATGGTATAGACGGCGAAGAAATAGATGACGGTAAACACTTTTCCCGCCAGCGCGCCAAAATGCTCGCCAATAACATCGGTAATACTGCTTTCCGGCGTATTGGAAGAGTAAATGAATCTCGCCAGACCGCGGTGAGCCAGATAAGTAATAGGAAAAGCGAGGACAAAAACAATCAGCAGCGGCCAGAAGCCGCCAATTCCGGCATTAATCGGCAGAAACAGCACCCCGGCGCCAATTGCGGTACCGAAAAGGCCAAGGACCCAAACGGTATCTTCGCTATGCCACTTTGCGGGATCGGAACATCTTTTATTGATAATTATATTTTCAGTATTCATCGGTCAGGTTCTCTCTGTGCATGACGCGAAAGCGCGTATGTTTTCGTTATGAGTCAGAACGCTTGTCACACCGAGGGCTCGTAGGGTAGGTAAGATGGCCCCCTTGTTATTGTCGATAGCGCTCAACCATTACGTCCAAACCAGACGATGTCTTCATAGACATCGGGTGATGTATCTCCTTCCGTGCTGATTAACAGAACCTGTGCATCGGCATTCAGGCGCAGAGATTCGGCAAGCTCGCGATACTCCGGCTGAGTCATCAGCGCGTAAAGCACGCCAGTGCCGATAGCGCCGGATTCCCCGGAGATAAAAGGTTCGTCAGTACCTGGTCGCGGAGCGGCCAGCAGGCGCATGCCATTGGCGGCCAGACAATCGTCGGCGGAAATAAAACAGGTGGCATGGTCGCGGAGCATTGGCCAGCTGGTGATATTAGGTTCACCACAGGCAAGCCCGGCCATCAGGGTTGACATATCCCCGCCGACGCTGTGCGGCAGTCCGTCATTAATGGTTGCCGAGCGATACAGGCAGTTCGCCTTGTGCGGCTCAACGATGATGATGGTGGGAGCCTTCTGCTGCATCTTTTCGATGAAATATCCCATGATGCTGCCGGCAAACGACCCGACACCGGCTTGTAAAAACAGATGCGTCGGCATCGGCGCCCCGCTTTCTACTAATTGCTGCCAGATTTCAACAGCGAGGGTCATATAGCCTTGCATGATCCATGTGGGGATCTGCTCGTAGCCCTGCCAGGCGGTATCCTGGAGTAATACCCATCCCTGCTCGCGCGCGGTTTTGGCCGCCATCCGAACTGTGTCGTCGTAGTTCAGTTCAGTAATCGTGCATTCGGCGCCATGCCGGCGAATATTCTGCGCGCGTACCGGTGAGGAGCCCTTTGGCATATACACCACCGCACGCAGCCCAAGCTGCTCAGCCGCCCACGCCACGCCACGTCCATGGTTACCGTCGGTAGCAGTCACAAATACGATGTCCTTGATACGCGCCTTAATCGCTGGTGAATTAAGCTCGGCAAAGCTCAACGTAGTAATATCTCGCTCAAGCAGAGCGGCGAGATATTTCCCCATCGCATAAGATCCACCTAATCCTTTAAACGCATTCAAACCGAATCGCTGGGCTTCATCTTTTATATGGATCGACCCCAGGCCCAGCCGCTGGCTTAAAAATTCCAGCTTACGCAGCGGCGTGACCCGGTAATCAGGAAATTTTTGATGGAATGCCAGCACTTCGTTCCCCACGCTTTCATTGAGCAGACTCAAGTCTGCTCCCTGGCCATAGGGCTGCCGCCGGGCGTTGAGTTGAAATTTAATTGTGTCCACTATTCAGGCACCTCTATTTTCATATCGTCCTGCGACGATAACGTTATTTGCGACCATTCCGCCTAAACGACGGGTGCACGGATCCGTGCGGCCTGAGACAGGACGGTCGCTTTAAATTGGTTAAGTCAGAGTGTGAGAGGCTTTTTGTCGCGATATGCCGCTTTCCCACTGCCTGTGATGGTACACTGCGCCCGGCGGTTAATTGGCGCAAAGTTGCCCATCGCGCCGCAATTTTCACTCTGTTTTATCATTCTCACGCAACAACGTTGCATGAGTGAGATTGATCACAGGCTTGCAGGACGAGATATATGATGAAACTTGACGCATGGGATAAAAAAATTCTTACGCTCTTGCAGCGTAATAATCGCTTGTCGCAACGGGAGATCGCCGATCGGATCAGCCTGTCTCCTTCGGCAGTCAATCGGCGTATCGCTGCACTTGAGGATGCAGGGGTGATTAAAGGCAGTGTTAGCTTAGTGGACGCCAGTAAAGTGGGAAGACCCATCACCATTATGGTGCAGGTGACCATTGAGAATGAACGTCTCGATCTGCTTGAGGAGGATAAACAGCGTTTCGTAACCTGTCCGCAAGTGCAGCAGGTCTACTATGTCACTGGCGACTTCGATTTTCTGCTCGTGATCAACGTCCGTGATATGGCGGAATACGAAGCGCTAACCCGTGAACTCTTTTTTGCCTCGGGAAATATCAAGTCTTTCCGGACCATCGTGTCGATGCAAAATGCGAAGCAGGAAATGACGGTCATTATCGAGTAAGTCGTGTAAAAGTCGAAATGGGGAGCCAAAGAACGCCCCGGAGGTGTATTTATTTCCGAAATCCACCCTTCCCTGTGCGAAATCTACTTGTCTGATGGAAGATGACAGGTAACATAGATATCCCCCCGCTGTAGGGGGAAGAGACTTTTTTATTGGACTATATAGAGAGATTATTATGAGCGTTGTGCCTGTAGCCGACGTACTCCAGGGCCGCGTTGCCGTTGACAGCGAAGTCACGGTCCGCGGATGGGTGCGTACCCGCCGAGATTCAAAAGCTGGCTTTTCATTCCTCGCCGTCTATGACGGTTCCTGCTTTGATCCTGTACAGGCCGTTATTAATAATTCTCTGCCCAATTACAATCAGGAAGTGCTGCGTCTGACCACCGGTTGCTCGGTGATTGTCACCGGTAAAGTCGTGGCTTCCCAGGGCCAGGGTCAAAGCTTTGAGATCCAGGCGACCAACGTGGAAGTGACCGGCTGGGTGGAAGATCCGGACACCTACCCGATGGCGGCCAAGCGCCACAGCATCGAGTATCTGCGTGAGGTGGCCCACCTGCGTCCGCGCACCAACCTGATCGGCGCGGTTGCCCGCGTGCGTCACACCCTGGCGCAGGCGCTGCATCGCTTCTTTGATGAGCAGGGCTTCTTCTGGGTCTCCACCCCGCTGATTACTGCCTCCGATACCGAAGGCGCCGGCGAAATGTTCCGCGTGTCGACGCTGGATCTGGAAAACCTGCCGCGTAACGATCAGGGCAAAGTCGATTTCGACAAAGACTTCTTCGGTAAAGAGTCGTTCCTGACCGTTTCCGGCCAGCTGAACGGCGAGACCTATGCCTGCGCGCTGTCGAAGATTTACACCTTCGGCCCGACCTTCCGTGCGGAAAACTCCAACACCAGCCGCCACCTGGCGGAGTTCTGGATGCTGGAGCCGGAAGTGGCCTTCGCTAACCTGAACGATGTTGCCGGCCTGGCGGAAGCGATGCTCAAGTACGTCTTTAAAGCGGTACTGGAAGAGCGCGCGGACGACATGCAGTTCTTCGCCGAGCGCGTTGATAAAGACGCTATCGACCGTCTGCAGCGCTTTATCACCGCTGATTTTGCGCAGGTGGATTATACCGACGCCGTCACTATTCTGGAAAACTGCGGCAAGCAGTTCGAGAACCCGGTGTACTGGGGCGTGGATCTCTCCTCCGAGCACGAACGTTACCTGGCTGAAGAACACTTCAAAGCGCCGGTGGTAGTGAAAAACTATCCGAAAGATATTAAAGCCTTCTACATGCGCCTTAACGAAGACGGTAAAACCGTCGCGGCAATGGACGTCCTGGCGCCGGGTATTGGCGAGATCATCGGCGGTTCCCAACGTGAAGAGCGCCTCGACGTGCTCGACGCGCGTATGGCCGAGATGGGTCTGAATAAAGAAGACTACTGGTGGTATCGCGACCTGCGCCGCTACGGCACCGTTCCACACTCCGGCTTTGGCCTGGGCTTCGAGCGTCTGATCGCCTACGTGACCGGCGTGCAGAACGTCCGCGATGTCATCCCGTTCCCGCGGACCCCGCGCAACGCGACATTCTAAATTTTTCTGACACAAACCTGAAAGGCCAGCTTGCGCTGGCCTTTTTTTATGTCAATTACTGTTATCAAAATTCAACAAACTTAAACATCAAGGCCTCGGATTCACATTTATGTTACGCACTGTTTCGGTGCATCCGGGTGATACAGATCGCACTTTATGTTCATAACAGAGCAAACCCTCTGATAAATTTGCTCATTTTTTAACCACGCGCCGCACGTCTTGCCAAGACAAAGGCTGAATAAAAAGAAGACGAATTCAACACACAAAATGAGCAAATTTACGCTTATCCAAATTAATCATAAATAATTCATATAGATAGATATGGAAAGGCGATTTACCTCACCATGTGGAACGGAATTTTGATTAAGTTCACAAAGTTCCCATAAAAACATATTTAGTTACATGTTTTTTCGTTTTGTTACTCATATGAGATATTAGTAGCATTTTCCGGCTAGCGAAACGTTGTCGCGGATGGAAAGATGCCTTCAGACACCAAACTCTCATCAATGGTTCTGTAAGTTTTTATTGACAGAACTTATTGACGGCAGTGGCACGTGTTCATATAAAAAATATTAATGAGGGTAATAAATAATGATGAAGCGCAATATTCTGGCAGTGGTGATCCCTGCCCTGCTGGTAGCCGGTGCAGCTAACGCTGCAGAAATCTATAACAAAAACGGCAACAAACTGGACTTCTACGGAAAAATGGTCGGCGAGCACGTCTGGACCACCAATGGCGACACCAGCAGCGACGATACCACCTACGCCCAACCCAGATCAACGATCAGCTGACCGGCTACGGTCAGTGGGAATACAACATGGACGCCTCCAATGTTGAAGGTTCCCAGCCGACGAAAACCCGTCTGGCGTTCGCAGGTCTGAAAGCGGGCGAGTATGGTTCATTCGACTACGGCCGTAACTACGGCGCGATCTACGACGTCGAAGCAGCAACCGATATGCTGGTTGAATGGGGTGGCGACGGTTGGAACTACACCGATAACTACATGACCGGCCGTACCAACGGCGTGGCAACCTACCGTAACTCTGACTTCTTCGGTCTGGTTGACGGCCTGAGCTTCGCGCTGCAGTACCAGGGTAAAAACGACCACGACCGTTCGATTCACAAGCAGAATGGCGACGGCTTCAGCACCGCGGCGACCTACGCGTTCGACAACGGTATCGCGCTGTCTGCTGGCTACTCCGGCTCCAACCGCAGCGTAGACCAGAAAGCTGACGGCAATGGCGACAAAGCCGAAGCCTGGGCAACCTCTGCAAAATATGACGCCAACAATGTCTACGCGGCCGTCATGTACTCCCAGACTTACAACATGACCCCGGAAAACCAGGGTAACTACTTCGCTGGCAAAACCCAGAACTTCGAAGCCGTTGTACAGTATCAGTTCGACTTCGGCCTGCGTCCGTCCATCGGCTACGTACAGACCAAAGGCAAGGACCTGCAGGCGCGCGGCGGCTTCTCCGGCGGCGATGCGGATCTGGTTAAATACGTCGAAGTGGGTACCTGGTACTACTTCAACAAGAACATGAACGTTTATGCGGCGTACAAGTTCAACCAACTGGACGACAACGCTTATACGCGTGAAGCTGGCGTAGCGACCGACGACCAGGCGGCCGTGGGTATCGTTTACCAGTTCTAATCTGCAGTACACCCCTTCGTGATATGCCTTCAGAGCAGGACTTCGGTCCTGCTTTTCTCTATTCCTGAGGCAAAGATCGTATCTTTCGAAAACCTTCGCGCTTTTTATCGCAAACGGTTGGCAATTCGTTGTTCTCCCGTTAACCTGATAGCGGATTTCCCTTCAGTAATCACAATGGAACCTCGTCATGTTTGAGAACATTACCGCCGCCCCAGCCGACCCGATTTTAGGTCTGGCCGATCTGTTTCGTGCCGATGACCGCCCTGAAAAGATTAACCTCGGAATTGGTGTTTACAAGGATGAAACCGGTAAAACACCCGTTCTGACCAGCGTCAAAAAAGCAGAGCAGTACCTGCTGGAAAATGAAACGACTAAAAACTATCTGGGCATCGATGGTATTCCTGAATTTGGTCGCTGCACCCAGGAGCTGCTGTTCGGTAAAGGCAATGCGATTATCGCCGATAAACGCGCCCGCACCGCGCAGACCCCGGGCGGTACCGGTGCGCTGCGCGTCGCCGCAGACTTCCTCGCCAAAAACACCGACGTGAAACGCGTGTGGGTAAGCAATCCAAGCTGGCCAAACCATAAGAGTGTGTTTACCTCCGCCGGGCTGGAAGTACGTGAATATGCCTACTACGATGCGGCTAACCACGCGCTGGACTTTGATGGTCTGCTGGCCAGCCTGAACGAAGCCCAGGCGGGCGACGTGGTACTGTTCCACGGCTGCTGCCACAACCCGACCGGTATCGATCCGACGCTCGAACAGTGGCAGACGCTGGCGCAGCTGTCGGTCGAGAAAGGCTGGCTGCCGCTGTTCGATTTCGCCTACCAGGGCTTCGCCCGCGGTCTGGAAGAAGATGCTGAAGGGTTGCGCGCCTTTGCTGCTCTGCATAAAGAGCTGCTGGTCGCCAGCTCCTACTCGAAAAACTTTGGCCTGTACAACGAGCGCGTCGGCGCCTGCACCCTGGTCGCCGCCGATCAGGAGACCGTAGACCGCGCGTTCAGCCAGATGAAGTCGGTGATCCGCGCTAACTACTCCAACCCGCCAGCGCACGGCGCGTCCGTGGTCGCGACCATCCTGAGCAACGATGCGCTGCGGGCAATCTGGGAGCAGGAGCTGACCGATATGCGCCAGCGCATCCAGCGTATGCGCCTGCTGTTCGTCAACACCCTGCAGGAGAAAGGCGCGAGCCGCGACTTCAGCTTTATCAGCAAGCAGAACGGTATGTTCTCGTTCAGCGGCCTGACTAAAGAGCAAGTGCTGCGTCTGCGTGAAGAGTTCGCCATCTATGCGGTCGCGTCCGGCCGTATCAACGTGGCCGGCATGACGCCTGACAACATGGCGCCGCTGTGTGAAGCCATCGTCGCCGTGCTGTAAGCGATATTATTCGCTATAAAGAAAAAGGCCGCGAATGCGGCCTTTTTTACGTTCGCGTCAGGTCGGTTACCAGACCGGCATCTCATCCTGCAGGAACGGGTTGTTGCGGCGTTCCTCACCCAGCGTCGACAGCGGACCATGGCCGGGAATAAAGGTCACGTCATCGCCCAGCGGCAACAGCTTATCCTTAATGGCCGCGATCAGCTGTCCATGGTCGCCGCGTGGAAAATCACTGCGCCCCACCCCGCCTTTGAAAATCACATCTCCGGAAATGAGCAGTCGGGAAGCGTCATCAAAGAAGACCACGTGACCCGGCGTATGGCCCGGGCAGTGCAGTACCCGCAGCGCCACATTCCCCACATTAACCACATCGCCTTCATTGAGCCAGCGATCCGGACGCAGCGGCTGGCAATCCTCCAGGCCGAACATCCGGCTTTGCGCCGGTAATCCTTCCAGCCAGAACTCATCTTCTTTTTCCGGACCAATAACCGGTACGCCATAATGCTGCGCCAGTTCCGCAGCGGCGCCGACGTGATCGAGATGGCCATGCGTCAGCAGGATCTGCATCAGCGTGACGCCAGCCTCCGCCACCACCGCTTTGATACGTTCAGCATCGCCGCCAGGATCGACCAGCGCCGCCAGCCGGGTTTGTTCGCACCAGATAAGAGAACAGTTCTGCGCGAACGCGGTAACCGGAATAATACGATAGTTCATGACGCTCCTTTCGTTACCAGTGCCTTACGGGACCGGTATCAATATGCACAAAGTTACTACGTGGGTAATATCCTACACCACCTGCGCGCATAGATAACGCCGCTTTGCGAATATTGCTTAACGAAATACCTTCAATATGGAAATCCATTGCCTGCCCCTTGGTGTGATAGCTGTGTTTTGCTACACCACGGCTTCGTGCGCGAAGCTCATCATTGGTATCGAGGGAACGATAGCCAGAGATAAGCTGGACAGGTTTGTTGGTGCCAAGTAGTCCCTGCAACCGATAAAGATGATCGAACAGATTTGGATCGATGGACTTAATTTTATTCGCGCGGTAATCACGGAAAAAATGGTTAAGTCTTGCTAATTCATCCTGAATATAGCCTCTGCCATCGAAAAACTCCGCCTTGAGTGATTCACCAGTATGCAGGTTATTCAGCGTCAAAATACGCGGACGGGGGGTCGAGAGGGTGGCAAATGCCGGCGCAGGGAGAATGGCGGCAGCACCCAGCGCAGCACCACCCAACGCCAGCAATCTGCGGCGATTAGCGTCAAATTTGTCCATGATAATCAGGTCTACAGTCAATGAATCGTTATATACTTTTTCCGCCTTGCGCGATGCTGAACCTCAGCACGCCATCGCTCGCCACAGCCGTGATGCTGCCCGGCAAAAGAGAGCGTTCGCGCTGACTGCGTCACGCATTGAGCGGAATGATATGTATATGCACTTCTGGCGCACGAAAGGCACCTTACCGGGCATTATTGCCAACGTCAAGGCAGCCTCACCCCAGGAAAATCGGGCGCTGCAGAGGAGCAGCGCCCTTTTTTACCCAGTGCTAGGACAACAAAATCCATTGAACTACTTCATTTACCTGATTAATTGCTCAGCTTTCGTCAGAATTTGTGCGCTGGATCGCGCGGTGATATCGTAATTGTAAATATCTGTTCGATATTGTGTACGTCCATCAGCGTCCACAAACGCCGTTAAGTAATATAAATTCACCGGTATATTTTGCCGAATATTGACATAGCGCGTGTCCCCTTGCTTCAGGGCATCGGAAATACGCGTGTCATTCCAGCCCGCATCCTGCAGCAGCATATTGGCCAGTTCCGAAGCCTTATTCACCCTCACACAGCCGGAACTGAGCGCACGAACATCCTTCTGGAACAGGTTATGGTTCGGCGTATCGTGCAGGTAGATGGCATCGGAGCTCGGCATATTGAACTTGTAGCGTCCGAGCGAGTTACGCGCTCCGGGCGCCTGCTGAAAACGGAACGGTAAGTTGTTCTCGGTGATGGTCGACCAGTCGACCCGATAAGGATCGATGGTCTCTTTACTGTTCCAGCCGCGCATGACGGTGTAGCCATGCTGCTCAAGATAGCCTGGATTGTTACGCACCTTCGGCAGGATATCTTTGCGCGCCAGGGTTGGCGGCACGTTCCATGGCGGATTGACCACCACGTTATTCAGCGCGCTGCTCATCATTGGCGTTTTGCGATCCGGACGCCCCACAATTACCCGCGAGGCCAGCACCTGGCTGCCGTCCTGGTAATAGACCAGCGAGAACGCCGGAATATTGACCATAATGCCGGTGGACAGTTTGCCCGGCAGTAAGCGTAAACGCTGAATGTTCAGGGCCAGCACCCCTGCGCGCTGCGCGGAAGAGACGTTGAGCCAGTCGCGAGTCGACTGGCCGATGACGCCATCCGCCCCCAGCCCCTGCATCGCCTGGAAGCGCTTAACCCCCTCCACCAGCTGGCGATCGTAAACGCCGCGCGCCGCAGGTTTGCTCTTTTTCTTCGCCGACGGGCTCACCACATCGCCGGGCAGAACGATATTGGCGGTATCGTCCAGCATTCCGGTACGCTGGAGGATCTCGCGCAGGGCGCCGATATCATTGCTCCATTCGCCGGGGCGCAGCGAGCCGCTGCCGGTCATCTGCGGCCATGGGCGAGAATCAGCCACTAGCGCCAGCAGCGACTGATGCATGGCTTCATACTGCGGATGATGCGGCGCCAGGCCGGCGATAAACGCCGGCAGGGAGCCATTGTCCAGCGCCAGCTGCCACTGGTTAATTACCGACAGCGGTGGGGTCGCCATCTTGTACGGCGTTGAACTGTACAACCAGCGGGTCCCCTGGGTGGGGATGCCGCTGATAAAGTGCAGATAGCCCATCATGGCGTCCGACAGCACCACATCGCGCGCCATGCCGCTGACGGCGGGATCGGTCAGCAGGCTGACCCAGGTGGTAAACTGCGGCTGAAAACCGGCGATGGCGATCTCCGCCAGCTGCTGCTGGAACGCCTGCACTGCCTCGCGGTTTTCCCACATCGGTTTCATATCCCTGGCGGCGTACAGCGACACCAGCGGATTCATAAAGACGGGTTTGTACCCTGCCGGCAACAGCGCCTCGATCTGGGCGCGGCTGTTTGCCGCCGCCTCCATCGACAGCGGCTGCTCACCGGCCAGCTTCGCGACCGCCGGCGATTGCCCATCGCTTTGCGCCAGCGCGGCGGAAACCTCGGCGGGCGCCGCAGAACTGTCGCCGGGTACGACTTCAGGCTCTTCGGCCTGGACATTGAACAGCGGAGCAAATGCCAGTGCCAGGCTCAGGCTGAGCGCTGACAATGGACGACCATACCGTTTCTTTAGCAACATCCCTTGCCCCCTGTTGTCACACATTGCTGCCCACAAAATTGGGGCTCTTTTTTCAGTATATAAAGACGAAAAGGCTTTTGCCTTACCTAATGTAAAGAAGTTTAAAGATTATACCACCCTCGCATACCGGGCTGGATAGAAAAAAAGGGCAACATAACGTTGCCCTCTTCACCGCTTAGCCGCCAGAATGTAGCCGCAGCCTCAGGAGGCGTCGGCTGTTCCCGGCAGCGCTTCCGGCAGCGGCGCGGCAAACCCGCGCAGCCCCACCACGTGGACGTGTTCGTGATTATTGAACACCTTACGCACCAGTTTATAGGTGGTGCCTTTCTCCGGACTGATGTTCTCCGGCGCCGCGATAATCAGCTGCATCTCCAGACGTTCGCACAGCTCGAACAGCGTGGCGATGGAGCGGGCGTCGAGACGCGCCGCTTCATCGAGGAACAGCAGACGGCAAGGCGAGATATCCTTGCCGCGCAGGCGGCGGGATTCATCTTCCCAGCTCTGGACGACCATCACCAGAATCGACATCCCGGTACCGATCGCTTCCCCGGTGGACAGCGCGCCGGACTCCGCGCGCAGCCAGCCGTCGGAGCCGCGGTTAACTTCCACTTCCATCTCCAGATAGTTGCGGTAGTCGAGCAGCTCTTCGCCGATGGTTTGCGGCGTGCGCTGCCCCATGTCGATCTGCGGATTCAGGCGCTGATAGAGCTTGGCCAGCGCTTCCGAGAAGGTCAGGCGGTTGCTATTGAACAGATCCTGATGCTGTTCATGCTGCTCGGAGAGCACATCAAGCAGCGTCGAGTGGGTCTCGCGCACGTTGACGTTCAGACGCACGCTGTTGACCTGGCCGAAGGAGACGCTCTGCAATCCCTGGTTGAGCATTCGGATACGGTTCTGCTCGCGCTGAATGGTTTTGCGAATAATGTTGGCCACGCTGCGGGAGCTGATGGCCAGCTTCTGTTCGCGGTTTGTCAGCTCTTCGGTCAGGCGGCTGAGCTCAATCTCCATCTGCTCGATCGCTTCCACCGGATCATCGGTGCGGATAATATCCTGGCGGATACGCTCGCGCAGATGCTGGTAGACGGCAACGAAGAACTGAATTTTGCGCTCCGGGCGCTTCGGATCTTCCGAGATACGCAGCACGTCGCGCAGATGTTCGTTATCGGCGACCGCCAGACGCAGCGCACCGAGCGCCTTATCCGACATGGAGCGCAGCTCGTCGGCGGAGAGATAGGCCAGCTCGCGGCGGTGCAGACGACGCTCGACGCCGTTGTCTTTCACCAGGCGCATCACCGCGCACCAGCCCGCCTTGGCGGTCACCACCTGCTCGCGCATTTCGCAGTAATCGCGCTCCAGCTTGCGCAGTTTGCGGGTCAGGTTGTCCATTTCCGCTTCGCAGAAGGTCAACGCTTTCTCCAGCTGATTGCGACGGGAGCGGTTATTGCTCAGCTGCATGTACAGCTCATCGCGACGCGCACGGGCACGCTCTTCCGCGCCGGCATCGGCGCGCACGCCAATGTCCTGCAGCTCTTTATACAGATCGTTGAGCAGCTCTTTTTTGGTGTCATACGAGCTCTTCAGCGAGGCCAGCACCTGATTGTACTGGCTAAGCTGCGCCGCATGGGCACGCATCGCGTCGCGCGCGCGGCTGCGTTCGGTTTCCGCCTGCTCCAGGCGCTGGCGCAGTTTCTCGTTGAGATCGCTGTTGCCGCTGAGCATTTCCGCCGAATCGGAGTAGCTGAAGTGGGCCCGGCGCTGGACGACTTCCGCCAGGGCAAAAGCCTGCTGGCGCGCATCGCGCTGGGTCTGCTGCGCATAGGCGTAATCTTCTTTCAGCTGCTCAAACTGCTCCGGATCGCTCTGCAGCACCGAAACAATCGGCTCCAGCTTCGCCAGCTGGTTGCCGTGCTGCTGAATAAAGCGCGCGGCCTCCTGCGCTTCGTCCAGACGTTCCTGGATCTCGTCCACGCGGTCGGCCAGCGTATCATCCGCCAGCAGATTCAGGCGCGGCAGCAGGCGGTTGAGCGCCGACACGCCCTCTTTCGCCTGCTCATACTGCACGCGGTTCTGTTGGTTATCGCTTTCATGGGCGCTCAGCGCGCGCTCCAGCTCGCCGCGGCGGCTGTTGAGTTTGCGGATCTCTTCTTCCGGATCGTCCTCGAAGGCCACCGCCAGATGGCTGCCAATGAAGCGGCTAAAGGCCTGATGCAGACGCTGAGTTTTCTGCACGTCAAACGACAGGGTCGCAAAACGCTCGGACAGCGATTCACGCTCGGCATGCAGGGTTTCAATGCGGTTTTCACGCGCGGCGCGGCCAAACAGCGGCAGCGACGGGAAGCGCGAATAACGCCACTGGCGGTCGGCGATCTTCACCACCACCGCTTTTTCCAGCTCATCCACGCTGAATACGCTATCGTCAAAGGACTGCGGATCGCCTTCGATCAGATAGAGATCTTCCGGACAATCTTCCAGTCCTTCAAGCTGCTCGGCAACCTGCGACAGATCCGGCACCACGATGGCATGGCGCGACGGACCGTACAGCGCGGAGAAGTACGGCGCATCGTCAAGGCTGACATCATCGTAGATCTCGGACAGCAGAACGCCGCCGAACCGTTCCGCCAGCGCGTTGAGGCGCGGATCTTCCGAACCGCCCGGCTGGCTGAGACGCTCAATTTCTTCGTCGATGGCGCGCTTGCGGGCGCCGACCTCGTCACGTTCAACGATAGCTTCGCGTTCGCGCTCCAGCAGCTGCTGCAGGTATTCGGTAACCTCCTGGCCGGACTCAAACTGCTCGCCGCTCTGCTCGCACAGCTGGTTAAGGCTGTTCTGCGCCGCCAGCCAGACCGGCGCCCGGCGCATCAGCGTCTGAGTGCGCGACTGCAGCTGCTCCAGCTCCTGGCGCAGGGTCATGCGCTGTTCCTGCGCGTTAGAAACGCTGTCGGCCAGCGAAGCGATGCGCGCTTCCAGCTCCTGATGCAGCGTTTCCAGATCGTCGATATCGTAGCGTTTGCCCTGGCGTTTGCAGAACTCAGCCAGCTGGCGCTCGGCGTCCTGCTGCTCGCGCAGGCGCTGCTCCAGCTCGTTGAGGCGGCTACGCAGCCCCTGCGCCTGCTCGGCCTGGTGACGCTGGTTCACGCCGTCGCGCAGCAATTCGCGCGCCACGTCCCAGGCTTCATTGCGCGCCAGCGGGCCGTTAATCGCCGCCACCAGCTGGTAGGCCTGTTCAAACTGGCTGTGCGCGGTTTGCGCCACGCTCATTTTCTGTTCCAGCGACAGCATTTTCTCCGTCGCTTCCTGCTCTTTCGCCTGGAAGGTTTCCAGCCACTCGTCGGCGCTCTCCGGCGTCAGATCCGGCAGATGACACAGCGCCTTCGCGCGCTCCAGCGCCTGCAGCGCCTGGTTATACTGAATGGCGCGGGTCTGCTGCACGTCGAGCGCCTGCTGATAGTCGG
Organism: Klebsiella sp. C239; assembly: GCF_048822715.1. Classification (NCBI taxonomy): domain Bacteria; kingdom Pseudomonadati; phylum Pseudomonadota; class Gammaproteobacteria; order Enterobacterales; family Enterobacteriaceae; genus Klebsiella; species Klebsiella sp. C239. The sequence continues at coordinate 112,782 of NZ_JBMEZK010000005.1, read as the reverse complement.
CGAGCTGGTTTTTCAGCTCATCCACTTCCAGCTCGGCGGCCTCGGCGCGGGCTTCGTTCTCTTCCTGGCGATCGATGGCTTCCGCCACCACTTCGTTCTGCTCTTCCAGACGGATCTGCAGCTCGTCGAGATCCGCTTCGTAGCGCTCGATTTTTTCCTGCTGACGCAGTGCGGTCTGCACCAGGTTCAGGTGGTCGCTGGCGGCCTGGTAATCCGCTTCCAGATCGCCTTCTGCGCCGTTATGCTCCTGCAGCTCGCGGGCCATGTCGACGTGCTTATACTGCTCTGCCGCCAGCTGCGAACGCGAGGTAAAGAGATCGCGACGATACTCCAGCGCCTTATCAAGATGAATGCGCCGCTCGTTGGCGTGACGCATATAGTCCGCCGCCACGTAGTTGGTGGCTTCGCTGATCAGGTGTTTGAACAGATCGCGATCGGACTGGGTGACGCGGATCGCCTCGAGGGTCATGCGGTTTTCCCGCAGCGCCGCTTCCATATCCTGGAATGCCTTACGCACGCCGCTGTTTTCCGGCAACAGGTAGTCGCGCAGCGAGCGGGTAATGGTGCTGGAGATCCCGCCGTACAGCGAGGCCTCGATCAGGCGATAGTATTTACTTCGATCGGAGGCGGAACGCAGACGACGCGCCACCACGCCCAGGTCGAACATCAGCGAGTGATACTCGGTGATCGAGTTGAACTGCTTAAACTGGACCCCTTCCATCGCCTCGAGCTTGTCTTTCAGCTCATTGAGACTAACCACGCGCGCCTGGCGATCGTTCAGCGTTTCGGTTAACAGCTGGGTCGGCAGGATAGCGGTGGGCAGCCCCTGAATGGCGAAAGGCTTGATATCGACTTTGCGATCGCGCCCGGCAACCTGCTGCAGACGCACGCCGACCACCACGCGCTGATGGCGCGAGTTGATGACGTCGAGCACGGAGTAACAGACCCCGGCGCGCAGCTTCCCGTGCAGGCCTTTATCGCGTGAGCCGCTGGTGGCCCCCGCTTCGGTGGTGTTACGGAAGTGCAGCAGGGTTAAATCGGGGATCAGCGCCGTGACGAAGGCCGCCATGGTCGTCGACTTACCGGCGCCGTTCCCCCCGGAGAGGGTGGTGACCAGTTCATCAAGATCAAAGGTCCGGGCAAAGAAACCGTTCCAGTTAACCAGCGTCAGCGAGCGAAACTTACCGCGTTCAATCATTACTCTTCCTCCCCGCTATCCGGCTGGTTCTCTTCATTCTCATCATTGAGCTGCAGGTGATTTTCCAGGGCCATCGCTTCCCCGTCGCGGATCAGGCGGCGCTGCGCCTCGCGCGGGTCGTCGCCGGCGCGCACATCGGCGCCAAAGCGGAATACCGATTCGGTAATACGGAACTTGCTGCTGTCATGGCCCATAAACCACACCATCCCCAGACGGCGCAGGCGGTTAAGCGACGCGCGCATTTTTTCCTGCAGCTTCTGGCGGTCCAGATCCGAACCGGTGGAACGGTTGTTGACCAGCTTCAGCAGCCTGGATTCATCCGCCAGGGTCAGCAGCTCGTCATACAGCTCCTGCTGGGTGAAAATCCCTTCATTTGCCAGGCGCTCCGGACTGAGATAGAGATAGCAAAGAATTTTGCCCACCATCATATCCAGTTCGGACAGCACCGAGCGTGAAATCAGGGTTGTGGAACGCGGGCGCAGGTAGAAGAAGCCCTCCGGCGCGCGGATCAGCTCGACGTTATAGCGAGCATAAAACTCTTCCAGATAATCCTGGAAATCCATCAAAAATGCGTGATTATCCAGCTCGTCGAGGCCGATATGTCGGCCCGCGCGCAGGGCGCTGTCCAGCGCCGGAAATAACGGATTGGCCAACGCCTGCGCCAGCTTAACCGGCATCACTTGTTCAATATTTGTCAATGACATGCGCCTGTACCTTGGCTCCGTAATCATTAATCGGCTGCCATTTGGCTGGCAGTCCGGTGAAATCTGCCTGGGCGACGCCCAGCTGTACCGCCTGATCCACGACGATCCGCGCCACGTCAAAGTGACGCCCACGCGGATATTGCGCCAGGAACTCCCGCGCCACCAGGCCGAGATCCAGCGGTATTCCTTTCTCTTTATAGACCGCCAGCTGCGCTTCGATCAGCGCCGCCAGCTGCTCGCGAATTTCGTTAAACTCTTCAAATTCAAGGTCCGCAGGCAGCTCGCCGGTGACCTCTTCATCGCGCAGGGCCATCTCCTCGTCGCGCATATCCAGCAGACGGTCGGCGTTGGCGTAAGTCAGCGCCCACGGCTCATCAAAATAGGTCTGTACCGACTGGCGCAGACGCTGAGCGAAGACGCGGTTCTTATCCATATCGATAGCGGTACGGATAAACTTGTGCACGTGGCGGTCATAGCCGATCCACAGGTCAATCGCCTGCTGGCCCCAGCTGACGATGCGGTCGAGCTTGCTTTGCAGATCGAACACCAGCCGGTCGACAAAATGGAGATCGTCGCGCGCCATGGTCGAATCCTGAATGCGCAGCAGATTCGCCTGCAGCTTATCCCCCGCCGCATCCAGCGTATCCTGCAGTTCACGCAGGGTGCCGGAAGTTTCCGACAGCAACAGTTCACAGCTGGAAATCGCCGCGCGCCAGTCTTTGTTCAACAGCTGCGCGATATCGTCTTTCACCAGCTGCTGCTGCTCATCCATGATGCGCTGCGTCAGGTCGATGCTGTCGAAAATTTCCGCCACCGAATACTTCAGCGGGGCAAAAACGTTGCGATGCCAGTGAAACTCATCGCCGCCCTCTTCTGCCGCGTCCGCCGCGCGCTTCAGCTCGCCGGCGACGATCGACAACTGCATCGAGAGACGCAGCGTCGAAAATTCGCGCTGCCGGATATAATAATCGGTGATCCCGATCCCCAACGGCGTCAGACGATAGATTGCATTGCCTTCGGTAATTTCGCTGGTAAAGCGGTTCAGCAGACGCTGGCGCACCAAATCGTTGATGGCGTTATTGGCGCGCTGGCTGATGGTTTCGCTGGTCTGCTCAAACGCATCACTCACGTGGCGGAACGCATCCACCAGTTCTCCCTCGCTCATTTCTCCTTCCAGCCGTTCGCCATTCAGGGTGGCGATCGCCAGCAGGAAAGAGAGCCTGTCGACCGGCAGCGAGATAGAAAAATCATTTTTCCTGGCCCAGGCAACCAGTTCGGGGACTGTCTGGGAAAATTCACTCATACTTTATCCTTGCATCTGCGGCTATGAGCCTGGCTCTTAAGCGCGGTGACATGAATATAACGGCCCAGGCTGAGGTACGGCTCCTGACGACAGTAGCGCGTCTCCAGCTCCAGCAGCGCCGCATAGCTGTCATGCTGTTGGCGTTTTTCACGCAGATAATCATGAAACACCCGCACGCCGGTTTTGCTGACAATTTGCCAGCCAATCTCTTCCAGCCAGTGATAAACCTGCTGCGGCTCACGCGGATAATCCGGCGACAGCGTGCGTTTTTTCTTTTTTGGCATGCCCAGTTGTACGTAATCGAAATTACCGGCAACCATATTGTGCATCAGCAGGCCGTTAGCATTGTAGAACATCAACGACAAGCCGCCGCCAGGACGCAGCGTCGACCACAGGGTACGCAGCACCGCCTGGGGCTCCGCCACCCACTCCAGCACCGCATGAAACAGTACCAGATCGACCGGGCTTTCCAAGTGCTGCGCAATATCCTGAGCCGCGCATTGTACAAAATGCATGTTGTCGATCACACCTTTATCGACAGCAGCCTGGCGGGCGCGGGCCACCATTTCAGCAGAGAGATCGCACAGCGTCACGTGATGGCCCAGTTGCGCCACTTTAATGGCCGTTTGCCCTTCGCCGCCGCCGGCATCCAGTACCCTCAGCGGTCCCGGTCCCAGCTGCGCCAGCAGCGGCTCCAGATCCTGCCAGAGGATCGCCTGGCGCAGCTGGCCTTTTGTGGTGCCGTAAATATTGCGCGAAAACTTTTCAGCAATGTCATCGAAATTGCGATCCTGCACGGGCGACTCCACAAGCCAACACAAAACCGCTATTTTGTCATACCCGCGCCGAGAATGAAGCGATCTGTTATAAGATCCGAACATAACTTTGGTTATATGGTTAAAAAAGGAACCATCTGGCATGCTTTTCACGCTAAAAAAGATCGTCGGCGGTCTGCTGCTGCCGCTTCCTGCCCTGCTGTTGCTGATCGGTATCGGGATCGTCCTGTTATGGTTCAGCCGCTTTCAACGTACCGGGAAGCTATGCGTGAGCCTCGGCTGGCTGCTGCTGGCGCTGCTGAGCCTGCAGCCCGTGGCAGACAGCCTGCTTAAACCGATAGAAGATCGCTATCCCACCTGGCGCGGCGAGCAGCCGGTGAGCTACGTGGTGGTGCTGGGCGGCGGCTATACCTGGAACCCGGAGTGGGCGCCAAGCTCTAACCTTATCAGCAACAGCCTGCCGCGCCTGACGGAGGGCATTCGCCTGTGGCAGGAGAATCCGGGATCGAAAATGATCTTTACCGGCGCGGCGGCAAAAACCAACCCCGTCAGCACGGCGGAGGCCGGGGCGAGAGTGGCGGAGAGCCTCGGCGTACCGCGCAGCGATATCATCGTGCTCGATAAGCCGAAAGATACGGAAGAGGAAGCGCTGGCGGTGAAGGGCGCCATCGGCGACGCCCCCTTCCTGCTGGTCACCTCGGCGTCACACCTTCCGCGGGCGATGCTCTTCTTTCGCCATGCCGGTCTGGACCCGCTGCCCGCACCGGCTAATCAGATGGCGATCACGTCACCGCTCAATCCGTGGGAGCGGGTCATTCCTTCTCCGGTGTGGCTGATGCACAGCGACCGGGTCGGCTATGAAACGCTCGGTCGCGTTTGGCAATGGCTGAAAGGCAGCTCAGGCGAGCCAGGGCAGGAGTGATTTTGCGGCGAGGTCGAAACGGGCGCGGTCAAAGCGCCCGGTATTGACCAGACTATCCACCTCATCCCACAGCAGATAAAGCCAGCGCCGCCAGACAAAGGCCTCGGAAACCGGCGCCTGCTGCAGGTAGCGCCATAGCAGCTGCTCGGCCTGGCCCCCCTCCGCGAGACGGAACAGTTCGTACTCCCGCGGCGCCCACAGCATCATCCCCGGGCCGACCATCGCCAGCAGCTGGTCGCTGCGCGGATCTTTCAGCATGCTGCGCAGGGTGAAATTGCCGTGCACCAGCACGGCATTATCATTGAAATCGCGGAACAGCTCAGGCAGACACTCGCGAGAGCGGAACAAAACCCGCTTATCCTGCATGGTCAGGCCGGTGTCCTGATACAGGTTCAGGGTGCTCCACAACATCGCCACCCGCTGCCGGTACCAGTTCGGCCACAGATTGTCCTGGGTATTATCGACCATCCCCACGCAGCCGCCGCTGTCCTGACGATGCCAGGCCAGCAGCGCCTCGACGATCTGCTCCTGCAGCTGCTCCCAGCGCGCCGGGGTGCGGGTGGGCGCCTCCACCGGGACGCCGCGCAGGCGCTCAAGCAGCAGCACGTCCGGCCCGGGATGCTCTTCATGCGTCATCACGCCGTAGACCACCGGCATGCGCACCGTACCGCTGCGCGCCAGAGTGGAGATCTTCCAGGCCAGCTGCCGCGCCACCCCGGGCGTGGTGAAACTTCGCGCCAGCAGCGGCATCGGATTTCCCTGCGCGTCATACAGGGACCACAGCGCCGTAGCGGCTTTTTCACTGACACACTCCACCCGGCTCAGCTTTTCGCCAAGCAGGTGACTGAGTTCGGTTCGCAACTGTTCCATTGTCGATTACCCCTATGATCACTACTGATTTCATAATGAGCGCCCGCACCTGGGTTGTCATCGGATAAGATCAAAAATGGGCAAAAAAAGCATAAAACTGGTGGGGATATCCCCTCCTGCAAGGAGGGGACAGAGGACTAGCGCAGTTCAGCGCGGACGCGCGCCAAATCTTCAGGGGTATCGACGCCGGTGCCGGGCACTTCGGCCGCCACGGCGACGTGGATCTTCTCGCCATACCACAGCACCCGCAGCTGCTCGAGCATTTCAATCTGCTCCAGCGGGCTTGGCGCCCAGCTGACGTAGCGGCGAATAAAGCCGGCGCGATAGCCATAGATGCCGATGTGGCGCAGCAGAGAATCACCAATGGCGTCGCGGGAGTGGGCAAAGCGATCGCGATCCCAGGGAATGGTGGCGCGGGAGAAATAGAGCGCATAGCCCTGCGCATCCATCACTACTTTGACCGCATTTGGATTAAACGCCTCTTCCGCATCGTGGATCGGTACCGCCAGCGTCGCCATTCCGCTGGTGCTGGCAGCCAGATTCTCCGCCACCTGGCGGACGATAGCCGGGGGGATCATCGGCTCATCGCCCTGGATATTGACGATGATGGTGTCATCGCTGAACGCGCACTTCTCCACCACCTCCGCCAGCCGTTCGGTGCCGGACTGATGGTCGGCGCGGGTCATGCAGACCTCGCCGCCGGCGGCTTCAACCGCCCGGGCGACATCTTCGTGATCGGTGGCGACAATAATGCGTTCCGCGCCGGATTCGCGGGCGCGCTCCAGCACATGGACAATCATCGGCTTGCCGTTAATGTCCTGCAGTGGTTTTCCCGGCAGGCGCGTGGAGGCGAAACGCGCAGGAATAATGACCACGAAACTCATGAGTGACTCTCTTCTACCGCCAGCGGACGCGCTTCTGTCTCCAGCAGCACAGGGATGCCGTCGCGGAGCGGAAACGCCAGACTATCAAGTTTGCAAATAAGTTCTTGCTTATCCTGACTGTAATACAGCTTACCGTTACAGACCGGGCAGGCGATGATTTCAAGTAAACGGTGATCCATGTTTCCTCCTGATGGACCGGATAGATTTCTCAGCAGCATAACACAGGAAGGTCGGCGCCGGGATCAATCGGCATCGATTTCCCACCCCTGCGTCTGGCCGACAAACAGCCCTTCCGGCAGGCGTCGGCACAGGATCCGCTCTGCCGATTGCCAGCGTGCGAAATCGTTGATCGCCCGGCGCAGCCCCTGCTCCAGACCACGGGTGATCTTCACCCCATCCTCCAGCCACAGGGCGAAGATCTCCAGTTCCCGGCTTTTGCGATGTATTTTACTGTCCATCCGCCCGACCAGTTTTCCCCGGTGCAGCAGAGGCTGTACGAAGTAGCCATACTGACGCTTCGGCGCAGGGGTATAGCACTCCAGGCGATAGCTGAAGTTGAACAGCTGCTCAGCGCGTTTCCGATCCCAGACCACCGGGTCGAAGGGCGAGAGCACGGCGCTATGGCTGGCGGTAAGTTTACCGCCGGGCGCGGACTCCAGCTGCGCCAGCGCATCGCGATGCAGCCACATCTCGCCAAGCGCTTCCACGTTGGCCGGGGTCACCAGACCCTCTTCCTGCCAGGCCGCCAGCAGACCCGGTAGCGCCGGCTGACGTAAACGATAGTAATCCGCCAGCCACTGGGGACGAAAGATGCCGAGGCTGCGGGCGCTGTTGCGCAGCATGATGGCCTCTGCGGCGTCGCGGGACAGCGCATCGCGCTCGTCGTCCCAGTGCGGCATCACCCGCCGGGTTAAATCATACACGCGGTGAAAGTTGCGCCGCTCCACCACCATCACTTCCCCGGCGGTAAACAGCCCTTCCAGGTGGCGCTTATGCGGTTTCCACTCCCACCAGCCGCTGGCGCCTTTGCGAGGGTGGGCAAAATCCGCCGAGCGAACCGGCCCGTTTTGGCCGATATACGCCACCAGCTCTGCAATACTGCCGGCATGCTCCTCCATCCACGCGCGATGATATTTCCAGCCCATCTTGTCGGGGTTCAACATCCGGTGGCGCACAAGGGCGAAATCGCTGCGCGGCAGAAAACAGGCTTCATGCGCCCAGTATTCCATCAGCTCGCCGTTGCGCAGCGACTCATCCAGCCAGTGCTGCGGATAGCTGCCGAGACGGCTGAACAGCACCAGGTAGGGGCTGCGGGCCACCACGTTGATGGTATCGATTTGCAGCAGCGACATCTGCTGGACGGTGGAAAGGATGTCATTTGGGCGAGCGCGACGCCGGGGCTTTTTTAATAACCCCTGCGCCGCGAGATGGAGGTGGCGCGCCTCATTAAGCGATAGTTGCAATACCGACATGCAGGTTCTCCGTCAGGATTTCCAGCACAGCGGCGAGCAAAGCCGGCGCGTCGGTTAACGTTGCGCCAACGTCGCTAAGTCCGCAAGCAACCGCTGTGCGCGTTCATCGGCCATTATGGCGTCGACCGGTAAATACCACCAGTTCGCAGCGGCGAAATCGCGACATTTCACGGCGTCTTTTTCGGTCATCAGCAGCGTCTGCCCGGCGGTTACCAGGGCGGCGACATCGGCCTGGCTCAGCGCCTGATGGTCCGCCAGAGCCACGGTTTTGACCGGTTGGACGCCACTGCTTTCGAGGGTGGCGAAAAAGCGCGGCGGATGGCCGATGCCGGCCATTGCCACCACGTTAGTGAAGGTAGAGACATCGCGACGTTCACCGGTGAGCAGGTTGACCGCCATCCCGGGACGCAGCTGCATCGGGATCTCTCCCGGACGCGCCACGCCGCCGTTGACGATAACCGCATCAACGCTTTGCAAGCGCGACGCCCGCTCACGCATCGGCCCGGCAGGCAGCCACCAGCCGTTGCCAAAGCGGCGCACGCCGTCGATGACGACAATTTCCCGGTCCCGCGCCAGCTTATAGTGCTGCAAACCATCGTCGGTCACGATAATCTGCAGATCGTGCGCGCTGAGCAGCGATTTCACCGCGTCGCTGCGCAGTGGGGAGACAGCCACCGGCGCGCCGGTGCGCTGATGGATGAGCACCGGTTCATCGCCTGCCTGCGCCGTACTGGTCCGGTCAGTTAACACCAGCGGGTAGCGTTCGGCTTTACCGCCGTAGCCGCGGGAGACCACCCCAACGCGAATGCCGCGCTGTTGCAGCTGCTCCACCAGCCAGATCACCACCGGCGTTTTACCATTGCCGCCGGCGGTCAGGTTACCGACCACCACCACCGGCACCGGCGCGCGCCAGGCTTTTTTCCACCCCAGCTGATAACTGAGGCGAATCACCGCGCTCACCAGGCCATACAGCCAGGAGAGCGGCAGCAGCAGGCGCCACAGCGGCGATTCACCGGACCAGATGCGCGCGATCATTCGCCGAATTGCATCTTATGCAGCTGGGCGTATACGCCTTTATGCTCCAGCAGGTCGTGGTGCGTTCCGCGCTCCACGATCCGCCCGTCTTCAACCACCACGATCTCATCAGCCTGCTCAATGGTTGACAGACGGTGGGCGATAACCAGCGAGGTGCGGTTTTTCTGCAGCTCATCCAGCGCCGCCTGAATCGCACGCTCGGACTCGGTATCCAGCGCCGAGGTGGCTTCATCGAGGATCAGGATCGGGCTGTTACGCAGTAGCGCACGGGCGATAGCAATACGCTGGCGCTGGCCGCCGGACAGCATCACGCCATTTTCGCCGATGATGGTATCCAGGCCATTGTCCATCTTGTTGATGAAGTCCATGGCGTAGGCCATCCGCGCAGCCTCTTCAATTTGCTCGCGGCTGTACTCTTCGGTACGGGCATAGGCGATGTTATTAGCGACGGTATCATTGAACAGGTGCACGTTCTGTGAAACCAGCGCGACCTGGTCGCGCAGCGAGCTCAGCTTGTACTCGCGCAGGTCGTGGCCATCCAGCAGGATCTGCCCGTCGTCGACATCGTAGAAGCGTGTGATCAGGCTGGCGATGGTCGATTTACCCGACCCGGAGCGTCCCACCAACGCCACGGTTTTCCCTTCCGGGATATCGAGATTGATATTGCGCAGCGCGGCCACTTCGCGACCCGGATAGGTAAAGGTGACGTTCTCGAACTTGAGATTGCCTTTCGCCCGCTCAATGACGCGCGTACCTTCGTCTTTTTCCTGCTCGGAATCGAGGATCGCAAACAGCGTCTGGCATGCCGCCATCCCGCGCTGGAACTGGGCATTGACGTTGGTCAGCGACTTCAGCGGACGCATCAGCGCAATCATGGAGGAGAAGACCACGGTAATGGTCCCGGCGGTCAGGGTGTCCATCACGCTCGGGAAGCTGGCGGCATACAGGACAAAGGCCAGCGCCAGGGAGGCGATAAGCTGAATGATCGGGTCGGAGATAGACGAGGCGGAAACCATCTTCATCCCCTGCAGGCGCATTTTATTGCTGACCTTATCAAAACGTTTAGTTTCCACTTCCTGGCCGCCAAACATCAGCACCTCTTTGTGCCCTTTCAGCATCTGCTCGGCGCTGGTGGTGACCTGCCCCATCGTGTTCTGCATATTCTTACTGATATTGCGAAAACGCTTGGAGACCACGCGGATTGCTACCGACACGATAGGCGCCAGTACGATCAGGATCAGCGACAGCTGCCAGCTGTAATAGAACATCATCACGAACAGGCCGATAATCGATGCCCCTTCGCGGACCACGGTGATCAGCGCGCTGGAAGAAGAGGAAGCGACCTGCTCGGAATCATAGGTGATACGTGACAGCAGCGTCCCGGTAGACTGCTTGTCAAAGAATGCCACCGGCATACCCATCATGTGGCCGAACAGGCGACGACGCATGGTCATCACCACTTTGCCGGAAACCCAGGAGATACAATAGCTCGAGATGTAGCTGGTGATCCCACGCAGCACCATCAGCCCGATAACCACCAGCGGCATCCATAGCAGCACTGAGCGATCCGTTTTACCAAAACCATCATCCAATAACGGTTTAAGAAGCGATAACATGAAGGTGTCACTGCCCGCGTTAAGCACTAACGCCACCGCCGCTACGATTAGCCCGGCTTTAAACGGTGCAATAATCGGCCAAAGTCGGCGGAAGGTCTGCCACGTGGAGAGATCTTTATCGTTCTGCATTCAATAAACCAGCTTGTGTTGAAATAGCCGCATATTCTACCCGTTATCGGCGGGCGCGCCAAACCACTGATGATACCAACGTGGTAAAACTTGATCCCGTAAGCTATGGATTTGCCACCCTTCTGCAGAAAAAACCACCGTTATCTGCCCATGCTGCGGCGTGGCGAACCAGCGATACCCCCGCTGGCGATAACGCTGAACGACCTTGTGCGAGGGCATCCGCCACGCATTGTAGCGCGAAGCGGAAACCAGCGCGGCCGCGCCATCCACCCGCCGGATCAGCAGTTCGCTGGAGGAGGTGTTGCTGCCGTGATGGGGAACCTGAATAAGTGTAGACGCCAGATGCTGCCAGTAGCGGCTGATCATCGCCTGCTCCGCCTGACGTTCTATATCGCCGGTCAGCAGGATGCTGGAGCGACCGTCATCGATCCGCACCACGCAGGAGTGATTGTTTCCCTTTGCCGTGCTGCCCGGCAGCGGCCACAGCGCCTGGAAAGTGAGTCCCTGCCACTGCCAGCGCTCGCCGCGATGGCACGGCAGATGACCCGACCAGCCTGGCGGGCTGCGCACCCACGCCTGCGGCCATGCCTGCAGCACCGATTCGAGGCCGCCGCGATGGTCAAGATGCTCGTGGCTCAGCATAATCCCCTGCAGCTGCAGATGGTGCCAGCGCAGCCACGGGATAATCACCTGTCGACCGCTATCGCCCTGCGGCCATGCCGGCCCGGTATCGTACAATAACGCCTTGCCGTAACGCTCGATCACCATCGCCAGCCCCTGCCCGACATCCAGCATCGTCACCTGCCATTGGTCCGCGGGCGGTTGCCGGCTGAATGGCCGCGTCAGCAAAAACAGCACGCTCAGACACAGCGCCGGCGAATGTCGCCAGCTCTGAAAACGCCAGCCCATCACCAGCAGCCACGGCAGGCTACTGATCCAGAGCCAGCGGGCATCCAACGTCAGCCAGCCGTCCGGTAAACGTCGTAACCCCCAGAACAACACCGCCAGCACGCGATCGGCCGCCAGCCAGATCAGCGACGCCACCATCTCCGGTCCAGTGAGATGCAGCAGCATTCCGGCGAGAATGAGCGGCACCGCCAGCAGGGTCACTAACGGTACCGCCAGCAAATTGGCGGCCATCGATGTCAGGCTTATACCGTGGAAGAGCAGCAGTTGCAGCGGCATCAGCAGCAGCGTCACGCCAGCCTGCAAATGCGCGAGGGCGAACAGGGCTTTCCACGGCCAGCGCCAACGGCTGTCAGGCAGCGGTAACCACTGGTACCAGAAGATCAGCCCCGCCACGGCGAAGGCGGATAGCCACAGGCTTTGCGACAACACCGCTAACGGATCGGCAACCAGTATCGCCCCCAGACAGCAGAGCCACACCTGCCACGCCGTCCAGCGTTGACCCGACAAACGTAAAGCACAGCAGACCGCAAGCCCTACGCAAGTGCGCAGGGCCGGCGGCTGCATACCGGTCAGCCAGGCATAGCCGACGGCGCCCGCCAGTCCGGCCAGCAGCGGTAGCCGCCAGCCGATCCAGCGCCCCGGTAAAAGTGACTGTAATCCGCGCAGCAGGAGCACGATCAGGGAAGCCGCGAGGGCAATATGCAAACCGGAGATAGCCATCAGATGGGAGGTGCCTGTGTTCTGCATCAGGACCTTTATCTCCGCCGGCAGCGCCAGCCGCTCCCCCATTCCCAGCCCCAGCATCACCGGATGCCAGGGATAAGTCTGCAATCGCCGGGTCAGCGACGCCAGGTAGCGGGCACGCAGACTGCAGCGGGTATCCAGCGCGGAAGCGGTGACGATCCCCCCGCTCAGCGGCCGATGCTGAGCCAGCGCATAGCGCTGGCTGTCGAAGCCCCCGTCATTGAGCTGTCCATGCACCGGCCGCAGGCGCAGCGTCATCATCCAGCGCTGCCCCTCGCAGACGGGCGCAGGTGCAAGTTCCCCGTATAAAGTCACGCCAACCGGAGGGAACAGGAAGCGACCCGCCAGGCGCACAATCTGCCCGCGGTGCAGGGTCTGACCATCCGTCTCGTGAAGGATCACTTCCGCCTGACGGACGGCGCCGGTGAGGTGCTGCGTTGGCCACAGCGCCTGATACGCGCTTAAAACTCCCCAGACCATCAGCAGAAGCGTCACCGCCACAACGGCGACGACCGTCCCGCGCAGACGGGTCAGCAACATCGCCAGTACGCCGGCGACCGCCAGAATGCCCGGCCCCGGCAACGCGGGTAGCCAGAGTAGCGGCAGTATTGCGATGATGGCGCATCCGGCAAGCCATGGTAGACGCATAAACACCTCCCTGTGAGCGGGCAGTGTTACGCAAAGCGAGGCTGGCGTCCTGGGGCAGTATTCAGGCGCGCGCGCAGCGTTCCAGACAATCGTCACGCTTGCAGTCAGGCACTTTTGTTTTGCGAGGCGGAACGCAAATGGCGGGTACAAAAAAAGCACCCAAAGGTGCTTTTATCGTCAGGCAGGTTGCACGTCGTGCAACTCACCCTTCATAAATATTGGCGCGGTCACGTAATTCTTTCCCGGGCTTAAAGTGCGGAACGTACTTACCTTCCAGTTCGACTTTATCACCAGTTTTCGGGTTACGTCCGGTGCGAGGTGCTCGATAGTGCAGAGAGAAGCTGCCGAAACCGCGGATTTCAATGCGCTCACCTTGAGCAAGCGTTGAGGCCATATGTTCCAGCATTTCTTTAACAGCATCTTCCACCGCTTTCGCCGGAATGTGAGATTGCTGGCTGGCAAGTCTTTCAATCAATTCTGACTTGGTCATTATTCCTCCGGTTTCCTTCAAGGCAAAAATTAGCTAACAGCTTAAACAAGGGCGGCCGTAGCCGCCCTTTGTGCTTGATTACAGGACGAATCCTGCAATCTGTCAAGTAAACTCGTCACTATTCAGGTTGTTATTACCTGAATGACAAAGATTACTCGCCTTTCGCTGCTTTGAACGCTTCAGCCATGGCGTTGTTGGAGAAGTTCGCGTCTTCCTGCTTGTTCACGGTAGCGATAGCGTCTTTTTCTTCCGCTTCGTCTTTCGCACGTACAGACAGGCTCACTACGCGGTTCTTACGATCCACGCCAGTGAATTTCGCTTCAACTTCGTCGCCAACGCTCAGAACCAGAGTTGCGTCTTCAACGCGGTCACGGGATGCTTCAGAAGCACGCAGGTAACCTTCTACGCCGTCAGCCAGTTCTACGGTTGCGCCTTTAGCGTCAACTGCAGTCACTTTACCAACAACGATAGCGCCTTTCTTGTTCAGAGCAACGTAGTTGTTGAACGGATCTTCCGCCAGCTGTTTAACGCCCAGGGAGATACGCTCACGCTCTGCGTCAACCTGCAGAACAACTGCTGCGATTTCGTCGCCTTTTTTGTATTCACGAACTGCTTCTTCGCCTGCAACGTTCCAGGAGATGTCAGACAGGTGAACCAGGCCGTCGATGCCGCCGTCCAGGCCGATGAAGATACCGAAGTCAGTGATAGACTTGATTTTACCTTCAACACGGTCGCCCTTGTTGTGGGTTTCCGCGAACTGCTGCCATGGGTTAGATTTGCACTGCTTCAGACCCAGGGAGATACGACGACGCTCTTCGTCGATATCCAGAACCATTACTTCCACTACGTCGCCAACGTTAACAACTTTGGACGGGTGGATGTTTTTGTTGGTCCAATCCATTTCGGAAACGTGAACCAGGCCTTCAACGCCTTCTTCGATTTCAACGAAGCAGCCGTAGTCGGTCAGGTTGGTCACGCGACCGGTCAGTTTGGTACCTTCCGGATAACGTTTAGCGATAGCTACCCACGGATCTTCGCCCAGCTGTTTCAGGCCCAGGGATACACGGGTACGCTCGCGGTCGAACTTCAGCACTTTAACAGTGATTTCGTCGCCAACGTTTACGATTTCGCTCGGATGCTTAACGCGTTTCCAGGCCATATCGGTGATGTGCAGCAGGCCGTCAACGCCGCCCAGATCAACGAATGCACCGTAGTCAGTGAGGTTCTTAACGATACCTTTGACTTCCATGCCTTCCTGCAGGTTTTCCAGCAGCTGATCGCGCTCTGCGCTGTTTTCGGATTCGATAACGGCACGACGAGAAACAACAACGTTGTTACGCTTCTGGTCCAGCTTGATGACTTTGAACTCAAGCTCTTTGCCTTCCAGGTGCAGCGTGTCGCGCACCGGACGAACGTCTACCAGGGAACCCGGCAGGAACGCACGAATACCGTTCAGCTCAACAGTGAAGCCACCTTTAACTTTGCCGTTGATAACACCGGTAACAGTTTCAGCGTCTTCGTAAGCTTTTTCCAGCGTGATCCAAGCTTCGTGACGTTTAGCTTTCTCACGGGACAGCAGAGTTTCACCGAAGCCGTCTTCTACTGCATCCAGAGCAACGTCAACTTCGTCACCAACCTGGATTTCCAGCTCGCCCTGGGCGTTTTTGAACTGCTCAGCCGGGATGGCGGACTCAGATTTCAGACCGGCGTCAACCAGTACTACGTCTTTGTCGATAGCAACAACAACACCACGAACGATGGAACCCGGGCGGGTTTCGATTTCTTTTAAGGATTCTTCAAACAGTTGAGCAAAAGATTCAGTCATGTTTAATCTTCAGGTTAATATTAACGTCCACCTGGCTCCGTGCCGGATGGGGTTGTTTCACATACCCGCTGACCATCCCTTGCCGCGGGGTACTGCTATAATTCGGAGGCTTCGACGCGTGACCGGTTAAGGCTTACGCAACGGCCAATTTTTCGCGCGCATATTGTAGCGCTTTTTCAATCACTTGCTCAATGTTTAGTTCGGTTGAATCGAGAACTAATGCATCGGCAGCCGGGACAAGCGGCGCCACGGCGCGATTTCTATCGCGATCGTCACGCTCTTTTATCTCGGACAAAAGACGTTCAAAGTTAACATCAAAGCCCTTTTCCTGCAACTGCCGCATGCGGCGATGCGCCCGCTCATCGGCCGAGGCATCGAGGAAAATTTTCACCGGCGCGTCCGGGAAAACCACCGTGCCCATATCGCGCCCGTCGGCAATCAGCCCCGGCAGCTCACGAAAGGCGCGCTGGCGGCGCAGCAGCGCTTCGCGAACGCGAGGGAAAGCCGCCACTTTCGAGGCGGCGTTCGCGACCTCCTGGGTGCGAATTTCGCCGCTGACATCTTCCCCTTCCAGCACCACTTCCAGGTTGCCGTCAGTAGAAATAAAGCGCACGTCAAGATGGGCAGCCAGGGGCACCAGCGCCTCTTCGGACTCCACGTCAACATGATGATGCAGCGCCGCCAGCGCCAGAACGCGGTAGATCGCGCCTGAATCTAACAGATGCCAGCCCAGCGCTTCCGCCATTGCCTTGCACAACGTACCTTTACCCGCACCGCCAGGCCCATCAATGGTGATTACCGGAACTGTTGCCGTCATCTTTTTCTCCTTCAGCAAGGCGCATAAATATCTAAACGCCGCGCATTATACGCATCTCTTCGGCGGAAAGTGAGTCTTGCTTTTAAATTACAGATAACTGGAAATCTCATGCGGAAGAATTGAGCAATTATAGCGGGCTGATTGAGCATCAGCCCGGAAGATGAGGCAGTTTTACTTTTTATCTGCAGCGATACGGTCGCGGATATGCTGCGCGCGTTCAGCTGAAGGCGGGTGTGAATCGAACAGAGATTTACTGTGGCCGGCGTCAAGGCTGGCCAGCTTGTCGAAGCTGCCCACCAGCCCCTGAGTGCTGATGTTGCGTTTTTTCAGCAGATCGTAAGAGAAATCATCAGCATCCGACTCCTGCGAGCGGGAGAACGCAGAGTTGATCATTCCCTCAGCGATATCGCCCAACTGAGATTTAGACAAGCTTGCAGCCGCTTCGCTGGTCGCTGAAATTGCATCGCGTGCGGCAATAGTCGCATACGCGGTTTGCATCGCTTTGCGCGAGTGTCCGAGCGCTACGTGACCCAGCTCATGGCCCAGAACCGCTTCAACTTCATTATCGGTCATCATGTCCATCAGGCCGCTATAGACGCGGACGCAGCCGTTGGCCATTGCCCAAGCGTTGACGTCGGATGTCATGTAAACCTTATAGGTTACCGGCGTGCCGTTGATATTATTTCCTAACGCTTTGGCAATTTTATTCAGACGTTTGGTGTACTTACTTGATGCACTAGCCAGTTTATTTTCACTATCCATTTGCTTACAGGCATCGTCGGAAAGCGTTTTGACTTCAGAGTCAGAAAGCGTCGCCGCTTTGTAAGCCGTCATTCCTGAATTGACGAGGGCGTTGGTGTCCATCCCCTGCATATTTTTACAACCTGCCAACAACGTGGCGGAAACGGCCAAAGCCAGCATTACTTTTGTATTTCTCATATCAATCATCCATTGATTAGCATAATAAACGCTTATAAATCCTATATTTACAAGCAAGCAAGGCTAGCATTTAGTTTCCTGTCCGACAAGCAGAGATAAAAAAACGCCGACCTGAGGGTCGGCGTTGTTACCTTAAATTCGCGTCATTCAGGCCGGCGTACTGATCCGCGCCAGTTGCTCAAAATAGTCGGGGAAGGTTTTCGCCGTACACTTCGGATCAAGGATGGTCACCGGCGTATCAGACAGCGCCACCAGCGAGAAGCACATCGCCATCCGGTGGTCGTTATAGGTGCCGATTTCAGCATACTTCAGCGTCGCCGGCGGGGTGATGCGAATATAATCTTCACCCTCTTCCACCTCGGCGCCCACTTTACGCAACTCGGTCGCCATGGCGAACAGACGGTCCGTCTCCTTGACCCGCCAGTTGTAGATATTGCGCAGCGTGGTGGTCCCTTGCGCGAACAGGGCGGCGGTGGCGATGGTCATCGCGGCGTCCGGGATATGGTTCATATCCATATCGATAGCCTTGAGCTCGCCCCGGGTACAGGCGATGAAATCGTCGCCCCAGGTGACGGTGGCGCCCATTTTTTCCAGTACGTCGGCGAAACGAATATCGCCCTGTACGCTGCCGCGGCCAATACCGGTGACTTTCACCGTGCCGCCCTTAATGGCGCCAGCGGCAAGGAAATACGAGGCCGATGAAGCATCCCCTTCCACCAGGTAATCCCCCGGCGACTGATACTGTTGCTTGCCGCGCACCACAAAGCGCTGATAAGACTGGTTGTCCACCTCAACCCCGAAGGTTTTCATCAGGTGCAGCGTAATGTCGATATAGGGTTTTGACACCAGATCGCCCTTAATGGCGATCACGGTATCCTGCGGCGCCAGCGGCGCGGTCATCAGCAGCGCGGTCAGGAACTGGCTGGAGACGCTGCCGTCAACTTCAACGTTGCCCCCCTGGAATCCCCCGCGCAGGCGCAGCGGCGGATAATTTTCCTGCTCCAGATAGTCGATCTGAGCGCCGCCCTGACGCAGGGCATCCACCAGATGGCCGATCGGGCGCTCTTTCATTCGCGGCTCACCGGTCAGCACGATATCGTTGCTGCCAAGGCACAGGGCTGCCGCCAGCGGGCGCATCGCGGTACCGGCGTTGCCGAGGAACAGCTCCAGCGCCGCTGCGGCATGCAGCGGGCCGCCGTTGCCGGTCACTTCACAGCGGGTACGGTCAGCAGACAGGGTGTATTGAACCCCCAGCGCACTCAGGGCATTCAGCATATGGCGCACATCGTCGCTGTCCAGCAGGTTGGTCAGCACCGTCGTGCCGCGGGCCAGGGCGGCCAGCAGCAGCGCGCGGTTGGAGACGCTTTTCGAACCTGGCAGGTTCACGGTGCCCTCTACGCGTGCGATGGGTTGTAACGTCAGGGAATCCATCAAACTTCACTCTCAAACAAACAGAATAAAAACCCCGCAGACAGGCCGCGGGGAGGAAGAAAGGAACGGGCGATTAACCGTGGCGGCGTTCGAAGTCCAGCATAAAATCGGTTAACGCCTTCACGCCGTCTAACGGCATCGCGTTGTAGATGGAGGCACGCATGCCGCCCACCACCCGGTGGCCCTTGAGCGCGTGCAGCCCGGCGGCAAACGACTCTTCAAGGAACAGTTTATCCAGCGCGCTGTCCGCCAGCTGGAACGGCACGTTCATACGGGAGCGGTTGGCTTGCGCCACATCGTTACGATAGAAGCCGCTGTTATCGATCACGCCATACAGCAGTTCGGCTTTCTGCTGGTTGATCTTGTCCATCGCGGCAACGCCGCCCTGCTGTTTCAGCCACTTAAACACCAGACCGGCCAGATACCAGGCAAACGTCGGCGGCGTGTTAAACATCGAGTCATTCTCGCTTAACACGGTGTAGTCGAGGATTGACGGGCAGGCCACGCTGGCTTTACCCAGCAGATCTTCACGCACGATGACCAGCGTCAACCCTGCCGGGCCGATATTTTTCTGCGCGCCGGCATAGATCACGCCGAAGCGGTTGACGTCAATTTCGCGGGACAAAATGGTGGAGGAGAAATCGGCGGTCACGATGACGTCGTCGCCGAAGTTCGGCGTATCGTCAATCGCGATACCGTCAATGGTTTCGTTCGGGCAGTAGTGCAGATACGCCGCGCCCGGCGTCAGCTGCCACTCGCTCATTGGCTTGACCGCGCGCTTGCCGTCGACGGTGATTTTCGCGTCGATGACGTTAGGCGTGCAGTATTTCTTCGCCTCTTTGACCGCGCTGGCGGCCCAGTAGCCAGCGTCCACATAGTCAGCGACGTTTTTATCGCCGAGGATGTTCAGCGGGATCCCGGCGAACTGGCCGCGACCGCCGCCATGACAGAACAACACTTTATAGTTGGAAGGGATATTCAGCAGAGAACGGAAGTCCTGTTCTGCCTCTTCTGCCACCTGGATGAACTCCTTACCACGGTGACTGATTTCCATGACCGACGTACCCAGACCGTGCCAGTCGCACAGTTCCTGCTGAGCCAGTTTGAGTACTTCCGCCGGCAGCATTGCCGGGCCCGAACTGAAGTTATAGACCTGAGCCATTTCCCCTCACCACGTTGCTATGTTGTTTTGCCCACGAACCGCCGCGGGCATAAGTTATTCCTGTGGCTATCGGTTTTATCATTCAGTGACACGGTCCGCAATGGCTAAAACTCGCCGACAGCAAAACGCGGCAGCCGTCACACAACAGAATCTATCGGCTTGACGTAATAAAACCGACATATTTGCTGTCAGGTGAGCCGTTTCGCCCGGCTGGCCTTCGACCATTCTGCATTTGCGCAGCGGGAACATATTCGCTTTTCTCCCGCCTGCATCGCCATCACGATGCTGCAGCGTACGCAGGCGTAGATCCCCTCCTGAGGAATAGTGGTATAGCGCGTGGTGCAGTGCGTCGGGAGAATCGACAACCCGGCCCTCACCTCGTCATCGGGATAATAAAACACGCTGATCTGGCCATTGGTTTCAAGGATCGCCAGCCGCACCTGGCCGAGCTGCTCGACGCTGTTGACCCGTAGCTCCATAAAAAATTCGAATTCGGTCATATTTTCCGCATGCAGTTTCTCCCATGCCAGTTGCCCCTCCTCCACCACCACGATAGGCTTGCCCTCCAGCAGATCCTCCAGCTTTTCACTATGCCCCATCAGCCACATGATGCCGCGATAAAGCAGCGCCAGCGTGACGAAGACCACCAGCACCGGCAACAGCGGGACATCGTCATAAAACGCCACGTCCCCCGCCGCCGAGCCGAGGGTCAGAATAATCAGCACTTCAAACAGCGACATCTGCCGCACGCCGCGCCGTCCGGTAATTTTGAGGAAAATAAAGACCAGAACGAAGGTGTAGAGGCTGCGCAACGCCACCTCGCCGAGAAATTCCACCGGCACTTTATCGAGTGCCATCCTCTGCCAGTCAAAGGCTTTCATTATCATCTCCCTGAGCATTAAAAGATGTCTCTAAGCATAGCCAGATGATGGAGATAGCACCTGTCAGATAAAAGCCGTATCATTGCGCGCTTTCCGTACGACAAAAGTGATCGCCATGACCCAAACGTTTATTCCCGGCAAAGATGCCGCCCTGGAAGATTCCATCGCTCGCTTCCAGCAAAAATTGCTCGACCTCGGATTTGATATCGAAGAGGCCTCGTGGCTGAACCCGGTGCCGCACGTGTGGTCCGTTCACATTCGCGATAAGGAATGCGCGCTGTGCTTTACCAATGGTAAAGGCGCCACCAAAAAGGCAGCCCTCGCCTCCGCGCTGGGCGAATATTTCGAGCGCCTGTCCACCAACTATTTTTTCGCTGACTTCTGGTTAGGCGACACTATCGCTAACGGCCCGTTCGTTCACTACCCGAACGAAAAGTGGTTCCCGCTGACCGAAAACGACGACGTCCCGGAAGGTCTGCTGGATGCCCGCCTGCTCACGTTCTACGATCCGGACGATCAGCTGACGGCCAGCATGCTGGTGGATCTGCAATCCGGTAACGATGAGCGCGGCGTGTGCGGCCTGCCCTTTACCCGCCAGTCCGACGGCGAAACGGTCTATATTCCTATGAATATCGTCGGCAACCTGTATGTCTCCAACGGCATGTCCGCCGGCAACACCCGCAATGAAGCTCGCGTGCAGGGCCTGTCCGAAGTCTTTGAGCGCCATATCAAAAACCGCATCATCGCCGAAAGCATCGGCCTGCCGGAGATCCCGGCGGAGGTCATGGCGCGCTATCCGGGCGTTGTGGAGTCGATCGCCAAACTGGAAGCCGAAGGTTTCCCGATCTTTGCCTATGATGGCTCGCTGGGCGGCAAGTATCCGGTTATCTGCGTCGTGCTGTTTAACCCGGCAAACGGCACCTGCTTCGCCTCTTTCGGCGCCCATCCGGACTTCGGCGTGGCGCTGGAGCGTACGGTCACCGAACTGCTGCAGGGCCGCAGCCTGAAAGATCTCGACGTCTTCACGCCGCCGACCTTCGACGACGAAGAAGTCGCCGAGCATGCTAACCTCGAAACCCACTTTATCGACTCCAGCGGCCTGATTTCCTGGGATATGTTCAAGCAGGATGCCGACTATCCGTTCGTTGACTGGAGCTTCTCCGGCACCACAGAAGAAGAGTTCGCCACCCTGATGGCCATCTTCAAGGCCGAAGATAAAGAAGTGTATATCGCCGACTACGAGCACCTGGGCGTTTACGCCTGCCGTATCATCGTCCCGGGGATGTCGGATATTTACCCGGCGGAAGATCTGTGGCTGGCGAACAACAGCATGGGCGCTCATCTGCGCGACACCATTCTGTCCCTGCCGGGCAGCGAGTGGGAAAAAGAAGATTACCTGGCGCTGATCGAGCAGATGGACGATGAAGGCCTGGATGATTTCACCCGCGTTCGCGAACTGCTGGGCCTCGCCACCGGCAAAGACAACGGCTGGTATACCCTGCGCGTTGGCGAGCTGAAAGCCATGCTGGCCCTGGCCGGCGGCGATCTGGAGCAGGCGCTGATCTGGACCGAGTGGACCATGGAGTTCAACGCTTCGGTCTTCAGCGCGGAACGCGCTAACTACTATCGCTGCCTGCAGACCCTGCTGCTGCTGAGCCAGGAAGAGGAGCGTCAGCCGTTGCAATACCTGAACGCCTTTATCCGTATGTACGGCGCCGAGGCGGTCGAAGCCGCCAGCGCGGCGCTGAGCGGGGAAGCGCCGTTCTATGGCCTTCAGGCTGTCGACAGCGATCTGCAGGCCTTCCCGGCCCATCAGTCGCTGCTGAAGGCTTATGAAAAACTGCAGCGAGCGAAGGCGGCGTTCTGGGCAAAATAAGCCCTAAGCGCGCCATCGTGGTGACCAGCAACGGAGCCCAATGCGGCTCCGTTGATTTCACCTGACGAGGCGGCCACTATAGTTTGTAGTTGCAAAGTTAATTAATAGTAAATAATGCGCTTATAAGATTTACCATTCGTTAATTTTAAATAAAATACTCCATATTAATTAACTCAAAAAATGGCGTGAAAACGAAAAAATTCAACATAACTTATAAATTTTAAAATTTATTTTCTTCATAATATTCAATCATTTAACCGCTAAAAACACAAAAACCACACACTAAAAAGGCATATAGTTCCGGTGAGATATGATCTATATCAATTTCCCTTCTATAATGCTTTGTTAGTATCTCACCGCCAACTTATATAAAGAGAGAGTTAGTGTGAAAGCTGACAACCCTTTTGATCTTTTGCTCCCTGCCGCGATGGCGAAAGTCGCCGAAGAAGCAGGTGTCTATAAAGCAACGAAGCATCCGATGAAGACCTTTTATCTGGCGATCACCGCTGGCGTTTTCATCTCCATCGCTTTCGTATTCTATATCACCGCGACCACCGGCACTGCCGCGATGCCTTATGGGATTGCCAAGCTTATCGGTGGGGTCTGTTTTTCCCTGGGTCTGATTCTGTGCATTATCTGCGGCGCTGACCTCTTTACCTCTACGGTATTGATCGTGGTGGCGAAAGCCAGCGGTCGAATTACCTGGGGGCAACTGGCAAAAAACTGGCTCAACGTCTATTTTGGTAACCTGGTGGGCGCACTGCTGTTTGTGCTGCTGATGTGGTTATCAGGCGAATATATGACTGCCAACGGCGGTTGGGGGCTCAATGTCCTGCAGACCGCTGACCACAAAATGCACCATACTTTTGTGGAGGCCGTGAGCCTGGGTATCCTCGCTAACCTGATGGTTTGTCTCGCCGTATGGATGAGCTATTCCGGTCGTAGCCTGATGGATAAAGCGATGATCATGGTCCTGCCGGTAGCGATGTTCGTTGCCAGCGGCTTTGAGCACAGCATCGCCAACATGTTTATGATCCCGATGGGTATCGTAATCCGCAACTTTGCAAGCCCGGAATTCTGGACCGCAATCGGTTCGACTCCGGAAAGTTTCTCTCACTTGACCGTTATGAACTTCATCACTGATAACCTGATTCCGGTAACTATCGGGAACATTATCGGCGGGGGTCTGCTGGTCGGGTTGACATACTGGGTCATTTACCTGCGTGGCAACGACCATCACTAAGGGTTGTTTCAGGCAGTAAATAAAAAATCCACTTAAGAAGGTAGGTGTTACATGTCCGAGCTTAATGAAAAGTTAGCCACAGCCTGGGAAGGTTTTGCGAAAGGTGACTGGCAGAATGAAGTCAACGTCCGTGACTTTATTCAGAAAAACTACACCCCATATGAAGGCGACGAATCCTTCCTGGCTGGCGCGACTGAAGCGACCACCAAGCTGTGGGACAGCGTAATGGAAGGTGTAAAACAGGAAAACCGCACTCACGCGCCTGTTGATTTTGACACTGCCCTGGCTTCCACCATCACCTCTCACGACGCAGGCTATATCGAGAAAGGTCTGGAAAAAATCGTTGGTCTGCAGACCGAAGCGCCGCTGAAACGTGCGATCATCCCGTTCGGTGGTATTAAAATGGTTGAAGGTTCCTGCAAAGCGTACAATCGCGAGCTGGACCCGATGCTGAAAAAAATCTTCACTGAGTATCGTAAAACTCACAACCAGGGCGTTTTCGACGTCTATACTCCGGACATCCTGCGCTGCCGTAAATCCGGCGTGCTGACTGGTCTGCCGGATGCTTACGGCCGTGGTCGTATCATCGGTGACTACCGTCGCGTTGCGCTGTACGGTATCGACTTCCTGATGAAAGACAAATTCGCCCAGTTCAACTCTCTGCAAGCGAAACTGGAAAGCGGCGAAGATCTGGAAGCGACCATCCGTCTGCGTGAAGAAATCGCTGAACAGCACCGCGCGCTGGGCCAGATCAAAGAGATGGCGGCTAAATATGGCTACGACATCTCCGGTCCGGCGACCACCGCTCAGGAAGCTATCCAGTGGACCTACTTCGGTTACCTGGCTGCCGTTAAATCTCAGAACGGCGCGGCAATGTCCTTCGGTCGTACCTCCAGCTTCCTGGATATCTACATCGAACGTGACCTGCAGGCGGGTAAAATCACCGAGCAAGACGCGCAGGAAATGGTTGACCACCTGGTCATGAAACTGCGTATGGTTCGCTTCCTGCGTACCCCGGAATACGATGAACTGTTCTCCGGTGACCCGATTTGGGCAACAGAATCCATCGGCGGTATGGGCGTTGACGGCCGTACTCTGGTGACCAAAAACAGCTTCCGCTTCCTGAACACCCTGTACACCATGGGGCCGTCTCCGGAGCCGAACATCACTATCCTGTGGTCTGAAAAACTGCCGCTGAGCTTCAAGAAATTCGCTGCTAAAGTGTCCATCGATACCTCTTCTCTGCAGTATGAGAACGATGACCTGATGCGTCCGGACTTCAACAACGACGACTACGCTATCGCATGCTGCGTAAGCCCGATGGTTGTTGGTAAGCAAATGCAGTTCTTCGGTGCTCGCGCCAACCTCGCAAAAACCATGCTGTACGCTATCAACGGCGGCGTGGATGAAAAACTGAAAATGCAGGTGGGTCCGAAATCTGAACCGATCAAAGGCGACGTTCTGAACTTCGACGAAGTGATGGAACGCATGGATCACTTCATGGACTGGCTGGCTAAACAGTACGTCACTGCGCTGAACATCATCCACTACATGCACGACAAGTACAGCTACGAAGCCTCTCTGATGGCGCTGCACGACCGTGACGTTATCCGCACCATGGCGTGTGGTATCGCGGGTCTGTCCGTTGCTGCTGACTCCCTGTCCGCAATCAAATATGCGAAAGTTAAACCGATTCGTGACGAAGACGGTCTGGCTGTCGACTTCGAAATCGAAGGCGAATACCCGCAGTTTGGTAACAACGATGCTCGCGTCGATGACATGGCCGTTGACCTGGTTGAACGTTTCATGAAGAAAATTCAGAAACTGCACACCTACCGCAACGCGATCCCGACTCAGTCTGTTCTGACCATCACCTCTAACGTGGTATATGGTAAGAAAACCGGTAACACCCCAGACGGTCGTCGCGCTGGCGCGCCGTTCGGACCAGGTGCTAACCCGATGCACGGCCGTGACCAGAAAGGTGCTGTTGCCTCTCTGACCTCCGTAGCGAAACTGCCGTTTGCTTACGCGAAAGATGGTATCTCTTACACCTTCTCTATCGTACCGAACGCGCTGGGTAAAGATGACGAAGTTCGTAAGACCAACCTGGCGGGTCTGATGGATGGTTACTTCCACCACGAAGCGTCCATCGAAGGTGGTCAGCACCTGAACGTGAACGTAATGAACCGCGAAATGCTGCTCGACGCGATGGAAAACCCGGAAAAATATCCGCAGCTGACCATCCGCGTATCTGGCTACGCTGTACGTTTTAACTCCCTGACTAAAGAACAGCAGCAGGACGTTATTACCCGTACCTTCACTCAGACCATGTAATTCCCTGTCTGACTGAAAAAGCGTACAATAAAGGCCCCACATCAGTGGGGCCTTTTTAACAAGCAATCCCCGCCCTAGCCTGCTTTGCCAGTTATCTATACTTTGGGTATCTGTCAAAACAGACTCGACACAGCCGCTGAGCTGTGCACCAACACGGCCCCGGATGGGCCACATCTGGAGAAAACACCGCAATGTCAGTTATTGGTCGCATTCACTCCTTTGAATCCTGTGGCACCGTTGATGGCCCGGGCATCCGCTTTATTACCTTTTTCCAGGGCTGCCTGATGCGCTGCCTGTACTGCCATAACCGTGATACCTGGGATACCCACGGCGGCAAAGAAATCACCGTTGAAGAGTTAATGAAAGAGGTAGTGACCTATCGTCACTTTATGAATGCTTCCGGCGGCGGCGTCACCGCATCGGGCGGCGAAGCGATCCTGCAGGCGGAGTTTGTTCGCGACTGGTTCCGCGCCTGTAAGAAGGAAGGTATTCATACCTGTCTCGATACCAATGGCTTTGTTCGTCGCTACGATCCCGTTATCGACGAACTGCTGGAGGTAACAGACCTGGTGATGCTGGATCTCAAGCAGATGAACGATGAGATTCACCAGAACCTGGTCGGCGTCTCTAACCATCGTACGCTGGAATTCGCCCAGTATCTGGCGAAGAAGAATATCAATGTCTGGATCCGCTACGTGGTGGTTCCGGGCTGGTCAGACGATGATGATTCCGCGCACCGCCTGGGCGAATTTACCCGCGATATGGGCAATGTCGAAAAAATCGAGCTGCTGCCCTACCATGAGCTGGGCAAACACAAATGGGTAGCGATGGGCGAAGAGTACAAGCTGGACGGCGTCCATCCGCCGAAGAAAGAGACCATGGAGCGAGTCAAAGGCATCCTTGAGCAATATGGGCACAAAGTGATGTACTAATCCCACCGGGCCGGTGATGCGCTTATGCCGGCCTGCAACGGCGTGGGAAGCTGTTACCGTCCAGCCGTTGCATTCTTATGCAAGACGGCTCTACTGCAGTAAGCACAGGCTATTAAAACGGATGACGCGCAGCATGCGCTGCGCGCTACAGGGTCAGGCGTGCGCCACCGGCGTTGGATGATGCCCGGCTTTGCGCAGCAGGGTCAGCAGATAGATAAACGACACGCTGGCGATCATAATAAACAGCAGGTTATCCGAGAAGTTCTGCATCAGCATCGCCGTCAGCGTCGGGCCCAGCAGGCTGCCGATGGTATAGCTCATCAACAGCGCCTGGTTCATTGCCACCAGCTGATGGTGCTCCACTTTTTCACAGGCCCAGGCCATCGCCACCGGATAGAGGGTAAAGCCCGAAGCGCCCAACACAAACAGCGCCGGCGCCATCGCCGCCTGGCTGAGCATCGCCATACATCCCAGAATCACCACAAAAACCTGCACCCGCAGCACCAGCAGGCGACCGTAGCGGTCTGCCAGGCGCCCTACCGGCCACTGGCCGAGGATCCCGGCGCTAACCATCACCGCCATCCAGAAGCCAATGCCGGCGTCGCTGACGCCCTGATGGTTCAGCCACAGCGGCATCAGACCATACAGCGAGCCGAGGACAATCCCTGAGATAATGCAGCCATTGACCCCGTGGCGCGCCTGGCGCAGCTTCAGCATCGGCCAGATACGTACCGTTTCATGTGGCTCTTCGGCCTGCCCCATGATGCGGGTAAACAGCAGCGGCAGGATCGCCGCCAGCGCCAGACCCGTCACCCACGGCAAGACGCTCATTAAATCGGTGGGGAGTTTACTGACCATCAGCTGGCCCAGTACGGTACCGACGTAATAGACCATCATGTACGCCGCCAGCAGACGACCGCGGCTGCGTGAAGTGCCGCTGCAGACCAGCGCGCTTTCCACCACCACCCAAATCATCGCGCAGCCTACGCCGGCGATAAAACGCCAGCTCAGCCACGTCCAGAAGCCCACGGTGATCCCCAGCCCTACGCAGCCGACGGCGAATATTAACGACGCGAGATAATAGCTGCGGTTAAACCCCAGGCGCTTGATCACCCAGCCGGCAAGCAACGTACCGGCCAGGTTGCCGGTAAAATAGGATGACCCCACCATGCCGACCTGCCAGGTTGGCATATTTTCATGGGCGAGCCAGAGCGGGACGAGCGTATTCAGCACCGCTATCGCCAGGGTCAGTAAAAGCAGGCCACAGAGCAGCATTTGCACTGGCCGGGTGTAGATGGTCATGGGTAAAAACCGTGAGGAATGTTCAGATCGCGAGCGCATCATGCCACCGCTAAAAACATTGTCAATCCACCTGAAATCAGGCCTGACGCGGTTTTGCCGGGCACGATAGAAGTTTTTTATCCACAGAAGGGATAAAGATGAGGCAACAGATAATACGCTGTTGTTTTTCTTAATTTATTAATAAATCTCGCTGTTAATTTCAGTCGAAAAATTTCATCTATCGACAGCACGTTTTCATCATGCCGGCACGCCTGTGCCGGCATGATGACGCTGATTAACTGGCGATAGCCATCCCGACGGTCATATGCAGACCATAGAATACGCCGCGGCCAATCATCTCTCCTGCCAGCACCAGAACAAACGCCAGGCCGAGCAGCGAGACCGCCGGCTTGCGGCCGCGGATCTGCGGCACGCACCAGCAGGCCAGGGCCAGCGCCAGCAGCACCACGCGCCAGGCCATGAGCAGCCCATAATCCGGCACCAGGGCGGAGGCCTGCTGAATTGAGCTGCGGATAGTGGCGAGTTCACTCCCCTGCATCAGGACCACCACGATACTCACCAGCAGCGCCAGTAAAGTGACCACCGGCAGCAGGCGCAGCGCCCAACCGTCGACGCCTGCGACGCGCAGCAGCAGGTAGCCCAGCAGCGGACCGCCGATAAACAGCGTCAGGAAGAAGCTCAGCGGCGTCCAGACGGTATACCAGGTCGGCACTGTGTCGATGGTGTTATAGACCCGCACCATCATCCAGACGAAGATCACCCCAAGCGCCATGGTCGCTACCAGCCACAGGCTACGCAGTCCGGCAGGCAACTTTTTACACACGGCCAGCAGCCAGCCAATCCCGCCGACGGCGAAGAAGATCGCCCCGCTGGCTATCTCATTACTCAGCGATGAGGCCCCTACGCGATTGAGCGAGTTAAAGGCCCGCAGCGGCGAACCGAGGTGCATTGTCGAGGCGATAAACCCGATCCCCATCAATACCCACAGGCCGAACATGCTACCCACCACGCGCTGCTCCTGCTCACGGGAAAGCTTGCCCGTCATGAGCGCCAGCGCCAGGACGATGAAGCCGCCCGCGACGCACTGGCCGAAGACCGTAAAGATCATCAGCGGCCATTCATGCCATCCGTTTCCCATCTTACACCTCCTTCGGGTTTGCCAGGTAACCGGTGGTATCGCCACACGGCCGGGCATTGGCGTTAGGTTTGATCACGATGCTCGGCCGGGTAAAGTGCGCCGAAGGCAACGGCGCCACCGCCGCCAGCTGGCCGTGCTTAGCGCGCAGTTCGGCAATCGGCCCGAAATCCAGCGCCCGCAGCGGGCAGGACTCGACGCAGATCGGCTTTTTCCCGTCGGCGACGCGCTCGTGGCAGCCGTCACACTTGGTCATATGGCCTTTGTCGGCGTTATATTGCGGCGCGCCGTAAGGACAAGCCATATGGCAGTAACGGCAGCCAATGCACACCTCTTCGTTGACCACCACAAAACCGTCTTCGCGCTTGTGCATCGCTCCGCTCGGACAGACCTTGGTGCAGGCCGGATCTTCGCAGTGGTTACAGGCGATGGAGAGGTAATAGGCGAAAACGTTCTGATTCCAGACGCCGTTATCCTCCTGCCAGTCGCCGCCGGCATATTCATAAATGCGGCGGAAGCTGACATCGGGGGTCAGATTTTTGTAGTCCTTACAGGCCAGTTCGCAGGTCTTGCAACCGGTGCAACGGGCGGAATCAATAAAAAATCCATACTGAGTTGTCATCGGTTACTCCTTACAGCTTCTCAACCTGGACGAGGTTGGTATGCGACGGGTTCCCCTTCGCCAGCGGCGAGGGGCGCTGGGTGGTCAGCACGTTAATGCTGCCCGCCTGATCCACGCGCGAGGCGTCCGGGTTATACCAGGCCCCTTCCCCCAGCGCGACCACGCCCGGCATCATGCGCGGGGTCACCTTCGCTTCGATATGCACTTCCCCACGGTCGTTGAAGATGCGAATGCGATCGCCGTTGGCAATGCCGCGCTGGCGGGCATCGATCGGGTTAATCCACATCTCCTGCCGACAGGCAGCCTTCAGTACATCGACGTTGCCGTAGGTTGAATGGACACGCGATTTATAGTGGAAGCCGGTCAGCTGTAGCGGGTATTTCGCCGTCAGCGGATCGTTGTAGTTTTCGAAGCCCGGGGTGTAGATCGGTAGCGGATCGATGACATCGCCTTCCGGCAGCTCCCAGGTGGCGGCGATTTTCGCCAGCGCCTGCGAATAGATTTCAATCTTGCCCGAAGGCGTGGTCAGCGGATTAGCCTGCGGATCCTCGCGGAAGGCCTTATAAGCCACATGGTGCCCTTGCGGATCGCGCTGCTTATAGATGCCCTGCTGACGGAAGGTGTCGAACTCCGGCAGGTCGGGAATTGCTGTACGCGACTGCTCATACAGATAGCGCATCCAGCCTTCCTGGGTACGGCCTTCGGTAAATTTTTCCTCGACGCCGAGGCGCTTCGCCAGCTCGCTGGTCATCTCATAGATAGTTTTGCATTCGAAACGCGGCTTGATGGCCTGGTCGGCAAAGATGACGTAGGACATGTTGCCGCAGGAGGCATCCAGCGCGAAATCCATCTGCTCAGAGGCGGTGCAGTCCGGCAGCAGAATATCGGCGTATTTCGCTGACGAGGTCATATGGCAGTCGATGACCACAATCATCTCGCACTTCTTGTCGTCCTGCAGGATCTCGTGGGTGCGGTTAATCTCTGAGTGCTGGTTGATCAGGCAGTTGCCCGCATAGTTCCAGATCATTTTGATCGGCACATCGAGCTTATCTTTGCCACGCACCCCATCGCGCAGGGCAGTCATTTCCGGGCCGCGCTCAATCGCATCGGTCCACATAAACATCGATATGCTGGTCTGAACCGGATTCTCCAGCGTCGGCATGCGCTCAAACGGCAGGCTGTAGGAGCCCTCGCGCGCGCCGCTGTTGCCGCCGTTGATCCCGACGTTACCGGTCAGAATGGCGAGCATCGCGATAGCCCGGGTGGCGATTTCGCCGTTGGCGTGACGCTGCGGCCCCCAGCCCTGGCTGATATAGGCCGGTTTGGCGCTGGCAATTTCGCGCGCCAGTTTAACAATGCGTTCGCGCGGAATACCGGTTATGGTCGAGGCCCACTCCGGCGTTTTGGCGATACCGTCGGCGCCCTGGCCAAGGATCCAGGCTTTATAGTGGCCATTGGCCGGGGCATCGGCAGGCAGAGTTTTCTCGTCGTATCCCACACAGTATTTATCGAGGAACGGCTGATCGACCAGATTCTCGGTGATCATCACCCACGCCAGACCCGATACCAGCGCCGCATCGGTACCGGGGCGAATCGGGATCCATTCATCTTCGCGTCCGGCGCCGGTGTCGGTATAGCGCGGATCGATAATGATCATCCGGGCATTGGATTTCTGGCGCGCCTGCTCAAGATAGTAGGTCACCCCGCCGCCGCTCATCCGCGTTTCGCCTGGGTTGTTGCCGAACAGCACCACTAACTGGCTGTTTTCAATATCCGACGGGCTGTTGCCATCCGCCCAGCCGCCGTAGGTGTAATTCAACCCTGCGGCAATCTGCGCGGATGAATAGTCGCCGTAATGATTGAGATACCCACCGCAGCAGTTCATCAGACGGGCAATCAGGGTTTTCCCCGGCGGCCAGGAGCGGGTCAGCGTGCCTCCCAGCGTGCCGGTGCCGTAGTTCAGATAGATGGACTCGTTGCCGTAGTCTTTAATCAGGCGCTGCGTCGTGCTGGCGATGATATCGAACGCCTCTTCTCAGCTGATTTGCTCGAATTTACCCTCACCGCGTTTGCCTACGCGCTTCATCGGATATTTCAGCCGATCGGGGTTATAAACCCGGCGGCGCATAGACCGCCCGCGCAGGCAGGCGCGCACCTGATGCAGGCCGTCATAGTTATCGTCACCGGTATTATCGGTTTCGACGTATTGAATCGCGCCATCCACCACGTGCATGCGCAGCGGGCAGCGGCTACCGCAGTTGACGGTGCAGGCGCTCCAGACCACCTTCTCACTGGCCGGGGCTGGCGTGTCGGCGGCGTGGGCCATACGGGAAAAGGGTAACGTTAGTGCGTTGCTGGCCAGCGCCAGGCCGCCTATTGCCGTGGTTTTCATCAGACCACGGCGGCTTACCTCAGCAGCCAGTAAAGCATCGGGGGCTTTAATTTTCATGGATACTCGCTTTGGTTGCTCACAATAAACTGACAAGCGCTATATAGTGATATATATAAGGCTTTGAAATATTATTGGTTTTTTATGCTGGTTTAATCCAAAGGGAGTATCACTGCATTCGCGGATGGGATTATTGCCCGGTATCAATAAGGATGTAAAAAAAGCGCCCGCAGGCGCTTTTAAGGGAGAAGGTAAAAATTAACCGATATATTCGAGGCCGCGCATATACGGGCGCAGGATTTCCGGGATCTCGATACGGCCATCAGCCTGCTGATAGTTTTCCATCAGCGCCACCAGGGTACGACCGACCGCCAGGCCAGAACCATTCAGGGTATGAACGAGACGGGTCTTCTTGTCGGACTTGCTGCGGCAGCGAGCCTGCATACGACGCGCCTGGAAATCCCAGACGTTGGAGCAGGAAGAGATCTCACGGTAGGTGTTCTGCGCCGGGACCCACACTTCGAGGTCATAGGTTTTACAGGCGCTGAAGCCCATATCGCCGGTGCACAGCGCGACCTTACGGTAAGGCAGGCCCAGCAGCTGCAGCACTTTCTCGGCGTGGCCGGTCATCTCTTCCAGCGCCGCCATCGAGTCTTCCGGACGGACAATCTGCACCATTTCAACTTTATCGAACTGGTGCATACGGATCAGACCGCGGGTGTCGCGACCATAAGAACCTGCTTCGGAACGGAAGCACGGCGTATGGGCGGTCATTTTTATCGGCAGATCGTCTTCATCGATAATTTCATCACGCACCAGGTTGGTCAGCGGCACTTCCGCCGTCGGGATCAGCGCGTAGTTGCTGCTGTCAGCCTCTTCTTCCAGCGGACGGGTATGGAACAGGTCGCCGGCGAATTTCGGCAGCTGACCGGTGCCATACAGGGTGTCCTGGTTAACCAGGTACGGGACATAGTTTTCGCTATAGCCATGCTGTTCAGTGTGCAGATCCAGCATGAACTGCGCCAGGGCGCGGTGCAGACGGGCCAGCTGGCCTTTCATCACCACGAAGCGCGAACCGGTGAGCTTAACGGCGGCGGCAAAATCCAGCCCCCCGTGCATTTCACCCAGCGTCACGTGATCGCGCACGTCGAAATCGAACTGGCGCGGCGTGCCCCAGCGGCTGACTTCAACGTTGTCGTTTTCGTCACGGCCAACCGGCACGTCATCGTGAGGAATATTCGGGATCGCCAGCGCGATATCGCGGATTTCCGCCAGCAGCGCTTCCAGCTCGGATTTTGCGGCATCCAGCTGTTCGCCGAGTTTGTTCACTTCCAGGCGTAATGGCTCGATGTCTTCCCCGCGCGCTTTCGCCTGGCCAATGGATTTCGATCGGGAGTTGCGCTCCGCCTGCAGGTTTTCCGTTTGCACCTGCAGAACTTTACGACGCTCTTCAAGCGCGCGAAGTTTATCTACATCCAGCTTAAAGCCCCGGCGTGCCAGTTTTTCTGCGACTGCGTCTGGCTCGGTACGCAGCAGATTGGGATCGAGCATGCTTATCCTGTGCTTATCGAATTAAAAAAAGAATAGTGGCCGCAGACTACGACCACGGAAATAGTGTAATAACCTTACCGCAACGCCTCAATTAGCGGTAGCGTTTTATCGGGCTATTTTGATCCTGTTCAGCGAGCCAGGCGAGCTTTTCGCCAATTTTGCCCTCAAGCCCCCGGTTTGTCGGGCGATAATAGCGCGTTTGCGCCATTTCCTGCGGGAAGTACTGCTCACCGGCGGCGTAGGCGTTAGGTTCGTCATGAGCGTAACGATACTCCTGCCCGTAGCCCATCTCTTTCATCAGCTTCGTCGGGGCATTGCGCAGATGCACCGGAACGTCATAGTCCGGACGGTCTCGCGCGTCGGCCAGCGCCGCTTTAAAGGCGGTGTAGACCGCATTGCTCTTCGGCGCGCAGGCCAGATAGACAATGGCCTGGGCAATCGCCCGTTCGCCTTCCGCCGGCCCGACGCGGGTAAAGCAGTCCCACGCCGAAATGGCCACCTGCATCGCCCGCGGGTCGGCGTTGCCGACGTCTTCCGAGGCAATCGCCAGACAACGGCGGGCAACGTACAGCGGATCGCCCCCGGCGGTGATGATCCGCGCGTACCAGTAGAGCGCCGCGTCCGGCGCGCTCCCGCGCACTGACTTATGCAGGGCGGAAATCAAATCGTAGAAACGGTCGCCTTTATTATCAAAGCGCGCGCTGCGCTCGCCGGCGATCTCGGTCAGCAGTTCCGCCTTCAGCACCCGCTTGCCCGCATCATCGCTCTCGGCCATATCGGCCATCATTTCCAGGGTATTCAGCGCCCGCCGCGCATCGCCGTTCACCAGTTCGGCGATGGCCCTGCGGGTCTCATCCGGCAAAACGATATCCTGGCCGCCGTAGCCGCGGGTTTTATCGTGCATCGCCTGGTCAAGCACCTGCTCGATATCGTCGGTGGTGAGCGATTTCAGTAAGTAGACGCGGGCGCGGGAGAGCAGCGCCGAGTTAAGCTCAAAGGAGGGATTTTCGGTGGTCGCGCCAATAAAGGTGATGGTGCCATCTTCAATATGCGGCAGAAAGGCATCCTGCTGGCTTTTATTGAAGCGATGCACTTCGTCAACAAACAGAATCGTTCGTCGGCCGGCGTTGCGATTCTGCCGCGCGCGCTCAATGGCCTCGCGGATCTCTTTCACCCCGGAGGTCACCGCCGAGATCCGTTCGACATCGGCGCTGGCATAGCGGGCGATCACTTCCGCCAGGGTAGTCTTGCCGGTGCCCGGCGGCCCCCAGAGGATCATCGAATGCAGGTGCCCGGCTTCGATCGCCCGCGGCAGGGGTTTGCCCGGCGCCAGCAGGTGCTGCTGGCCAATATACTGCGCTAAATTTTCTGGCCGCATGCGAGCGGCCAGAGGTTGAAACGCGTTGTCGGAAAAATCGAGCGACAGATTGCTCACTTTCGCCTCTACTTACGTTGATCGTCCACCGTCACCCCTTTCGGCGGCGTAAAGGTGAACTTAGATGCGTCGACGGCGCCGTTCTGCTGCGATTTCAGCTGATAGCTGCTGCGCTGATCATCCTGCTCGACGGCGCTGAACTGATGGATGGTGCCGTCCCGACCGACGTTGATCGTGAACTGCTTCAGGTTGCCGCTGCCGCTTTTCGGCGTCAGCACAAAATCATCGCCGTTTTGTTTGATATTGTACTGCTGCCAGTCGCTGGACTGGTTGCGGGCAATCAGCATAAACGGCGTGTTGCTGGTCGCGTCTTTCAGCCAGGTCGCCGTGGCCTGCTCGACGAACGGGTTATAGAACCACAGGGTTTTACCATCCGAAACGAGGACGCTCTCATCCGGCTGGGTCATATGCCAGTTAAACAGATTCGGGCGTTTTACCCACAGGTCGCCCTGTCCGTCCTGCACGGCGTTGCCGCTGCCGTCGGTGACTTTTTGCGTGAAGCTGGCATGGAAGCTGCTCACTTTATCAAGACGGCTTTTTAAGTCACTGGCCGCATCTGCCCAGACCTGGCTGACGACCATACCAGACAGTAATGCACAGGTGATTGCGAGTTTTTTCATTGTTCTTCCTTAATGTGCGTCACTCCCGACGCGGGAGCCTCTTCTGCCCCTAATGTAGGACCGCCGACGGCGGCGGGACAGAAGAATTGGCTGATTTTGCGCTTATTTACCCAACTTTGCACTCATTCAAAGGGCGGCGGCGCCAGTACTTCGCGGTTACCGTTATGGCCCTGCTCGCTGACAATGCCCTGCGCTTCCATCTGTTCGATAATACGCGCGGCACGGTTATAGCCGATGCGGAACTGGCGCTGCACCCCGGAAATCGACGCTTTACGCTTCTCGGTCACAAAGCTGACCGCCTGATCGAACAGCGGATCCAGCTCTTCACCACCGTCGAAGCCACCGCCGCCGCCTTCGCTTTCGCTGTCGGAGGTAATGCCGTCTACATACTGCGGACGACCGCGGGCTTTCCAGTCCTGAACCACGGCGTGGACTTCCTGGTCGCGAACAAACGCCCCATGGACGCGCACCGGCGTGGTGGAGTTCGGCCCGGAGTAGAGCATGTCCCCCATCCCGAGCAGCGATTCCGCACCGCCCTGATCCAGAATGGTACGCGAGTCAATTTTGCTCGACACGGTAAAAGCGATGCGCGTCGGAATGTTGGCCTTAATCAGACCGGTAATGACATCCACCGACGGACGCTGCGTCGCCAGCACCAGGTGGATCCCCGCCGCACGCGCTTTCTGCGCCAGGCGAGCGATCAGCTCTTCCACCTTCTTACCGACGGTCATCATCAGGTCGGCGAATTCGTCCACCAGCACCACAATGTACGGCAGCTTTTCCAGTACCGGGTGCACGGCGTCCATACTGTCGCCAGGCTTCCAGTACGGATCCGGGATCGGACGACCCATGCGCGCCGCTTCTGCAATCTTCTCGTTATAGCCCGCCAGGTTACGCACGCCCAGCGCCGACATCAGCTTGTAGCGACGCTCCATCTCGTTGACGCTCCAGCGCAGCGCATTGGCGGCGTCTTTCATGTCGGTAACCACTTCCGTCAGCAGGTGCGGAATACCTTCGTAGACCGACAGCTCCAGCATTTTCGGGTCGATCATGATGAAACGCACATCTTCCGGCTGCGCCTTGTAGAGCATGCTGAGGATCATGGCGTTGACGCCGACCGACTTACCGGAACCGGTGGTACCGGCCACCAGCAGGTGCGGCATTTTCGCCAGATCGGCCACCACCGGATCGCCGGCGATGTCTTTACCCAGCACCACGGTCAGCGGCGACGGGTTATCACGGAACTTGCTGTTGTCGAGCACTTCACGCAGGTAGACGGTCTGGCGCTTTTTATTCGGCAGCTCAAGCCCGACATACGGTTTACCCGGGATCACCTCCACCACGCGCACGGCGACCGTGGACAGCGAACGCGCCAGATCCCGTGACAGGTTAGAGATTCGCGCCGCTTTGACGCCAGGCGCCAGATTCAGTTCGAAGCGGGTGATCACCGGCCCCGGCGAGTAGTTCACCACATCCGCTTTAATGCGGAAATCGGCGAGTCGCGCTTCCACCAGTCGTGCCATCTGCTCGAGAGCAAAGGTATCCACCGGCTCGACTTCACTGGGCGGCGGCGTAAGCAGATCCAGCGACGGCAGCGGCGTCGTCGGCTTTTGCAGCGGTCGACTATCGCCATTGCGCATCAGCAGCGGGTGGATCAGGCTCTCCTGCGGCGCAGGCGCGGCAGGCTGATGCCCCTGCGGGGTAACCGGTTGGTGCTGCGGCACGGACTGCGGCGCAGTCTGGTAAGGCTGCGGCGGTACTGGCTGATGGTGTACCGGCTGGTGCTGCGCAGGTTGATAACCCTGCTGCGGAGCGGCGGCCGGTTGTTGATAGTGCTGGGCTGGCTGCTGCGGCTGTACTTCAGGTGTCGGCGTAAACAGCGGCTCGCTCGGCCCCTCATTGACCAGAGTTTTCATCGGCGAGAATTCGTAATCCGCCGGCGAGAACGGATTGGCGCCCGGCGGCTGCTCGGAGGCGTAGCGCTGCTGCTGGGTGGCGGCAAACTGGCGCGCCAGCTCCGCTTCCGCCGCGGCGTCGGCATCATCGTCATCAGTCGCGTTATCGTCTTCCCAGCGATGGCCATAGCGCTGCTGTTGAGTGGCGGCGAACTGGCGAGCCAGTTCATCCTGCTCCATAGCATCCGCTTCCTCATCAGAGATCAGCCCATCATCATAATGGGGGTCTCGCTCTGCCTGCCGCGCGCGCTGTTCTGCTTCACGCTGCGACGGTAGCTTGATGCCGTAGGAGGCCAGTTCCCGACGCGTCGGGACGCGAACACGATTAGGCCGCGGTAGTTTTGGACCAATGCCCTCTTTCACCTGTACCCGCGGTCCGCTGGAGGCCGGGCTGAACAATGGCGCCGTCGCTGCGGACGCGGCGGTCGCCGTCGTCGCGGCCGCTGAGCCGCCGCTGGCAGCCGTTGCCTGATGCACCCCGGCCGCCACCGCAGAAACCACGGTTGACTCCACGGGCGGTTTGGCCGGGGCGGCTGGCGGCGTCAGCGGTTTGGTGGCGATCGGGCTTTCCGGCTCCGGAATAGGCTGATACCAGGAAGCCAGCAGCTCGCGTTCGCGCGCCCGCTTCTCTTCCACTTCCTCGAAGTAATAGAGCGGCGGACGTTTCACTTCTTCCTGCACGACCTCAGGCTCTGGCTGCGCGGCAGGTACCGGCGCGGGCTCAGGCTGATAAGCCTGCGGCGCGGGCTGGCCGGCATGCGGATCGTAACTCGGCTGCTGATAAGGCGCAGTCTCGGGTTGATACCCCTGCGGCGCGGGCTGGCCGGCATACGGATCGTAAACCGGCTGCTGATACTGTGCAGGCTCGGGTTGATATCCCTGCGGCGCGGGCTGTTGCCCGGCATATGGATCGTAAACCGGCTGCTGGTGCGGCGCATGCTCGGGTTGATACCCCTGCGGCGCGGGCTGACCGGCATGCGGATCGTAAACCGGCTGCTGATACTGTGCAGGCTCGGATTGATACCCCTGCGGCGCAGGCTGTTGCCCGGCATATGGATCGTAAACCGGCTGCTGATACTGTGCAGGCTCTGGTTGATACCCCTGCGGCGCAGGCTGTTGTCCGGCATATGGATCGTAAACCGGCTGCTGGTGCGGCGCATGCTCGGGTTGATACCCCTGCGGCGCAGGCTGTTGTCCGGCATGCGGATCGTAAACCGGCTGTTGATACTGCGCCGGCTCTGGCTGATACGCCTGCGGCGCGGGTTGCCCCGCTGGCGGCTGATAAGCAGCCTGCTGGAACGGGGCGGGTTCAGGCTGGTAGGCCTGCTGCGGCGGATAGCTGGCTTCTGGCTGATAAGCCGGCGCAGCGCCCTGATGGCCCGCCGTCGACTCGCCCCACGCCTGCGGCGCGGCAGTGGCCGCCGCCGCTGCGCCCACCGGCTCAGCGATACTGTGGCCGTTCAGCAACGGATCGTAAGGGTCGAAATCGCCCGGGCGCGCGGCGCTGGCGCCGGAAAATAGCACATCATTCTCTGCGGGACGCGCGGCGCTGGCGCCGGAAAACAGTACATCGTCGGCGGCGACAGGCGCACCGCTGGCGCTGTACTGCACGGCCTCTTCCCCGTCGTCCATCCGTTTGCCGGAGAAAAGCGCCGCGTCGGTTTTACGCCCCATAGGGTTGGTAAACTTCTCGGCCAGACGTTTACGCCGCGCCAGCGCGCTGCGCAAGATACGGGCCCGACGCGATTCCTGGGGGGTTGCCGCCTCTTCGTCGTCGTACTCTTCATCGTCGTCTTCGTATTCGCCTTCATCGACCCAGGTATCATCCCGACGGGTGCGGTTGCTGGCAAAGGTGAGTACGGACAGGATGCCGCCGCCCAGTTTTTCCGCAATGCTGACCCACGACCAGCCGGTAAACAGCGTCAGGCCGGCCGCCCAGATGCACAACAGAGCGATGGTGCCGCCGCTGCTGTGCAGCAGCGGTTGCAGGGTGGTGCTCAGCAGGCTGCCAATCACCCCGCCAGAGGCGAAGTACCAGATATCATCGGCGTTAATCGCCGCCAGACCGCAGGAGGTCAGGATCAGGGCTAACGCACCGATGAGACGAAGAGAAACGGCGAAATAGTCAATGTATTCGTCGTTTTCCTGATGCCGCCAGGCAAACCAGCATCCGCCGATGATGATCACCGGGATGGTATAGGCCATGACGCCAAAAATGAAAAACAGGGTATCGGCAAGCCACGCGCCGGGGGCGCCGCCTAAATTATGAATAGGCTCATGCCATGCCGTTTGCGACCAGCTTGGGTCCGAGGGGTTAAAGCTCAGTAATGCCGCCATCAGCCAGATGGCGAAGAGGGAGCAAAGGATGAGCATCGCCTCAAGGAGTCGGCGCCCGCTGCTGAGTTTGGTAAGTTTGACTTCTTTGTCTTCGGTGTATTCCTGGCTCAAGAAAGGCTCTCCAGGTATCAGGCTGTTTCCTGCCTGCTGCTAAAACGGACAACAGCGCCGGGTCTCCCCGGCACTGTTGCTGTATGGATTAACAGGAGTGTAATCAAACTACGTCGAGTTTGCACCTGTTCCGTGTTAGCGCGTCTTAATAACCAGGCGATTACTTTGCTTGACTTCTTCCATTACCACATAGGTACGGGTGTCGTTAACGCCCGGCAGGCGCAGCAAGGTCTCGCCCAGTAATTTACGATACGCTGACATATCCGGTACGCGGGTTTTCAACAGATAGTCGAAATCACCGGAAACCAGATGACACTCTTGAATTTCTTCAAGTTTTTGCACTGCGGCGTTAAATTGCTCAAACACATCCGGTGCGCCACGATTCAGAGTAATCTCAACAAATACCAGAAGTGATGCATCCAGATAATGCGGGTTGAGCAGCGCCGTATAGCCCTGAATAAAACCCTGTCTTTCAAGACGACGCACACGCTCAAGGCAAGGCGTCGGAGAAAGTCCCACCCGTTTAGAAAGCTCGACGTTAGAAATTCGCCCATCTTTTTGCAATTCATTCAGGATGTTACGATCAATGCGGTCGAGATCTTTGCCAGGGCGCTTCTTGCTATCTACCATTATTATTGTCTCTCTGTATTCCTTCCCTACTCCTGTTCCGGCTCTGTGCCTTCACTGCCAGAGCCCATCCTGTTATTACCCGTACGACATTAGGTAACCCAGGGGTACGTGAGAAGCCCGTTGCCTGACGGCAGTCACCGATATCACGCATGGCGTCTGTCCACACCATGCGTAGATTTCGTTAACCCGGATAAAAATGGCATTTGCGTGCATGAAAATTCGCCGCACGCCAAATACTGCTTTTCTTCTTCCTTGAATGTTTTCGCAAAAGCACAGGGGATTGTCAAAGCAAAACATCGATTTTTAGTACAAGATGCCAGATATTCATCATCCACCCTGGTTGATTCTCATTTTTTCGTCTTATAATTGTCCCGCCAACAGTAGAAATAGTTATATTCCTTGCCGGGAAAATCGCCAATTCATCGGCCGCTTCTATTGCACACATCGTTAACAAAATCGCTGCGCTCTTTTTTTACGACAACAAATTCCCTACAATCCCAGCCCAATGTATGCCAATTATTATGGGGATCTCATGGGCACAGCCAAACACAGTAAACTGCTTATTCTTGGTTCTGGACCTGCGGGATACACCGCGGCGGTCTATGCCGCGCGCGCCAACCTGCAGCCGGTGCTGATCACCGGGATGGAAAAAGGGGGTCAGCTGACCACCACGACGGAAGTGGAAAACTGGCCAGGCGATCCGAACGATTTGACCGGTCCGCTGCTGATGGAGCGCATGCACGAGCATGCCGCGAAATTTGAAACCGAGATTATTTTCGACCATATCAGCCGCGTCGACCTGCAAAACCGGCCGTTCCGTCTGACTGGCGACAGCGGCGAATACACCTGTGACGCGCTGATTATCGCCACCGGCGCTTCAGCCCGTTACCTGGGTCTGCCTTCCGAAGAAGCCTTCAAGGGCCGCGGCGTTTCCGCGTGCGCCACCTGTGATGGATTCTTCTATCGCAACCAGAAAGTGGCGGTGATCGGCGGCGGCAACACCGCGGTTGAAGAGGCCCTGTATCTGTCGAACATCGCCTCTGAGGTACATCTGATCCACCGTCGCGATTCCTTCCGTGCGGAAAAAATCCTCATCAAACGCCTGATGGACAAAGTGGCAAACGGCAACATCGTGCTGCATACCGATCGCACCCTCGAAGAGGTGACCGGCGACCAGATGGGCGTCAGCGGCCTGCGTCTGCGCGATACCAAAAACAGCGACAACGTCGAGTCCCTGGAAGTAGCCGGTCTGTTTGTCGCCATCGGCCACAGCCCGAACACCGCCATCTTTGAAGGTCAGCTGGAGCTGGAGAACGGCTACATCAAAGTGCAGTCCGGTATCCACGGCAATGCGACCCAGACCAGCATCCCGGGCGTGTTTGCCGCCGGCGATGTCATGGACCATATTTATCGTCAGGCTATCACCTCCGCCGGCACCGGCTGCATGGCGGCGCTGGACGCTGAACGTTACCTCGACGGTCTGGCTGACGCGTGCAAATAATCTTTACAAGTCAGTAACAAAGGTAAAGAAGGCGACGAAAAGTCGCCTTTATTTTTGCCGCGATGTAACATTGCCGTGCCCAATATTCCCATAACGACACCTGCTAAGCGCGCAATGAATAAAACCCGTCAACAAGAGTTAACCCGCTGGTTAAAACAGCAAAGCATTATCTCCCGTCGCTGGTTGATGATTTCCCGCCTCCTCGGCGTGGCGAGCGGTCTGCTGATCGTGGCGCAGGCCTGGTTCCTGGCGCGGATCCTGCACCGGATGGTGATGGAGAATATTCCTGCGACCGCCCTGCTGCTGCCGCTGACCCTGCTGGTGCTGACCTTTGTGCTGCGCGCCTGGGTGGTCTGGCTGCGTGAACGGGTCGGCTTTCAGGCCGGGCAGCATATTCGCTATGAAATTCGCCGCCAGGTGCTCGACCGTCTCCAGCAGGCGGGCCCGGCGTGGATCCAGGGTAAACCGGCCGGCAGCTGGGCGACGCTTATCCTCGAGCAGATCGACGATATGCATGACTATTATGCCCGCTACCTGCCGCAGATGACGCTGGCGGCCTGCGTGCCGCTGCTGATCGTTATCACTATTTTCCCGATCAACTGGGCCGCCGCGCTGATCCTCCTCGGCACCGCGCCGCTGATCCCCCTGTTCATGGCCCTGGTTGGGATGGGCGCCGCCGATGCCAACCGGCGTAACTTCCAGGCGCTGGCCCGCCTCAGCGGCCACTTCCTCGACCGTCTGCGCGGCATGGAAACCTTGCGTATTTTTCACCGCGGTCAGGCCGAAACGGATAATATTCGCGACGCCTCGCAGGATTTTCGCCAACGCACCATGGAAGTCCTGCGCCTGGCGTTCCTCTCCTCCGGAGTACTGGAGTTTTTCACCTCGCTCTCCATTGCGCTGGTAGCGGTTTATTTCGGCTTCTCATACCTTGGCGAGCTTAACTTCGGCCACTATGGCGCGGGCGTCACGCTGATGGCGGGCTTCCTGACGCTGATCCTCGCCCCGGAGTTTTTCCAGCCATTACGCGACCTGGGCACCTTCTACCATGCCAAAGCCCAGGCCGTCGGCGCTGCGGACAGTCTGAAAACGTTTATGGAAACCCCGCTGACCCAGGTGGAGCGTGGCGAAAAAACCTTAAATGATAACGATCTGATTGGCGTGGAAGCGCGCGATCTGCTGATTAAATCTCCCGACGGGAAAGTCCTCGCCGGGCCGCTGAATTTTTCACTGCCTGCAGGCGCGCGGGTGGTGCTGGTGGGGCAGAGCGGCTCAGGGAAAAGTTCCCTGCTGAACACCCTGCTCGGCTTTTTGCCCTATGAA
Organism: Klebsiella sp. C239; assembly: GCF_048822715.1. NCBI lineage: Bacteria > Pseudomonadati > Pseudomonadota > Gammaproteobacteria > Enterobacterales > Enterobacteriaceae > Klebsiella > Klebsiella sp. C239. The sequence goes on along the minus strand of NZ_JBMEZK010000005.1, from coordinate 68,731 downwards.
GGTTCGCTGAAGGTCAACGGCGTGGAGCTGCGCGAGCTGGACGCCGATCGCTGGCGTCGCCTGTTAAGCTGGGTGGGGCAGAATCCCCAGCTTCCTGCCGCCACGCTGCGGGAAAATGTGCTGCTGGCGTGGCCGGAAGCCAGCGATGCCCAGCTTCGGCTGGCGCTGGACAAGGCCTGGGTGAGCGAGTTTATCGCTCTGCTGCCGGATGGGATCCATACCGCCGTGGGCGATCAGGCGGGCCGTCTGTCGGTCGGCCAGGCGCAGCGTATCGCGGTCGCCCGCGCGCTGTTGGTGCCGTGCCGCCTGCTGCTGCTGGATGAACCCGCCGCCAGCCTCGACGCCCATAGCGAACAACGGGTTATGCAGGCGTTGACCCACGCCTCCACCCAGCAAACCACGCTGCTGGTTACCCATCAGCTTGAGGGACTGGCGGACTGGGATGCCGTCTGGGTGATGCAGAACGGACAGATTATCGAACAAGGCGACTACGCCACGCTGGCCCGCGCCGGCGGGGTCTTCTCGGCGCTGTTGGCCCATCGTCAGGAGGAGATTTAAATGCGCGCGCTCTTACCCTATCTGGCACTGTATAAACGCCACAAATGGATGCTGCTGCTCGGCATCGTACTGGCTATTGTGACCCTGCTGGCCAGTATCGGCCTGCTGACGCTCTCCGGCTGGTTTCTCTCCGCCTCTGCGGTGGTGGGCGTCGCCGGGATCTACAGTTTTAACTATATGCTGCCCGCCGCGGGCGTCCGCGGCGCAGCGATTATCCGTACCGCCGGACGCTATTTCGAGCGTCTGGTCAGCCACGATGCCACCTTCCGCGTGCTGCAGCACCTGCGCGTCTTCACCTTCAGCAAACTGCTCCCCCTCTCTCCGGCGGGGCTGGCGCGCTTTCGCCAGGGTGAACTGCTCAACCGCGTAGTCGCCGACGTCGACACCCTGGATCACCTCTACCTGCGGGTCATTTCGCCGCTGGTCGGCGCGCTGGTGGTGATTGTGGTGGTGACCTGCGGATTAAGCCTGCTCGACGTTACCCTCGCGCTGACGCTCGGCGGCATCATGCTGGTGACCCTGCTGGTTATGCCGCCGCTGTTCTATCGCGCCGGTAAACCGGCCGGAGAGAGTATGACCCAGCTGCGCGGCCAGTATCGGCAACAGCTTACCGCCTGGCTGCAGGGCCAGGCGGAGCTGATGGTGTTTAACGCCAGCGACCGCTATCGCGCGCAAATGGAAAAAACCGAGCTCAGCTGGCAGGACGCGCAGCGTCGCCAGGCCGAGCTGACCGCGCTTTCACAGGCGCTAATGCTGTTAATCGGCGGAGTCGCCGTGGTGGCCATGCTCTGGCTGGCCTCAGACGGCGTCGGCGGCAACAGTCAGCCCGGGGCGCTGATCGCCCTGTTCGTCTTCTGCGCCCTGGCGGCTTTCGAAGCCCTGGCGCCCGTCACCGGCGCTTTCCAGCATTTAGGTCAGGTGATCGCCTCCGCGCTGCGGATCTCGCAGATCACTGACCAGCAGCCGGAAGTCTCCTTCGTTGAGGGCGAAGCCAGCAGGCCTGCGCAGGTGGCCTTAACCTTCAGGCAGGTCACCTTCCGCTACCCGCAGCAGCCCTCCCCCGCCCTGGAGAACATCTCCCTGCAGATTGCCGCCGGGGAACATATCGCTATTCTTGGCCGAACCGGCTGCGGAAAGTCGACGCTGTTGCAGTTGCTCACCCGCGCATGGGATCCGGCGCAGGGAGAGATATTGCTCAACGACCAGCCGCTGTCCGGGCTGAGCGAAGCCACCCTGCGGCAGTCAATGAGCGTGGTGCCGCAGCGCGTGCATCTGTTCAGCACCACCCTGCGTGACAACCTGCGGCTGGCGGCGCCTGAGGCTGATGACACACTGCTCTGCGCCACCCTTGAGAAGGTAGGCCTGGAAAAACTGCTGGAAGATGGCGGACTCAACGGCTGGCTGGGCGAAGGCGGACGCCAGCTTTCCGGCGGCGAACTGCGCCGGCTGGCCATCGCCCGCGCGCTGCTCCACGATGCGCCGCTGATGCTGCTGGATGAACCGACAGAAGGTCTGGATGCCGCCACCGAAAGCCAGATCCTGCATCTGCTGGCGGAAGTCATGCGCGAGAAAACCGTGCTGATGGTCACCCACCGCCTGCGAGGCCTGGCGCGTTTTAATCAGATAATAGTCATGGACAACGGCCAGATAATTGAGCAAGGTAGTCACGCGGAGCTGCTCGCTAAACAGGGCCGGTACTTCCAGTTTAAACAGCGTCTGTAGGCTATTATCTAATTTTTGCTGATGCGTATTGAGGTTAAAATGCGTCTGGTTCAGCTCTCCCGGCATTCTATCGCCTTCCCTTCTCCGGAAGGCGCCCTGCGTGAACCTAACGGCCTGCTGGCGCTCGGCGGCGATCTAAGCCCCGCGCGTCTGCTGATGGCCTATCAGCGTGGTATTTTTCCCTGGTTTTCCCCCGGCGACCCGATCCTCTGGTGGTCGCCCGATCCCCGGGCAGTGCTTTGGCCGGAACAGTTCCATCTCAGCCGCAGCATGAAGCGCTTTCATCAGCGCTCCCCCTACCGCGTCACGCTCAATCATGCCTTTGGCGCGGTGATTGAGGGCTGCGCCAGCGATCGTGACGAAGGCACCTGGATAACCAGCAGCATCGTTCGCGCCTATCACCAGCTGCATGAGCTGGGCCATGCCCACTCCATTGAAGTCTGGCAGGAGAATACCCTGGTGGGGGGAATGTACGGCGTGGCGCAGGGGGCATTGTTTTGCGGCGAGTCGATGTTCAGCCGGGCGGAAAATGCCTCTAAAACCGCGCTGCTGGTATTTTGCCAGGACTTTGCGCAGAGCGGCGGTAAATTAATTGACTGTCAGGTGCTGAACAACCACACCGCGTCATTAGGCGCAGTGGATATTCCCCGCCGCGATTATCTGGACTATCTGTCGGTATTACGCGGCTACCGTCTACCCGAGCGATTTTGGGTACCACGGGTGCTATTTCCGGGCGGATAATAAAATGTTTTCAGCACATTTTGCGTCAGGATGGTATAATTGCGCGGTAGAGTAGCTTCTGCCTGTTGCCCCGCCGCCGTTTGGGAATAATAAGAGTCAGATAACGCCCATCGTTCTGTCACTCCCCTTTACGTTTGCGCCTGTCACGCGGCATGGCCGTGTGTGTCCCGGGCAATGCGCCAAAACTACTTCGGCGATTCATACCCGTCATATTTCCATTGCCGGCGTGCTGACTGCGCGCCTTGCGGTAAGGTGAATGATTCAGGGTAGACACGTAAAACTTTACTTACATGATGAACTTCGGCATTATCTTGCCGGTTCAAAACTACGGTAGTGATACCCCAGAGGACTAGATGGCCAAAGAAGACAATATTGAAATGCAGGGCACCGTACTTGAAACGTTGCCTAACACTATGTTCCGCGTAGAACTGGAAAACGGTCACGTGGTAACCGCGCATATCTCCGGTAAAATGCGTAAAAACTACATCCGCATTCTGACGGGCGACAAAGTGACTGTTGAGCTGACCCCGTACGACCTGAGCAAAGGCCGCATTGTCTTCCGTAGTCGCTGATTGTTTTCGCCACTAAGGCGTCAGATGCTGAAGGCCGGGATAATTCCCGGTCTTTTCATTTCTCCCGCCAGCCAGCAAAAAAAACCGGCCAGTGGCCGGTTTTTACATGCAAGATATCGCCTTAGTGGGCGGCTTCCGGTTTGTGCTTCGGCGCGCTCTGGAAGTCGTAAGTCAGCGTATTTTTCGCGCTGTCCAGAGAGACCGTCACCTGCCCCCCGTCGACCAGCGAGCCAAACAGCAGCTCGTTCGCCAGCGGTTTTTTCAGGTTGTCCTGAATGACGCGTCCCATCGGACGTGCCCCCATCGCCCGGTCGTAGCCTTTTTCCGCCAGCCAGTCGCGCGCTTCCTGGCTGACTTCCAGGGAGACGCCTTTCTGATCCAGCTGAACCTGCAGCTCGACGATAAACTTGTCGACAACCTGATGGATCACCGTGGTGGAGAGGTGATCGAACCAGATAATGTTGTCGAGACGGTTACGGAACTCCGGCGTAAAGATCTTCTTGATCTCATCCATTGCATCCGGACTGTTGTCCTGCTGGATAAGGCCAATCGATTTACGCTCGGTTTCCCGCACCCCGGCGTTGGTGGTCATCACCAGCACCACGTTGCGGAAGTCCGCTTTACGTCCGTTGTTATCGGTCAGCGTTCCGTTATCCATCACCTGCAGCAGCAGGTTGAACACGTCCGGATGCGCTTTTTCGATCTCATCGAGCAGCAGCACCGCGTGCGGATGTTTAATCACCGCATCGGTCAGCAGCCCGCCCTGGTCGAAGCCGACGTAGCCCGGAGGCGCCCCGATTAAACGGCTGACGGTATGACGTTCCATATATTCGGACATATCAAAACGCAGCAGCTCGATACCCAGCGCCTTCGCCAGCTGCACGGTCACTTCGGTTTTCCCCACCCCGGTCGGCCCGGCGAACAGGAATGAACCCACCGGCTTGTGCTCATGGCCCAGCCCGGCGCGCGCCATTTTGATGGCTTCCGTCAGCGCCTCGATGGCCTTATCCTGACCAAAGACCAGCATTTTCAGTCGATCGCCAAGGTTTTTCAGCGTGTCGCGATCGCTGCGGGAGACGCTCTTCTCAGGGATCCGCGCAATGCGCGCCACCACTGACTCGATATCCGCCACATTAACCGTTTTCTTACGCTTGCTGACCGGCATTAAGCGCGCCCGCGCCCCTGCCTCGTCAATCACGTCAATCGCCTTATCCGGCAGATGACGATCGTTAATGTATTTCACCGCCAGCTCAACCGCGGCACGCACCGCCTTGGCGGTATAACGCACATCGTGGTGCGCTTCGTACTTCGGCTTCAGGCCGTTGATAATCTGGACGGTCTCTTCCACCGACGGTTCGGTAATATCAATTTTCTGGAAACGGCGGGCCAGCGCACGATCTTTCTCAAAGATGTTGCTGAATTCCTGGTAAGTGGTTGAGCCAATCACCCGGATCTTGCCGCTGGAAAGCAGCGGTTTGATCAGGTTAGCCGCATCGACCTGACCGCCAGACGCCGCCCCCGCACCGATGATGGTGTGGATCTCATCAATGAACAGGATGCTGTTGGTATCCTGCTCCAGCTGTTTGAGCAACGCTTTAAAGCGTTTTTCAAAATCGCCACGGTATTTCGTCCCGGCCAGCAGAGAACCAATATCGAGCGAGTAGATGGTGCAGTCAGCCATGACTTCCGGCACATCGCCCTGCACAATACGCCAGGCAAGGCCTTCGGCGATGGCGGTTTTACCGACGCCGGATTCCCCCACCAGCAGCGGGTTATTTTTACGCCGACGGCACAGAACCTGAATGGCGCGTTCCAGCTCTTTTTCACGGCCGATCAGGGGATCAATGCCGCCGACGCGAGCAAGCTGATTGAGGTTGGTGGTGAAGTTTTCCATACGTTCCTCCCCGCCGGCTTGCTCTTCATTGCCAGGCTGGCTTCCGCTGTGATCGGAAGACTGGCTCGGCTCGTCTTTGCGTGTACCATGAGAAATGAAGTTCACCACATCGAGTCGGCTCACTTCATGTTTACGCAGCAGGTAGGCGGCCTGCGACTCCTGCTCGCTGAAAATCGCCACCAGCACGTTGGCGCCGGTCACTTCGCTGCGGCCAGAAGATTGCACGTGGAAGACGGCGCGCTGCAGCACACGCTGGAAGCTCAGCGTCGGCTGAGTGTCGCGCTCTTCTTCCGTGGCTGGCAGGACGGGTGTGGTTTGTTCGATGAAGGCTTCAAGTTCCTGACGCAATGCCACCAGGTCCACTGAACACGCTTCCAGGGCCTCACGGGCCGAGGGGTTGCTTAGCAGAGCCAGCAGCAAGTGCTCGACGGTCATAAACTCATGACGGTGCTCGCGCGCTCTGGCGAAAGCCATATTTAAACTGAGTTCCAGTTCTTGATTGAGCATAGGCACCTCCCCCAATTTTCATGCCTGTATTCAGGCTTTTTCCAGCGTACACAGCAATGGATGCTCGTTCTCCCTCGCGTACTGATTCACCATAGCGACTTTGGTCTCCGCCACTTCCGCGGTAAACACGCCACAAATCGCCTTACCTTCATAGTGAACCGTGAGCATCAGTTGCGTTGCACGTTCAACATCATAAGAAAAGAATTTTTGTAACACGTCAATAACAAACTCCATTGGAGTGTAGTCATCATTGACCAATATCACTTTATACATAGATGGCGGTTTAATCGCATCACGAACTTCGTCGTCAACCAGGTGCTCGAAGTCCAGCCAATCTCTCTTACTCATCGTCAGTGTTCATCATCGGTTGCTGTTGCCAACAGGCGGAGGCCTGTCGATGACCAGAGGTTATGCTCATCACAAATCTACAACAGATCATAGATAACTATCATCTATCGCTTCTATCCGCGACGGCTGTCACATTCCCCGGCAATAGCGTTAACTGCTTCAAATTTTGACGCATTTTTCGCCGCTCCCCCTCCTCAATCGCTTGACGCGTTTTCGTATTTCTCTAAATTGTAGTGGCGAGAGTTGGCGAGCAATTGAACAACTCGTCACTCCACCACCGGTTCATTCCATCTTACTAATAAAGATTTACGAAGGATGTCGAAGTATGGAAATGGGTACTGTTAAGTGGTTCAACAATGCCAAAGGGTTCGGTTTTATCTGCCCTGAGGGCGGCGGCGAAGACATTTTCGCCCATTACTCCACCATCCAGATGGATGGTTACAGAACGCTAAAAGCCGGACAAGCCGTTCGGTTTGATGTTCACCAGGGGCCAAAAGGCAACCACGCCAGCGTGATCGTCCCTGTGGAAGCGGAAACGGCTGCATAACTCTTTTGCTTCATTGTGTACATCCTGCTAATAAAATGCCAGTCCTTCTGACTGGCATTTTTATTTCTCATCCCGACTACTCCCGCGCCAGGGCATCCACAGGATCGAGCCGCGCCGCATTGCGCGCCGGCAGCCACCCAAACAGCACCCCGGTTAACGTCGAACAGAGAAACGCTGTCACCAGCGCCAGCGGCGAAAAACCGATCTCCCAGCCGGGGAGAAACAGCTGCAGAATAAACGCAATCATCAGCGACAATGTCACCCCCAGCGCGCCGCCGACCAGGCAAACCAGCACCGCTTCGATGAGAAACTGCTGCAGCACATCGCTGGCCCGGGCGCCAACCGCCATGCGGATGCCTATCTCACGCGTCCGTTCGGTCACCGACACCAGCATAATATTCATCACGCCAATCCCGCCGACCACCAGGGCGATCACCGCCACCAATGTCAGGAACAGCTGTAAGGTATGTGTGGTCCTTTCGGCGGTTTTCAAGATGCTGTCCATATTCCAGGTGAATACATCTTTTTTACCATGCCGCAGCTCCAGCAAACGCAGCAGCTGCTTTTCAGCGGTGTCGCTGTCATAGCCTTCATGAACGCGGACGGTGATCGAGTTCAGCCACGACTGGCCCATCACCCTTCCCGCCATGGTGGTGTAGGGCAACCAGACGCGGAGAATTTTACTGCTGCCGAACATCGACTGCTTTTCATCCGCAACGCCAATCACCGTGGCCGGCATATTGCCCACCAGAATCACCTCGCCCACCACTTTCGCTTTATTGGGAAACAGCTGGCGACGGGTATTGCTGTCGAGCACCACCACCTGCGCCCGGCTGTTGAGCTGCAGCTCATTAAAGGTATTGCCCTCGCTAAAGGTCATGCCGTAAACATTAAAGTATTGCGGCCCCACCCCTTCCGCGCTGGCGGCTACGTCAATATTGTTGGCGCGCAGACGCAGGCTTTTTGACACCGCCGGCGTAGCGGAACGCACCCACGGCTGTTTCTGGATCGCCAGCAAGTCGTCATACTTCAGCGCCTGCTGATAGCGCGGGTCGTCATCGCCAAAATCCTTGCCAGGGTAGACGTCAATGGTATTGGTGCCTATCGCGCGAATATCTGCCAGCACCATCTGTTTGGCGGCATCGCCCACCACGACGATCGACACCACCGAGGCAATCCCAATAATAATGCCGAGCATGGTCAGCAGGGTGCGCATTTTATTCGCCGCCATCGCCCGCCAGGCCATGACCAGCGCCTCGCGAAAGCCGCTGGTGAACTGACGCCACGCCGAGGGCTCCTCCTGCTGACGGGCGCGCAGCCCACCGCCCTGGCGGCTGGCGGAGGGGTTGCGGACGATTTCGCCATCGCGGATCTCGACGATCCGCTCCGCCTGAGCGGCGACCTGCGGATCGTGAGTGACAATGATGACCGTGTGCCCCTGCGCTTTCAGCTGGTGCAGGATCGCCATCACCTCTTCGCCGGAATGGCTGTCCAGCGCGCCGGTCGGCTCATCGGCGAGGATCACTTCCCCACCGTTCATCAGGGCGCGGGCGATACTGACCCGCTGCTGTTGGCCGCCGGACAGCTGCGACGGCTGATAGTCGGCGCGATCGCCAAGCCCCAGGCGCGCCAGCAGCTCATGAGCGCGCGCCAGGCGCGCCCGCCGTTCACTGCCGGCATACACCGCCGGCACTTCGACGTTCTGCGCGGCGGTCAGATGCGACAGCAGGTGATAGCGTTGAAAGATAAAACCAAAGTGTTCCCGCCGCAGACGGGCCAGCGCATCACCATCCAGCTGCGCAATATCGGTTCCCGCCACCCGATAGGTGCCGCTGGTGGGTTTATCAAGGCAGCCAAGGATGTTCATCAGCGTTGATTTACCCGAGCCGGAGGCGCCCACGATCGCCACCATCTCCCCGGCATGGATACTGAGGGTGATCCCCTTGAGGACCTCAACGCTGCCGTCGCCGGAAGGATAGCTGCGACGAATATCACGCAGCTCGAGCAGGGCCGTCATTTTGCCGCCCCGCTCGCGCTCTCGCCGACGATCACCTCATCCCCCTCTTCAAGTCCCTGCACCACCGCAACGTCGGTATCATTGCGCGCGCCAATGACAATCTCACGCTCTTTGACCTCGCCGGTACGCAACAGCCGGACGTGGTAGCGGTTATCACCGACCGCATCGCCCAGGGCGCTCAGCGGGATGGTGATCACGTTCTTTACCTCGGCCAGTTGAATATGCACCTGCGCGGTCATGTCGAGGCGCAGGATCCCCTGCGGGTTCGGGACCTCGAAGCGGGCATAATAGAAGATGGCGTCGTTGACTTTTTCCGGCGTCGGCAGAATGTCCTTCAGCTTGCCTTCATAGCGGGTTAACGGGTCGCCCAGCACGGTAAACCACGCCTTTTGCCCCGGTATGAGATGGATGACATCCGCTTCGGAGATCTGCGCTTTAACCAGCATGGTGCTGAGGTCCGCCAGGGTCAGAATGTTCGGCGCCTGCTGGGCAGCGATCACCGTCTGTCCCTGCAGGGTGGTAATTTGCGTCACTTCGCCAGCCATCGGCGCCAGGATCCGCGTGTAGTCGAGGTTGGTCTTCGCGGTGTCGAGCGTCGCCTGGTTGCGCTTAATTTGCGCTTCAATGGTGCCGATTTGCGCCTGTTTCACCGCCAGGTCGGTGGCCGCGGTATCGAGGTCCTGTCGCGAGACCAGCTGGCGCTGCGCCAGCTGCTGCTGACGGGCCAGGGTCACCTGCGCCAGCTTACTCTCCGCGCGCGCCTGATTGAGCTGGGCGCGCAGTTCCATCAACGTCGCTTCCACCTCTTTGATCTGGTTTTGCGCCTGCTCAGGATCGATAACCCCCAGCAGTTGGTCCTTTTTGACCTTATCGCCGATATTCACGTGCAGCGTCTTCAGCTGTCCGCTGACCTGGGCGCCGACGTCAACTTTTCGCAGGGCATCCAGCTTGCCGGTAGCCAGCACGCTCTGCTGGAGGTCGCCTTTGCGCACCACCAGTGTCTGGTAGTGCGGCAGCGGCGCGTTGAGGATCCGCCATCCCCAGACAGCCAGACCCAGCACCACGATCGCCAACAGCCACCAGACGGTCCTGCGTTTTCCCTTCAATTTCATATTCCGATTCCTGCTGTTTCCCTGCCGATCCAGGCGGTGATTCTATCGAAACCCGTTGGCAACAGAACATCCATTTTTCGCGCCAATGACGTTTTGTTTAGCTGCCGGAGAGCTTTGCGCCGCCGAGCCCCCCGACGGCGAAGAGATTAATCGGCGCGACCGCGGGCCAGCCACAGTACCCGCGAGAACATTTTTTTCAGCAGCGTCGGCACTGCGTCCACCCCACGGCGGCCGGCTTCCATTGCCACCTCAATCGCCAGGTCCGGCTTGGATGAACGATGAATGGCCTTGGTGATCACCCGCCGCATATTCATGGGCACATTATCCGGGATCTGCGCCACCCGGTGGTAAACGTCATCAAATCCCTGACGATACATAAAGTGTTCCATATCCAGCGCCGGCAGAGTGGTCAGATGGTCGCGCTCCAGTTCGCGATCGTTATTCAGCAGGCCGCGTACGGTCGCGGCATATTTTTTCCCTGCCTCATCGCCGTCCACCAGCACGTGCCACTGGATCCCCATCCGGCGGGCGAATTTGATCAACGGCTTCAGGCCCGACTGGGCGAATTCAATGACTTTCACCCCTTCAGCATCAAAATGATGGCCGCACTGGCGGGCCAGTTCGTTGATAACCCAGGTTTCCGTCTCCCCCTCTACCAGCAGCCAACAGCGGGCGAAGAGCGATGAGGCGCGATTGAAGCGGATATGAAAGGCAATGCGCCGACTCTCTTCGGCATTCATTCCGCCGGGCCCCAACCGCCATGCCGACACCCGCGCCGATTCACGCACCAGCCGGCACACATGCTCGACGGGCGTTAGCGACAGCAGCTCGCCGGAGTTCGTCGTCGTCACCCGCTGCAGCGGCAGCAAATTGAGCAAATGCCAGGCCACCGACAGCATAATAGGATGCAGCCGGGTTTCCGGGTCCTCAATCAACAAGAGCGGCCGCGCATCGCGATCGAGGCGCACCGTCCCTTTCGCCTGCAGCAGGGTGGCGAACAGCCCCAGCAGGATCACCCGATGGCTGCGCCCGCCGGGCTTGTCGATCATCCGGTTGATAATATCCAGATAACGCCAGCTACGCTGTTCATCATGGGAACGCCGCCGCATCAGGCGATGTCGCGTCTGGGCGCTGCTTTGCTCGGCAAAATAATGCTCCAGCAGCTGCACCATGGCCGACAACCCCTCGCGGATCTGACCGTCGGATAAATTTTGCGGGTGGCTGACCAGTTCGCGGGACAGAAAATCCAGCTGGCGGGCGGTGATCTCTATCTGCGGCGAGTGCGGTACCGTTCCGTTATGAATGCGCCGCATAAAGCGCGCGTCGCGCAGACGCAGCACCGGCATCAAACGCACCAGGTGTCTGGCCAGCTCATCGATATCCTCCAGCGCCAGCGCTTCGCCTTCGCCATCGATAAAACTGCGCAGGGTCATCACGCTGTCATCATCGGCGAGTTCGCCTTCCAGGCGGTAGAACACCCGGTGATACCCGTCATCACAGGGCACCCAACAGCGCTGAAGCGGACGGAAACGCCGCACCCGATGGCGTCCCGGCTCCGTTTCGCGGAAGGTCAGAATAATATGCAAATGGTGCTCGCGCCCCTGGATGTCGCCCGCGGGGAACCAAAAGTCATCGCGAACAAAGTGATAAAGATCGAACTCTGGCGACAAAAGCAGGGTCAGCGCATCAAGCAGACTGGACTTCCCCCACGCGTTCTCCCCGATCAGGACGTTATTTTGCTCGAGCATCAACGACAGACGATTGATACCGCGAAAACCGACGATTTCTACGCGCTCAAGAAGCATATCCCCTCCGCTACACCACCACTCTCCTTCAGTAATCAACAGTATAGCGAGGGCGGCGGCAAGATGACACTCCGCTTAGTCACCTCGCGCATCCTATTCAGGAGGTTAAATATATTCATAAAATTACACACTTACCGCCTATTAACCGCTGTTGATTATTCATCAAACAAAATAGTTTTATTTCAGACGTTATGTTCTACACTATTGATAATCTTGGATGGATATAGGAATAGTTAAACTGGCAAACGCAATCCCTTCACCTTGCCCTAAATCAATTAATATCAATATATTTAACTGGCTCTGGGATGGCGATTATCTCTAGAATAACGCCGCTTTATTTTTATCGTCGTCCCTTATCACGATAAATAAAGAACGGCACGGTCCGCTCGTGCGCGTAAACATTTAAATTGAGGTGGTTATGTTCAGAAAATTAGCAGCCGAATGCTTCGGCACCTTCTGGCTTGTATTTGGCGGCTGCGGTAGCGCCGTCCTTGCCGCAGCATTTCCCGAGCTGGGTATCGGTTTTGCCGGCGTGGCGCTGGCATTTGGTTTAACCGTATTAACCATGGCGTATGCGGTTGGCCATATTTCCGGCGGTCATTTCAACCCGGCGGTGACCTTAGGCCTGTGGGCCGGCGGTCGTTTCCCGGCGAAAGAGGTCATTGGCTATATTATCGCCCAGGTGGTCGGCGGAATTATTGCCGCCGCGGTGCTGTACGTAGTGGCCAGCGGTAAAGCCGGCTTTGATGCCGCCGCCAGCGGTTTTGCCTCCAACGGCTATGGCGAACACTCCCCGGGCGGCTTCTCTATGCTGTCGGCTATCGTTATTGAAATCGTACTGACCTGCGGCTTCCTGCTGGTTATCCATGGCGCTACCGACAAACACGCGCCTGCGGGCTTCGCGCCGATCGCTATCGGCCTGGCGCTGACCCTCATCCATTTGATCAGCATTCCGGTCACCAACACCTCGGTCAACCCGGCGCGCAGCACCGCGGTGGCGATTTTCCAGGGCGGTTGGGCGCTGCAGCAGCTGTGGCTGTTCTGGGTCATGCCGATCGTCGGCGGGATCCTCGGCGGCGTGCTGTACCGCACTCTGCTGGAAAAACGCGATTAATCTTTTCTAAAGCCCGGGTCCCCGGGCTTTTTCTTTCTGGCGACAGCTTTACTCGGCCCGGCTATTTGGATAGTGTCATGAGCGCTATTCTCATCATGCAAGGGTTGCATCGTTCATGTTCTCGGGACTGTTCATCATTCTGTTGCCGCTGGTCGTCGGCTATTTACTGCCTCTTCGTCACTCCTCCGCGTTAAAACTGATTAACCGGATGCTGAGCTGGATTGTCTATGTGATCCTCTTTTTTATGGGTATCAGCCTGGCGTTTCTCGACAATCTGGCCAGCAATCTGCTGGCGATATTGCATTACGCCGCGGTGAGCGTGGTCATCATTTTACTGTGTAATATTACCGCTCTGCTGTGGCTGGAAAGAAAAATGCCCTGGCGCAGTCTGCATCGTCAGGAGAAATTACCCTCGCGCCTGGCCATGGCCCTGGAATCACTCCAGCTGTGCGGTGTGGTGGTGCTCGGTTTCTTGCTTGGCCTGACCGGCCTGTCTTTTTTACAACACGCCACCGAAGCCAGCGAATATACGCTGATCTTTCTCCTGTTCCTCGTTGGTATTCAATTACGCAATAATGGAATGAGTCTGCGACAAATAGTCCTCAACCGGCGGGGAATGATCGTCGCCGTGGTGGTCACGGCCAGTTCATTACTCGGCGGCATCCTCAACGCCTTTATTCTGGATTTGCCGCTAAAGACCGGTCTGGCGATGGCCAGCGGCTTCGGCTGGTATTCACTCTCCGGTATTTTACTGACCGAATCCTTTGGCCCGGTGATCGGCAGCGCGGCGTTCTTTAACGACCTGTGCCGCGAGCTGCTGGCCATCATGTTAATTCCGGGCCTGATTCGCCGTAGCCGCTCCACGGCGCTGGGGCTGTGCGGCGCCACCTCCATGGACTTCACCTTACCGGTGCTGCAGCGTTCCGGCGGCGTGGAGATCGTCCCTGCCGCCATCGTGCACGGTTTTCTGCTGAGCCTGCTGGTCCCGATCCTGATCGCCTTTTTTGCCGCCTGAGCAGGCGCTGGCGGCAGACTTCCTGCCGCCAATTTTGCGCTAAATCAATCTCCCTTTAAGTTGTATCAGAAATACCTTTTCTCCTCACGCGCTCGGGCATAACCTTAAACATGTATATCAAATATAACTTTAAAGGTGTGACCATGTTTTGTGTGCAATGTGAACAAACCATTCGTACCCCGGCCGGCAACGGCTGCTCTTACGCGCAGGGGATGTGCGGTAAAACAGCGGAAACCTCCGATCTACAGGATCTGCTGATTGCGTCACTGCAAGGCCTCTCCGCCTGGGCGCTCCAGGCCCGCGAATATGGCATTATCGACCACGACGTCGATAGCTTTGCGCCGCGCGCTTTTTTCTCTACGCTGACTAACGTTAACTTCGACTCCCCGCGTATCGTTGGCTATGCGCGCCAGGCTATCGCCATGCGTGAAGCGCTTAAAGCGCAGTGCCTGAACATTGATGCCCACGCGACGGTTAACAATCCGATGGCCGCTCTGCAACTGGCTAGCGACGATCTGGGCGACCTGCAGCGTCAGGCGGCGGAATTTACCCCGAACAAAGACAAAGCGGCCATCGGCGACAACATTCTCGGCCTGCGCCTGCTGTGCCTGTACGGCCTGAAAGGCGCTGCGGCTTATATGGAACACGCGCACGTTCTCGGCCAGTACGACAACGACATCTACGCCCAGTACCATAAAATCATGGCATGGCTGGGTACCTGGCCTGCCGATATGAACGCGCTGCTGGAGTGCTCAATGGAGATCGGCCAGATGAACTTCAAAGTCATGAGCATTCTGGACGCCGGTGAGACCAGCAAATACGGTCATCCGACCCCAACCCAGGTCAACGTTAAAGCGACCGAGGGCAAGTGCATCCTGATCTCCGGCCATGACCTGAAAGATCTCTATAACCTGCTGGAGCAGACCGAAGGCACCGGCGTTAACGTCTATACCCACGGGGAAATGCTGCCGGCGCACGGCTATCCGGAGCTGCGTAAATTCAAACACCTGATTGGGAACTACGGCAGCGGCTGGCAGAACCAGCAGGTGGAGTTCGCCCGCTTCCCGGGCCCCATCGTCATGACCTCTAACTGCATCATCGACCCCACCGTCGGCGCCTACGACGATCGTATCTGGACCCGCAGCATCGTCGGCTGGCCGGGCGTGAACCACCTGGAAGGTGAAGACTTCGCGCCGGTTATCGCCCAGGCGCAGCAGATGGCGGGCTTCCCGTACAGCGAGATCCCGCATCTGATCACCGTCGGCTTTGGCCGTCAGACCCTGCTCGGCGCGGCGGATACACTGATCGATCTGGTCAGCCGGGAAAAACTGCGTCACATTTTCCTCGTCGGCGGCTGCGATGGCGCCCGCGGGGAACGTAACTATTTCACCGATTTTGCCACCAGCGTACCGGACGACTGCCTGATCCTGACCCTGGCCTGCGGTAAATACCGCTTCAATAAACTCGATTTCGGCGATATTGAAGGCCTGCCGCGTCTGGTGGATGCCGGTCAGTGCAACGATGCCTACTCGGCGATTATTCTGGCGGTCACGCTGGCGGAAAAACTGGGCTGCGGCGTCAACGATCTGCCGCTGTCGCTGGTGCTCTCCTGGTTCGAGCAGAAAGCGATCGTCATCCTGCTGACGCTGCTGTCTCTCGGCGTGAAAAACATTGTCACCGGCCCGACGGCGCCTGGCTTCTTCACTCCGGATCTGCTGGCTATCCTCAATGAGAAGTTTGGTCTGCGTTCCGTGACCACCGTGGAACAAGATATGCAGCAGCTGCTGAGCGCGTAAGGAGTCCCTGATGACCATGCCAACCTCACAATGCCCGTGGCGAATGCAGGTGCATCACATCCATCAGGAAACGCCGGATGTGTGGACCGTTTCATTGCTCTGCCATGACTATTATCCGTACCGTGCCGGGCAGTACGCCCTGGTCAGCGTGCGTCATTCGGCAGAGACCCTGCGCGCTTACACTATTTCGTCCACGCCGGGCGTCAGCGAATATATTACGTTGACCGTTCGTCGTATTGACGATGGCGCGGGCTCACAGTGGCTCACCCGCGACGTAAAGCGCGGCGACTATATCTGGCTGTCAGACGCGATGGGGGATTTCACCTGCGAGGATAAAGCGGATGATAAGTTCCTGCTGCTGGCCGCTGGCTGCGGCGTCACGCCGATCATGTCGATGCGCCGCTGGCTGGCGAAGTACCGTCCGCAGGCCGACGTGCAGGTGATCTATAGCGTTCGTTCGCCGGAGGATGTGATCTTTGCCGAAGAGTGGCGCAACTATCCGGTTACCCTGGTGGCGGAGCACCACGCGACGCACGGTTTTGTCGCCGGCCGTCTGACCCCGGAACTACTGCAGAGCGTGCCGGATATCGCCAGCCGCACCGTGATGACCTGCGGGCCAGCGCCGTATATGGAGAAAGTTGAACAGGACGTTGCCGCCCTGGGTGTTACCCGCTTCTTTAAGGAGAAGTTCTTCACCCCGGTGGCGGAGGCCGCCACCAGCGGGCTGAAATTCACCAAACTGCAGCCGGCGCGAGAATTTTACGCGCCGGTGGGCACCACCCTGCTCGATGCGCTGGAGAGCAATCAGGTGCCGGTGACCGTCGCCTGCCGCGCCGGCGTCTGCGGCTGCTGCAAAACCAGAGTCGTTTCCGGGGAGTATAGCGTCACCAGCACCATGACGCTGACCGACGGCGAAATCGCCGACGGCTATGTGCTGGCCTGCTCCTGTCACCCGCTGGGCGATCTGGTTCTGGCCTGACCTTAAAAGGCCGGATGACGCTATGCTTATCCGGCCTCTGTTTCTGCTTTACGTCGTACGCAGTTGTTCCGCCTTTCGGCGCATGGCTATCGCCAGACCGACTGACCGGCCAGCGAGTAACGCCCGGCGCCCAAAAGCGCTATCGCCAGCGCGCCAACAAAAAAATAGACCAGATTCTCGATCGCCCACGCGCCCACCGCATCAAGCGCAAACGTCTTGCCGAGACCGACCATCAGCCACGCCACTACCATGGTGAAAGCCAACACCAGCGCCGCTGGGCGCGTCAGGATGCCGACAATCAACAAACAGGGGGCAACCACTTCCCCCACCAGCACACCGTAGGCGATAAACCCCGGCAACCCCTTCGCCACCAGCATCCCGCTAATGCCGTCCACGCCATCCAGCAGCTTGTGCAAACCGTGAAAGAGCATTAACCCGCCGACGGCGAGTCGTAACAAGAGTTTACCGGCATCTTCATGCGACAGCGTTCTGTTTACTGTGTTTAACAATCCCTTAACCATTTGATGTGCTTCCTGTTTTACACCCTTTGAGACCCCAGAGTATGCCCAATACTTCAGCAATAAAACCAGCGAAAAATTGAGGGAAATCGGCAACGTACGCTGCAGTTTCATCTAAGCTTGAAGGCGTTATCAAAAAAAGGAGATGGAGATCATGAAACAAACCGTGGCCGCATACATTGCCAAAACGCTGGAACAGGCCGGCGTGAAACGTATCTGGGGCGTCACCGGCGATTCCCTCAATGGATTGAGCGATAGCCTGAACCGCATGGGCACCATCGACTGGATGGCCACCCGGCACGAAGAGGTCGCCGCTTTCGCCGCCGGCGCGGAGGCGCAACTGACCGGCGAACTGGCGGTCTGCGCCGGTTCCTGCGGACCGGGTAACCTGCACCTGATCAACGGTCTGTTTGACTGTCACCGCAACCATGTCCCGGTGCTGGCGATTGCCGCCCACATCCCTTCCAGCGAGATTGGCAGCGGCTATTTCCAGGAGACCCATCCTCAGGAGCTGTTCCGCGAATGCAGCCACTACTGCGAGCTGGTCTCCACCCCGGAGCAGATCCCGCAGGTGCTGGCGGTGGCGATGCGTAAGGCGATGATTAACCGCGGCGTATCGGTGGTGGTTCTGCCCGGCGACGTGGCGCTGAAAGCCGCCCCGGAGAGCGCCAGCAGCCACTGGTACCATGCGCCGTTGCCGACGGTCTCCCCGGCCGACGAGGAGCTGCGCAAGCTGGCGCAGCTTATCCGCTACTCCAGCAATATCGCGCTCATGTGCGGTAGCGGCTGCGCCGGCGCCCACCAGGAGCTGGTGGAGTTCGCAGCGAAAATTAAAGCCCCCATCGTCCATGCGCTGCGCGGTAAAGAGCATGTGGAGTATGACAACCCGTATGATGTGGGCATGACCGGGCTGATTGGCTTCTCTTCTGGCTTCCACACCATGATGAATGCCGACACCCTGATCCTGCTCGGCACCCAGTTCCCCTATCGCGCCTTCTATCCGACCGACGCCAAAATTATTCAGATCGACATTAACCCCGGCAGCATCGGCGCGCACAGTAAGGTTGATATGGCACTGGTGGGCGACATCAAATCAACGCTAAAGGCGCTGCTGCCGCTGCTGGAAGAGAAAACCGATCGCCGCTTCCTCGATAAGGCGCTGGAGCACTATCGCGACGCGCGAAAAGGACTCGACGATCTGGCGAAGCCCAGCGAGAAGGCGATCCACCCGCAATATCTGGCGCAGCAGATCAGCCATTTTGCCGATGAAGACGCCATTTTCACCTGCGATGTCGGCACCCCGACCGTCTGGGCGGCACGCTATCTCAAGATGAACGGCAAACGCCGCCTGCTGGGTTCATTCAACCACGGCTCCATGGCCAACGCCATGCCGCAGGCCATTGGCGCCAAAGCCACCGCGCCGGAGCGTCAGGTGGTGGCCATGTGCGGCGACGGCGGGTTTAGCATGCTGATGGGGGATTTTCTGTCGCTGGCGCAGATGAAGCTGCCGGTGAAAATTATCATCTTTAACAACAGCGTGCTGGGTTTCGTGGCGATGGAGATGAAGGCCGGGGGCTATCTCACCGACGGCACAGAGCTGCACGACACCAACTTCGCCCGCATCGCCGAAGCCTGCGGTATTAAAGGTATTCGCGTTGAGAAAGCCGCCGAGGTGGATGAAGCGCTGCAGACCGCCTTCCGCACCGACGGTCCGGTGCTGGTCGACGTCGTGGTCGCCAAAGAGGAGCTGGCGATCCCGCCGCAGATCAAGCTGGAGCAGGCGAAAGGCTTTAGCCTGTATATGCTGCGGGCGATCATCAGCGGGCGCGGCGATGAAGTCATCGAACTGGCGAAAACCAACTGGCTCAGGTAAAACAGAAGCAATACTCTGAACCAGAACAAGGAAAAGCCGTGATCGATCTGCGCAGTGATACCGTTACCCGTCCCGGGCGCGCTATGTTGGAAGCCATGATGGCCGCCCCGGTCGGGGACGATGTGTATGGCGACGACCCTACCGTCAATGAACTTCAGCGCTACGCCGCCGACCTGGCCGGCAAAGAGGCGGCGCTGTTTCTGCCCACCGGCACCCAGGCCAACCTCGTCGGCCTGCTCAGCCACTGCCAGCGCGGCGAAGAGTATATCGTCGGCCAGGGGGCGCATAACTATCTGTACGAAGCCGGCGGGGCGGCGGTTCTCGGCAGTATTCAGCCGCAGCCGATTGACGCCGCGGCGGACGGCTCGCTGCCGCTGGATAAAGTCGCAGCGAAAATCAAACCTGACGATATCCATTTTGCCCCGACCCGCCTGCTGAGCCTGGAAAACACCCATAACGGTAAGGTGCTGCCGCGCGACTATCTCCAGGAAGCCTGGGCGTTTACCCGCCAGCGCGATCTGGCGCTGCACGTCGACGGCGCGCGCATCTTTAACGCCGTGGTCGCCTACGGCTGTGAGCTGCGCGATATCGCCCAGTACTGCGACTCCTTCACCATCTGCCTGTCAAAGGGGCTTGGCGCCCCGGTTGGCTCGCTGCTGGTCGGCAGTGAGGCGTATATTCGCCGCGCCGTTCGCTGGCGGAAAATGGTCGGCGGCGGGATGCGCCAGGCGGGCATTCTGGCCGCCGCCGGGCTGTACGCGCTGAAAAATAACGTGCAGCGCCTGCAGGAGGATCATGATAACGCCGCGTGGATGGCGGATCAGCTGCGCGCCATCGGCGCCGACGTCACCCGTCACGATACCAACATGCTGTTCGTTCGCGTCGGTGATGAACAGGCCCGGGCGCTCGGCGAGTTTATGCAGGCGCGCGGCGTGCTGATCAACGCCTCGCCCATCGTCCGTCTGGTCACTCACCTGGATGTCAATCGTCAGCAGTTGAGCGAAGTGGTCGCCCACTGGCAGGCTTTTTTACAACGCTAAGGAGTCAGGCGTGTCGCAATCGGTTTTGGTGCTCGGCGCCAGCGGCTATATTGGTCAGCATTTAGTCCGCGAATTAAGCGCACGGGGTTATCCGGTGCTGGCGGCGGCGCGCCATACCGACCGACTGCAAAAACTCGCTTTGCCCGGCGTCACCTGCCGGTCAGTCGATCTCAATCAGCCGCAGGCTCTGCCTGCGCTGCTCACAGGTATCGATACCCTTTACTATCTGGTACACGGCATGGGCGAAGGCGGCGATTTTATCGCCCATGAGCGTCGGGTGGCGACGCATGTTCGCGATGCCCTGCGCCAGACGCCGGTGCGTCAGATTATTTTTCTCAGCTCGCTGCAGGCTCCAGCGCAGGAGCAGTCCGACCATCTGCGCGCTCGTCAGGTCACCGGCGATCTCCTGCGCGAGTCGGGCGTGCCGGTAACCGAGCTGCGGGCCGGAATTATCGTCGGCGCCGGCTCCGCCGCCTTCGAGGTGATGCGCGACATGGTCTATAACCTGCCGGTGCTGACCCCCCCGCGCTGGGTGCGTTCGCGTACCACCCCTGTCGCGCTGGAAAACCTGCTCGTTGACCTCGTTGAGCTACTGAATCATCCTTCCGACGCGCACCGCGTCTTCGAAGCCGCCGGTCCGGAGGTGTTAAGCTATCAGCAGCAGTTCATTCGCTTTATGGCCGTCAGCGGCAAACACCGCCCGCTCATTCCGATTCCCCTGCCGACGCGCTGGATCTCGGTGTGGTTCCTCAATGTCATCACCTCGGTGCCGCCGACCATCGCCAAAGCGCTAATTCAGGGGTTGAAGCACGATCTGATCGCCGATGACCGGACGCTGCGGGCGCTGATCCCGCAAACGCTGGTCCCCTTCGATCAGGCGGTTCGCCGCACCCTGAAAGAAGAAGAGCAGCTGGTAAACTCCAGCGACTGGGGCTACGACGCCCAGGCTTTCGCCCGCTGGCGACCGGAGTATGGCTATTATCCGAAACAGGCAGGCTGCACCATCACCACTCAGGCGAGCCGCAAAGCCCTGTGGCAGGTCGTTAACCAAATCGGCGGTAAAGAGGGTTATTTTTTCGGCAATCTGCTGTGGAAAACCCGCGGCGCGATGGATCTGCTGGTCGGCCACCGGCTGGCCAAAGGGCGACCGCAGCGCGACTATCTGCAGACCGGCGATACGGTCGACAGCTGGAAGGTGATTATCGTGGAGGAAGAAAAACAGCTCACTCTGCTGTTCGGCATGAAAGCGCCGGGACTGGGCCGGTTAAGCTTTACCATTAACGATAAAGGCGATCGTCGTGAACTGGACGTCCGCGCCTGGTGGCACCCGCACGGTATGCCGGGCCTGGTCTACTGGCTGCTGATGATCCCGGCGCACCTGTTTATTTTCCGCGGTATGGCGCAACGCATCGCCCGGTTGGCCGAACAAATCTCAGGCAGAGTCGAAGGATAAGCATTATTCTTTCATGATTCTCATTGCATAGTCGGGAGAATCACGGAAAAATGCGCACGAAATTCTTTTCTGGGACAGTAGAGTAATATGAAGGTACTGGTTACCGGTGCGACCAGCGGATTAGGCCGCAACGCAGTGGAATATCTGCGCAACAAGGGCATCAGCGTGCGAGCGACCGGGCGCAACGAAGCGATGGGTAAGCTTCTGAGCAAAATGGGGGCGGAATTCATCCCGGCAGATTTAACCGAGCTGGTCTCTTCGCAGGCTAAAGTGATGCTCGCCGGTATCGATACCCTGTGGCACTGCTCAAGTTTCACCTCGCCCTGGGGCACGCAACAGGCTTTCGATCTCGCTAACGTCCGCGCCACCCGCCGCCTCGGCGAATGGTCGGTAGCATGGGGCGTACGCAATTTCGTCCATATCTCTTCGCCCTCGCTCTATTTTGATTATCACCACCATCGCGATGTTCAGGAAGATTTCCGCCCGCACCGCTTCGCCAATGAGTTTGCCCGCAGCAAGGCGGCCAGCGAAGAGGTGATCAACCTGCTGGCGCAGGCCAACCCGCACACCCGTTTTACCATTTTGCGCCCGCAGAGCCTGTTCGGGCCGCACGATAAAGTCTTTATTCCCCGGCTGGCGCAAATGATGCAGCACTACGGCAGCGTCCTGTTGCCGCGGGGCGGCAGCGCGCTGGTCGATATGACCTATTATGAAAATGCCGTCCACGCGATGTGGCTGGCGAGCCACCCTGCCTGCGATCATCTTCCCTCCGCCCGCGCGTGGAATATCAGCAATGGCGAACCGCGCACCCTGCGCAGCATCGTGCAGAAACTGATCGATGAGCTGGGCATCAAATGCCGGATCCGTTCAGTTCCCTACCCGATGCTGGATATTATCGCCCGCAGCATGGAGCGTTTTGGCGATAAAACGGCCAAAGAGCCGGCCTTTACCCACTACGGCGTCTCTAAACTTAATTTTGATTTTACGCTCGATATCACGCGCGCGCAGGATGAGCTGGGCTATCAGCCGGTGGTGACGCTGGACGACGGGATTGTGCGTACCGCCGCCTGGTTACGCGACCACGGTAAACTTCACCGCTAACCCTGGCCATATTTCTCTAACAGCGCCTCGGCTATCGCTTCGGTTTGCGCATCCGCTACGCCATCCCAGCGCTGGGGGCGGAAGTGCATCTGGAAGGCGATAATTACCCGTTTCTTCTGCGCGGGAGTCATCTCCGGCGTGACCTGATAGCCGTAGCGCGCCAGCAAATCCAGCACCTCCTCAGGGTCCACTGGCTCACTGGGCGGCCGCCCGTTCAGATAAAAAGCCACCCGCTGCTCGTCCGGCCAGGCGCCAATCCCCTGCTGCGCCAGCTGTTGCCAGGGGAACAACGGCCCCGGATCGTCTTTGCGCTGCGGGGCGATATCGGCATGGGCCACCACGTTCTGCGGCGCGATGTGGTAGCGGGTGATAATATCGCGCGCCAGCGGGATCAGGGCCGCGATCTGTTCCGGGTGAAAGGGGGTAAAGCTTTTACCTCCCGCGGTCTTCTGCCAGCCGCGGTTTTCCAGTTCAATACCGATGGAAGTATCGTTGATGCGCGTGCTGCCGCGCCAGTAGCTTACACCGGCGTGCCAGGCCAGATCCTCTTCCGGCACCAGCTGCCAGATCCGCGGTTTATTATGGTGGCGCGGCGGCTGTTCAGGAATTAAATAGTGGGAGCTGACCTCTTTATCGGTCAGGGTCGCCAGAGAAGTATCAAAGTTGTCTGCCGTATAGTGGATCACCAGCACTTTTATTCGCGGATAGGCCGCCTGCGCCGGATGGCGGGTGTCCAGCTGGTATCCATCGCGATCGATAATCCCTTTTTCGCCGGCACAGCCGCTTAGCAGTAACGCCAGCAGCGCGATCAGCGCAATCCGTGTCATTGTTTCATCCTTGCCCGGCAGCGTCTCCGGGTTAATAAGACCATCGATTTCGTCCTTTATTTTTCGCCTGGTACAGCGCGCTGTCCGCCCGGGCGATCAGCGTCTCCATCGGAACCGTGCCGTCGGAGGCGACGACCCCCATACTGACGGTCACCACCGAGGCCACCGCCGAAGCCTCATGGGGGATCGCCGCCTCGCTAATTTTCTGCTGAATGCGCTCGGCAATGGAGGTGGCTCGCGCTAAGGAAACCCCCGGCAGCGCGATGACAAACTCTTCGCCGCCGTAGCGGGCGACCAGATCGCCCTCTGCCCGTACCGCCATTTTAAGCACCTGGGCGACAGTCGATAAGCAATCGTCGCCAGCCTGATGGCCATAGTGGTCGTTGTAACGCTTAAAGTAATCGACGTCGATCATCATCAGCGCCAACGGCGTTTTTTGCTGCCAAATCTCCGCCAGATAGGCATTCAGCGCCCGGCGATTCGCGGTCCCGGTTAATGCATCCTGGTTGGCAATACTTTCCAGCCGCTGAATAAGCCGCATATTTTCCTGATGCGTCTTCCAGGCCTCATCATACCAGCGCTTAAGAATACGCCTGCCATAGAGTAAAATCGCCGTAAAAATGCCCCACAGGATCAAAAAGCGGACCTCAGTGTGAGGGTGGTTCTGTATACCCGCCAGCAAGGCGGTTCCCCATAGCGGAAGCATAAAAGCGATAATGCCGGGCCAATGGTGATACAGCGCGGCGAGGCCGGTGGTCATTAATATCACCAGCAGCGGCCAGGCGAAGGGCAGTGTCCAGAAAAAGATAAAACAGTAATTACTCAGGGACCAGCACAGGCTGAGTGCCAGCTGCAGGCCGGTGATAATACTCAACGTATAGCGCCCCTGCGCCAGGCGCGGCGTGACGGCAATAATGGCTAAAATTACCGAAATAATAATAACCGCGATCAGCGCGACTTCGACATAAGGAATAACCGCCTGGTGCGTTAACAGCTTCTTATCAAAATGAGTAAAGATAAAATTGCGGAAGAAAACTATTAACGCAAAAGCGATATTGACAAAGGCCAGCCAGGGCATACTCATGGATAGCGCATGGCGCTGGACATTATCTCTGGTGGCCCACAGCTCGGTTCGCAGCTGGCGGACGCCCTCTTGCTTATTTGTTAACATCTTATCTCCCTGGTGACCTGCATGACCATGGGCGCAGACCCTGCTTTGCTTTATGATAAACCATGTTTCCGGGAATGTCTGTCAACGCTGCCCCCCTTTCTGCCCCGGCGCCTTAAGCTGATTTTCTGCTAACGTCAGATGAAAAGGGTCTGGTCCTCTCCCTATGTGTATCCGGCAAAAAAAAGCAAGCATTATCAATGCGAAATACGTCATCTTTTCTTTAAAAAAGAGTTAACTAACCGTCATAAAATTGCAGTATTCCACTTGAAAAAAAAACGGTGTTAGTACAATCTGAAACCGCTCATTGGTGAGATAAAACAAGAGCATGATGATAGCAAGATAAACAATGGAGTCTAAAAATATGAAATATGCAGCTTTAGTGGCAGGTGCAGCATTGTTTTTAACGGCGAACGCCTTCTCTGCAGAAATTTTAACGAAAGAAGCCTTCGATAAGGTCCATACGCAATATACTAAAATCGGTACCATTTCTTCTACCGGTCAGACTGCACCCAGCGATGCCCGTGAAGAACTGATTAAAAAGGCCGATGAGAAAGGCGCAGACGTTATCGTGCTCTCTTCCGGTAATACCGATAAAAAACTGCACATCTCCGCTAACATCTATAAGAAGAAGTAATTAATCTTATATTTCAAGAAACATTATCATATTGCCCGGGTAATGTTTCTTGTTTGCCCAAAAAGTCTGTTTATTTTTAAACGGCCCCCAGATTTTCCTGCCTTAATATCATACAGCGATCTCCCCTGTCGATGTCCTGCCCTAAGGCCGTAGTCACATCAAGGTCTTAGCTCTTTGCGTCAAGTACAATCCGCACGCTATACGCTATGCTTTAACGGAAACTGAAAACGTAGTTCGCTTATAAGGAAATCATCATGCGCTACAAACTTCTTGCAGCACTTCTCCCTTGCGCGCTGGCGCTCAGCGCCTGTACGACCGTCACCCCGGCCTATAAAGATAATGGCACCCGCAGCGGCCCCTGTGTCGAAGGCGGCCCTGACGACGTAGCGCAAAAATTCTACGACACCCAGCTCCAGAACCGTACGCAGGATCCGGCGGCGCTGCGCCCCTATCTCAGCGACGGCCTGGCGAAGTTACTCAATGACGCCCGTCAGGATCCGGCCAACAGCAAACTGCTGCAGGCTAACCTGTTCTCGAGCAGCAGCACCCCGGCGGACAGCGCCGTCGTCGCCAGCGCCTCAACCATCCCTAATCGCGATGCGCGCAACATTCCGCTGCGCGTGGAGCTAAAGCAGGGAACCCAGAGCTGGAAAGACGAAGTGCTGATGATCCAGGAAGGCCAGTGCTGGGCCGTCGATGACGTTCGCTATCTCGGCAACAACAGCCACGCGCCGGCCGGGACGTTGCGACAGAGTCTGGAGAAACGTTAGTTCCGGAGTTGAAGCGACGTCGCTGAAACGATAACCCCGGTAAAATGTCGGTATTCGCCCCGAGAATGCCGACATTTACTCCCCCCTCACCCACCAGGCAATATTTTGTGCTAACTTTAAAGCTAAACGTGGTTTAGATTTAACTTTTAACGCATAAATATTGCATAACTATTCTGCCAAAGGTAGTATTTGCGGCCTCAATAGCTATTCGTATCAGACTGCCCAGATGAGTATTAAACTAAACGGCATTAATTGCTTCTACGGCGCGCACCAGGCGCTGTTCGACATCACGCTGGATTGCCCGCAGGGGGAAACGCTGGTGCTGCTCGGCCCCAGCGGTGCCGGGAAGAGCTCGCTGCTGCGCGTACTCAACCTGCTGGAGATGCCGCGTTCCGGTTCATTAACCATCGCCGGTAACCATTTCGACTTCACCAGAGCGCCGTCCGATAAAGCGATTCGCGAACTGCGGCAGAACGTCGGCATGGTCTTTCAGCAGTACAACCTGTGGCCGCACCTGACGGTACAGCAGAACCTGATCGAGGCCCCCTGTCGCGTACTGGGGTTAAGCAAGGATCAGGCGCTGGCTCGCGCAGAGAAGCTGCTGGAGCGCCTGCGTCTGAAGCCCTACAGCGATCGTTACCCGCTGCATTTATCCGGCGGTCAGCAGCAGCGTGTGGCGATCGCCCGCGCGCTGATGATGGAGCCGCAGGTTCTGCTGTTCGATGAGCCTACCGCGGCGCTCGACCCGGAAATCACCGCCCAGATCGTTAGCATCATCCGCGAGCTGGCTGAAACCGGCATCACCCAGGTTATCGTCACCCATGAAGTTGAAGTGGCGCGCAAGACGGCAAGCCGGGTGGTGTATATGGAAAATGGCCATATCGTCGAGCAAGGGGATGCCTCCTGCTTCACGCATCCGCAAACTGACGCGTTTAAAAACTATCTTTCACACTGATGTTTTTCGGGGAAATGACGATGAAAAAAGTACTGATTGCCGCCCTGCTCGCAGGCATGAGCCTCTCCGCTTCCGCCGCGCAAACCATTCGTTTCGCCACCGAGGCCTCCTACCCTCCGTTTGAGCTGGTGGATGCCAACAACCAGATCGTCGGTTTCGATGTGGATCTGGCTAACGCGCTGTGTAAAGAGATCGACGCCACCTGTACCTTTACCAACCAGGCCTTTGACAGCCTGATCCCGGGCCTGAAATTCCGCCGTTTCGACGCGGTCATGGCCGGGATGGACATCACGCCTGAGCGTGAAAAGCAGGTCCTGTTCTCCACCCCGTATTATGACAACTCGGCGCTGTTCGTCGGTCAGCAGGGCAAGTTCACCAGCATTGACCAGCTGAAGGGCAAAAAAGTGGGCGTACAGAACGGCACCACCCACCAGAAATTTATCACGGATAAACATCCGGAAATCACTACCGTGCCTTACGACAGCTACCAGAATGCGAAGCTGGATCTGCAGAACGGTCGTATTGACGCGGTCTTCGGTGATACCGCCGTGGTCACCGAATGGCTGAAGAGCAATCCGAAGCTGGCGGCCGTGGGCGATAAAGTGACCGACAAAGCCTATTTCGGCACCGGGCTGGGCATTGCCGTGCGTCAGGGCAACACCGACCTGCAGCAGAAATTTAACGCTGCGCTGGAAAAAGTGAAGAAAGACGGCACTTACCAGACCATCTATAACAAATGGTTCCAGAAGTAAGACTGAATGAACGAAATTTTTCCATTAGCAAGCGCCGCCGGGATGACCGTCGGCCTTGCCGTTTGCGCGCTCGCCATCGGCCTCGTCCTGGCGATGCTCTTCGCGGTACTGGAGTCAGTGAAATGGCGCCCGGTAGCCTGGCTTGCAACCGGCATTGTGACCATTCTGCGCGGCCTACCGGAAATTCTGGTGGTGCTGTTTATCTATTTCGGCTCGTCCCAGCTGCTGCTGACGCTCTCTGACGGTTTCACCATCCCGCTCGGGTTCACGCAGATCCCGGTGCAGATGCAGATTGAGAACTTTGACGTCAGTCCGTTCCTCTGCGGGGCGATCGCCCTGTCGCTGCTGTATGCCGCCTACGCCTCGCAAACGCTGCGCGGCGCGCTGAAAGCCGTTCCGCAGGGTCAGTGGGAGTCCGGCCAGGCGCTGGGGCTGTCGAAAGCGGCCATTTTCTTCCGCCTGGTGATGCCGCAGATGTGGCGCCATGCCCTGCCCGGTCTCGGCAACCAGTGGCTGGTGCTGCTGAAGGACACCGCGCTGGTGAGCCTGATCAGCGTCAACGATCTGATGCTGCAGACCAAAAGCATCGCCACCCGCACTCAGGAGCCCTTTAACTGGTATATCATTGCCGCAGCAATCTATCTCGTCATCACCCTGTTGAGTCAATACATTCTTAAGCGGATTGACCAGCGTGCGACGCGCTTCGAACGGAGACCAGGCTGATGCTCGACTACTTACCCGAACTGCTGAAAGGCCTGCATACCAGCCTGACGCTGACCGTGGCGTCGATTATCGTGGCGCTGATCCTGTCGCTGATCTTTACCATTATCCTGACGCTGAAGACGCCGGGGCTGGTGTGGATAGTGCGCGGCTACATCACCCTGTTTACCGGTACGCCGCTGCTGGTGCAGATCTTCCTGATCTACTATGGCCCCGGGCAGTTTCCTTCGCTGCAGGAATATCCATGGCTGTGGCATCTTATCTCCGAGCCGTGGCTGTGCGCCCTGATCGCCCTGTCGCTTAACAGCGCCGCCTATACCACCCAGCTGTTTTACGGCGCCATCCGGGCGATCCCCGACGGGCAATGGCAGTCGTGCAGCGCGCTGGGGATGAGTAAAAAGGATACCCTGGCGATCCTGCTGCCGTACGCCTTTAAACGCGCGCTGTCGTCCTACTCCAACGAAGTGGTGCTGGTGTTCAAAAGTACCTCTCTGGCCTACACCATCACCCTGATGGAAGTGATGGGTCACGGCCAGCTGCTGTACGGACGGACCTACGACGTGATGGTGTTCGGCGCCGCCGGGATTATTTATCTCATCGTCAACGGGTTGCTGACCCTGTTGATGCGCCTGGTGGAGCGCAAAGCGCTAGCTTTCGAACGGCGTAACTAGCGCCTGGCGTATTTGCATAATAAGCGAACAACAAGACGGACAAGTCTAATACCTGTCCGTCTTTTTTTATATCAAATAAAATAGTTAATCATTTTTATTGAATACAAATTCATTTAATGGCATTGTCACCCTATGCCGCAGACACGGCGAATAATCATAAGATTGACAGACGGGAGTTCCACGATGAAAAAGTTAGTTCTGGCTGCACTGCTCACCACGTTCACCTTCGGCGCCGCCGCCGCGGAGAAAATCAGCTTCGGCGTGTCCGCGACCTATCCGCCGTTTGAATCGATGGACGCGAATAACCAGATTGTCGGCTTTGATATCGATCTGGCCCATGCGCTGTGCAAACAAATGCAGGCAGAATGCACCTTTACCAACCACGCGTTTGACAGCCTGATCCCGGCGCTGAAGTTTAAGAAGTATGACGCGGTGATTTCCGGAATGGATATTACGCCGGAACGCAGCAAGCAGGTGGCCTTCACCGACCCGTACTACGCCAACTCCGCGCTGGTGATCGCCAAAAAAGACGCGTTCCACTCGTTCGATGATTTGAAAGGCAAACGGATCGGCATGGAAAACGGCACCACCCACCAGAAATATCTGCAGGATAAACATCCTGAGGTGAAGACCGTCGCCTATGACAGCTACCAGAACGCGATTATCGACCTGAAAAATGGCCGTATCGACGGCGTGTTCGGCGACACGGCGGTGGTCAACGAGTGGCTGAAAACCAACCCGCAGCTGGGGGCAGCCACGCCGAAAGTAACCGATCCGCAATACTTTGGCACCGGCCTTGGGATTGCCGTGCGCCCGGATAACAAGGCGCTGCTGGAGAAACTGAACGCCGCGCTGAAGGCGATTAAAGCCGACGGTACCTACCAGAAAATCAGCAACCAGTGGTTCCCGGAGTAACTTTTTTGCCGGGGGGGCGCTGCGCTTACCCGGCCTGCTCCGTCCCCGTAGCCGGGTAAGGCGTAGCCGCCACCCGGCAATTTCTCAAAGTGGCACGAAGAACCTGAACCGCGCCCCGCTTACCGACTCCACCAGCCGGATCCCGCCCCCGTGCAGCTCCAGCATCCGTTTCACAATCAGCAGTCCTAACCCACCGCGATCCTCCCGCGACGCCTGGGTAGACAACGCCGACGGCCGCTGGAACAGATCATCGCGCAGCGCGGCATCGACGCCCGTTCCGTTGTCTGCCACTTCAACCTGGAGCTGTTGATTCTCCTGCCAGACCGCCAGACGGATCTCCCCGCCGACGGGAGTATGCCGCATCGCGTTATCGAGCAGGTTGGTCACCACCCTCTCAATCATCGACACATCGGCGTTGATCAGCGGCAACGGCCCCGGCACATCAATTTGCAGGTTCACCTCGCGCGTGCGGGCGGTGAGTTCAAACTTCTGCGCCACGTCGGAAATCAGCTCCGCCATCGCGAAACGCTCGCGCTGCGGCTTAATGCTCCCGTGCTCCAGTCGCGCCAGCTCAAACAGCTGCTGTGAAAGATGGCGCACCTTGTTGCCCTGGCGCAGGGCGATGGTGAGATACTGCCTGCGCTCCTCGGCGGTCAGCCTTTCGTCCTTCAGGGTCAGCGTTTCCAGATACCCCAGCAGCGAAGTCAGCGGTGTGCGCAAATCGTGGGAAATATTGGCCACAAATTCGCGGCGCTGGCGGTCGCTGTCGGCCAGCCGATCCCACTGACCGGCTATCTGCCGGGCAAGGTCAATAAAGCGGTTCTCAAGAACCGCTACCTCGTTACCGGGCTGTGGCTCCGGCGTGCGGGCCGCCAGGGTTTTGATGGCGCTGATGCTGTCCCGATCGTTCGCCGCCACCTGGGCGGTGAGCTGGCGGACAGGCCGGGTAACCCAGAACCATGCCAGGCCTCCCGCCAGCAGACCAAACAGGGCCACCAGTAGCAGGGTCCACAGAACAATGCTCCACAGCGTTTTTTGCCAGGCGTCGGCCGCCAGCTGATTAAAGGTCTCCCCCTGCAAAATGATATACAGGTAGCCGCGCAGCTGGCCGTCGACGCGCAGCGGGGCGGCGCTGAAGACTTTTCGCCCGTCGAGGCTGCGGGGATCGTCGCCATACACCGGCGACGTACTGCCGGTGAGAAAAACCTGTACCGGCGCCATGTCGATCCGCTGGCGCTGGATATGGCCCGGCGGCGCCGCATCGGCCAGCAGGTCGCCATCCGGCGACAGCAGATAGAGCTCCACGCTGGGATTAAAGGTCATCAGGCGGTCAAACAGCGACTTCAGGGTTTGCCGGTTGACCTCGCCATGGGCGTCCAGCAGCGGTTCGCGGGCCACAATTTGCTGAGCCAGCCCGGCGGAGAGGCGCTGCACCATGGCGTTGCCATACTGCGCGCTGCTGTGTAACTGAACGGCGCACACCGCCGCCGCGCACAGCATCAGCAGGGAGACCACCACCAGCGCCAGCCGCTGGCTGAGGCTCAGGCGGCGGATCACGGGGCGGCCTCCTGGGTCACCGGGGCGAACTTATAGCCTTTTCCCCAGACGGTCAGAATGATGTCCGGCTCGGCCGGGTCACGTTCGATTTTGCTGCGCAGGCGGTTGATATGAGTATTGACCGTGTGCTCATAGCCCTCATGCTGATATCCCCAGACCTGCTCCAGCAGCGCCAGCCGGGAAAACACCTCCCCGGGATGGCGGGCAAAGTAATACAGCAGCTCGAATTCGCGCGGGGTGAGGTCCACCATCTCGCCGCGCAGCCTCACTTCGCGGGACAACGGATCGATGCTCAGACCATGGCAGGACAGGCGCCCGGCGTCCATCAGCAGGTTCTGCCCCATCGCCTCCTGGCGACGAAACAGCGCTTTAACGCGGGCGATAAGTTCCAGTAACGAAAAGGGTTTCGCCAGATAGTCGTCGGCGCCCATCTCCAGGCCCAGCACACGGTGCATTTCGCTGGTGCGAGCGCTGATGATGATCACCGGCAGATAGCGGGTCATCTGGCGGATGCGCCGGCAGATCTCCAGGCCGTCGACGCCGGGCAGCATCAAATCGAGGATCACCGCATCCCAGACCCGCGTTTCCAGTCGGGCGAGGGCCTGGCCGCCATCGGCCTCATGCACAATCTGATAGCCCTCATCCTGCAGATTGAGCCGCAGCAGCGTGGCTATATCCTCATCATCTTCCACCAGCAGAATGGTTTTGGCCATTAGATTCCCCCCACCAATAACAAAACATGCTGCGTCAAGCTTACCCGATTTCGGCGGCGCAAAGCCTTCACATTTTGTTTAAACTTCGCGGACCAGCAGGGTCAGCACTTCGTAGTGGGCGGTATGAGGGAACATATCAAACAGCTGGACCCGCTCGACGCGATAGCCGCTAAGACGGGCAATGTCGGTCGCCATGGTGCGGGCGTTACAGCTGGAATAGATAATGTAGGGCGGCGCCATGCGGCTTAAATAGTCGCACAGTTCAGGGCCAATGCCGCGTCGCGGCGGGTTGACCAGCACCAGCTGCGGGATATCCGCTTCATGCGTGGCGAACCGCGTGGAGTCCAGCGCCTGAAAATGCAGATTGCCGAGCCCCAGCTGCGCGGCAGACTGCCTGGCGCAGGCGATCGCTTCCGGGGCTATCTCTATCCCGGTCAGGCGCATCGCCGGCGTCGCGCAGTGCAGGCCAAAACCGCCGACGCCGCAAAACAGATCCCACATATGCTGGACCGGCAGCGCGCGCACCCAGTCGCGGGCGGTGGCGTACAGCCGGCTGGCTACCGTCGGGTTAGTCTGAAAGAAGCTTTGCGGACGGATCCACAGCGGCACCTCATTAAAGACCTCGCCCAGCGCCTGCTGTTCGGTGAAGAAGATCTCCTGTTCGCCTTCCATGATTGCCATATGCACCGGCTGGATATTCGCCGTGATCACCTTGAGCTGCGGGAGCTGTGCCTGCAGCCAGGGCAGCGCGGCGCGCAGCTGGGCCACCTTGGCCTCTGAGCGCAGCACGAAGCGCAGCATCATCTCCCCCTGCTGGCTGGCGGTCAGCAGCAGATATTTCAGCTCCCCGCGCTTGCGCGCGACGTTGTAGGGAGTTAACCCGGCGCGGGCGATAAAGGGCTTCAGGCCGGCAAACACCGGCGCAAACTCGGCGGGATAGAGCGGGCAGTCGGTGAGGTCCACCGGGGTGCCATCGCGGTGCAGCATCCCCAGTAGCGGACGCTCAACGCTGCCGCTGACCACCATTTTGGCCTTGTTACGGAAAGCCGCCTCCGGCCCGCTGACCGGCTCGCCCCAGTCGGCGACGGGGATTGCCGCCAGCAGCGTGCGCAGGTCGGCCATTTTATCGGCGAGCTGTTGCGGAACCGACCGTTCCAGCCATTGACAGGAACGGCAGCGGCCGGCGTCGTAGAGTGCGCAATGCATAATTGACCTTCAAAATTCCAGGGGCGGGGATTGTATCACCGTTATTGCAGGCGGAAAAACCGACGGCAGGTCGCTGGCACAAACAGCAGCGTCAGGACCAGCAGATCCGGCAGTTTTTGCATCACCAGCGAGTGGAAGATCTCCCGTTTGGATTCGCCGGGAATACTGAACAGCTCCGGATACCCGTAGCCCAGCGACGCCGCCCACAGGTAGCCGGCGGCTATCATCTGCGTCAGCAGATAGACCCAGCGCGCCCAGTTGCGCCCTTTCACCAGCGAGAAGGCGCACCAGATTTCGATAAACACCAGCGCCAGGCTGCCGAGGAAGACCAGCGTCAGGTTCCAGGTCTGGACGCTACGGTGTATGAATTCGTTCAGCCCCTGCAGGCCCAACAAATTGAGGATCATCAGCAGATCCAGACCGCGAATCAAAATAATCGCAAAGGCCGCCACCTGCACCAGCGCAGGGACGTTAAGGCGGGCATGCGATGAGCGAGTTTTCGTAAACAATCCCAACGTAATGTCTTCCATGAAAACGGCGCCACAGAGTGGCGCCGACCGGAGGCTGCTGTACCGATTTTAGGTGGTTCAGCCTTGTCTTGCACGCTGGATATCGCGCACTCGCTGCTTTTCTGCGCGGGCCATCAAATACCAGGCGATAAAACCAACAACGCCGACCACGCCGAGGATGAGCGTCGCCAGGGCGTTAATCTCCGGGTTGACCCCCATGCGCACGCTGGAGAAGACCAGCATCGGCAAGGTCGTGGCCCCGGGACCGGAGACAAAGCTGGCGATCACCAGGTCATCCAGCGACAGCGTGAAGGCCAGCAGCCAGCCGGAGATCACCGCTGGCATAATCATCGGCAGCGTGATGACGAAGAAGACCTTCAGCGGCGCGGCGCCCAGATCCATCGCCGCCTCTTCGATCGAGTGGTCCAGCTCACGCAGGCGCGAGGAGATCACCACCGCCACGTAGGCGGTACAGAAGGTGACGTGCGCCAGCCAGATGGTCAGCATCCCGCGATCCGACGGCCAGCCGATGGCATGTCCCAGCGCCACGAACAGCAGCAGCAGCGAGAGCCCGGTGATCACGTCCGGCATGACCAGCGGCGCGGTGATCATAAACGCGAAGCCGTTGGAGCCGCGAAAACGTCCAAAGCGCACCATCACCACCGCGGCGATGGTGCCAAGGATCGCCGCCGCCGTCGCCGCGCAGGCGGCGATAGTCAGGCTGAGCCCCACCGCGCTCATCATCGCGTCATCGTGGAACAGCTCGCTATACCAGCGCGTTGACCACCCGGCCCAGACCGTCACCAGCTTTGAGCTATTGAAGGAGTAGATCACCAGCATCAGCATCGGGGCATAGAGGAAGGTGAACCCGAGCACGAGGATCAGAATGCGCCACGGCGAGCGTACTACCGGCAAGTCGTTCATCCCTGCTCTCCCATCTGTTTTTGCTGGTGCTTATGGAACCACATGATCGGCACGATCAGCAGCAGCAGCATGACAATCGCTACCGCCGAAGCCACCGGCCAGTCACGGTTGTTAAAGAACTCCTGCCACAGCACGCGGCCAATCATAATGCTGTCCGGCCCGCCCAGCAGCTCCGGGATCACGAACTCCCCCACCGCCGGGATAAACACCAGCATGGAGCCAGCGATAATCCCCCCTTTGGTGAGCGGAACAATCACCTGAAAGAAGGTCTTCAGCGGCCGGGCGCCGAGATCCAGCGAGGCCTCCACCAGCGAATAGTCGATGCGGGTCAGCGCGGTGTAGATAGGCAGCACCATAAACGGCAGATAGGCATAGACGATACCGATATATACCGCCAGGTTGGTGTGCAGGATCTCCAGCGGCTGATCGATAACCCCTAGCCACAGCAGGAAGTTATTCAACACCCCGTTGCTTTTCAGCAGTCCCATCCAGGCATAGACGCGGATCAAAAACGACGTCCACGACGGGAGGATCACCAGCAACAGCAGAATATTGCGCGTCGACGGCTTGCTGTGCGCCACCGCCCAGGCCAGCGGATAGCCCAGCAGCAGGCAGCAGAGCGTCGAGATGCCCGCCACCTGCAGCGACTGCAGATAAGCCTCAAAATAGAGCGGATCGTCGGTCAGCTGCAGGAAGTTGGCAAAGTTAAGGGTCAGCGTCAGCTGACCATCCGCCCACTCCATCAGATCGGTGTAGGGAGGGATCGCCCGCGCCATCTCGGCAAGACTTATCTTGAACACGATCAGGAACGGCAGCATAAACAACAGGATCAGCCACAGATAGGGCAGCGCGATCACCAGCTTGCGGCCATGCGCCATCTGCAGACGCGCCGCCCACAGCGCGAAGCCGCCCGGTTTTTTCGCCCCTGACGGGGATTCAACGGTACTCATCGCCCTCTCCTTACACCGTCAGTACAACGCAGCTGTCCGCATCCCAGCATAAACGCACCTCGTCACCCCAGGTGGGCGTCCCTTTCCGATGGCGG
This sequence comes from Klebsiella sp. C239, assembly GCF_048822715.1. Classification (NCBI taxonomy): domain Bacteria; kingdom Pseudomonadati; phylum Pseudomonadota; class Gammaproteobacteria; order Enterobacterales; family Enterobacteriaceae; genus Klebsiella; species Klebsiella sp. C239. The sequence goes on along the minus strand of NZ_JBMEZK010000005.1, from coordinate 32,650 downwards.
TGCTCATTCTGCAGCTGGGCGCTGATCATCTGCCCGCTTTGCAGGCGCACATGGTAGATGGAGAGATCCCCCAGATAGGCGATATGAATCACCTCGCCGACGGCAAAATTGTAGCCATCCGCCGGCGGCTCATCGCACAGCATGATCTTCTCCGGACGCAGCGCCACCCACACCGGCACGTTGTCCACCACCGAGGCGTCGGGGTCGACCTTCAGCGGATGCACCAGTCCCGGCGAGCGCAGCACCAGGCCATCTTCCAAACGCTCTTTCACCAGCCCTTCAAAGACGTTCACCGAGCCGATGAACTCGGCGCTGTAGCGGGTGGTCGGGTGCTCGTAAATCTCTTCCGGTTCGCCAATCTGCACAAACTTGCCGCGGTTCATGATGGCGATACGGCCCGCCATGGTCATGGCCTCTTCCTGATCGTGAGTCACCATCACGCAGGTCACGCCAACGCGCTCAAGAATATCCACCACCTCCAGCTGCATGCGATCGCGCAGCTTTTTATCCAGCGCCCCCATCGGCTCGTCGAGCAGCAGCAGCTTTGGTCGTTTCGCCAGGCTGCGCGCCAACGCGACGCGCTGGCGTTGACCGCCAGAGAGCTGGTGCGGCTTACGTTTAGCGAACTCCTGCATGTGCACCAGAGCCAGCATCTCCTGCACCCGGGCGGTGATTTCCGCCTTAGGCAGACGATCCTGCTTCAGACCGAAAGCGATATTCTGCTCAACGGTCATATGGGGGAACAGGGCGTAGGACTGGAACATCATATTGATAGGCCGCTGATAGGGCGGTACGCGCGCCAGATCCACGCCGTCGAGCATAATCTGTCCGGCGGTCGGTTGCTCAAAGCCCGCCAGCATGCGCAGCAGGGTCGATTTCCCGCAGCCTGATGCGCCCAGCAGAGCAAAAATTTCGCCTTTATAAATAGTGAGACTGACATCGTCGACAGCGTGCTGGCCATCAAACGACTTGGTTAAGTTACGGATTTCCAGCAGCGGGGTCAGCGCTTTGGGGGCTTTCGCCTGTGGGCGGGGCATTACGTCGTTCAATCGGGTGCTCTCCGGCAAAAAAACGATCACCATATGGTCCGGTGCCATACTTCGTGCTTAACAGTGCAGGTGCACCATCCTGGTGCTTCTGCTCGCCGGGCGCGCTGCCATTTCCCGGCGAGTGCCGTTCTGATACGGCCCGCTTACCGGGCCGTCAGAGTTTATTTACCGCTCTTCACTTTGGTCCACGCGCGGGTGCGCACGCGGTCGATCTTCGGATCCTGCACCTTCAGCGTGAACAGTTTGGCGAACACATCCGCTGGCGGATAAATCGCCGGGTTGTTACGGATAGTCTCGCTGACCAGCGGCGTAGAGGCCTTGTTGCCGTTGGCGTAGAACACTTGGTCGCTGATTTTGGCGATCACATCCGGGCGCATTAGATAGTTAAGGAACTGATAGGCCTCATCTTTATTCTTAGCGTCGGCCGGCATCGCAAAGACGTCAAAGAACGCCAGGGCGCCTTCCTTCGGAATAAAGTAGGAGACGTTGACGCCGTTCTTCGCCTCTTTCGCGCGGTTCGCCGCCTGCCAGACGTCCCCAGCCCAGCCGATCGCCACGCAGATGTCGCCATTGGCGAGGTCGTTAATATATTGCGAAGAGTGGAAGTAGCGGATGTTCGGCCGCAGCTTCAGCAGCAGATCGGTGGCCGGACCGGTGTAATCATTCGCTTTGCTGCTGTTCGGATCCTTGCCAAGGTAGTTCAGCACGGTGGCGAAAATCTCTTCCGGCGCGTCGAGGAAGGAGACGCCGCAGCTTTTCAGTTTTTCTAGGTTCTCCGGCTTCAGCACCAGATCCCAGCTGTCCACCGGCGCATCTTTGCCGAGGACGGCTTTCACTTTATCAACGTTGTAGCCAATGCCCGTCGTCGCCCACAGGTAAGGCATGGCGTATTTATTCTCCGGGTCATGCTTGGCGACCAGCTTCAGCACTTCGGGGTCGAGATTCTTCCAGTTCGGCAGCTTGCTCTTATCCAGCGGCTGGAACACGCCCGCCGCCAGCTGGCGCTCAAGGAAGCTGGCCGATGGCACCACCAGATCGAAACCGGTGCTGCCGGCCATTAATTTACCTTCCAGCACTTCATTGGAATCAAAAACGTCATACACGACTTTAATCCCGGTCTCTTTTTCGAAATTGGCCACGGTGTCCGGCGCAATATAATCAGACCAGTTATAGACATGCAGGGTTTTTTGTTCGGCGGCGAGCGAACCGGCAGAGACGGCCATCAGCGCACCCGTAACCAGACCTGTTAACCATTTTTTACCAAAGGCGGTCATATCTCTTTTCCTTCTCAACGCCCGTTAACTTACGGGCTCAAATATACGCATTTCTACGCATGCAAAAATCATGCATATTTTTTCATTGCCTGAGAAAAGGAGAGCGGATCTCTCCCGGAGTGGTTGCTCGCAACTGGAAGCATCGCCAGAATAACTGTAGCCAGAATAAGAGGCTATAGCCCAGGTAAAAAAACGCCTTTTATCAAATTTTTATGCAATAACGGTCTACGTGATAAGCCAAAACGGCCTGAATGGCGGTGAATAATGCTTTAAAGAAAGGTTAAATGCAGAATAAAAGCGGGTAATACGCAGCCGCTGCGGTAGTGGCTGCGCTAATTTTAGGCAGGTTTAGTGAAGAAAATGGTATTGCACGTTTTCTGCGACCGGCTCTTCTTCTTCGCCTTTGTACAGCAGCTGATTGGCGCCGGCTTCGAGGATCACCATCGAGATCTGCTCCTCACTTTGGCGGAAGAACCAGGCGAACTGCTCCATCGTCACCCCGGGGCCGATAGACAGCGACTGGCAGACCACCAGCTTGGGCAAATTATCGTCCTGAATGTCGATAAACGCCTTCACGGTTAACGAACTGGCGTTGATGGCCGAGAGATCCGCCGACAGCGCCAGTAAAGCAGACGGCTTCACCTCCGCCAGGGCGGAAAAGAGCACCACGTTATCCACCAGGTCAATTTTGGCATCAAAAATACCGTCGAAATTCTGCATATGCGGCAGGTGCAATGCCTGACAGGAATCGCACTCAAAAAAGCTGATGCCGATCTCATCCAGCCAGCGACGTAGCGTATCCAGACCTGGAACGACCAGTGAATCCATAGTGCCTGTGACCTCTTACAGTGGAAAAACGACGCCATAGCTTACGCAAAAAAAGCGCCGCATACCATGACAGTCTTGCATCCGGCGGTTAGCCGCCTATTTTCAAACAGAATTCCGGTGTCGCCTGGCGCTCGATCCAGGCGATCATCCTGCTGGCGATGTCCACGCCGGAGGTGGTTTCCACGCCTTCCAGTCCGGGCGAGGCATTCACCTCCATCACCAGCGGCCCGCGGGTGGCGCGTAAAATATCGACACCGGCGACGTCCAGGCCCAGCGTTTGCGTCGCCTTGATGGCAATGGCGCGCTCCTCATCGCTAATCTGCGCCACCGTAGCCATGCCGCCACGGTGCAGGTTAGAGCGAAAATCGCCCTCTTTCGCCCGCCGTTCGATCGCCGCCACCACCTCATTGCCAACTACCAGGCAGCGAATATCGCAGCCTTTCGCCTCGGCAATATACTCCTGCACCAGGATGTGGGCGTTCAGCCCGCGAAAGGCGTCGATCACGCTCTCCGCCGCCTGGCGGGTCTCCGCCAGCACCACGCCGATCCCCTGGGTACCCTCCACCAGCTTCACCACCAGCGGCGCGCCGCCGACCATGGCGATCAGATCGCTGGTGTCATCGGGGGAGTGAGCGATGCCGGTCAGCGGCAGATCGATGCCCTGGCGCGCCAGCAGCTGCAGCGAGCGCAGCTTATCGCGAGCGCGGGTGATGGCGACCGATTCGTTCAGCGGATAGCTTCCCAGGAGCTCAAACTGACGCAGGGCCGCGGTGCCATAGTAGGTGATCGCCGAGCCAATGCGCGGGATCACCGCATCAAAGTGCGGCAGCTGGCGCCCTTTATAGTGGATCGAAGAGGCTACCGGGCTGACGTTCATATAACAGGAAAGCGGATCGAGGATCTCGACCTGATGCCCGCGCTGTTGCGCCGCTTCGCGCAGGCGTCGACATGAATAAAGCGTTCCATCCCGGGATAATATGGCAATTTTCATCCTGCACCTCTGCAAAAAGACCCGCACTGGCGGGCCTCAGCTATCGAACACACATCCACCTTTCCTGCCGCCAGCGGCGGATACCGCCTGGCCGGAGCAGCAGTGTACACGTAATCAGCGCGTTGCCCACCCCTGCTTATGCAGATAGTCGAGAATAAACGGACGACTCTCTTTCACGATAGTGCGACGGATATGATCGCTCCAGGTATCGCGGCGGGCGTTGCTGCCGCGCGACAGATAATAGTGCGCCAGCTGTTCGTCATACTCAGCCAGCAGCGCGTTATCCAGCGGCTGATAGCGGTTCTCATGCACCAGCATGGCGGCCGGCATCCGCGGCTTGATGTCCGGGTTATCCGCCGGCCAGCCAAGGCAAAGACCGAACAGCGGCAGGACGTGCTGCGGCAGCTCCAGCAGCTCGGTCACCGCCTCGATGCTGTTGCGCAACCCGCCGATATAGACGCCACCCAGCCCGAGGGACTCGGCGGCGGTCAGCGCGTTTTGCGCCAGCAGCGCCGTATCGACAACGCCGATCAGCAGCTGTTCCGCCAGCCCCAGCTCCGCCTGCGGGCAGATCTGCAGGTGGCGGTTAAAGTCGGCGCAGAAGACCCAAAACTCCGCCGCCTGGGCGACGTGCTGCTGGCCGCCGGTCAGCGGGACCAGACGTTCACGCAGGGCCGGGTCGGTAATACGGATGATGGAGGTGCACTGTAAAAAACTCGAGGTAGATGCCGCTTGCGCGCTGGCGATAATCGCCGCGCGCTGTTCGTCGCTCACGGGCGCATCGGTGAAGTGGCGGATAGAACGGTGGCTGCGCAGCAGCTCAATGGTCGGCGTCATTTCGTTTTTCTCTGTCAGACAAGGATTCAGGCTCAGGAGAGTGGGTTAACTGCGGGGCCACGATCTGCGCCATCCGCCACATCACGACGATGGCGGCGGGGATCATCAGCACGATCCCGGCAAAGAGCATCACCAGCGCCGCGGTCGGGCTGGCAATGGGCGCAGGCAGCTGGACATACTGGTTAAGCGAGAGCCAGGCGAGGGTTAACAGCCCCATCCCGAGGATCTCAACCAGCAGTATGCTTTTTGGCAACGGGGCAAATTTTCGCATCACGCCTCTCCGGTTGATAAACGCGGCGCGCCAGCCAATGCCACCGCGCCGCCGGGTCAGTATACGGGTTTTGATAGTACGACATTTATCAAACATAGCCGTAAACCATCGAAGCAAAAGGCAGAACCTTCTTTCCCTCACCGGCCAATGCAGGCATCATAAGCGCCATTCGCCATCCGGCTGAGGTTTAAGGAGAGAAGCAATGTTTACCGTTATTTTTGGTCGTCCAGGCTGCCCTTACTGCGTTCGCGCCAAAGAGCTGGCAGAAAAACTGACCAACGAGCGTGATGACTTTAACTACCGTTACGTGGATATTCACGCCGAAGGCATCAGCAAAGCTGATCTGGAAAAAACCGTCGGCAAACCGGTTGAAACCGTACCGCAGATTTTCGTCGACCAGAAACACATCGGCGGTTGCACCGATTTCGAAGCCTGGGCGAAAGAGAACCTTGGCCTGTTTGCCTGAGTAAATTTATTTACTCGATGAATGACTGCGCCAGGTATCAAGCCAGGCGCAGATAAACAAAAAGCACAACGCCCCGAGCGCACACCAGAACACCGCGCTCAGTACCCACGCCATCTCCTGCCAGAACGTCCGGTGCGTGACGAAAAACAGCCGCATCGTCACCATACAGACCGGCGCCGCCAGTATCGCGCCGAGCAAAGGACGCAGCACCCGCCGTCCGGGAGAGAGACAGCTCGCCGCCGCCCCTGGCAGCAAAAAGAAGAGCAGGCCCAGCTCCGGGTTGCCGCTGGCGCGAAAGGCCCCTTTCATATGTAACAACAACGATAAGCACACCACAATGAACAGAACGAAGCCACAGATAATGCCGGCCCAACTACGCTCAGATTTCACCGTATCCTCCTGATGTTGCCTCTAACTCACGTCCACGTCGCCCAGTCAGATAAAGCATTTCGGCAATCCATGCCAATAACTCCCCTACCAGCCTAAAAACGATTGTCACTAGCCGCCGCATCCAGGAAGGATTAAACTAGCGGGTATATTTTTGCTGGTTATAACAGGGTGCCAGAATAGGTTCGCGACAACGCGAACGCCTGAGCAACCTTAGACCAAATAACCATTTCCTTCAACAACTTACTAGTAAACGAGAAGTTGGCTTTCGTGAATATAAACGTCGCAGATTTGTTAAACGGGAATTACATCCTGTTATTATTCGTTGTACTTGCATTAGGACTATGCCTGGGAAAACTGCGTCTCGGCTCAGTACAACTTGGTAATTCCATTGGCGTTTTAGTCGTTTCTCTATTATTAGGTCAGCAGCATTTCGCGATTAACACCGATGCCCTTAATCTCGGCTTTATGTTGTTTATTTTTTGCGTCGGCGTGGAAGCCGGTCCTAACTTTTTTTCGATTTTTTTCCGCGACGGGAAAAACTATCTGATGCTGGCCCTGGTGATGGTCGGCAGCGCGATGCTGATCGCCATGGTGCTGGGTAAAGTGTTCGGCTGGGATATCGGGCTCACCGCCGGTATGCTGGCGGGGGCGATGACCTCCACCCCGGTGCTGGTGGGCGCGGGGGACACCCTGCGCCATTTCGGCCTGCCCAGCGATCAGCTGGCGCAGTCGCTTGACCACCTGAGCCTCGGCTATGCCCTGACCTACCTGGTTGGTCTGGTGAGCCTGATCGTCGGCGCCCGCTATATGCCCAAGCTGCAGCATCAGGATCTGCAGACCAGCGCCCAGCAAATCGCCCGCGAGCGCGGCCTCGATACCGATTCCAAACGTAAAGTCTACCTGCCGGTGATCCGCGCCTATCGCGTCGGCCCGGAGCTGGTGGCATGGGCGGATGGCAAAAATCTGCGCGAGCTGGGCATTTATCGCCAGACCGGCTGCTATATCGAACGCATCCGCCGCAACGGCATTCTGGCCAACCCGGACGGCGACGCGGTGCTGCAGATGGGCGACGATATTGCGCTGGTGGGCTACCCGGACGCGCACGCCCGCCTCGACCCGAGCTTCCGCAACGGTAAAGAGGTTTTCGACCGCGACCTGCTCGACATGCGCATCGTCACCGAAGAGATTGTGGTCAAAAACCACAACGCCGTCGGCCGCCGCCTGGCGCAGCTCAAGCTTACCGATCACGGCTGCTTCCTGAACCGGGTCATTCGCAGCCAGATCGAGATGCCTATCGACGACAACGTGGTGCTGAACAAAGGCGACGTGCTGCAGGTCAGCGGCGACGCCCGCCGCGTGAAGACCGTAGCCGACCGCATCGGCTTTATCTCCATTCACAGCCAGGTGACCGATCTCCTCGCCTTCTGCGCCTTCTTTATCGTCGGCCTGATGATCGGCATGATCACCTTCCAGTTCAGCTCCTTCAGCTTCGGCATCGGCAACGCCGCCGGCCTGCTGTTCGCCGGCATCATGCTTGGCTTCCTGCGCGCCAACCACCCAACCTTTGGCTATATCCCGCAGGGGGCGCTGAACATGGTGAAAGAGTTTGGTCTGATGGTGTTTATGGCCGGGGTCGGGCTCAGCGCCGGGGCCGGGATCAATAACGGGCTGGGCGCCGTCGGCGGCCAGATGCTGGCGGCCGGGCTTATCGTCAGCCTGGTGCCGGTGGTAATCTGCTTCCTGTTCGGCGCCTACGTGCTGCGCATGAACCGGGCGATGCTGTTCGGCGCCATGATGGGGGCCCGCACCTGCGCCCCGGCGATGGAGATCATCAGCGATACCGCGCGCAGCAACATCCCGGCGCTCGGCTATGCGGGCACCTACGCCATCGCCAACGTGCTGCTCACCCTCGCCGGGACGCTCATCGTGATCATCTGGCCAGGGCTACAATAAATTTTTTGCGAAAAAAGCCGCCACAGGCAGAACTTTTTCTCAGGGCATCAGTCATAAGTAATGCCACTGCTTTTCTTTGATGTCCCCATTTTGTGGAGCCCATCAACCCCGCCACTTCGGTTCAAGGTTGATGGGTTTTTTGTTGCCTGAATTTTACAGCCTTTAAAATCATTGAGTTACAAACTCTCTTTTTAAGTCATGGCGACAAAGTGGCGACAGCCTCAAAGAGCCAGCGCAGCCTGGCCTGAATTTGTGGGGTGAGGCTGCACAGGATGGGCCTCTTTAGGTGTAGAAATTGAGCGAACAAAAGTCTCATGCGTTACGAACGTATGGCTGCAGTTGATATTCTGGCACTGGTTGTAACGTTCTTTGGTCATTGAAGAGACCTGGAAACTGCTGCGAGTATGGGCTGCACTTCCACATAATGGGCAAATCATCATTTTTACGTTCCCGCCATTTTTGCTGAAATCGCAATAATGATACAACATTATTTCACTTTGTGAACTTTTAGTTCTCTTTTGAAAACCTCAGTCCATTACTAAATCATCAATTTTCACTTCCAGCTCGATACTGGTTGTAAATCCGCTATCCGGGTTGACGGTGTGCGTTAACGTGGTGATGGTCCAGCTGGCGTCATCAATGGGTTGTTTAAAGCCAGTGACCTTCACGGGCATTTCCGTATAGAGATCCGCGCGGCCTTCTGCCAGTTGCAGGGAAAATGACGCCACACCACGCTGCAGCCGCTCCCAGTTCATTTTTGCAGCCCGCTCTGCATTACTTCGGTTCGCATAGGTCCGGTTCAGAACCAGCACATTTTCATCCGTCCCGATCAGGTAATCCCCCTGCTTTGCTTCCGGCTCTTTGGGTTTTGTCGTCTTCCGGCGGCGCTTCACCTTAGCCGTTTCTTTCTTTTCCGGTTCCCGCGTATGCAGCCAGTGAGCTATAACCCCGGTATACGCTCCCCTGTCCGCCAGGCTGAACCGGTGGCTGTCACCGTCCTTACGGGAAATAGTGATGACCGGCAGCGCTTTACCACTTGCCGTTTTTCCCTGCCCCTGCCGGATAAACAGCAGATTACTATCCTTCACCGAGGCAATCGCACCGTACTGCCGCGCCAGCTTCATCAAAAAACTCGCATCGCTTTCGTTGGTCTGATCAAGGTGGTCCAGTGCCTGCGCAGCAACATCTTTGCCGATGGCAACCTTCAGACTGTGCCGCGTGGCAATCTCCTTAACCACCTCGCCCACCGTCGTTTTGTGCCATGACTTTTCACGCCTGACATTCAGCGTCTCCCTGAAATCAGCGCTGCGGGCACGGATTGTCAGTCGGTCCGGGCTGCCGCTATGTTCGATCTCATCAACGGTAAACTTTCCTTTTGAATACAACGGCTCACCTTTCCATCCCAACGCCAGAGAAATCACCACGCCACGACGCGGCATAATTACCAGCCCGTCCGTGTCGTCCAACTCCAGATCGAGCTGGTCAGCTTCAAATCCGCGGTTGTCGGTCAGCGTCATACCCAGCAGGCGCTTATCCAGCGTCTGCGTGGCATCCTTACCCTCTATCACGATGCGAAAGGCCGGGGTCTTGCTGAGGTTGAGTAAATCAGTCATCTCGCTCACTGCAGTAACCCTCCTACCGTGGTTCTGATATTCCCGATCGCTGCCGCTGCGGAGTCCTGCAGACTGCTAAGCTGGTCGCTCAGGCTGCCTAACATTTCGGACAGCGACTCATCAACACGCTTAAGCCCCAGCGAAAACTCTATTTTTCTCGCTTCACCGCTGGCGAAAAATTCCGTTTTTGTCTGGCTCAGGTTTTCAATCACGTACATACCGTAGATGGTCCCGCCGCCCTCGATCAGCGGCCAGGCCTTTCCCTGCTCCGCCATCAGCTCCAGCGCCAGCAGCGACAACATGCCGCCGGTCACTTCCGGCATGAGGACGCCGGAGAGCGTCAGCTGATCGTTATCTGGCCCCAAAAATTGCGTTGTCGGACGGCGATTAACGCGGTTGTTGGTAACGTGCCGCCAGTTCCGCTGATACTGCAGTTGCTGATAGGGAACCGTGCGCAGCTGAAACACAAACAGGCCCAGGACCATCATCATGAATCGTACCCCCCTTGATCGCTGAAATTGCTGCGGGCCTTAGCCCTCATGCGGCGCTCACGCTCATCGAGCTGTCGCGCAACCTCCCGCGCAATATCCTGCGGACTCTGGCCTGGTTGCGCCTGGATAATAATTTGTGCCTGGGTTTCAAACTGAAATACCGGCCGCGTGCCTGCCGGTTTTTCTGCTGCCGGACGATAGGATGCTACCGGCAGACTCATTGGATGAAGCGGCGCAGCCTCTGCAGGCATAGCTCCCCCCATAATTCCGGCGACAACGGACGCCAGCGCTGCCGTCCTCCGGCGGCTGGTCACATAGGCCGGGCCGTTAATCAGTTCCGGGCCATTCTCGCCAGCAATGCCCACCTGCCCGCGTGGAATATAGCCGCCGCTGTCATACATCCCCGCGAAAAATCCACCTGCGCCTTTTTGCTGGGGTGCGCCTGGCGATTTGTCTCCGCCGGTCATCCAGTCCGGCAGGTAGCTTTTCACCGATGCCAGCTTGCTCTTGAGCGTCTCCCACTTCTCATTGATACCGCTCAGGATTCCGTCAATGATCGCGCCGCCCACCGCTTTAAACTTCGCGGGCAGTGCGGCAACATCACTCAGAATTTCATCCCATTTGCTGCTGATGGTCTGCTTAATCACAGCCCATACCCTGGATACCCCGGATGAGATGGCGTCCCACATTGCTTTGAATTTTGGCCCCAGCGTTTCCCAGTTCTGCCAGATATAAATGGCTCCCATCGCAATCAGGCCAATTATCGCCAGAATGGGGTTAGCCATCATCAACCTGCCCAGCCACAGGATCGCCTGGCCCGCACCGCCGATGACTTGCTTAATCAGACCAAAAGCTGACACAAACTTAATTCCCAGAACCCCAGCGCTCACCCGTACTACCGCCATCGGCCCCAGAATAGATGCCAGCACCAGCGACAACACGCCCGCAGCGGTAGCTACCACGGCAAACACCGCCGCAATCTTAAACAGCGCCGCCGTCAATTGCGGATGCCTCTTAACAAAACCATCCAGCGCGGACGCCAGATTTCCCAGCCAGTCCGCAATATTTTTCAGTACCGGCGCGACGGTTTCACCGATACTCGCCATGGCGTTAGTAAACGAGCCGCCAGCGGCTTCCCATTTATTCCCCAGGGTATTAAGGGACGCCTCGACGCGCTCGCGCAGGGTTGCCTGGTTCTCCAGTTTTGCCACGGTTTCGCGGTAGCCCTCGATACCTTTTGTAGTCATGATGCTCAGCGCTTTTAGCACTTCGTTATCATTACCAAACAGGGCTTTCATCGTCGCAAGCTTTGTTTCTGGATTTAGTTTTTCAAGCTTATCTAACTGTGCGTACATCTTTTCCAAGCCGCCAAATCCGCCTTTCCCGTCGGAAAAATCAAACTTGATACCTTTGCCTTTCAGCTCATCGTTTACACTCTTAATCTTTTTAGCATCCAGCGTGGCCTGAAAAATTTTACGGTAGGCATTACCCGCTGATTCTCCGGCCATCCCCGCCTGATCAGCCATGACCAAAAGAGGGCTGAAGGTTTTAGCAGCATCAAGCCCCCTCTGCTTGATAATCTCCATTGCACTGCTGATATTTGCAAAACCCTGCAGCATATTACCGGGGTCAACGCCCGCGTAATAACCTCGCTGGATCACGTCCATCAGGCTCATCATGTCTCTTTCGGTGGTCTGCGTGGCGTCCTGCAGTTTCGCAGCGAACTCGGCGGCATCCGTCGGGGCCATCTGCAGCTGTACGCCGAGATACGCCGCCGACTCACCCAGCCCGCCCAGGATGACCTGCGCAGACATACCCTGACGGCGTAACATGGTCATCATGTTCTGAAAGTCTGCCGTGGTGCCGGGTAGCCGGTCACCCAGGGCGATCGCCAGCATGTTTAGCTTCGCAAACTCCGGCGCCACCTTTCCGCCCGGCCCCATCATGGAGCCTGCCAGCTGGTTAGCCGCGTTCTCTGATTCCGAGTAGGCGCGAATAGGCGCCATCAGCGTTGCGCCCGTTGTCACCCCGGCGGCCATCATCCCGGCCCCGTTCCCCGCCAGGTTGTTACGCACGTCGCGCATCTTGTCCGCTTTGGCCCTGACTGCATTCAGCTTGCGCTGGCGCTCGCCCACGTCCCGCAAGCGTCGCTCCTGCTCTGCCAGCTGTTTGTTATAGCGATCCGTTTCGCGGGTAATACGTGCCGTTTCACGGGCACCGCCGCCCGCAGAGATGCCGAGGCGGTACAGCTCCGCCCTTGCTGCCGCCATCTGCCGCGTTTCCTGCCCCTGTTTTTGCTCCAGACGTGACACGGCCCGCCATTGCGTTTCAAGCGCTGCCGTCTGCTTTTTCGTGGGGGATTCCAGGGCTGACATTTCGCGGGTCATCATCTGCGCACGCAGCCGCGCCTGGTCCAGTTCGTTACTGGTCCGGCTCAGGCTCTGCGACAGCTGATCGAAAGATTTTAACTGGCCCCCTGCATCGTTCAGCCTCTTAAGCTGTTCGCGGGTCTGCCGGACGGCGGAGACCAGCTCCTTAGAGCCAGCCTGCGCAACTTTTAAAGGGCGGGTGAGTTTATCAACCGCATTCAGAACCACCTGCAGACGCAGGTTCTTATCACTCATCGCTGGCCCCGCTTCGCATTATCGCTCTGTGCCGCCACTCCAGCACCTCCGTGAGCGGCATAACGTCAGTGACGGACGGCGGCCAGTGAAAGATCGTGGCGATATCCGCCACCAGGTCATCTACCGTCAGGCTGTCGGCAAATCGGCAAACGCCGACTTCGGCAACAAAAAAAGGACAACCTCGATCGACATCGCGGCCAGGTCTGCCGGGTCAAGGTCCGCCATTTCCTGCGGGGTCAGCGTAGGTGTGGAGATGCGGGGGATCACGGTCATCATAGAGGCCACGTCCATCTCCATCACCGCCTGCAGCCGCGTACCGCGCAGCGCGCCGGATTGCGGCTTACGCAGCACAATTTCCGTAATCGTGGTATCACCGCGCGTGATCGGGCTATCCAGCTTCACCGTTGCTACTGTTTTCTCACTCATGCTCTTTCCCTGTTATGGGGGGGCTGGCGCGGCATCCCGCGCCAGTGCTGAATTAAAGGCCGATGGCGTTTCGGTGCTCTTCCATCAGGTCAACGCCGTCAACAATTTCAATCATGTTGATCGCATCGACCTCATAGAGCACTTCACCGTTAATGGTCAGCTTCGCGTAACAGTTAACGCTGCTGACTTTGGTGGAATTGCTCTCGCCGGTTTTCCACTCGCCGGAATCCACCTCTTTGTGGCGCCCACGGACGACCAGCTCAACGGCCTGCACTTCGCCGGTGTCGTCGCGCTGAATAGACCCTGTAAAGCGCAGCTGCACGCCGTCCACCGTGGCTTTGCCCATCTGTTTAAACAGAAGCGCCTCCGTACCGCCGATGGTCATTTCCGTATCCAGCGCGCCATCATCCAGCCCCAGATCAATACCGACTGAACCAGGCATGCCGCCGCCGCGGTAGTTTTCTAGCTTGCGGGTGAATTTCGGCAGGGTGACGGATTCAGCAATGCCCATCCAGTTGTTACCGGCGTTAAAAATATTCAGGTGTTTTAACTTGCGTGGTAAGGCCATGGGTCCCCCTTATGCGCTTACGCGGGTGGTGAAATCCACCAGGTAACGGTCAGTGATGCGCTGGCGCAGCATCAGGTTTTCCAGTGGCGGTACTGGCGTGTAGTCGTAGTCGATCCAGAGTTTCCCGGCTTTCAGCGTGTCTTTGTCATTCACACTGTCATCAATCCAGCAATCACCGCCGATGAGGTAGCCCTGATTCACCAGGCTGCGCATTTTGGCGCGGATGCCCTCGATAATGTCGCGGGCCAGCGACGGGTTAAGCGGCATGTCCACTGCCCACATATGGCCCTCTGCCATAGTGTCAGCGAGTACCTGCGCGGTGCGGGTGTAGTTTTCAAACTGGAAGAGCGGGTCATCGCTGAGGCAGCGTGAACCCCAGAAGCGGAAACCATCCTTGCGGATCAATGTGGTGACGTCATGCTGGTTCAGCAGCCCCGCATCGGTTGCCGGGTCTTGCAGGTCCCAGAACACATCCGCAGATAGCCCGGTAACGCCATTCACGCCCACGTTAGACAGGGTTTTGTGCCAGCCGGTCTGCTCGTCGATTTTTGCACGCAGGCCAAGAGCGCGGGCGGTGGCGTAAGCGGTCGCATCCGCCTGCAGCACCGAGTCAAAGTTGATAAAGTCAGGCCAGATCAGCATCCCTTCGCGCTGGCTGAAATTTTCGCGGTAGGCGATCGCCTCTTCCACGGTTTTACAGCCATAGGCAGACAGGTACGCAAATCCGCGCAGGCTCTGCGCCACGCTTAACAGCTCAGTGGATACGGCCTGCGTATCATGCCCCGGCACGCCGAGAATACGCGGCTTCACCCCCAGCTGCGACTGCGCCGAAAGCAGCGCCTTCATGCCGGTTTTCTTGCCGTCCGCGGTCACACCGCCGATGATGTTAGCGGTGGTTTCCGCTTCGGTTTCGCCCTGGGCAACACGCACCACTACGGTGACGGGTTTTGCCTGGTCTGCGATAGCGTCCAGTGAGCGGGCCAGCGTGCCGGACTCGCCCGCTTTGCCGCTGGCGGTCAGTACATCGGTAAGCAGTACCGGCTTATTGAGCGGAAACATAGACGCATCGGCATCATCGCCGGTGCATACCATGCCCACAATCGCCGTACTCACCGTCGTGATGGTTCGGGTGCCGTCGTTAACTTCTACAACGCGCACGCCGTGGTGATAGTCTTGCGCCATGAATGAATCTCCGGTTTAGGGGTTCACCCATGGTATGGAAATCATTCACCGCAAGCCGTTGATGCCCGTTGTACCGTGGATGGCACAAATGCAGGCAGAAAAAAGCCCCTTGTCGGGGCTGATTTATTCATGGTTTTACCCGGTAATCAGGCAACACGGCTCCAGCACATCAGCAGGATGTGATCCTCGACGACGCTGAATGATTTACCCTCGCCGAGGTTATCGGTTTTGCCGCTGACTGAGTGACCGTGACCGGGTACCGTGTATTCGTGGTCATGTTCACCTTCGTCAGAGGTATAGTTTCGCGTTCTGCGGCTGTCATTATCGGAGCCCACAATATAATTACTGTCCCAGGCCTCGCCTGGTCCCGCCATCCCGCCTTTGTGCTTATGTCCTCCGCCTCTGCCGGTTCTCAGTCTCTGCTCCTCCACCTCGGAGGCTGAGCCGGCTACATCAACCTGCACGGCGGGAAGATTCGCCCGCTGCAGGGTGACCGTATCGCTGCCGCCGGTGGCGCCGACGTTCGAACCGTCCGCTTTTGCCACGCGGATGGTTCTGTTCTCACCGGTATACGTCCACGTTGACCACGGGTAGCGTTCATTCGGGTCCACATGCTGACTGTAAAACCGGACCGTGCCGACAGGGTTTTCCGCTTCCCAGAAATCACGAATGGCGGTGCTGACCGCTGAGGTGATGGCCTCCCGCGTCTCATTCTCCAGAGTGGAAACTATGTCATCGGCATAATCTTTGGCGTTGTTCCCCGCCCGGCGGACTTCTTCCACCGTCGCCAGAATGACTGACGGGTCCGCAATCATCTGCACATCGGCAGTCTGACTCACCATCAGCCAGATGTTAATCACCTGAAAACGTCCCGACCCTTCCGCCAGAAGCGGCTTGTAGGATTCGGGCAGGTTCGCCACCGCCAGGCAGATGCCGGTTTCGTCAAAGAGTGCGGCCTCGCGTATCCAGAAGCCCCCGGCCTGCGGCGGCATTATCATTTCGGCGCGGATAACATTTGCCGCCTGGTCGGCGATGACCAGCCGGTTCAACGGTGCGCGGTACTGCTCGTTAATCAGGGCGGTCTGGTCCGGGGACGGCACCGGCAGGACGCCTCCCCCGTCACCGACGGCCATGTGAGTGATACCCAGAGGGATACCCTTCACCGCCGCAGCGGCCAGGCGTTCAGCCCCCTGCGCGGTCAGTATGGCGCTGAATTTTTTACTCATAAGGCAGTCCGTAATAGCGGGCTTCCCCGCCGGAGCGGGGCGGCCTCGGGATTAACTCAGGGGCGCGTAATAAACCGGGCGCAGACCCATCTCGGAGTTCAGCACCTCGATATTGTTGGCAAAGCCAAACTGGAAAATATCGTTCTTACCGCGCACAGGATGCATGCAGCTTGTCGCGCCCGCATTGTAGTTGACGGTGGACCCCGCCGGGACAATCGCCTTCCCGGTCAGGGACGGCCACACGCCATACAGCTCCAGAAGATTTTTTACCGCTTCCGGCAGCGTGTTCTGCGGCTGAACGAAAGTCCCGCCCCAGGCCGGGTGATAAAACTCGTTGTCAGCCAGCCCGGTGGTTTTTGTCACCGCCCGCACGCTGTTGGGGGTTGTGGCCACATAGTCTGCCGTGGTGGTGTTCCCTGTATGTGTCGGGGTGATAAAGGCCCCGGTCACCGCATGGATAGCGTACCAGCCCGGCACATCAGCGCCGTGCGCACTGAACACCGAGGAGGCGGCGAGCGCGGCCTCATTGCCGGTCCCGTAGAGCTGGATTTCACCGCCCACCACGCGCGCACCGTAGGTACGCTCCCAGACGTTTCCGGCAAGGTCGCTGATGCCGTTGTATTTTTTGTCCTGGCGATAAGAGACCGGACCGGAGCCGGTATAAATGCGCGGAGACTGTGAGGACAAATCGCCTGCCTCTTTGCCGTCGATACGGCGTCCGGTCTGGGTCGCATCCAGCGCGGACTTGCCGTACACATCGGCCCCCAGGGGACTGTACCGGCTTTTCACGGCCATCGCCTGCATCAGCGCCCACTCCACCGACGTCATGCCGTGCCAGGTGCTGCCCATCGCTTTCAGTAACGGGAAAAGGGTGGCACTGGTTGCGTTACAGGCATTCGCATCCACGTTGGGCAGACTCAGGACCTCGCCGTTCAGCACGCATCCCTGATAGGTTCCGACATACAGGTACGGGATTTCCCTGTCGCCCTGCTTAAAGGCCGGGTGTACGCCGGAAATCCCCAGCGCCGGGTTCAGGCTTTCGATACTCACCTTCGGGATAATGTTCACAAAGGTCGGCTGTCCCTTCGGGGTATACAGCACCGTCTGTTTTCCGCCCGAAGCCGCCTCAACGGAGGTCCGCAGCGCATCTTTGACTAAAATCGTGGTCATGGTGGGTCCTTACTGGTGGTAGCTGAAAAAAGTGTCCAGGTATGCAATACGCTGTCGGGTCCAGTCCATCATCTGGTCCAGACTGGTGATGCTCAGGGAGGGCACATTCGGCCATTTTTCATATTCAGCCTGCATCAGTTCCGGGGTGTAACGCCCCAGCAGGTCGCGGGCCAGCTCCAGCACGCCGCCCTGTGAAAGCAGGCCGTTATCCCGCAACTCCGCATAGCGGGCATTCATTTCCGCCTGGAAGGTGGTACGGACTTTCTTCCAGAAGGTGCGGTTGACCTGCATGGCGAGACCGTTATCAAACAGATTCAGGTCTGGCGGATAGGCTATCGACGTCCCGGCGTAATGCAGACCAAAGGTGGTATCCAGGTCATAGGGCATGAAAAACCATTTCGTGCCGTCCCAGGTGATAAACGTGGTGTTCTTCTGCACGCAGTCCGGGGCGCAGATAAAGCTGAGGAAGACGTAGAAATCCACCACGTTGTTTTTATCCAGATGTGTACCGGCGGCGGCGGTAAACGCATCCTGTGCGGACTGCGCGAAGTCCCGCCAGCGGTCGAGGCAGGCAGCCGTTTCCGCCGTGGGTTTCGAGGGTGAGTCCATCACCCAGGTGCCGTTATCCGTGAGCGCCGGGATGTTAATCGCCCCGTCCCAGATAATCATGATTTGCTCCGGGCTGTTTTTGGCGATGTTGTAATCCTTGCGCGACGAGTTGTAGAGAAAATCCCCGATGCCGTAAAACTCACCGTTGATATACAGCACGCAGGCGTACCCCTTCGGGCAGCCGATGGCACCGGTATCAATGGCGCTGGCCCCCAGCTTCCCCACATAGCTGTTATCAATATCCCGGCGCGGCCAGCCGCTGCGGGTCGCCATCACCTTCTGCCACAGGTTGTAGCAGAGCACATTGCGCAGGTGGGTCGAGTCAATCCAGTTCGCCTTGAAAATCCATTTGTCCTTTGGCACCACATCGCCGATTTTCAGGCTGACATTTTCGGTATGCGCCGCGTCGGCAAACAGCTCGAATTTCATGTTCTTTTTCGGATACCCCGCCGACGAGGCCCCCTGAACCTTGAAGGACACGTATGCCGTGAACATCTCCCCGTCGACGTCCACCTGTAAGGTGCCGTTAACCGGGTTGTCCTTGCTGGTCGGTGCGCCGCTGTCGGAGGTCACGTCCAGGCGAATCAGACCGCGCGGCTCACCGAAGGCAAACACGCCCGGATATTTCGCCTGCGCCTCCCGGTTTCCCGTGCCGCTGCCTGCCGCTGAGGGGTCGAAGCCGTCGAGCGGGAGCAGTTGACGGGCCAGCACCTGGAAGGCATAGAGGTTACTCAGCTGATGACTTTCCACCTCTTCGGGGGTGGCCTCCACCAGAGCCAGCGCCCGCATACCGGACTGAAACGCCAGCATCAGCGCCTGAATCTGGTCTGACTGACTTTTTTGCGAGGCGGCCATGCTGGTCACCTGCGCGGCCATCTCATCGAGACCGAGCTGCATCAGGGCGGCCGTCAGCGACTGGAGACCGGACTGCAACGCGGTCAGGCCATCCAGCGCCTCGCCGGTGTCCTGCTCCAGCTGCTGGCGCAGGGACGTAATCGCCTGCTGACTTGCCAGCGCATTCAGCCGGTTCGCCTGGCCGTTGCGCTTCTGGTAATAGATAAAGGCCAGCAGTTGCCCCTCGCTGTCAGGCACCACCACGCGAAAGAGTTTCCCCTCCGGCGTACCGGCAAGCCCCGCAACAGTACCGTCCGGGTCATCCGGGGTCATGAAGAAGGTGTAATCCCGGTAGTCCTGCAGCGACTCAACGGCGGTTTTTAAATAGCGGGTACGGTTCGCCAGCTGCCGGGCCTGTTTGTTTGACGGACCATAAATGCCGCCCTCCACCCGGTCTTCACGCGCCAGCAGGTAAACCTCATCTTCCCATTTCGTCTGTTCGTTAATTGCACTCATGTTATTCTCCTGCGTAAACGCCACGGCCATCGTGAAAGGTGCGACCGTCATAGCGGTGAGGGTCTTCTCCCCGCTGGTTTTCGGTATAGGTGACCGACCCGAAATGGAACCCGCCGCCGTCATAACGGGCAGCCTCATCCGGCGTGTATTCCGGCGGATACACGCTGATAACCTCCCCGCCGCACGAAGCCGCGCCGGTATACACCGGGCCGGTGGTCCCCGCCAACAGTGACAGGCGGGCAATGTGGCGGCTGACCGGCCGCGCATCGCCAATAATCCGCTCCAGCTCCTTAATCATCGTCTCGGTAATACCGATATCATTCAGGTCAATCTCAAGGCGGAATGTCCCGGCGGGGTCGGCCACCTCCCACCACTCCTGAAGCGTCATGCTGTAGCCGAGGTTTTCAATCACCCGGCGAACCGCCGCCACCGTTCCCTTGCGTTGGTGGATCCAGAACGCATCGCTGACCGCCTGGCGCTTTTCCCTCTCTGACCAGGTTTCCTCCCAGCGGTCCACAGAAAACGCCCAGGCCAGATACGGCAGGAATTTCACCGGACACTTCCATGGGTTCCAGAGATCACGCAACGGCACGCTTAAATCACTGATACCTGAACAGGCCTGCGCCAGCCTGCGCTCCAGCGACGACGATCCCGGCGGTAACAGGCTATTCATCAGAGCCACCAATTTCTGCTTTAAAATCGATGCAATAGGACGCCTGCGTTTTATCTATCACCATGTCAGCCAGGGGCTGCATCAGCTCAACCCGCTGCACGCCCTGAACATGCAGAGCGGCATAAATCGCAGACAGCCGCACATCACGCCCCAGGCGACGCTGCTCATTGATGTATGCTGTGCCCTGCTCTTTCGCGGCAGCGAGGATGGGTTCCTTTGCCGGGCCGGGATAGACATACAGAACCGCGTCGATTTCATAGCGGACAATCTCAGCAGAGCGGACGCTCACCCGGTCCGCTACAGGCCGCACGGCCTCATCATTCAGTGCAACACCAACTACCTGCAGCAAGTCATCCGGCGCAGTGCCATCACCGTCGCGGGCCAGAATCGTCACCACGACTTCCGCCGGTGCCGGGCTGAATGCTGATGCATCTGCCACACGGCCATCGGCGCTCAGCGCGTGAAATTCATACGCGCCAACCGGCCCGGCAACGCTCATCCCTTCAAATGCGGCAGGAATGCGCTGGCGATAATCCGCGTCCGATTCCATTTCCGCCTTAGTGGGTGGCGTGGTGGTATTGTCTGCTGGGGTGATCACCCGGCGCTGCACGTTATTGTTAGCGCCTAAATTATCCAGGTCATCACTGCCGGAATAGGCCACCATGACGGCCCGTGCCGCCTCGTTAATCCGCTGGCGCAGCAGCAGCTCCCGGTACACGTTTTCCTGCAGCGTTTTAACGATCGGCTCTGACTCAAGCGTTAGCGTTCGTGCCACGGCTTCCCGCTCTTCTGCCGGATAGAGCGCGACAAACTCCGCCTTACGCTCTGTCAGCAAGGTTTCAAAATCTGGCTCATCCACGATCTGCGGCGGCGGCAGCTGGGAAAGGTCAATAACGGCCATTAGTTGCTCCTGTCGATACGGACAGCGATACCGGCACACCGTCATTGCGCTGGCCTGCCAGCTCAATCACCATTGCGCCATCCATGCTGCTGCTGTTAATCGTGATAGTGTCGAGCTGCAGCCGCGGCTCCCAGCGCTGCAACGCGACGTACACCGCCGCCATGATCTGCAGGCGCAGCGCCGGGTTTTGTGGCTGGTCAATCAGTGCGGACAACAGGGAACCATATTCCCGGCGGGCAAGGCGGCTACCCTGCGGCGTCAGCAAAATATCCCGCACGGACTGGCGCAGGTGGTCGGTTTCCGTAATGGCCTGGCCGGTATCGCGATTCATCCCGATATAGAGCGTCATATTGGATCTCCCGTTGTTCCGCCACTGTCGCCAGGGTGCTTATGCTTATCGGCCACAATGCCGTTTGACGTCATCGCTCCGCCGCCGTGGGTGACGTCGCCATTCAGGATCACGTTGCTGTTAAAACGGGTCGTGTCAGCCTCAAACACAAGCTCCCCTGTTTTGCAGGAAACCAGCTGCGAGGATTCGATAAGCACGGCTTTAACACCGCGAATGGTCCAGCGCCCGGTGGCGGGGTCGTATTCGAACCAGCCGCCATCCTCGTATGCGGTCACGTCCGCACTTTCGGAGTCTGACGGCGGCGGGCAGGCGTTGGAGTAGATGGCCGGAAGCGCAAACGCTGTTTCCAGATTGCCGCCCAGGCTGAACAGCACCACCTGCTCCCCTGGAGACGGGCACCACCAGGTGCGGGATTTACCGGCGCGGTATGTCAGCCAGTTAATCCAGTTGGTTTCGAGGTCGCCTGTTTTCACCCGGCACAGCCAGCCTTCCCGGTCCACCTCGGTCACAATGCCGGTGCGGATCAGATTAGTGATGAGGCGCATGATTTCGGTTAATTGAGCATTCATACCTAAAGAATGACAATTTGCTAATTACAATGCCAAAAGAGTCACTTGTGCCTTGAATGACACAATGGAATACTGGACTTTTAACCACAGGAGGATTCTATGAGCAACTATGTATTTGAGTGTACCAATGGTAAATATGGTTTTTTTAGAATGGACTCGGATAATGATAAATACTACATATTAATAAACACTGGAATATTCGGCAGCCTTGACCTAAAAGAAGGGAGACTGAGTCAAATTCAGAGTTATGAAAATAGATCACCAGAGACATTAACATGGTTAAACAACACTGACCCTACAGAAAGATTATTAAGCATAATTCTGTGGCACGAATCGCCACAAAACAGAGAAATAAAAAACATTACGCTCAATACCAACCCAGGGAAATATTATAAAAGATCAGTTAGAGGTCTTTACTACAATACTGAAAACTGCACTACAGAAATTTATAATCAAAGCGCAAAACTTGACGAGGTAAGATCATTTCACAGCATTTGCAACTCGCTAACAAGTCTCTTTGATTTTATAGAACCCGAACCTCAAAACCTGACCACATATAGTAACAAAATAAGAGAAGCTTTAATACTTGGCTGTACTGAAGTTGAATACCTCCTAAAAAAAACACTTATTGATAATAATTATACAAACACGCCACGACTGAGCACAAAAGATTATGTAAAAACACTCCCGTACCTAAAACTTGAACAATACTCTGTAAAGCTTAAAATGTTCCCAAACATTGGTTCATTTAGTCCATTTAACAATTGGTCATCTTCACAACCAACCAAAAGTTTAAATTGGTATGATTCTTATAATGCTGTTAAACACGACAGAGGTAGTAACAAAAATCGCTCTAATCTAGAAATGTTGATAAATGCCATTGCAGCAATTCACATAATCCTAGAGGCCAACTATGGTGAACATTTGTTTGACTCACCTATGCGTTCTAGTTACGAAAGCATATTTCAAACTGTAAATTCACCAGTATGGAATTTGAATGAATTACCAATGCCTTCACTTGGTACAAGTGAAACTTGGGATGGCGCATTGCACGTAGTTTTTTAATTTACTTTCTATCTCTGCATGGTTTTTTAAATGCGCTAGCTCAATTTTTGACCCAGCGCATAATCACCTCATCAATCAACGCTACAAGCTCGCTATTTAGGCCCAGCAACCTCCGTTTCGCATAACGCACTTCAGCGCCCTTCCTGCTAACACGGTCACGCAGACCGTAATGATGAACGCGGGCAATACGCTGCACCCTGCCCTCAAATTCGACACTGGCAGAGTCCGGGCTGGCGACGGCTTTCAGGTATTTTGCGGTGCGGAGTCTGGCAAACATCTGCCGACGGATGCGCCCCTGCTTCATGCGGGCTGTCACGCGGCGCGGCTCGTATGCCGTGCCGTCCGGGTTACGCTGCATCCTGATATTTTTCTGCTGGCTGCGGCGCAGCTGCTGCGCAAGCTCCCGCATCATGCGCTTACGGGCGGCAGGCTCCAGCCCCGCCAGCAGCGCATCTAACCATGCGTCAACTTCCTGCAGCTCAGCCACGGCGCACCGCCCACATTTCGTCCGGCTCGTCCGGTTCCGGCACCGCTTCGACGCAGGACACGTCACCATCAGCACTGACGATCACGCGCTCTGTCAGCTGCAGGTTGAGGCTGATATCGCAGATATCATTGCGCAAGATATCGACCTCAAACGTAAACAGCTTTTCACGCAGTTCCGGGTTATGGACAGCATCGGGCTGATTCTCCATCAGCCAGGCCAGCACGGGAGCCATCAGTAATCCCTGATCGCCGCTGAAATCAACGACCACCACGTTAAGGGTATAGCGATACTCCCAGGACAACGACGCTGCGCTGGTCGCCACCACCGATCCGTTATCCACGAATAAATGCAGCTTGTCCGGATTGTCCCGGACATACGCCACGGCTTTATTCAGGGCGAGGCGTAAAGACTGAGGTTTGTTCACTGTTTCGCTCCTGGCAGGAAATTATCGTGTCCACCTTGTCAGCACAGACCGACCAGGCCGCCTCCGCCTCATCCAGCGCCGCCAGCAAATCGCCGTTAGTGCTGGCCGCTGACTTTTCCAGGCGGCATTGCGTCACCCTGGGACAACCATTCACGGTAAGCTGCACCTCCGGCGAGGGTCGGTCTTTCGCGCATCCTGATAATGTCAGGAGGCAAAGGAGCACCAGCCCAGCGGCGCAAATCCTCGTTTTCACGTTTTAGCTCCTCAATCCGGCGCTGGCGACCCCGCAGCAGCGCGTTTGTACTTTCTGCCGCCGCGTAAAGCCGCGACTGTTCCCGGTTGTTGGTTTCGGTCAGGATGGACAGGGCGATCAGCTGGCTGTTCGTTTTTGCCAGTTTTTCGCCCTTCGCTTTCAGGTCCCTGCCTTGCTGATCGATGGTGTGGCTGGCTTCATTCAGTCGCCATGACTGCCAGCCCAGCGCCGCCAGTACAAGCGCCAGAATAACCGCCAGTGCGCGCGTCATACCGTCACCGGCTGCGCATCAACAACCTGCGCACGCAGGACCTTAATCGCGACCAGCGTCAGCAGATAAAATGCCAGGGTGACAACGTGGCCCGTAAAGGCGAGAAAAATCACAAGCAGTGAACGCCTGGCCCATCTGAGAACCTGGCTTCCTGGCGTGCTGAAAAAGCGCGTCAGCGCCTGCTTTGCCTCTTCCCGATGGATGCCACCCGCATACCACCCGGCCAGGCAAAGCAGCACCGCTACCCAGACCAGCAAACAGGCGACCCAGGTCAACGCGGGGACCAGCGCCGAGGCCATGCCGTTTGGGACAAAGAGACCTAAAATCATCAGCGCAGCGTACAGCACCGAAAGTAACCCACTGATAAATTTCTTTTTCATTTCGTTACGCTCCTTTTAAGCACCATGCCAGCTCCCGCCCGCGGCGGTTTTCCAGGCCCTGATTAAATATGCCTTTGACATATACCCAGCGCGGCAGCTGATAGCAGGCATCGCGCCAGCGCTTCTGATTGATAAACTTCACCATGGTTGAGCTGCAGGCATTGCCCGTGCCGACGTTGAAGGCCAGCGACACCAGGGCGTCATAAACGTACTGCGGCACGCTCACCAGGACACACCGCGCCAGCGCGGTTTCTACCCGTAATACATTGGTGATGAAGTTCCCCGCCGCCTGCCGCGCTGTGATGGTTTTCCCCGGCACCACGCCCGACGTGTTACCGATGCCATCGGTCCACACGCCAGCGTCACACTGGTACGGCTGCAGGCGGCAGCCCTCGTAATCAGCAATCAGCTTCAGCCCTTCCACTGAGGTGTGGAGCTGCTGGAAATTGGGCAGCGTGGCAGCGATGGCCAGCACTGCACCCACCAGGCAGCGCTTAACGATTGAAGGATTCATATTCCCCCCGGGTTATCTTCCCGCCGCGTAGCAGCTGATAGGTTTTGTGTTTGTAGTACCAGTTGATCGCCAGCATCAGCAGACCAATCAGCACACCGCCCACCGTAGAGGCATCTTTAAGCGATAAATCGCCCAACATCGCCAGCAGCACCGCGATGCAGTACGTAATAAAGGCGCTGATCCGTTCAAGTGTCATCATTCAGTCCCATAACTGGACGGTCTGCACCGTGGTGGTGGTCGCAATATCCGGCAGCTCCACCTGCAGCCCGTGTGGTAAAAATGGTCCGTGTTCAGCCAGCCCCGGATTTGCCTGCAGTACCTGCTCTGTGACGCCCTGCGTGCGCCCGTAATGACGCCAGCACAGCTCATCCACCGTGTCACCCTGGTACGCACGCACTTTCATCAGATCAACTCCACCGTACAGTGGGGGGCATCCTGTACCCGGCTAATCGCCCAGCGGGCATCACGCCACAGATCGCCGCTGGCCTCCGCCAGCTCATCCCCCCGTTTGACGCCGGATGCCGTGGCGTCGTAGTCCTGGTAACGCTCATTCACCTGGGCACGCGCCCAGCAAAAAACGGCATTATGGTAGTGATGCAGACGCTCGCTTTTGCCGTCCAGCACGTCCGCCGGTACCTCTGCCAGCGTCTGATACCCCAGCGCCTGCTGCGCCTGACGGAAGGTGAACAGTTCCGCGTTGACCTCCGACATCGCCGACAGGATCAGCTGCTTAAGGCGCGGTGACGTCACCGTGCCATCCGTCCGCATCACGCTGCGAAACTCCGACAAATCCACATCGGGCCAGAATGGGGTGTTTTTGATGACCTCCGCCTGTTCCGGCACCTGCTCTGGCGCAACAAACTTCATGCGGGTTTTCTCCTGAAAAAGTGGGCGGTGGACGGGATTTTGATAAGGCAATGCCTGTCGCCATCCCGTGCCGCCCGTGCGCGGGGCACGTTCCGTTAGTGGCTGTTACGCAAATGGCGCTCCAGCCGCTCTTTGTCTTTTTTCACACCGCAGCGGGGATCGAGCTGCAATGCAAACGTGTAGTGGTTCAGGGCCGCTGCCGGGCGGGACTCGCTGATCACGGCGGCGATGGCTTTATGCAGCCGGGCGCGGGACTGGTCCGGCATATCCAGCGCATCCGTCAGTGAAAGAGCCTGCAGCAGCACGTCAGCAGGGAATTCAGCTTTCATGCGCTGCGCGGCCTCCGCCTGGTCTGCCAGCTCCTCCGCGACAACGGTCTGCACGTTGCGGCGGCCCAGCGCCTGCGGCAGCACCCAGCCGTGTTTAAGCGCGTGCGCGGCAATCTGCAGGCCACCGGCAAAATCACCGGCATCAATACGCCAGAGCATCAGAAACATCAGCACGTCATCCTGCTGCGCTCCACCGGCTGCCAGTACGCCATCCGCCCAGGCGGTATATTTGGGTAACATCTCCACCTTGATTTGTGCCTTTTTCACTGTGGACTGAACCCCTTTGAGGCGGCGACGGTCTTCCACCAGTTGCAGCAGCATCAGGTCATATCCCGACGCATGGCGAACACTGCCGCCCTGGCGGGCGGCCTGTTCAGCCTGAACGCGCAGGCGGTGCTGCCGTGCGGGACTCAGGCTCATGCGTTACTCCCCTGCACCGGCGCTGAAGTCGCCGATGGTGATGTTTTCCACAAGTGCCACGCAGCGGTAATCCTCCACCACATACGCTTCATTGACCGATTCGAAGTTTTCAATACGATCGCGTTTCGGGTTATCAATGACCGAACGGCGGCGGGTATCTTCCTGCCAGTAGATGGACAGGTTATCCAGGCGGGTGATCAGCACGGCATTAGCCGGGAATGACGGGGCGCGGACAGCCTGCAGGCCCCCCATGCGTTTCTGGCTGATAATCAGATCAGCAGCCAGCGCCTCCGTGTTTGCCTGGTCCTTATTGACCAGCGGGAAATACTTGTCGGACAACAGCTCACGGCCACAGATCACAACCAGTTCCGCATCATCCTGGAAAATCGGGTCAATCAGCTCATTGACGGCATCCATCACCAGCGCATCCAGGTTGGCATATTTACCGCCCTTGCCTACCTTCACCGGGTCTGCAGTAGTGGTGCCATCTTCAGCCGTGGTGCTGCCCATCACGCAATCTGCCGCATCTTCGCGGACCTTCTGCAGCCAGCCTTTGTTAACATCCTGCAGCAGCGGGTTATCGGTACGCTTTGAGGTTTTGGCACGCTTAACACCGTTAAACCCGATCATGATGCGGTCCAGCGCCTGGCGCTTGACGATGGCGTTACGGATGCGCACCTGGAAATCCTGGAATTTCGCCCACATGTCCAGTTTTGCGTAGGTCAGCACCGTATCAAAGTTGGTCTGCTCGCACTTGTACTCAACATCCACCATGACCGTCGGATCGGTGGGTTCGCGCTCCTGCGTGGTTGTGTCTGTCGTCCCGGCAATGGTGCTGCCGACGCCCAGACCCAGCAGCTGGCCTGACTGTTCCGCCACGCCAATCACGTTAACCATGGTCAGGAAGGCCGTTGACTGCTGGATCTGGTCTTCGAGCGTCTGCTGCACAGACGGCTCCACGGTAAACTTGCTGGACAGACCCTCAACTTCTACGCCATTCAGGCGCGCCAGCTGCTGCAGGTAGGCGTTAAAGGCAAAACGTGTTTTCTTTTTCATGGGTTCTTATGCTCCATCAGCAATTGGTCAGGGTGCCTGCAGGTGCTTCACCACCTGGCGCACGCTGGCGATAGTCTTTACGGCTGTCTTCCTGGCTCAGTTTCTGCTCCAGCGCAGAAAAGGCGGCCTGCTGCTCCTGCAGTGCAGTTTCCAGCTCAGCAATACGCGTACCCTGCGTGGTCAGGGCCTGATCGGTGCGCTCGCTCAGGTTTTGCTGTTCGGTAGCGACCAGCTCAACAGCACGATGCACATCAGAGAAACGTGCATCATCGGTCTGCTCTTTTTTGGTAAACATCGCGGTGACGCGGGCAAACAGGGAGGTTTTTTCGCCCTGGACCTCTTCCCACTCGATCAGCGTTTCTTCTGCGGCGGTAAAGAGGTTTTCCGGATTCTGTTTACGGCTTGCCAGCGGGTTACTTTTGGCGCTGGCGCTAAACTGCAGCATTTCCGTACCCAGGCTTGCCGGGTCGTCAGTCGCTGCGAGGCCAACCAGGTACGCCTTGCCGGTATCAGCAAAACTGGTATTGACCTCCATGGAGGTAAACAGCTTTTGCAGATTGCGCGTATACGCCACCAGATCAGCTGACGGGGTGATCCACGCATACAGGGCCATTTTGCCCTTCAGTGGTCCATCCGCAATTTCTTCGGCCTCCAGCTTATCCACGGTCCCGAAACGGCGGAATGGGCTGTCAGGGGTGTAGCCCTTGATGTGTTCCAGATTAATCAGCGCGGTATAGACCTGCGGGTTATAGCTTGCCGCCATCTGCTCCAGCCAGGCACGCTCGATGGTGCGCCCGTCCGTTGTTGCCCCTTCCACACCAATGCGGAAGCGTTTTGCTTTAACTGCCATTTGAGCGACTCCATCAAATAACTCAGAGAGGCCTTATGGTTGCTGTGATGGAGGGGGTGAAACAACGCGCAGACCTTGTGCGGTAAACCACACAAAAGCCAGCCGGGGAAAGGCTCAGGGCAAGCCCGTATGTTTGTCCCATGGAAACGATGACCCCCGCAGACCTCGATCCCCGTCGGCAGGCACTACTGCTGTATTTTCAGGGATACCGCATAGCCCGCATTGCTGAAATGCTGGGCGAGAAAGCCACAACCGTTCACAGCTGGAAAAAGCGCGACAAGTGGGGCAGCTATGGCCCGCTTGACCAGATGCAGCTCACCACCGCCGCACGGTATTGCCAGCTGATCATGAAGGAGCACAAAGAAGGGAAAGACTTTAAAGAAATAGACCTGCTGGCGCGCCAGTCCGAGCGCCACGCCCGCATCGGGAAATTTAACAACGGCGGCAACGAGGCCGACTTAAACCCGAACGTGGAAAACCGCAACCGCGGCCCCCGCAAACCACCTGAAAAAAACCTGTTCAGCGACGAACAGATCGAAAAGCTGGAGGAGATTTTCCGCGCTGGCATGTTCGAATATCAGCGCCACTGGTGGGAAGCAGGGATAAAGCATCGTATCCGCAACGTGCTGAAGTCCCGCCAAATCGGGGCAACGTATTACTTTGCGCGTGAGGCACTGATCGATGCGCTGGTGACTGGCCGCAACCAAATTTTCCTGTCAGCAAGTAAAGCTCAGGCACACATGTTTAAGCAGTACATCATTGAGTTTGCCAAAGAGGTCGATGTTGAACTCAGAGGTGATCCGATGGTGCTTCCGAACGGCGCCACGCTGTATTTTCTGGGGACCAACGCCCGCACCGCGCAGAGCTACCACGGCAACCTGTATCTTGATGAATATTTCTGGATACCGAAATTCCAGGAGCTACGCAAAGTCGCCTCTGGCATGGCACTGCACAAACGGTGGCGGCAGACCTATTTTTCTACGCCGTCCAGCCTGACGCACAGCGCTTATCCCTTCTGGTCTGGCGCCCTGTATAACCGTGGTCGCTCAAAATTGGACCGTGTCGATATCGATCTGACCCACTCCACGCTGGCTGCGGGCCAGCTGTGTGCTGATGGTCAGTTCCGGCAGATCGTGACAGTAGAGGATGCCGTGCGCGGCGGCTGTAACCTGTTCGACCTGGACCAGCTGCGACTGGAATACAGCCCGGACGAATACCAGAACCTGCTGATGTGCGAATTTCTTGATGATCTCGCGTCCGTGTTCCCGCTGTCCGAACTGCAGGCCTGCATGGTGGACAGCTGGGAGGTCTGGGAAGATTTTCAGGCGCTGGCCCTGCGTCCGTTTGGCTGGCGTGAGGTCTGGATCGGATATGACCCGGCAAAAGGCACGCAGAATGGTGACAGCGCCGGGTGTGTCGTCATTGCGCCGCCAATGGTGCCCGGCGGTAAGTTTCGCATCCTTGAGCGCCACCAGTGGCGCGGAATGGACTTCCGCGCTCAGGCGGAGGCTATCCGCAAGCTTACCCAGCAGTACAACGTGTCTTACATCGGCATTGACTCTACCGGCGTCGGTCATGGCGTTTACGAAAACGTGAAAGCCTTTTTCCCTGCCGTCCGGGAGTTTGTCTACAACCCCAACGTCAAAAACGCCCTGGTGCTCAAGGCATACGACATTATCAGCCACCGCCGCCTGGAGTTTGACGCCGGGCACACCGACATTGCGCAGTCATTTATGGCTATCCGCCGTGCTACTACCGCCAGCGGCAACCGTCCGACCTATGAAGCCAGCCGCAGCGAAGAAGCCAGCCACGCCGATCTGGCCTGGGCAACGATGCACGCACTATTTAATGAACCACTGCAGGGCGAAGCCGCCAATACAAGCAACATCGTGGAGATTTTTTAATGACTGAGAATACCGCACAGGATGTGATGCCACCTGACGTACAACCCAATGATGCAGCGACTACCCAGGCGTTCAGCTTTGGCGATCCCATTCCGGTACTGGACCGCCGCGAACTTCTGGACTACGTAGAATGTGTGCAAATGGACCGCTGGTATGAGCCGCCGGTGAGCTTTGACGGGCTGGCGCGGACCTATCGTGCCGCTATACATCACAGCTCACCGATTGCCGTTAAGCGCAACATCCTGACCAGCACGTTTATCCCGCACCCGTTGCTAAGTCAGCAGGCATTCAGCCGCTTTGTGCAGGACTATCTGGTATTTGGTAACGCTTATCTGGAGAAAAGGACTAACCGGCTGGGCGGTATTCTGTCGCTGGAACCATCACTGGCGAAATACACCCGACGCGGGATCGACCTCGACACTTACTGGTTTGTGCAATACGGCATGGCCACACAGCCGTATGAGTTCACCAAAGGCAGCATCTTTCACCTGATGGAACCGGATCTGAACCAGGAGATTTACGGCCTGCCGGAATACCTGTCCGCCATCCCCTCAGCGCTGCTTAATGAGTCCGCCACGCTGTTTCGCCGTAAGTATTACATTAACGGTAGCCATGCCGGCTTCATCATGTACATGACAGACGCGGCACAGAATCAGGAGGACGTGAACAACATCCGCCAGGCCATGAAAAGCGCCAAAGGGCCGGGCAACTTCCGCAACCTGTTTATGTATTCGCCCAACGGTAAAAAGGACGGCATCCAGATCATCCCGCTGTCGGAGGTCGCAGCGAAAGATGAGTTTCTGAACATCAAGAACGTGAGCCGCGATGACATGATGGCAGCGCACCGCGTTCCGCCACAGATGATGGGAATTATGCCAAGCAATGTTGGGGGGGTTGGGGATGTGGAAAAAGCAAGCTGTGTTTTTGTCCGCAACGAGTTGATGCCTTTACAGAAGCGCATTAGCGAAACTAACGAATGGTTAAACGACGAAATAATTAAATTTGAAACTTATAGTTTAGGTAGTGACTAGCGCT
The DNA here is from genome assembly GCF_048822715.1 of Klebsiella sp. C239. Taxonomy (NCBI): domain Bacteria; kingdom Pseudomonadati; phylum Pseudomonadota; class Gammaproteobacteria; order Enterobacterales; family Enterobacteriaceae; genus Klebsiella; species Klebsiella sp. C239. The sequence continues at coordinate 985 of NZ_JBMEZK010000005.1, read as the reverse complement.
AAGAAAAAGTGAACAAACTAACTAGCCAGTTTGTTCACTATTATTTTTCTGGCTACTGCATTCGCCCAGGCAAATCACTTTCATTACGTAAACGCCAAGCTAACTCTTCACGATCCCAAACTACATCGTCTTTGCTCGCCTTTCGAAAACGCGCAAGCACAGCGCTACTTATAGCGTAATTACCATTATCATTTGTCTTGATAAATTCATCCCCAAAGTTGTTGATTAAAAATTCAACAACCTGCGACTGATATAGCACACCATTAGCTCTAGTCGTGCTAACCATCCAGTCGATTATTTTGGTAAGAGAATCACTCATCTTCACTTTCAGTCTTAGGAACAAATAAAACTAAAGTATCTTCGTGAAAAACACCCCGCTGATTTTTTGCACCGATGAACCATGTACAAACAGTCATTGTGGATGATTGGTAATGATCAATTACCATTACAGGGCCTTGTCCAGTTACATGTTTTACTTTCTGACCCGGTGTATATTTTGCCACTTTTGTGTCTCCTTTCATCATTAAGCTGCAAATTGAGAATATACCTACATACATTGCAAGTAAACATGCTTGCGCGCGCTCGTATCCCCGCCACGCCTACCCGCTTTGTGTAGTGGTTTTCATGCAGATGCATGACGGGCCGGAAAGCGCGCCAGTTCTGGCGGCCCCGACCCATTGCGATCCTTTTTGGATCATGCGAATCCATGCACCATAGACATGCGCTGATTTCTCAAACCGCAGGGTGCCAATGGGAGGGAGTTTCCCATGGTGCGGAATCACTAATGCGTACTCTCATCCTGCCTTACCCCATATTCATTCAGCCTAGTAACCAGATCGCTTGTCAGCTCCGACAACCACGAAATCGCAACCTCCTTGTCGTCATCGCTACAATCTGAGCTGGCAACCAGCCGGGCCATAAGTTCTATCCGCTGCAGTGCAAGTGACTCCATGAACAAATCGTTCACAACTCCCTCCCAATATTG